>NZ_JBFANJ010000009.1:253249-426787 GCF_040674795.1 Nonomuraea sp. NPDC049725 | reverse complement strand
ACCGCAACGCAACCCCCCCCGCCCCGGCGGCCCGGCGCCCCCCCCCCCGCCCTTCGCCCCCCCCCACGAGCCCCCGGGCCCGCGGCGCGGAGAGCCTCGTCGTCCTCGACGGAGCGCCAGTGCCGCCGTTCGACGGGGCGCCAGTTGCGGTAGGTGAACGGGCGCCGGTCGGGGTCGAGGAGCGCGCGGAGCCGGGGCAGAGCCGGGGCGACGCCCTCGGGGTCGGCGGCGGCGACCTCCGCGAGCAGGGCCAGCGGCTCCAGCCGGCTGTGCGGCAACCACCCGCTGGGCTCGCTGAGCTGCTCCACCAGGGTCACCAGAGCGGGCACGATCTCCTCGGCGCGGCGGCTGTGCCGCCACAGCGCGCGGGCCAGGGCGAGGGTGTGCCGGTGGCCGAGGCGGCGGGGCTGGTGGATCAGGTTCCGGAGGCGGTCCAGGACCTCGCCGGTCGGGGCGATCTCCGTGAGGGTGATCAACGCCGGGGCGGCGTCGGAAGCGCCCGTGCCTGGGGCGGTCAGCGCCAGCAACGCGGGCACGACCTCGTCGGAGTCGCCGGTGACCCGCCACAGGGCCCGCAGGTGGCGCATGCCTGCCAGAGGGGGCAGGGTCCGCAGTTCCTGCCGTAGCCACTCCGCTCCCCCGGCCGCCGCCGGTCCCAGCTCGGCGTAGATCTCCGCGCGGTACCAGGAGGCCGTGTCCTCGCCGTCCAGCGCGGCGAGGACGGGTTCGGCGTCCCCCGTCAGCCGCCAGTGGATCAGAGGGTCGATGCGCGCCGGATCCCGGCCCCCGGGATCGAGAGGGCCGAGGAGCCTGCGCAGCCCGCGTTCGCGGCCGGCCGCCACCGGGCCGGGGCTGATCGCCCCGAGCGCGTGCGCCGCCCAGAGCGCGTACCCGGTGTCGAGCAGCTCGACCAGGCCGGGCACCACCGGGACGCCCGCCCGGTGCCAGGCGGCCAGGACGAGGGGGTAGTGGCGCCGGTCGTGCCGGGCCGCCATCTTGGCCATCAAGGGGAGCAGCAGGTCGCGGTGGTGGGCGTGCAGGGGGGTGAGCAGCTCGCAGAAGTTCAGCTCCAGGTCGCTCCAGCGGCCCACGTTGGACAGCGGCAACCAGTCGCGGAAGCCGTCCCGCCGTTCCCGGCGCGGGCCGGCGGCCATCCGTACGGCCAGCAAGGGCACGCACCGGTCGTCGCCCATCTTGGCCAGTGCCCACAACGCCTGAGTCCGGACCAGCGGATCCGGCTCGCCGGCCGGCGTCGCGTGCGCGGCTGCGGCGTCGGCCCAGGGGCGGGAGGCGGATCCGCACATGGCCAGGATTCGCAGGGCCAGGGCGCGGTTGGCGGCGAGTGGGTCGTCGACCAGCCCGGCCAGGACCGGCAGCAGGGCCGGGACCGCCGAACGCCGGTCGGCCAGGAGGGCGGCGGCGAGCTCCAGGCCGCCGGTTCGGTGCTCCGGGCGGTCGTGGCTCAGCAGGGCGCGAGCGAGGCCCAGGAGGCCGGGCAGGTCTTCGCCCAGGAGCTCGCCGATGCCGCGCACCTCCGAGGCCTGCAGGTCGAAGAGGTCGGCGCGCCGGGTCGAGGGCCTCCAGCCGGGGTCGAGCAGCACCTCAGCCACCGCTCGGGCGTAGGCCGGGTCGTCCTGGCCGGGCAGCACGCGCCGCAATGCCCGCACCGCGGCCACCCGGACCTCCGGCCGCCCGCCGCCTGCCGAGGACCCGTCGCCTCGGTTCGGGTGAGGACGATCCGCAGGGCGCCTGCCCTCCGGAGCCGGATGCGGATCCGCGAAGATCGGATGGGAGTCGTGCGAGGACGGGGGGGGATCCTCCTGGGCCGACGCCGCGTCCCCTGGTTTCAGGTGGGCGCGGAGCCAGGTCACGATCTCCCGCCGGCGTGGTTCCGTCACGTGGGTGGCGAGTTCGCCGAGGGCGGCGAGGAGGTGTTCGGCCACCACGGGGTCGTGCTCGACGGCGCAGCGGGACTGGAGGAGCCGGGTGACCTCCTCGGCCCGGCCGGTCGCCTGCGTCAGGGCGACCGCAGTGCACCGCCGTACCTGCTGGGCAGGGTCGTCCAGCAACGCGCACAGGCCGGTGACGACGCGGTCCCAGACGCGCGGCCAGCCGGCGGCCGAAACCCGGCGTGCTTGCGAGGCAGCCGACGGGCCGGGACCGGTCCGCAGGAAGGCCATCGCGGGCAGCCGCACCGACCGGCCGAGGGCCTCCGCGCGGACGGCGGTCGCGGCGATCTCCCCGATCGACTCGACGAGCAGGGCACGGACCGGCACGGCCGGGTCGGCGGCGGCCACGGCCATGAAGGGGAGCAGCTCGCCGGCCGCCGGATAGAGGTACTCGCCCACACCACAGACCCGGCGCAACGTCCGGACCGCCGCCTCGGCCGCCTCGACCCGCCACAGGTCGGTCACGAGCGTCGGCCCGTATCCGGCGGCGGTGCCGGGATCGAGCACCACCGACCAGTTCACCGCGTCCGGCCCCGCCACCACGTCCCGCTCTCCGGCCTCCACCAGACGAGTCTGGCGCATGCCACGCACCGGCCCCACGACGGGCCCCGGCTAGGATCACCCGGCATGACACCCGACGACGCCGAGCTCCGCGAGCTCGTCCGCCGCTTCGCCACCCTTGACCTGACCGGGTGGGACGACGCCGCCTTCGGCCGCGCCCGTGAGCACCTCGGCTGGCAGGCCGCGGTCCACTCCCCCGAGAAGGAGGCCAGGCGCGCCCGGTTCCCCAGGCTGTATCGCGCCGAGGAGTACGACACCGTCCTCGGCCCTGAGAGCGGAACCTTCGCCCGGCACGGCGCCGACGACGTCCGCACCCAAGTCTCGCTGCGCGCCGGGCAGGGCGACGAGCTCTTCCTCGCCCTGCGTTCGTTCCTGGAGGAGTTGCTCGGCCCGCCGTCCCTCCTGCGCGGACCGGGGCCGCTGCTGCGCTGGCGTGGCCCCGTCCGGCTGCTGGAGCTGGAACGGATCCACAATGCCGCCTACCTGCGAGCCTGCCCCGCCGAGGCGGTCGAGAAGGACGAGTACCGCACCGCGCAGTGGGCCGAGGCGGAGGACGGGCTCGGGCAGCTCGGCTACTGGCAGATGGTCGGCCGGCAGCCGGAGGCGACCGACCTGTTCATCCCCGGCGGCTACACCGCCGATGGCTGGGCGGAGTTCGAGGAACGGCTGGCCAGGACCCTGCACTCGGTCGTCGCCGACTTCGCCCTCCTGGAGCCGTCGAGCCACTTCACCGCGGTCATCCGCACCCCTCGCGAGCGCGCCTACGCGCAGTGGACCACCGACCCGGCGTGGGGCCTGGAGATCCAGGCCGCCATCCCCGCCGAACCCGGCCCCACCTGGGAGAGCGACCTGATCGGGCTCGGCTGGTCGCGGCCGGACTCGCCCGACACCGAGGGCCGGCTGATCCGCCACTTCCCCGCGTTCGGGCCCGAAGAGGCCCGGACCGCCGCCCGGCTGCTCGTCGCCGCGCTGAGAACGTACGGCGTGCCGTTCGCGGACCTTTCGCAGTCGGTGATCTCGCCCCCCGTGCACCTGCTCGGGCTCGGCCTGCCCACCCACCGCTGACCGGACACCCACGGCGTATCACTGCGCACTGCACAAGGCCTGCCTCAAGCCTCCCGGGGCGAGCTCGCCGCGCTCGGCTGAGCACCTCACTCGAACGGAAGCCGGGTTGTTCACCCAGCCTGGCTGGTGATCGATCGCAGGGCGGCGCAAGCTCACCCGCGCGTGATGTACAGGTGCATGTCGGTGTAGTCGAAGGTGATGGCGAACGGCTTGAAGAACTCGTGGGTGAAGTTGGCGATCAGGTCGAAACCGAACGGCTCCGACTGGCCGGGACCTGGGAAACCGGGAATGGCCTTCTCGAAGGCGAGGCCTCGCACGCCGTGCCTGACCGCCCGGCCGAGGCTGATCCGCTCGGCCGTGATCGGGTAGCTCTTGATGCCGAACCGCTCGTTCGGGTGGGCGTAGTCCACCTCGAATCCGTCCACCCGTTCGGCGATCTCCGCCGTCGTGTCGATGGCACTGCCGATGCCGCCGGTGTCGACGGTGACCATGCGCGGGCCGTAGTCGCCCAGGCTGCCGACCGTGCAGGGGAAGTGGTCGCCGGCCAGCCACAGCGGGAGGCGGTCACCTCGGGCGCGCGGACGCGGCGCTTTCACGGTTTTCCGCCGCAGGATCAGAGCCCTGCCCGCGTAGTCCATCGTGGTCAGGAAGTGGTAGAAGATCGTGGTGCCGAAGGCGCCGGCCACCTGTGAGCCGTCGGGAAGCGGTGGCCGCTGCACGTCGCTCCACTGCACCGGCAGGTTGCGGATCTCAATGTTCCCGATCCGGAACGATTCCAGAATGCCCAGGTAGATGGTGATGGGATGGGCGTCGGCGACCCCTCCGGGCAGCTCGGCCACCGCGCGCAGCCCCGCCGCTTCCGCCGCCTCCTGTGACAGGTCGAGAGTCGCGTACGTGTCGAGCCAGAACTTCGCGGGCGGCCCGCCGTTCACCGAGGCTTCCACCGCAGGCACCGGGTCCAGGGTGAGGAACGGCACCCGCGTGCTCTGCGCGCCGTGTATCTGCCACGGTGTGCCGCTGATCCGCGAGTACTGCTCGACGAGGCCCTTGTCACGGGGACGGCCCGTGCTCTTGAGCAGCGTGACCGCGCGGGCGAACTGGTCCTGCCGTACGAAGGTCTCGGCGAGCCGTTGTGTGGAGACGATGTCGCGGGAGTCCAGGGCGACGGCCTTCGACAGATGCCGCTCGGCGTCACCGAACCGGTTGCACAGCAGGGCGAGGTATCCGACCTGGGCGTACGCGTGCGCGTTCCGCAGATCCTCGCGCAGGAGACGGCGATAGCCGCGCTCGGCCTCGGCGAACCTGCCCGCCTTGAACAGCTGATCAGGGTCGGCCGCGGAGGCGAACGCCGGGCTCGGAGCGGAAGGCAGCAGGGGAAGGCTCGCGCCGGCGATCACGGCCAGCCCCGTCCGCCGCAGGAACGCGCGGCGGCCGGGGGTACGGGGATCGGCTGGAGGGGTCATGCCTGGGTCCTCACGTCGTCGTTGGACGGGTCACGCCGCCGAGATGAGGCGTGAGTCGCGAACTCACCCAACGGGACGACGTGTTTCCCTGGCGTTTCCCTCGCGTGTCCGCAGCGGTCTCCGAGCGCGTTCGAGACGCACGGTGGCCCTTTCGGGGTCGATGCAGGTTGCCGCTACCGTTGTGGAGCGCTCTGGGGTTCTGCTCGTGGACGCGGCGATCTGTGCCACGCTCGGCGGACCCGTCCGGTCAGGAGCGTCGCTGCGACAGCCTGGCGCGAGTGGTGAGCAGGACGAGGACCGCCAGTACGCCGAAGCCGATCATCGAGGGCAGGAGCACGTAGCTCCGGGTCATGGGGGAGCCGTCGAAGAGGTCGCTGACCGCGTTCATGCCCGAGTTGAACGCGTCGTGGAGGAGCACCATGATCAGTAGGCTGCCGCCGGTGTTGTTGAACACCCAGGTCATGAAGACGGTCAGGACCGTGGTCAGCAGCAGGAACTGCACGATGGCGCCCGGGGTGGCGCCGCCCTTCGGGTCCGCCCATGCCGACGACGCGAACAGCGGTAGGTGCCAGCCGCCCCACATCAGTCCGAGGATGAGGGAGGCGGGCAGCGGGCCGTACCGCTGTTGCAGCCTGGGCAGGGCATATCCGCGCCAGCCCGGCTCCTCGCCGAGCGCCCCGATGACGAGCTGCACCGTCAGGAACATGATGACCAGTGACGGCACCACGTCCGCCGAGAACGTGAAGTGAGCGGCGGTGCCCGGGATGGCGAAGGCGGCGATCACCGGCACCGCGAGGACGCCGCCGATCACCAGGACGTACCAGCGCGCCGGCAACCGCCAGGATCGCAGCCCCCGCAGCAGGCTCCGCACCGCGCCCCGGCCCGCGGTGGTGCGCAGCGTCACCAGGGCCGCGACCAGCGGGCCGAACGAGCCCGCGATCACACAGACGTCCAGCAGCCAGCTGTCCTTGCCGATCGGCAGGAGGCCCAGTCCATCGTCGGAGAGCACGATCGGCAGGTAGAGCAGCCAGCTGAAGGCGAAGGCGAGGGCGAAGAACATCCACAGCGCATGCGGTGGCTCGGTGCGTGTGTCGGTGCCATGGGAGGTGGGCGATGGGTTCGAAGTCACCGGAGACAAGGTAGGGATGTGACCAGTGTGCTGCCTCCGGCGATTGCCCTAATACCGCCCGGTAGCCGGCGGGCCGAACATCGGCGCTCCTACCTAACGGGTCCGGGGAGCAGACCCAGGCGGATGGCGCGGGCCACCGCCTGTGGACCGGTGTGGGCGCCGAGTTTGGCATAGACGCGTTCCAGGTGGGACCGCACCGTGCTGGGCGCCAGGCCCAGGCGCTCGCCCACCTGCGGTGCGGACAGTCCTTCGGTCAGCAGGCTCAGCACCTCGATCTCGCGGCTGGTCAGCTCCGGTGCCCCGGGCTTGGCGCCTACGGCGCCGGTGCAGGCCAGGTAGGCCTGGCGGGTGAAGCGTTCCTGGACGGCGAGCTGCCGCGCCTTGCCTGCCGCCTCGGCGAGCAGGGGGGCCAGGTCATCGCCATGCTCGGCGAACGATCTGAGGTACGCGCCCGGCGCCGCCTGCGCGAGCGCTCCGGCGAGGGCCGCCAGTGCCCGGCGCCGATCGCCGGCTGCCTGCCGAGCCAGCGCCGCAACCACCCGCAGCCGCAGGTGGGAGGCGGCGCAGACGACGTCGGCGTGCCGCGTCATCGCCTGGGAGGCGATCGCGTCCGCGGTGGCCCAGTCGCGTCCGGCCAGCGCGATCTGGGCGGCGATCAGTTCCTCGTAGAGGCGCAGCCCCGCCGGAGGTTCGCCGCCGGCCACGGTGATGGCTCGGGCCTGAGTGAGCGTGTGCTCGGCCGCGGCCAGGTGTCCGAACGTCAGCAGCGCGTACGCTCTCCGGGCCGTCGCCGACCGGCGCGCGGCGGCGCCGAAGCCGGGATTGTCCAGGCCCGGCGTTCCAGCGATGTAGTCCGCCATCGCGTCGAATGCGCGGAGCGTTCCCGGCTCATCGCCGCGGGCCAGGCAGAGGTCGGCCGCGGCCCGGTATCCGTGCAGCCGTACTCCGGGATCGTGGTGGTCTGTCGCGGCCTGGAGGTCGGGGGCGTGTGCCATGGCCTCGCCGATCCGGTGACCCTCCAACAGTGCCTCCACCATCACCAGCGGGGCCGCGGCCAGGTGCTCATCGGGCTCGACGCGCCGAGCCGCCGCCAGCGCGGCGGACTCCCGGCAGCTCGCCATCGCCCGCCGTAGGTCGCCGCGGCACAGATGCGCCTGCGCGAGCACCAGCAGTGCGTCCAGGCGGTGCGTCACGTCGTGTTCGGACCGGCTCAGACGGGCGCACTCCTGCTGGGCGCGCCGGACAGGACCTTCCTGGACCCCGTGGCCCAGCGGGTCGGTCAGCCGGAGCACCGTCTGGAGACGCATGCCCGGCTCGGTCAGGTACGGCTCGTTGAGGGCCGCCTGCGCGGCGTCGATCGCCGCCGCGGGTGATCCGTCGAGGAAGAGGCAGTGCGCGAGGATCGTGGCATGGAGGGCGCGCGCCTTCGGCGGCAGGCGGGCGGCGTCCACCCGCGCCAGCCAAGCGGCGGGATCGTCCGTCGCGTACGGATGGGAGCATGCCCCCTCCCGGAGCGACCCGTGGATGAGGGTGAAAGAGACGAGCAGGCACAGCACCGGGTTGTCGGCCGGCGTCGGCTCGGGCAGCCTGCCCAGCCAACGGCTGAGCCGGGCGTGCTCCAGCCAGAGTCCGCCGTCGTGCTCGGCCAGCCTGGCCAGCAGCCGGGCCGCAGCGTGCGGATCGTCTCCGGCAAGGGCGTGCTCGACCGCTTCGCGCAGGTCCCCAGCCGACCCGTGCCAGTCGGCCGCGCGCCGATGCAACTCCGGGAGCAGCTCGGGACGCCGCCGGACCAGGTACCGCCGCACGGCCGCGGCGAACAGCTGGTGGTAGCGGTACCAGTTGCCGCTCGCGTCAAGTGGGACCAGGAACAGGCCGCTGCCGGCGAGCGCGGGCAGGGCTTGAGCGCCGTCGGTCCGGCCGGTCAGCGCGTCACACAATGCGGGAGTCAACCTGGACAGGACACAGGTGGCCAGGACGAACCGCCGGGTTTCGTCAGGCAGTCCGTCCAGCACCTCGGTGACCAGGTAGTCGTCCAGGTCTCCGGTGGCGGCGGCGATCTCGTGCCCGGCGGGCACGCCCCGCCCCAGGGCCAGCGCGGCCAGTTGCAGACCGGCGGGCCAGCCTTCGGTCCGCGCGTGCAGGTCGGCGACGGTCCGGGCGCCGAGGCGCAGGCCCATCGTCTCGCCCAGGAACGCCGCTGTCTCCGTGGTGGTGAAGCGCAAGCGTGCGGCGTCCAGATCGCACATCCGGTGCTTGGCCCGCCAGGCCGCCAACGGCAGGGGTGGAGGGTAGCGGGTCGCGATGATCAGATGAATGCGTGGCGGCAGGCGCTCGACGAGGTGGGCGACGGCATCGTGCAGGTCGGCCGAGCCGATGAGGTGATAGTCGTCCAGCACCAGGACCAGGTCGCCGGGCCGGCCGGCCAGTTCGTTGATCAGGCCGGCGAAGCGGCGGCGCAGGGCCGGGCGGGAGTGGATGGCGGTGGCCGGCATCGTGACGTCGAGCGCGGCGGCGAGTCCCCGGCAGAACGTCACGGGATCGTTGTCGTCGCGGTCCAGGGACAGCCAGGCCACGCGTGCCGACGTGGTCGCCGCCCAGGCCGCCAGCGTCGTCGTCTTCCCGGACCCGGCGGGCGCGCAGACGAGCGCCAGCGGCAGCCTGGCCGCACGGTCCAAGGCGGCGTAGAGCTGTGGCCGGGCCACCGCGCCCGTACGCGCCGGCGGAACACCGACCTTGGTGGCCTCGATCGGCTCGCTGTACGACGCCGCGGCGAGCGCGTGGCCCGCGGCGTCCAGCGCTTTCGCGGTCACCTGATGCGAACCGCCCAGGTAGACCCGCCGCCGGACGCCCAGGACGCGTCGATGGGCCCGCCAGTAGCCCGTGCCGCGTCCATTGCCGGACGTCTCCCGGCGCACGGTGAAGCCTCCCGCCGGATGCTCGACGGCGAACGCGGTGGCTTCGGCCAGCCAGGCGCGCCATTGCGGGGTTCCGACCGCGATCCCGGGCCGGCCTGGCGCGATGCCGAGCAGCCCGTCCCGGATCACCGGCAACTCCGCCATCGCCCACCTTCCGACTCATCGGAACAGTCGTTCCAGGCGCCGTGCCGGTGACTCGAACAGCGGGCCGCCGACAGCGAAATGACTGACGCTGACCAGAACGCCGTCATCACGGAGCACGTGGGTGATCTCAGGGAACAGCAGCGGCCGCGTGAGAGCGTCTGCGTCCCTCTCGACCGGTCAGACACTCCCCCGTTCTCCAACCAGACAAGAGGACGGTGAAATCCGCGGCGTCCGAGGCGCAAGCACCTGTTCGGCCACAGTACCGCGGTCACCGCTGCCGAACATGGCCTACCGGAACCGGTCTCCCCCAACGGGTTCCCGGGGAGCCGAACGAGGACCCGCAGCCGCCAGACCCTCCGCCTCGCTGATCCCGGCAAGCCGGAGGGGCCGGTCAAAGCCGTGCAGCAGGTAACACGGAGGCTACCGGCCGACCGCGTCGACACCCCGTCCTGGTGCTCGGCCGTTACCCGGGCTCTGGTCCGGAACCAGCTCGGTGCCGCCCTGCTCGGCGACCTTGCCGTGCTGCCACCCGGGCACCGTGACCACTCCCGCCGCGGCACCGGCTGCGTGTGGACACCACCCCGCCCATCCTGCCGGTCTCCTCGCTCAACGACTCCCGCCACCTATCGGGTGTTCCCGCTGCAGTTCACGATGGCCGGACAGCGGGTTGCGGGTGGCGACCTCGTGGGCCGGCAGGAAGCCGTACCAGGACCGCACAACGGCCGGATCGCGGGCGACGGTGGCCGTCCCGCCAACGCAGGTAGCTGTTCAGGCCGACCGGCCTGCGTCCCTGCCGTGCTTGCGTCATGCGAGCCACGCCCAAGATCGGCTGACCCGCCACGGCACCCTGCGGAGCTCGATCTTGACGACGATTCGATGACGCCACTGTCCGCCCTGGTCGACGGCCAGAACGTTCCTGCCCGTACTTCGGATCTACAACCTCGACGACTCGGTCGACCGGGCCCGCCACCCCGCTCGCTCAGCGGCACACGTTCCGCAGCTCGCACACCTTCTTCGCCATCCGCTTCGCCCGGCCCGTGACCAGCTTGCCCGGATTGGTGGTGTAAGCCTGATCGGCACTGTAAACGAACAAGGCCGCACCCCGACGCCCGACCGCCCACGAATAGACGGGCTCCCGATCCCGCTTGCCCCTGTAGTAGTCGTACCTCCCCACGAACATGCCCTCGTCCCCGATGCGCACTGTCCTGGCGATCAGGCGGAGGTCCTTTCCAGGGCACCGCTTCACCTCGGCCCGCAGGCCGAGGAAGGTCGCGCGGGCGGCCTTCGCACTCCGATAGAGCACGAGCTGCTCGCCGTCCGACGACGGGGCGCTGGTCAGATGCGTGATCGTCCGCATCGCGACCCGGCCGTCGCGGACAGTGCGCGCCCCTCGGCAAGGGGCGAGCAGGGGACGGTTGGACAGCTTGTCGCTGATCTTCCACCAGTACTCGATGGAGTCCGCCTCATCCCGCGGTGCCCTCGCCTCCTTCTCACTCAGCAGGAAATTCTTCGGAATCCTGCTCGCCTCGGCGTCGGCCACGCCCGTTCCCGCCAATACGGAGCCAACCACCAGGGCGGCAACCATCGCTTTTCTGATCACACATGCATGAGATGTACGGTGCGCCATGGAAGTTGTGCACCGTTTTCGGTCTCAGCTGCCGGCCACCACGACCACGCGGCAGCACCCCTTGCCCTCCCGGGCCGGGTCCCCGGGTGATTCATAGCTGGTCTGGCCCGGCACTGATGAGGCCCAGGCGCACCCGACAGTGGCTGCCCACAGGCAGGTGGATTCCGATTCGGCTCTCGTCATCCGCCGGTCTGCGCGTCGGTGCGGGCGCGGTGGCGGCGGCCTCGTTGTCTGCGAGCAGCAGATCGGTCAGGCGGCCACCGGCCAGGCCGACACCGAACTCGACCACGAGCTGACCACCGCCGTACTGAAGGCGTGCGACGGAAGTACCTAAGCACGGCGGATTCCCCGCCGCCGCCGTCTCCGTATCTTCGTGATCGCCCAGGAACCTGATCACGAAGAAGACGGGCACCCCGATCCACCCCCGGGGGAGCTGCCGAGACAACAGGCTCACCCCCTCCGGCCCCTTACGGCCGGAACTTTGACAGGAGATTTTCATGAAGAAGAAATTGGCCATCACCGCCCTTACCGCCCTTGCCGTCACCACGATGCTGAGCAGCGCCGCCCACGCCGGGACACCGGCGAACGTCTGGGTGAACGGCGAGGCGATCGGCTCAGAGGTCTACGCCGTCGGCGTCGGCGCGGAAGGCCCGGTGGACCGGGTGAAGGTCAACTTCCAGGTGTCCAAGGGCCAGGTCATCACCGGCGTGCGAAACGGCACCGCCCACTGCCAGATCGCCACCTTCGCGGCGACCTGCGAACTGATGTCCGGCTCGTACCCGCAGTTCTTCGAGGTGACGGTACGACGGTACGAGGCCGGGCCCGGACCGTTCAACCTGACGGTCAACGCCATCTCCTCGGCACGCGAGTGGGACTACGCCGACAACTCCACCGTCATCAGAAGCTACTGACGCGACCACCGCTCGCCGCCACGAGCACCCGCGGCGGTGAGCGGCACTCCATGAGGAAGTAGTAGCCCGCCTGACGGAACCGACGCTGCGCTCGGTAGCCAGGTCGGCGTAGCGGCGGCAGCGGCGGATGAAACGGTGAGCGCATTCGGGCAGCTTCGGGCTGCTTGCCCTTGAGCTCGCCGTTCTTCTTCGCGAGGACCATCCTTCCACGGGTGCGCTGGTGCCCGATGTTCGCTTCGAACTCGGCGACCATCGCGAGAGTCTGGGGTGCGTTTGGTTCGGACAAAGCAGAGGCCCAGGACGATGTGAGGAGACACGTCGGTGCAGGGAGTCGACGTGGTGGTGATAGTCGCCGAGTACGGCGCCCCGCCGACCGTCCATCAACTCCTGGAGGGTCGTGGCCGCGAAGATGCCGTACGGCAGGCCGGTCCAGAGGTGCTGACTGAGCGTGGTGGCCGCCATGTGCAGCCAGGCCGGCGCAGGTGGAAGCGGTAGCCCGGAGTGCAGGGCACGTCCCGGTGCCCGCCGGCGCGCGGGCCGGGTCGCAGAGCTGGATGACTGCCCGCCACGAATATGGGTCCGCCTACGTGGCGACACCTGAGCGAGTCGGTCGAGCCGTCCCAGCGACGCAGCCGAGGCCCGTACCCCCACGCACTATGCAGCCATGCGCCGGAACCGTGTCGACGAGCAACCACCGGCGCGACCCGGCCGCCAAAACCAAGAAACCCCAGCTCAGCGAACTGAACCGGGGTTTCTGTCAGGGTGCGCCGCCAGGGACTCGAACCCCGGACCCGCTGATTAAGAGTCAGCTGCTCTAACCAACTGAGCTAGCGGCGCGCCGTGCACGAAGGAATATACCGGCACCAAGCACCCAGGTCGAATCGGCCGAAGCGGCGCCCGTACCGCTAGAATAAAGTTCGGCCTGCAGACAGGAGCATCGATGTTCGACTCGCCCGCCGACGTGACCGAGCGGCTCGCCGCCGTGGACTATCTCTCCGACGACGCCATCTCCACCTCGGTCTTCCTCGCCGCCGCGCTGGGCAAGCCGCTGCTGGTCGAGGGGCCGGCGGGGGTGGGCAAGACGCAGCTCGCCAAGGCCGTGGCGCTGACCACCGACGCCGAGCTGATCCGGCTGCAGTGCTACGAGGGCCTGGACGAGGCGCGGGCGCTGTACGAGTGGAACTACAAGAAGCAGCTCCTGCGCATCCAGGCGACGAGCGCCGACGACGACATCTTCGGCGAGGAGTTCCTGCTGGAGCGGCCGCTGCTCAAGGCGATCCGGTCCGCCGGGCCGGCGGTGCTGCTGATCGACGAGACGGACAAGGCGGACGTGGAGGTCGAGGGGCTGCTGCTGGAGCTGCTGTCCGACTTCCAGGTGACGATTCCGGAGCTGGGCACGATCGAGGCGGTGCGCCGCCCGTTCGTGGTGCTGACGTCGAACGCGACGCGCGAGCTGTCGGAGGCGCTCAAGCGGCGCTGCCTCTACCTGCACATCGAGTATCCGACCCCGGAACGCGAGCGTGACATCGTGCTCAGCCAGGTGCCGACGCTCCGCGCCGATCTGGCCGAGCAGCTGGCCAGGACGGTGGCGACGCTGCGGTCGCTGGAGCTGAAGAAGGCGCCGTCGGTGGCGGAGACCGTCGACTGGGCCAACACGCTGCTGGCGCTGGGCCGCGACGAGCTGGACGAGGCGACGGTCGCGGGCACCCTGGGCGTGGTGCTCAAGCACGCCTCCGACCACGCCCGCGCGGTCAAGGAGCTCGGGCTGGCGACGCCGTGACGCACGCGCCGCACAGCTCGCTCGTCGACAGGCACGTCGGCTTCGTGCACGCGCTGCGCGAGGCCGGGCTGCCCGTGTCGCTGGCGGAAGGGCTCGACGCGGCGCGGGCGCTGCGGGTGATCGAGCTGGCCGACCGCGAGTCGCTGCGCGCCGCCTACGCGGCGACGCTGGTGAAGAAGCCCGCGTACCGGCCGGGCTTCGACGTGCTGTTCGACCTGTGGTTCCCGAGGGCGACGACCGGCTTGTACGGGCCGCGCCCGGATCTGGAGTCGGCGCCGCTGGAGGAGGTGCGCGGCTACCTGGCGGGGCTGCTCACGCAGAGCACGGACGCCGAGATACGGGAGTTCGCCCGGGTCATGGTGGAGCGGTTCGGGCGGCAGGAGGCGGCGGAGGGCCGGCAGAACTGGTTCTCCTACAGCGTCATGCGGGCCCTGTCGCCTGACACGCTGATGGCCCGGATCCTGAACGAGGTCCTGGCCGGGCAGGAGCGCGGCGGGCTGGCCGAGAAGACGGCGCGTCAGCGGGTCGCGGCCAACACGCGGCGGCTGGAGGAGGCGGTGTCGGCGGACGTGCGCCGCCGCATCGCCGAGGACTCCGGCATCGACAAGATCGCGCGCTCGGCGGTGCGCCCGCCGCTCGACCACATCGACTTCCTGCGCATCACCAAGGCCGACCTGGCCAGGCTGCGCCGCGAGGTGCACCCGCTGGCCCGGCGGCTGGCCGCGCGGCTGACGATCAAGCACAGGAAGGGCAGGCGCGGGCGGCTCGACTTCCGCAGGACCATGCGGGCGTCGTTGCAGAGCGGCGGCGTGCCGCTGACCACGCATTTCAAGCCGCCCCGGCCGCACAAGCCGGAGCTCGTCATCCTCTGCGACACCAGCGACTCGGTCTCGTCGTTCGCGCATTTCACGCTGCTGCTCACGTACGCGCTGAGGGAGCAGTTCACCAAGGTGCGGGCGTTCGGGTTCGTGGACACGGTGGACGAGATCACCCGGTTCTTCGTGCCCGGCGCCGACGTGGTGGAGGCCATGACGCGGCTGGCGAACGAGGCCGACATGGTGCGGTTCGGCCGGACCAACTACGGCCACGCGCTGGAGGGGTTCGCCGAGCGCTACGGTGACGCGATCGGGCCGAAGACGTCGCTGCTGATCCTCGGCGACGCCCGCTCCAACTACCAGCAGCCCGCGCTCGACACGCTGAAGTCGCTGACCCGGCGCGCCCGGCACGCGTACTGGCTGAACCCGGAGCCGCGGCAGCAGTGGGACACCGGCGACTCGGTGGCGACCGAGTACGGGACGGTCGTCCCCATGTACGAATGCCGAAATGTCGCCCAGTTGACCGCGTTCATCGAGAGCATCGCCTAGGGCGGTTTCTCGTGGATTGCCGTGCCTGCCGGGAAGGACGGCGTGCGGCCTCCCGCCGATCTACGGTGGCAACCAGCCATCCGATTCCGCGGGAGGAACGCCGTGACATCGAACCGACTCGGCTGCGTGGTCGCGGGGACCGTGCTGTTACTCGCCTCGATCACGGCGATCCCGGCCGCCTCCGCCGCCGACTGTGCCTGGACGCGCGCCCCGCTGCCCGTGCCCGCCGGCACCCGGCAGGCCGAGGTCACCGCGACCGACCACCAGGGCGGCTTCTCCGGCCGCGCCGTGCTCGCCGACGGCGCCTGGCACGGGGTCTCCTGGCGCGGCGGGCAGTTCGTCGACCACGGCACCAAGGTCGACGGTGAGCCGATCGCGGGCCTGCCGGACGAGACCCGCTCGGGCGCCCTGCTGGTGTGGACCGCGATCGCCGCCCCGCCCTACTACGGGCCCAGCCACGCGGTGCTGCTCAGGAACGGCCAGGCGGACCGGCTCGCCCGGCCCGCCGACGGGTTCCTGCGGCCGTTCGCCGTCAACGAGAAGGGCGACGTCACCGGCCGGAACATGGTGTGGACCGGCAGCCGGTACGTGCACCGCCTGCTGCGCTGGCCCGCCGATCGGCCCGGGCAGGTGATCGAGACGGCTCTGCCGGACGGGTACGAGCCCGAGGACGCGGACGAGGACGGCACGGTGCTGCTGCGCACGCCGGACGGCCCGGCCCTGTGGCGGAACGGCGTGATCACGCCCCTGGCCAAAATCGCGGGGGCGGCCGGCACGTTCGCCACCGGGATCTCCAACGGGCGGGTGATCGGCCGGATCAGCTACACCTCGCCCTACCGGACGTACGGGGTGCTGTGGGACACCGACGGCGTGCCGCGCGTGCTGCCGAAGAGCGCCGACACCCGGGCCGTCAACCGTGACGGCCTGATCACCGGCACCACGGACGAGGCCACCGGGGGCGGCGAGGGCGTCTGGCGCCTCGACCACTTCGTCCACGCCCTGCCGAAGTCGCCCACGCACAGCATGTGGCTCACGGTGGCCTCGGACGACGGCGCGGTGGCCGGCAGCACCTACGACGTGAGCGACGGCACGGGCGAGCCGTTCGTCGTGCGCTGCCTCTGAGGCCGGAGTGCCTGGTGACCCGCGCGCGGCTACGGGCAGCTGATCTTCCTGGTGAGGCCGGTCCTGCTGCTGGTGTTGCTGGAGTCGAACCAGATCCGCCATTCGTGCGTGCCGTCGCACGACACCCGCAGCGAGGCGCGCTTGCTGCTGCTGGTGGCCGAGTCCCACGAGTCGTCGACCATGTCCTGCCAGCCGTACCACCGCGACCGCTGCAGCTTCATGGTCATCCGGCCGCAGGAGGAGCCGGTCCACGTGACCACGCCCGCGATCACCTTGTAGCCGTCCTTGTACGGGGTGCCCGGCGAGAGGCTGCACGCGGTATGCACTCCGGCGGCGGCGGGCTGGGCGCCGGTGAGGAGTCCGGCGGCGAGGGCGAGGGCGACGATTCCGCTGGATCTGCGCATGTTCTTTACCGCTCCATCCCTGGTTCTGGCCTGTCGCGAAAGGACGCTAGTGGCCAGCGGTATATCGCAGGTATATCGCCGTCAGGCGCGCTGGAGCTCGCGGGCCGCGGTGCGGGTGAGGAGCTCGATCTGGGCGGCGTCGAGGTGCCCGTTCGCCGTCGACCGGATGCGCCTGGCGACCAGGCGCGGCTTGAGCAGCGTGATGCCCTCGGCCTCCAGCAGCCCGCGGCGCGGCAGCATGCCGCAGTGCACGGCCAGCAGCGGGGTGATCGTGACCTCGATGCCGGTCTCGCGGGTGAGCAGGTCGGCGAACGCCTGGGCGGCGTCGGCCAGCGGCTTGGCGACCTTGGTGCCGTACTTCTCGCCGAAGAAAAGCCGGCCGCCGTAGGTGGCGATCTCGGTGTCGGGGCTCCAGGACTCGTTGTCGACGATCCAGACGCCGCCCGGACCGATCACGAGGTGGTCGATGGACGCCTTGTCCTTGATCGCCCGGCCGTCGAGCACCTGGTAGCCGCGCCTGCCGAGCGAGCGGCGCAGCAGGCGGCCGGTGATGGCCTCGCCGTGCCTGCGCCCGCGCCAGACGGCCGTGGCCTGGAAGCGGCGCCAGTCGAGCCACCAGTCGCCGGCGGCGACGAGCCCGGCCACGACGAGCGCGTAGAAGGCCGTGTAGGTGACGTCGAAGCGGACGCCGAGCGCGAAACCGGCGGCGAACCCGGCCGCCGCCTTGAGGATGCGCGCCCTGCGCCTGCTCTGGGCCTCCTCACGCCAGAACTTCTCGTACCACCACTGGGGGGACGACCCCGTGTACTTCTCGTCCTGCTGCACGTAGATAGAGCCACCGGGCACGGCAAACTCCCCGAATGAGTGTGTCGTCAACAGGATCTGCCACGCCGAAGATCCCTCGCCGGTTAAAGAGATACCCCATCCGAAACCAAGGTGAGCCTAAGGTGACGGAATTGGTACCCCTAGGAGAAGCATCACGCCTCAACCGACCAGTCGGTATGCTGTGATCCGTGATGAAAGAGGAACCGGTACGCCAGAGGCTGCTCGCCGAGGCCACCCGGCTGTTCGCCGAACAGGGCTTCGAGAGCACCTCCGTCCAGGAGATCGTGATGGCCGCCGGCGTCACCAAAGGCGCCATGTATCACTACTTCGACTCCAAGGACGACCTGCTGCACGAGATCTACGGCAGGGTCCTGCGCATGCAGATGGACCGGCTGACGCAGATCGCCGACAGTCCCGGCACGGTCGTCGAGCGGCTGCACCGAGCCGCCGCCGACGTGATCGAGACCACCACCGACAACCTCGACGACTCCAAGATCTTCTTCCGCTCGATGCACCTGCTCGCTCCCGAGACCCGCAAGAGTGTACGGGCCGAGCGCCGGCGCTATCACGAGCGCTTCCGCGACCTGGTGCTGGAGGGCCAGCGCGACGGCGTGTTCAGCGACCGGGTGCCGGCCGACCTGGTCGTCGACTACTTCTTCGGCTCGGTGCACCACCTGGGCACCTGGTTCCACACGGACGGGCCGCTGACCGGCGCCCAGGTGGGCAAGCACTTCGCCGACCTACTGCTGGCCTCCCTCGGGGCCGGGCACCTCGGCGAGTGAGGCGAGCGCCTCGCGATGGTCGCCGGGGGTGCCGAGAGCGATCTCGGTGGCCTTGGCGCGCTTGAGATAGAGATGCACCGGGTGCTCCCAGGTCATCCCGATCCCGCCGTGGAGCTGCACCGCCTCCTCGGCCACGTGCACGGCCACGCCGGCGTTCCACGCCTGGGCCACGGCCGCCGACAGGGGCGAGTCGTCGGCCACCGCGCCCCGCGCCGCCGCCCTGGCCCTGACCACGTCGAGCCACAGGTCGGCCAGCCGGTGCTTGATCGCCTGGAACGACCCGATCGGCCGGGCGAACTGGTGCCGCTCCTTGACGTAGGCGAGCGTCGTGTCGAGGCACCACTGGGCGACCCCGTACTGCTCGGAGGCCAGCAGCCCGGCCCCGTACCGCAGCACGCCCGCCACGTCCACCTCGCCGAGCCGGGTGGCCTCGGCGCCGTCCAGCGTGACGGTGGCGACCGGCCGGGTCAGGTCCAGCGACGGCACGGCGGCGACCTGGGCGCCCTCGACGCGGTAGAGGACGCCCTCGACCGGCACCAGCAGCACGTCCGCGACGTCGGCCCCGGCCACGCCGGTGACCGTGCCCGACAGCCGCCCGTCCGCGAGCCGTACGGAGGAGCCGCGCGACGGGTGGTAGGGCGAGGCCGCGAACGACACCGCGAGCGCGGCGGTCGAGCGGCCGTCGGCGAGCCGTTCGAGCAGGCCGGCGGCCCCGGCCTGGACGAGCGCCCGGGTGGCGAGCACCGCGCTGGTGAAGAACGGCACCGGCGCGACGCCCCGGCCCAGTTCCTCCAGCACGACCGCGACCTCGCTGGCCGTCGCCCCGGCCCCGCCGTGCTCCTCGGGGATGAGCAGTCCGGCCACCCCGATCTCCCCGGCCAGCGTCTTCCACAGGTCCAGGTCGTACGGGTCCGACTCGGCGCGCTTGAGCACGGCGGCGGGCGGGCAGCGGTCGGCGAGCAGGTCGCGCACGGCGGCGCGCAGCTCCTCCTCGACCTCCGAATACAGCAGGCTCGTCATCGCGGCAGGTCCTTCCAGGGCACGTCCTTGTCGACGCGGGGCTCTGAGGGCAGGCCGAGCACCCGCTCGGCGATGATGTTGCGCAGAATCTCGGAGGTGCCGCCCTCGATCGAGTTGCCCTTGGCGCGCAGGTAGCGGTAGCCGGGGCCGCGGCCGTAGAAGTCGACGGTCTCGGAGCGGCGGAAGGTCCAGTCGTCGTAGCCGAGGTCGCGCCGCAGCTCGACGTCCAGGCCGGACAGCGCCTGGTTGAGCCGGGCGAACGACAGCTTCATGCCCGAGCCCTCGGGGCCCGGCTGCCCGGCGGCGAGCTGCTCGCGCAGCCGCGCCCCCGACAGGCGGGTCACCTCGGCCTCCACCCAGAGCGAGAGCAGCCGCTGGTGCAGGTCGTGGGTGCGCAGCTCGGGGTGCTCGCGCCAGTGCTCCAGCACCGCGCCGACCATGCCGCCGCCGCGCCGCACCGGCGCGCCGCCGATGGCGACGCGCTCGTTCATCAGCGTGGTCTGGGCGACCCGCCAGCCGTCGCCGACCGCGCCGAGCCGCAGGTCGTCGGGGAGCCGCACGCCGGTGAGGAACACCTCGTTGAACTCGGCCTCGCCGGTGATCTGCCGCAGCGGGCGCACGTCCACGCCGGGGGCGTGCATGTCGCAGATGAAGTACGTCATGCCGCGGTGCTTGGGCACGTCCGGGTCGGTACGGGTGACGAGGATCGCCCAGCGGGCGTGGTGGGCCCCGGACGTCCACACCTTCTGGCCGTCGACGACCCACTCGTCGCCGTCGCGGACCGCGCGGGTGCCGAGCGTGGCCAGGTCGGACCCGGCGCCGGGCTCGCTGAAGAGCTGGCACCAGATCTCCTCGCCCGTCCACAGCGGGCGCAGGAAGCGGCGCTTCTGCTCCTCGGTGCCGAACGCCAGGATCGTGGGCGCGGCCATGCCGAGCCCGATGCCCTGCACGCCGCCGTCGAGCTGCGGCGTGTGGGCCAGCTCCCGCTCGACCACCTGCTGCAGCTCGCGCGAGACGCCCAGCCCGCCGAGCCCCTCGGGGAACCACACCCAGGCCAGGCCCGCGTCGAACCTGGCCCGCAGGAACTCCAGCCGGTCGCCGTCCGGATCGTTCTCGCTCAGGAACGCGGCGACGCGCTCCTTGAGCCGTGCTTCGTCCACTCCAGCTCCTGTCGTCATCACATGTGCTTCTTCAGCTCGCGGTAGGCCAGGGACCGCTTGTGCACCTCGTCCGGCCCGTCGGCCAGGCGCAGCGAGCGGGCCGCGGCCCAGAGCCCGGCCAGCGGGAAGTCCTGGGAGACGCCGCCGGCGCCGTGCACCTGGATGGCCTTGTCGAGGATCCACTCCACGGTGATCGGGGTGGAGATCTTGATGGCCTGGATCTCGGTGTGGGCGCCCTGGTTGCCGACGGTGTCCATCAGCCAGGCGGTCTTGAGCACGAGCAGCCGCAACTGCTCGATCCTGATGCGGGACTCGGCGATCCAGTCCTGGACCACGCCCTGCTGGGCGACCGGCTTACCGAACGCGGTGCGGGCCAGAGCCCGCTCGCACATCAGCTCGACCGCGCGCTCGGCCATGCCGATCAGGCGCATGCAGTGGTGGATGCGGCCGGGGCCGAGGCGGGCCTGGGCGATGGCGAAGCCGCCGCCCTCCTCGCCGATCAGGTTGTCGGCCGGGACGCGGACGTCCTCGAACAGGATCTCGGCGTGGCCGCCGTGGTCGGCGTCGCTGTAGCCGAAGACGTGCATGCCGCGCTTGATCGTCATGCCGGGGGTGTCGCGCGGCACCAGGATCATGCTCTGCTGGCGGTGCTTGGGCGCGTCCGGGTTCGTCTTGCCCATGACGATGAAGATCTTGCAGTCGGGGTTCATCGCGCCGGAGATGAACCACTTGCGGCCGTTGATGACGTACTCGTCGCCGTCGCGGACGATCGAGGTGGCGATGTTCGTGGCGTCGGAGGAGGCCACGTCGGGCTCGGTCATCGCGAACGCCGAGCGGATCTCGCCGTCGAGCAGCGGCGTCAGCCACTCCTTGCGCTGCCATTCGCTGCCGAACATCGACAGCACTTCCATGTTGCCCGTGTCGGGCGCGGCGCAGTTGGTGGCGACCGGCGCCAGGCTCGGGCTGCGGCCCATGATCTCCGCCAGTGGCGCGTACTGGAGGTTCGTCAGCCCGGCGCCGTGCTCGCCGGGCAGGAACAGGTTCCACAGGCCGCGCTGCCTGGCCTCGTCCTTCAGGTCGTTGACGAGCGGCGGGGCGCTCCAGCCGCTGGTGCGGGCCTGCTCCTCGAAGGCGGACTCGGCGGGATAGACGCATTCGTCCATGAACAGCAGCAGGCGCCGCCGCAGGTCCTCGGTGACGGTGTCGAAGGCGAAGTCCATGCCGCGAGCCTACCGACCGGCCGGTATGAGTGTCGACAGGTGGTTCCCCGCAAAATCGGTCAGGTGGCCCTCAGCGCGCCCGCGAGCCCTGCCTAAGCTGACCGCCATGACCGCGACCTTGCCGGCGCCCGTGGTGCTGGAGAACGACGACGTCCGCCTTGAGCCGCTCACCCTGGCGCACGTGCCCGACCTGTTCGCCGCCGGCGGCGGGGACGACGAGCTGTGGCGGTGGCTGCCCGTGGCGACGCCGCGCACCGAGGAGGAGCTGGCGGCGGTCGCCCGCACGCTGATCGAGGACGACAAGCACGTCCCGCACGCGGTGATCGTGAAGGCGACCGGCAGGGCCGTGGGCTGGACCGCCTACTGCGACGTGCCCGGCTTCGACGAGAGCATCGAGATCGGCTGGACCTGGTACGGCCGGGCCTACTGGCGCTCGGCCGTCAACACCGCGTGCAAGCTGCTGCTGATCGACCACGCCTTCGACAAGCTGGGCCACAACCGGGTGCTGCTCAAGACCGACTGCCTGAACGAGCGGTCCCAGAACGCCATCAGGCGCATCGGCGGCGTCCACGAGGGCACGCTGCGCCGCCACCGCCGCCGCTCCGACGGCACCTGGCGCGACACCGTTTGTTTCGGCATCCTCGTAGAGGAATGGCCGGACCACAGGGCCCGCCTGAACCGCTGACCGGAAGGCGGCATCCAACCTCGCATGGGTGATCGGCTGGGAGGCTACTGGTTGGGCGACCGGCTCGGAGGCGGTGTCCGCGAGGCCTACGACGAGTCGGGGGTCCGCCATGCCCTGCGGGTCCTGCCGCCTGCCGCCGATCCGGAGGCGCTGGCCGCCTGGGTGACGGCGGTCGGCCGGGTCAGCTCGTTACGGGTGGCCCGGCTGGTGGACCACCGGCTCGACGCCGACCCGCCGTACCTCGTCGGGGAGTACGTCGAGGGGGTGAGCGTGCGGGCCGCCGTCGAGCGGCACGGGCCGTACGAGCCGGGCGACCTCTACCGGCTGGCCGCCACCACCGCCACCGCCCTGGCCGCCTTCCACGAGGCGGGCGCCGCGCACGGCGGGCTCGGCCCCGGCACCGTCCTGCTCACGGCCGACGGGCCCCGCCTCACCGCCCCGCGCCCCGGCGGCACCCCGGCCGCCGACGTCCACGCCTGGGGCCGCCTGCTCCGCTTCGCCGCCCACGGCGCCGACGAGCCGGGCAGGCCGGTGCGGGGCACGCCCTCGCCGATGGACCGCCGATTACGCGACCTGGTCGCCGCGGCGCTGCACGACGATCCCGCGCACCGCCCCGGCGCCCGCCAGCTCCTCATGTCGTTGCTCGACGCCCCCCAGTCCCAGCAGGGCCGCCTCTCGCCCCCCGAGCCCGTCGACGACCCGCCGCTCGGCGCCCGGGCCGAGGACGTCTACCAGCGGCTCGCCGTTCCCGACCAGGCCCTGGCCCCCGAGGTGTTCCTGCGGCTCGCGCCCGGCACCGTACGCGCCGACCTGGTCGCCGGCCGCACCCCGGAGCAGGCGGCCGCCATCGACCGGGTGCTCACCGCGTACACCGAGGCGGGGCTGCTGGAGCGGGCGGACGGGCGGGTGACGGTCGCGTGCGGGGCGCTGCCGTCGGCCTGGCCGAGGCTGCGTGCCTGGGTGGAGGCCGAGCGGTCCGGGCTGGCGGTGCAGCGGGAGCTGGCCGGGGCGGCGCGCCGGTGGGAGGAGGGCGGGCGGCGCGGCGCCGACCTGTTCCGCGACGCGGCGCTGGACCGGGCGCTGGCCTGGGCGGCGGGCGACCGGCGGCACGTGACGCTGAACGCGGGCGAGCAGGCGTTCCTGGACGCCGGGCGGGCGGCGGCGCGCAGGCGGGGCCGGCTGCGGCGCGGCGGGCTGGCCGGGGCCGCGGCGCTCGTGCTGGCCGCGGTGCTCGCCTGGCAGGGCGGCGCCGCCGACGGACGGCTGGAGCAGGCGATGGCCAAGGTGGCGGCGTCCCGGGCGGAGGCGGCGCGCGGGGCCGACCCGGTGACGGCGCGCAAGCTGGCGCTGGCCGCGTGGAGCCTGGCGCCGGTGGCCGAGGCCGGGCGGGCGCTGGCGGGGGCGGCGGCGGACCCGGCGGTGGACGGGTTCGCCGACCCGTACGCCACGGACCGGTCGCTGCACGCGCTGTCGGGCGACGGGAGCAGGCTGGCGTCGCTGGCGGGCGGGACGCTGCGGGTGTGGGACGTGACCGGGCGGCGGCTGGTGGCGTCGGCGGCGGGGCCGGAGCGGAACGTGCGGGCGATGGCCTGGGCGCCGGACGGGCGGACGCTGGCGCTGGTCGGCGTGGACCGCTCGTACCTGTGGAACACCGGCTCCGGCCTGGGCGTGGGGCGGCCGTTCGGGCGCGGGCTCGGCGCGCCGGGCGAGCAGGCGGCGTGGTTCAGCCCGGGCGGCGGGCTGCTGTTCGCGGCGGCGCGGCAGTCGGGCGAGCGGTGGGCCTGGGACCTGCGCGGACGGCGGGCCACGCTGGTGGGCGAGTACGCGGTGGCGGGGCCCGGGGACCGGGTGGCGCTGGTGTTCGCCGGCAACCGCTCGCACCTGCGCTACCTGGCGACGGGGGCGACGACCGCGCGGCCGTGGCTGGACCGGATGCCGTGGGAGTACACGGCGTTCGCGCCGGACGGGACGCGGGTGGCGATCGCGGAGGAGGGCGGCGTGCAGGTCTACGGGCTCGACGGGGTGCCGACGCTGCCGTTCCGGCTCCAGCCGTCGCCCGGGCATCCGGTCTTCAGCGCCGACGGGCGGGTCCTGGCCGCGACGGGCGGCGACCGGGTGAGCGCGTGGCGGCTGGCCGACGGCAGGCTGCTGGCCGACCGGCGGGTGCCGTCGCCGGGGACCGACCGCCCGGCGCAGGCCGCTCTCAGCGCGGACGGGAGCCGCCTGCGCGTGCTGGCCGGGCGCGGCACAGTCCTCACGATCGACCTGGCCCGCTCCCCCGTCCCCGGCGATCCCGAGCGGGCCGCCGCGACGGTCTGCGCCCGGTACGGCGGGCTGTCGCGCGCGGAGTGGACCCGCCACCTGCCCGAGGTCCCTTACGTGGACGCCTGCTGACCACGTGGCCCCGATCCGCCGCCGAGCATGCCGGCCAGCAGCTCGCCCACGGCCTCGCGGAGCTCGTCCAGCGACGGTTCGGTCCCGGCCCCGGCGATCGCGTCGAACATGATGCCCTCGCCGAACGCGACGAGGCGGTGGCCGTGCCGTACCGGATCGGCGGACCCGGCGGCGGCGAGCAGGGCCACGGCGGGGTCGCGGAAGCGGCGGCCGGCCCGGTCGTAGATGCGGCGCAGTTCGGGCCGCCGGGTCGCCTCCAGCGCGAGCTCGTAGCGGGCCAGCGTGCGGCGGCGGTCGCGGAGCTGGACCTGGAGCACCCGGGCCAGGAGGTCGGGCAGCTCGGCGGCGGTCGGCGGCCGGCCGACCAGGCCGTCGGCGAACACCTCCGACTCCAGCTCGGTCAGCCGCGACAGCGTCAGCTCCAGCAGCGCGGCGCGGGTGCGGGCCAGGTTGGACGTCGAGCCGGGCGGCAGCCCGGCCGCCTCGTCGACGGCGCGGTGAGTGAGGCCGCGCATGCCCCGCTCGGCCAGCAGGGTGATCGCCGCCTCCGCCACGGCCTCTGAACGCTTCACGAACCGGATACTACAGTTGTAGTCGAGACTACAGCCGTAGTAGCGTGAAACTACAGACGTAGTTGAGGAGTGGGGAATGAAGGCTGTAGTGATCGGCGGCGGCATCGGCGGCCTGGCCGCCGGCATCGCGCTGCACCGCGCGGGCTGGCACGTGGACGTGCTGGAGAAGGCGGCCAAGCTGGAGCCTGTCGGCTCCGGCCTGGCCGTGGCGTCCAACGGGCTGCGCGCGCTCGACGTGCTCGGCCTGGGCGACCGGGTGCGCGAGCTGTCGAGGATGGAAGGCCAGGTGGGCATCCGCCGCCACGACGGCGCCTGGCTCACCCACACCACCGAGGACCGGGCGCGCGAGCTCTACGGCGACTCGATCGTCGTGCTGCTGCGGGCCAGGCTGGTCGAGCTGCTGACCGAGACGCTGGGGCCGGAGCGGCTGCGGCTCGGCACGGCGGTCACGGGCGTCGACGCCGCCACCGGGACCGTGCGCACCGACGCCGGCGAGCTGACCGCCGACCTGGTCGTGGCCGCCGACGGCATCCACTCGCGGGTGCGGGCCGCGCTCTTCCCCCGGCACCCGGAGCCGGTCTACGCGGGCGTGACCACGTGGCGGGGGCTGGCGCCCCGGCCCGACGGGCCGATCCGCAGCTCGGAGAGCTGGGGGCGGGGCACCGTGTTCGGCATCCACGCGCTGGACGACGAGCTGGTCTACTTCTACGCCACCGACCTGTCACCGGCCGGGGCCGCGGGCGGCGACGAGCGGGCGGAGCTGGTGCGCAGGTTCGGGACGTGGCACGCGCCGATCCCCGCCCTGCTGGAAGGCGCCCGGCCGGACCACATCCTGCGCAACGACCTCTACTACCTGCGCGAGCCGCTGCCCGCCATGCACGCGGGCCGGGTGGCGCTGCTCGGCGACGCCGCGCATCCGATGACGCCCAACCTGGGGCAGGGCGCCTGCCAGGCGCTGGAGGACGCGGTCGTGCTCGGCCACCTCGCGGGCGGCGACCTGGCCGCCTACACCGAGGCGCGGCTGCGGCGCACGGCCGACGTCGTGCGCAAGTCGATGGCGATCTGCCGGATCACCAAGGTGCGCAACCCCGTCGCCGTGGCGGTGCGCGACCGGGCGATGTCGCTGGCGAGCCGGTTCAGGCCCGATCTGATGCTGCGCTCAATGGACGAGATTCTGGGATGGCGTCCGCCTGTTTCGACGGGGAGTGATCGGGCGTCAGCCGGCCCAGCGTGATCGTGCCGGCGATGGTCAGCGCCGCCGCCAGCACCGCGGGCACGGCGGTGGCGGGGCTGGTCGGCAGCGGCTCGCCGAGCAGCAGCGCGCCGGCCAGCACCGAGGTGATCGGGTCGACGACCTGCACGCCCGCGTAGGCGATGCCGAAGTAGCCGACCGCGTACGAGCGCTGCAGCAGCACCGTGGCGCAGATCAGCAGCACCGGGACGGCCAGCGTGAACCAGTGGACCAGCCGCCCCAGGTCGCCCTCCATGCCGCCGCCGACCACCCGGACGAACGTGGACACGCTCGCCGTCGCCACGCCCGCGCTGACCGCCAGCAGCAGCGCCTTGTTCGCCCCCTTGGCGCGGATCGCGGCCACCTGCGTGACCAGCACGAGCAGCGCGATCACGCCGATGAACCCGAGCGCCGCCCCGTCACCCAGCCGGGGCGTGACGTGGTGCGACGGCACCAGCATCATCAGCCAGATCAGGCCCACGGCCACCGCGATGGAGCCGAAGATCTCTGCCTTGTACGGTTTGCGGCCGTACATGTACGCGGCCAGCGGCACCGCGAACACCAGCGTGGCCACGCTGATCGGCTGCACCGCCACCAGCGGCGCGAAGCTCAGCGCCACCGCGTGCAGGCACGCGCCGGTCAGGCTGATGATGCCGCCGATCCACCAGCGGGGCCGCCGGGTCAGCCTGAGCGAGGCGCCCTCCGCCACTGCCTCGAACTGTTGCAGCGCCGCGCCGACCGCGTAGCCCAGCGCCCCGGCGAGTGCGATGAGGAGGCCGACCCAGGTCATGGGCGCCCACGCAGGGGCAGAGATCCGTGCAAGAGCATTGCCTCAGCTTAGATGCGCAGCAATGCGCTCGAATCATCCTTTAGGCCAATCTTGGCCTACATCACTTCTCCGGGCAGACGCAGAACAGGTGGCCGTCAGGATCCCGCAGCACGATCCAGCCCACCCCCTCGTCCGTCACGCCCGGCTGGAACTCGGGCTTGGTCGCGCCGATCGCAACGTACTCCTCGACCGCCTTCTCCACGTCCGGGACGCGGAAGTCGAGATGGAACTGCTTGTCGGCGCTCGGCCACTCCACGGGCTTGCGGTCGGGCACCCGGCCGAAGTAGAGCGACGTGGTGCCGTCGCTCACGGCCGCGTACTCGTCCTCCGCGTACGCGATGGGCAGGCCGGTCACCTGGTGGTAGAACTCGGCCGTCTTCCTGGGGTCGTCGCAGTCGATGGTGACCGCGATGAGATTCGCCTTCGTCGTCATGACCGTCAGCCTGCCAACCGTACCTGCCATCTTCTGTCAGGTACGCGAACCGCCTTTGACCCGCTTGAGAATCCGGTCCCACTCGGTGCCGAACGGGTTGTCCTGCACCAGGTAGGTCCAGGTCGCCTGCGGGCGCTTGAGATCGGGCTCGGGCGCCTCGAACGACTCCAGCGACCGGCGCTCCACCTCGGCCAGCAGCCGCTTGTACTCCGCCACCGCCTCCCGCTGATACTCGTCGACGGGGCTCATCCGGCCCAGCGCCCGCAGGTGGATGCCCTCGCGCAGGTCGGTGAGGAACGCCAGGTGCTCGGTCCAGCAGCGGTCGATCGCGTGCAGCACGATCTGCCTGGCCGTCTCCTCCCGGGTGTCCTCGGGCATCGACTCCCAGCGCTCCGGGTCGGCCTCCTTGAGCGCCTTGGCCGCCGCGTCGCCGTGCAGCACCTTGTCGCGCCACTCCAGGATGAGCTCGCGCTGCTGCTCCAGCAGCCGGGTGTAGCGCCAGGTGTTGCGGTGGATCTGCAGGTTGACGCCCTCCGCCACCCGCTGCGCGTGACCCACCAGGTAGGCGCCGCGCCGGTGCCTGACGATGCCGTCGGCGTCGGCCGCCGGCGGCCGCTCGTCCGGCGTGTACTGCGTGATCAGGTCGTCGCCCATGCTGACGAAGAACACCGAGCCGCCCGGGTCGCCCTGGCGGCCCGCCCGGCCGCGCAACTGGTCGTCCAGGCGGCTGCTGGAGTGGCGGCCGGAGCCGATCACGTACAGGCCGCCGAGCTCCGCCACGCCGTCGCCGAGCCGGATGTCGGTGCCCCGGCCCGCCATCTGCGTCGAGACGGTGATCGCGCCGCGCTCGCCCGCCCTGGCGATGATCGCGGCCTCCTCGGCGTCGTTCTTGGCGTTGAGCACCACCGGCTCCAGGTTGCGGCGCTGGAGCAGCATGGCCAGGTTCTCCGACTCGGCCACGTCCAGGGTGCCGATGAGGATCGGCCTGCCGGTCTCGTGCACCGCCTGGATCTCCTCGACCAGCGCCGCGTCCTTGTCGGGCACCGTCGGGTAGATGCGGTCGGGCTCGTCCTTCCTGACGCACGGCCGGTTGGACGGGATCACCGCGACCTTCAGCCCGTAGAACTCGCCGAGCTGCTCGCTCACCGCCACCGCGGTGCCCGTCATGCCGCACACCCTCGGGTAGCGCCTGATCAGGCCCTGCACGGTGATCGAGTCGAGGATCTCGCCCTTCTCGCTCGGCGGCAGCGCCTCCTTGGCCTCCACCGCCGCCTGCAGGCCGGCGGGCCAGCGCTGGAGCACCGCCACCCGGCCGCGCGAGGGGTTGATGAGCTGCACCTTGCCGTCACGCACGATGTAGTCGACGTCGCGGGTCAGCAGCGCGTGGGCGTGCAGGGCCAGGTTGACCTCGATCAGCGTGCCCGGCTCGTGCTCGTCGTAGAGCTCGACGCCCAGCAGGTTCTCCACCGTCTCGGCGCCCTTCGGCGTCAGGTAGACGTTGCGCGCCTGCTCGTCGATCTCGTAGTGGTAGCCCCGGATGAGCTGCCTGACCAGGGCCGCCAGCTCCGGCACCGCGTTGCCCGCGTCGGCCGCCCCCGCCATCACCAGCGGCACCCGCGCCTCGTCGACGAGCACGGAGTCGGCCTCGTCGATCAGCGCCACCTCCGGCTCCGGCACGATGATCTCGTCGGCCGACGTGCGCATCCGGTCACGCAGCACGTCGAAGCCGATCTCGCTCACCGGCCCGTACGTGACGTCCTTCGCGTAGGCGTCGCGCCGCTCCTCCGGGGTGGAGTTCTGGTCGATCCAGCCGACGGTGACGCCCAGGGCCGCGTAGAAAGGGGCCATCCACTCGGCGTCGCGGCGGGCCAGGTAGTCGTTGACCGACATCACGTGCACACGCCTGCCCTGCAGCGCGTAGCCCGCCGCCGCCATCGCCCCGGACAGCGTCTTGCCCTCGCCGGTGGCCATCTCGGCCACCTTGCCGTCGAGGAGCGCGAGCGTCCCGAGCAACTGCACGTCGTACGGCCTGAGCCCGAGCGTGCGGTCGGCGGCCTCACGGGCGACGGCACAGAACTCGGCCAGGTCGCTCATGTCGGGCCTGGGCAGCTCATCCAGTTTGCCGATCCGGTCGGCGCGGGCGTGAGCCGCCTTGACGACCTTCTGGTACGGCGTCAGGGGGGTGCCTCCCGGACGGTCCAGCAGGTTCCTGACAAATCCTGTAATCGAGGCCACAGTTCCTCCAACGCACGCTCCGCCGCCACCGTTCCCCCGTACCGGCCCGTACCGGCGGCCTGGGAGCGGAGCGACGACACGACAGGCGTCGCCGTACGGACCCTAACCCATACGGCGACCCTGCCTCACGCTCACTCCTCCCGTGCCCTCGCCACCGCCGCCACCAGCAGCAGTACGCACCCCGCCCAGGCCGACGGCGACAGCCGCTCCCCGAACACCAGCACGCCCAGCACGGCCGCCCCCGCCGCTTCCCCCAGCGACACGATCGACACCGTCGTCGCCCGCAGCGCCGTCAGCGCGCGGAAGAACAGCAGGTACGCCAGCGCCGTCGGCACCGCCCCCAGATAGGCGAGCAGCGCCACGCTCTGCCACCCGCCCACCGGGACCACCCCGCCGGCCAGCGCGAACGGCGCCAGGCACACCGCTCCCACGACGAACCCGCCCACGGCCATCCCCTGGGAGTCGTCCCGGTGCCGCCGCGAGTACAGCGTCACCCCGGCATACCCGGCGGCCGACAGCAACCCGAGCCCCACCCCGGCCGGCGTCCCCTCCCCGGCCGGCGTGGCGAGCGTCCCGGTGGGGGTGGCCGGGTCGAGGTGGGGGGTCGTGGTGAGGAGGACGAGGCCCGTCAGGGCGGTCAGGAGGGCGGCGAGGCCGGCGCGGCCGAGGCGTTCGCCGAGCAGGAGCCGGCCGCCGAGGGCGGTGAAGACCGGCGTGGCGCCCATCGTGACGACCGTGGCGATCGCGACGCCCGAGTGCGCGATGGCGCCGAAGTAGGCGGTCTGGTAGACGGCCATGCCGGCGCCGACGACGGCGACGCGGCCGTCGAGGCGGAGGCCGCGGGCGAGCGGCAGCAGGAAGATCGCCCCGAGGAGGTAGCGCCAGAAGGACACGTCCAGGGCGTCGAGCCCGCCGCCGGCGAACAGGAGGGCTCCGGCGGCGCCGCCGGTGCCCCAGGCCGCGGCGGCGGTGGCGACGTACAGCGTGGCACGCCGGGTGGTGAGCTGGGTCATGACAGAGGTGCTCCGATGAGGAGTGGTGGATTGGGCCCGGATGCGGGCAGCAACCACCACCGGATCTGTCAGACCCGGAGATTCAGGGAAGGCCGCCCGCTAGCGGGCGGGCGGCGGCGAACAGATGAGGCGTCGCGGCATGCCACCACCCTAGCCGGGCACGGGCCCCGGGCTCATCCCCTTAACCGCGGTCAGGGCTTGCGGGCGACGCCGCCCAGCAGGATCTCCTCCCAGGGGGCGAGCGGGCCGGGGAGCCGGTCGTCGGGGTGCCATTGGGGGAAGTGGACGACGCCGGGTTCGACGAGGTCGAGGCCGGCGAAGAAGCGGGTGATGCTTTCGCGGTCGCGGAAGTGGCCGGTGCCCATGGTGACCTGGAGCATCGTCTCCAGCGCCTGGGCCTTGGGGTTGGGGCCGGACATGAAGTTGGAGGCGGCCAGGTGGCTGCCGGAGGGCAGCGTCGCCATGTAGCGCCGGATGAGCGCGTGCGGGTCGTCCTGGTCGGGGATGAGGTGGAGGAGCCCGATGGCGAGGACGGCGACGGGCTGGTGGAAGTCGATGAGGCGGCGCAGTTCGGGGTGGCCGAGGACGGCGGGGATGTCGCGGACGTCGGCGGTGATGGCGGTGGCGTGGTCGTTGCGGGCCAGGATGGCTCGGGCGTGCGGTTCGACCATCGGGTCGAGGTCGACGTAGACGACGCGGGCGGAGCTGTCGGCGAACTGGGCGACCTCGTGGGTGTTCTCGACGGTGGGCAGCCCGGCGCCGAGGTCGACGAACTGGCGGACCCCGGCCTGGCGGACGAGGTAGTCGACGACGCGGCCGATGAAGGCGCGGTTGCACCAGACCAGGTCGACGACCTCGGGCACGGCGTCCTTGAGGCGGCGGGCCACGGCCCTGTCGGAGGCGAAGTTCTCGGTGCCGCCGAGCAGGGCGTCGTGCACCCGGGCGACACTGGGCCGCTCCGCGTCGACGCCGGGCGGTATCCACTCGTGGCCGGATTGGATGGTCACCTGCGCCCCCCTTCGAGAGGTTGACGCGGATCGTACCCATTGTCCGGGTCTACGGCCAGGTGGGGTCGCCGGCGGGGGTGACGGGGGCGTCGAGCACGTTGAGCCGTTCGAGCAGGGTGAGGAACGTCGAGGCGTACGGCGAGTCCGCCACGACCGCCGCCACCCGGTCCCAGTCGACCTGCTCGCGCAGCGCCCGCACCTGGGGCAGCAGCGCCCCGTAGTCGCAGGCGTGCTCGGAGAGCGGCAGCAGCCAGGAGATCACCAGGTCGGTGGCCTCCAGCACGGGCACGATGACGGCCGACGCCTTCATCGGCTCGGCGCGGGCGAGCAGCGCCGGGGTGACCTCCTGGTCCGACACCCTGAAGATCAGGTCCACCAGCCGGCCCTCGTCGTACGCCTTGACGAGCCAGTCCTCGGGGGGCTTGGCCGTCTCGAAGCCGGCCGAGCGCAGCGCCTCCAGCGCGGCGGGCACGTCGTGCTCGGCGAGCACGAAGTCCACGTCGTGCAGCGACGGCGCGGCTCCCCTGGCGTAGGCCGCGCAGCCGCCGGCCAGCGCGAACCGCACCCCGGCGTCCTTCAACGCGGAGCTGGCTCGCTTCAGCGTGTCGAGGATGGCGTCGGTGACTTCGTGGCCGTGGCTGCTCATGTGTGCGGGCTACCCTCACGATCGCCGAATAGGCGTGATCACGGGCGTTCGGGGTAGCGCGAGGCCCCATGACGCAATTCCTGGAAAGGACCGAGCAGGAGTACCAGGGCGAGCATGATCGCCCGCTCGGCACGTACGTGAGGATCATGGGCACGTACGGGGTGCTGGTCGGCGCGGCGGTGGCCGCGGCGGCGCTGACCGGGCGGCGGGCGCCGGACCGGGTCGGGCTCATGGACCTGGGGCTGATGGCGGCGTGCACGCACAAGGTGGCGCGGCTGCTGGCCAAGGACCCGGTGACGAGCCCGCTGCGGGCGCCGTTCACCCGGTACGAGGGCGTGAGCGGCCCGTCGGAGCTCAAGGAGGAGCCGCGCAACACGGTGGGCGAGCTGCTGAGCTGCCCGTTCTGCATCGCGCAGTGGGCGGCCACCGGTTACGCCATCGGCCTGGTGTTCGCGCCGCGGGTGACGCGGCTGGCGGGGGCGGCGATGACGGCGGTGGCCGCGTCGGACTGGCTGCAGCTGGCCTACGCGAAGCTGATGAAGTCGGCGTCCTAGCCTCTGACCAGCGGCAGCACCTGGCGCTGGTAGAAGTCGAAGAAGGCGTCCTGCTCGGGGCCGATCTGGCTGACGTAGACCTCGTCGAAGCCGGCGTCCACGTACTCGCGCAGGGCGCGGGCGTGGACCTCGGGGTCGGGGCCGCACGGGGTGCCGGCGACCGCCTCGTCCTCGGTGACGGAGGCGGCGAGCTGCTCGAAGTGCCGGGGCAGCGGCAGGATCTGGGACGCCTCGCCCTTGATGCCCTGGGTGGGCCACAGGCGGTGGACGGTCTTGCGCGCGCTCGCCTCGTCGGCGGCGTAGCACGCCTTGAGCCCGCCGAGGGTGGGCTTTCCGGCACCGCCCGCCTGGCGGAACTTCTCCACCGATTCGGCGCTGGGGCCGGTGGAGACGTAGCCGTCGGCGATCCGGCCGGCCAGTTCGATGGACTTGTCCCCGAAGCCCGACATGTAGATGGGCGCGGGCTCGTCGGGCAGCGTGTAGAGCCGGGCGGTGTCCACCTGGTAGTGGCGGCCCCGGTGGGTGACGAGCTTGCCGGTGAACAGCTCCCGCATGAGGCCGACGGCCTCCTCCAGCATCTCCAGCCGTTCGGCGGCGGGCGGCCAGCGGGACTCGATGACGTGCTCGTTCAGCGCCTCCCCGGTGCCCACGCCGAGCCGGAACCGGCCGCCGGTGAGCGCGGCCGTGGTGGCGGTCGCCTGGGCCACGATGACGGGGTGGGTGCGCACGAGCGGGCAGGTCACGGCCGTGGTGATGGGCAGCGTGGTGGCCTCCGCGATCGCGCCGATGACCGTCCAGACGAACGGGGCCTGTCCCTGCTCGTCGAGCCAGGGGTGGAAGTGGTCGGAGATCCACAGTGCCTCGAACCCGGCGCGTTCGGCGGCCTTGGCCTGCCGGACCAGCTCGCGGGGGCCGTGCTCCTCGCAGGACAGGAAGTAGCCGTATGTCGTCATGCGGCTACCCTTCCCGCCGCCGGAACGGAAAACATGTTAAGTGTCGAATCAGCGGGGCAGTTGCTGGCTCATGGCTACTTTGCTCTGGATCATCGCGGTAATCCTCGTCATCGCCGGGATCTATGTGATCCTGGCCCGTCGCGATCTCCTGTGGGGGATCGTCCTTATCGTTCTCGGTTTCCTCGTCGGACCTGGCGGGGTCAGTATCTTCAATGTTTAGGCAGGTCAGCGGTCAGTCCCATCCGCTGGGCCGAACTCCGAGACCGGCCCAGCGGAACTAATGAACAGTTTTTGCTTAAATATCGCCCAACGCCTCACTCAGTGCCACACGTAAGGGCATGGGCGTTGGGTGAGTGATTTGCCGTCGTTCAGCCGTTACGAGACCGGCGCAGCCTCGGCGAGAGTGCGTGAGCAGCTCGCCAGGCTGCGCCGTCATCTGCGCAACGGGGCCGTCATCGACGAGGCCACCGCCCGGCTGGCGACCGGCCTGAACATCCGCCCGGCCGAGGCCGCCGAACGGCTGGCCAGGATGGCCAAGCAGAGCGGGCTCTCCCTGGTCGACGTCGCCCTGGGGGTCGAGCACCCGCCGGAGCCCGAGGTCGTCGCCGCCGAGGTGCCGGGGTGGGTGCGCGGCATGCTGGAGGCGGTGCACGCCTCCGCCATCTACATCACGCCGGTCTGCGACGAGGCCGGGCGCGTGGTCGACTTCCGCATCGTCGCCGCGAACCGGCACGCCACGACGCCCGCCGGACTCACCGAGGACCAGCTCACCGGGCGGCGCCTGCTCACGGCCAGCCCGGGGGTGGCCAGCTCGGGCCTGCTCGACGACTACATCCGCGCGTACGAGAGCGGCGAGCCCGTGCAGCGGGTGCCGCTGGAGTTCGTGGAGGTCGTGGAGCGCCGGGTGTGGCCGGCGACGCTGAGCGTGCGCGCCGCCCGGGTCGACGAAGGGCTGCTGGTCACCTGGCGGACGCTGGACGCCGAGGAACTGCTGGTCACCGGCTGGGAACGCGCCCAGCGGCTGGCCGAGCTGGGCTGGGGCGAGTGGAACCTGGCCACCGAGAACGTCCTGTGGACGTCCGGCCTGTACGAGATGTTCGGCCGCAACCGGGACGATCCCCCGCTGACGCTGGAGGACGTCTCCAGCATGGTGGTGCCGGAGGACCTGCCGCTGGTGGACGACATGATGCGCTCGCTGCTGGAGTACCGCGAGGCGGTCGAGACGTCCTTCCGCGTCCAGCACCGCTACGGGGTGCGGCACCTGAGCGTGTTCAGCGAGCCGATCCTCGACGGCGACGGCGTGCCGGTGAAGGTCCGGTGGCTGGCCCAGGACGTGACGCGCACCCGCCGCAGGGAGCGGGCGCTGGCGGTGGCGCACGAGCAGGCCACCCGGCAGCGGCGGCGGGCCGAGGAGGAACACGACCTCACCGTGCGGCTGCAGGACACGATCATGCCGCTGCGCCGCGGCCTCGTGCACACGCCGGGGCTCGCGGTCGGCGTACGGTATCTGCCGGCGGAGGAGCTGGCGCGGCTCGGCGGCGACTGGTTCAAGTCGCGGGTGCTGCCCGACGGCCGCACGCTGCTGGCGATCGGCGACGCGATGGGCCACGGGCTGACGGCGGCGAGCCTGATGCTGCAGATGCGCTCCGGCCTGGCCGGGCTCGCCTACACGGCGGCGCCCGCCGGGCAGCTCGCCACCTGGCTGAACGACCTGATCCTGCACTCCAACGAGGGCGTCACGGCGACCGGCACGGCGATCATCGGCCACTTCGACCCGTCGGACCACACGTTCTCGTGGACCAGCGCCGGGCATCCCGGCCCGATCCTCGTCAGGAACGGCCGGGCGCGGCTGGTCGAGGCGGCGACGGGCACCATGCTGGGGGCGTTCGGCCCGGTCGAGTACAGCATGTGCGTCACCCCGCTGGAGCCGGGCGACCTGCTGGTGCTCTACACCGACGGCATGGTGGAGCGGCGCGGCCGGGACCTGGACGCCGGGATGGAGGCGCTGGTCCAGGCGGCGCACTTCTGCGTCGGCGACGACCCGGAAGAGGTGATCGACTGCCTGCTGGGACGGCTGGGCGGCGGCTCGGACGACGACATCTGCCTGATGGCCGTGCGCGTCCTCTGAGGAGCCGCCCCTCAGAAGCCGTTGAGGCAGTAGACCGCGTACGCCCGGCCCAGCACCGGCAGGGCCACGTTGCGGACGCGGATGCCGCCCGGCGTCATGCCCTTCTCGCTGCCCTTGTGCGCATGGCCGTGCAGGATGAGGTCGGCCCCGGCCGTGTCGACGGCCTCGGCCAGCAGGTAGCTGCCGAGGAAGGGGTAGATCTCGTGCGGCTCGCCCTCCAGCGTCTCCTTGACGGGCGAGTAGTGCGACAGCACCACGCGCCGGTCGGCCTGGATGTCCTTGAGGGCACGCTGCCACGCCTCGGCGATGTAGCGGGTGTGCGCCACGAAGTCCTTGATCTCCCGCTCGCCGAACTCGCTGGCGCACTTGCCGGCGAACCCGCCGCCGAAGCCCTTGCCGCCGACCACGCCGAGCCGGACCGGGCCGCAGTCGAGGACCGCGCCGTCATCGTCGAGCACGATGATCCCGGCGTCACGCAGCTCGCTCGTGATCTCGTGCTGGAGATCGGAGTGGTAGTCGTGGTTGCCGAGCACGGCGACGACGGGCACCGGCAGGTCGCGCAGCTCGTCGGCCACCAGCCTGCCTTCCTCCAGCGTGCCGTGCCGCGTCAGGTCACCGGCGACCATGAGCACGTCGGCGCGTTCCTCGATGCCTTCCAGGCGCTTGCGGTACTGGCCCCGGACGTCCTCGCCCAGGTGGATGTCTCCTACGGCTGCTATGCGCAATTCAGTCAAGATGCTCTACCTCCCCGGGCTCGGTCACCTCGACGACGTTGATCTCGTTGTGCACGTGCAGGTCGGGGGCGGCCTCCCTGGCCACCTCGGCGAGCCTGTCGCGCTGTTCGGCGCCGCTCACCTGGCCGCGCAGGAACAGCTGGTCGCCGCGCACGTCGACGTGGATGCCGAGCTCGTGCGTACGACCGTCCTGTGCCATCGCCTCCTGGACGCGGGCCGCGACGTACTGCGGAGCTTCCATGGCTTCCTCCTTACTCTGACGCCGCATGCCCCTGGACGAACAGCTCAAACAGCAACGAGAAGGTCGATGACCGCGCGCTCCACGGTCCCGTGCGTGGCGAGCATGCCGTGGTCGACGTCCGCCCCCAGCTCGGTCAGCGCGCCCGCGATCGTCCGGCCGCGCTCGTACGCCTCGATCACGCGCGGATCCACGTACGAGGAGCGGGCGACCGTCGGGGTGTTGCCCAGATACTCCGAGACCTCCCGCATGACCCGGGTGATCGCGCGCTTCCTGGCCGTGGCCGAGTCCGCCTCCTTGGACACCGCGAGGCCGACGGCGGCCAGGACCGTGGCGTGCCAGGTGCGGAAGTCCTTGGCGGTGAAGTCGCCGATGGTGTCGCGCAGGTAGGCGTTGATGTCCTCGCTGCGCACGTCGGCCCAGCCGCCGTCGTCGCGCCGGTAGCGCAGCAGCTCGCCGTCGGCGCGCAGCGCCTTGAGCGACCTGATGACCCGGCAGGCGCCCGCGTCGGCCACCTCCACCTCGCGCGGGATGTCGCCCTTGGCCGGGTAGCAGCAGGTCACGGTGTTGCCGGAGCAGGTGACGTGCTCCATCCTGAGCGTGGCCAGGCCGTAGGTGTCGTAGCTCTCGCCGCCCACGCGGAAGAAGCCCACGTCCAGCAGCCGCGCGGCGGCGGCCAGCACCCGCTGCCGGGTCAGACCGCGCCCGGCGAGCTGGTCGTCCACGGTCTTCCTGAACGCCGGCAGCCGCTCGGCCAGCTCCAGCACCCGGTCGAACTTGGCCTCGTCCTGCTGCCGCCGCCACTCCTCGTGGTAGAGGTACTGCCGTCGGCCCGCGGCGTCGGTTCCGGCCGCCTGCAGATGGCCGTGCCCGGAGGCGCAGATCCACACGTCGGTCCAGGCCGGGGGGATGACGAGCGCCTTGATGCGCTCCAGCGTCGCCGGGTCGCGCACCGGCTCTCCGTCCGGCCCGTGATAGCTGAAGCCGCGCCCGCGGCGGCGCCGCACGATGCCCGGCTCGTTCTGGTCACTGGGATGCAGCTCCGGCACGCCGGCCCGGCTACCCACGACGTTAGGCGGCAAACGGCACGGGCAGGTGGCCCCCATGACTGAAGACCGGAATTGGCAAGAGACCAGGGACGGCCGCGGCCACGCCATGGTCCCCGCCACGCCGCGCGACGTGGTGCACATCCGGGTGGGCTCGTTCCTCCTGGTGTTCCTGTTCGCCTTCGCCGTGCTCGGCGTCATCGCCCGCGCGCCCGTCATCACCGGGTTCGCCGTCGTGGCCGCCGTGGTGGTCGTGATCGACATCGTCATGGCCGTGCGCCGTCAGAAGAACCGCGACACAGGAGAGGCGGGCTGAACTCCCCCATGTCAGCACATCCCCTCCAGGACAAGGTCGTCGTCGTCACCGGCGCCAGCGGCGGCGTCGGCCGCGCGGTCGTGCGCGAGCTCGGCCGCCAGGGCGCCAAGGTGGCGCTGATCGCCCGGGGCACGACCGGGCTCGGCGCCGCCGCCGTGGACGTCGGCGCCGCCGGCGGCGTCGGGCAGGTGTACGAGGCCGACGTCGCCGACTACGACCAGGTACGGCAGGCGGCCGAGCAGGCCGAGGCCGACCTGGGTCCCATCGACGTGTGGATCAACGTCGCCTTCTCCTCGGTGTTCGCCCCGTTCACCGACATCGAACCCGCCGAGTTCGAGCGCACCACCGCCGTCACGTACCTGGGCTACGTCTGGGGCACCAGGGTCGCCCTGGACCTGATGAGGCCGCGCGGGCGCGGCGCGATCGTGCAGGCGGGCTCGGCGCTCTCCTACCGCGGCATCCCCCTGCAGTCGGCCTACTGCGGCGCCAAGCACGCCATCAAGGGCTTCACCGAATCGGTCCGCACCGAACTGCTGGCCGAGCGGAGCGGCATCCACATCACCATGGTGCAGCTGCCGGCCGTCAACACGCCGCAGTTCGACTGGGTGCTGTCGAAGCTGCGCCGCCACCCCCAGCCCGTTCCCCCGATCTACCAGCCGGAGGTCGCGGCCCGGGGCATCGTGCACGCCGCCGCGCATCCCGAGCGCAAGGAGTACTGGGTGGGCTCCATGACCGTGGCCACGCTGCTGGCCCAGCGGATCGCCCCCGCGCTCGTGGATCGCTACCTGGGCAGGACCGGCGTGGACTCCCAGCAGACCGGCGAGAAGCCGCCCAGCGGCGTGGCCAACCTGTGGGAGCCCGCCGACGAGACGGCCGACTACGGCGCGCACGGCAGCTTCGACAGCAAGAGCCACGGCCGCAGCCCGCAGCTCTGGCTCTCCCGCCACCGCGGGGCCGTGACGGCGCTGGCGGGCGCGGCGGCCGGGGCCGTCCTGCTCCGCCGCGTGCTGCGCTGACCCGCTCGCGAGCCCTGCCGTCCAAGCCGACCAGGAGGTGGCCTGATGGCCGACCTAGATCTTCAGTTCCTCGGGGAGCTGGCGGCGCAGTTGCGGGTCGACTCCGTGCGCGCCGCCGCCGCGGCCGGATCCGGCCACCCCACGTCGTCGATGTCCGCGGCCGACCTGATGGCCGTGCTGTTCGCCGGCCATCTGCGCTACGACTTCGCCGATCCCGCCAACCCGGCCAACGACCATCTGATCTTCTCCAAGGGGCACGCGTCACCGCTGCTCTACTCGCTGTACAAGGCCGCCGGGGCGATCAGCGACGAGGAGTTGCTGTCGTTCAGGAAGCGCGGCAGCCGCCTGGAGGGCCACCCGACGCCGCGCCTGCCCTGGGTCGAGGTGGCCACCGGCTCCCTCGGCCAGGGGCTGCCCGTGGGCGTGGGCGTGGCCCTGGCCGGGCGGCTGGAACGCATGCCGTACCAGGTGTGGGTGCTCTGCGGCGACAGCGAGCTCGCCGAGGGCTCGGTGTGGGAGGCCGCCGAGCACGCCGGCAGCGAGGGCCTGTCGAACCTCACGCTCGTCGTGGACGTGAACCGGCTCGGCCAGCGCGGCCCCACCCGGCACGGCTGGGACCTGGGCGCGTACGCGCGGCGGTTCGGCGCGTTCGGCTGGCACACCGTCGAGGTGGACGGGCACGATCCCGGGCAGATCGACTACGCGCTCGGCGACGCCCGCAGCACGCGCAGGCGGCCCACCGTGATCCTGGCCAAGACGCGCAAGGGCGAGGGCGTCCTGGAGGTCGAGAACCGCGAGGGCGCGCACGGCAAGGCGCTCAAGGAGCCGGACCTGGCGGTCGAGGAGCTGGGCGGCCGGCGTGACCTGCGCGTCGAGGTGCGCAAGCCGGACAACGGGGGCGACCCGTACCGCTTCCCCGACGGCGAGCTGCGGCTGCCCGAGTACGAGCTCGGCGCGCGAGTCGCCACCAGGACGGCGTACGGCGAGGCGCTGGCGGCGCTCGGCGCGGCGCGCGGCGACGTGGTCGCGCTCGACGGCGAGGTGGCCGACTCGACCAAGGCCGAGGCGTTCGCCCAGCGGTTCCCCGAGCGGTTCTTCGAGATGTACATCGCCGAGCAGCAGCTCGTCGCCGCCGCCGAGGGCCTGCGCATCCGGGGCTGGATCCCGTACGCGGCCACCTTCGCCGCCTTCCTGACCCGCGCCCACGACTTCATCCGGATGGCCGGGGTGTCCCAGTCGTCGATCCGGCTGGTCGGCTCGCACGCGGGCGTGTCGATCGGCGAGGACGGGCCGTCGCAGATGGGGCTGGAGGACCTGGCCATGATGCGCGCCGTCTACGGCAGCACCGTGCTCTACCCGTGCGACGCCAACCAGACGGCGGCACTGACGGCCGAGATGGCGGACCTGTTCGGCGTCGCCTACCTGCGCACCACGCGGGGGGACACGCCGGTCGTCTACCCGCCCGGCGAGCGGTTCCACGTGGGCGGCTCCCGCGTGCTGCGCCACTCCCCCGCCGACCGGGCCACGATCGTGGCGGCGGGCATCACCGTGCACGAGGCCCTGGCCGCGCACGAAACGCTGGCCGGCGAGGGCATCCACGTGGGCGTGATCGACATGTACTCGGTCAAGCCCGTCGACGCCGCCGCTCTGGTCGAGGCGGCCACCACGACCGGCAACCTGATCACCGTCGAGGACCACCGGCCCGAGGGCGGGCTCGGCGACGCCGTCCTGGACGCGGTCAGCGAGCTCGGCCCGCGCGTCGTCAAACTCGCCGTCCACGGCCTGCCCGGCTCGGCGACCCCGCAGGAACAGCTCGCCGACGCCCGCATCGACCGGGACGCCATCGTCGCGGCGGTCAAACGGCTCATCTGAGGCACACGCGAGTCTGAGGCACACGCGAGAAGACCTCCACCCGGGCTCCGGGTGGAGGTCTTCTTCCCGCGGTCAGCGGGACTTGGCCGTGGCGCGCCGGTTGGCCTTCTTGATGGCGTCCACCAGCTCGGTCTTCTTCATCTTCGACCGGCCCTTGATCCCCAGCCTCGACGCCACCCCCTGCAGGTGATCCTTGCTGGCGTTGGCGTCGACGCCCTCGGCCGTGCGGCCGGACCGGTCCGTGGCCCCCTTGTCGGAAGGCCCCTTCTTCGCCTTCGGCTCCCAGTGGTCGCCGACCTTCTCGAAGGAGTGCTTCAGCGCCGCGAAGGCCGTCATGTGGGCGCGCCGGCCCTCGCCGTACTCCTCGACGGCCGAGTCGTGCGCCTTCATCCACGTGTCCTGCGCCTTCTTGGGCGAACGGCGGATGGTCTGCGGCAGTTCCTGACTGGCTGGCATGTGGCTTCACCTCCTACAGCGGCGGCTCGTCATGGTGCCGACGCTCCTCGTACACCGTGGTCCTGCGTGCCTCGGGCTCCTCGTAGATCTCGTGCCTGTGGACAGGCTGTTCGATCGGGCCCACGGCCCTGCGGGTCACGCTGATCCGGTAGATGCCGAAACCCAGCCCGACCAGCCCACCCAGCATGATGATGACGCCGACGATGTTGATGTCGAGACCGGCGAGGTCGAATTCGACGGCCCAGGTGAGGATCGCACCGAGCATGATGAGGATGATGCTTCCGGCGATGGTCATTTGCTTTACCTCCTTGGCACGAGAGAACCTCTATCCATATGTGGAAAAACAAACCAATCGTGGTGATCGGGCTGATGGGCAGCGGTAAGACGACCGCTGGCCGGCTCCTCGCGGAGTCCCTCGGGCTGCCCTTCAGCGACAGTGATCCGTTCCTGCAAGAGCGTTACGGGCTCAGCGCGGCCCAGATCGCCGCGCGTGACGGCGCCGACGTGCTGCACCGGCACGAGGCCGAGCACGTGCTGCACGAGCTCGCCGACGGGCCCAAGGTGATCGCCGCGGCGGCGAGCACGCTGGAGAGCCCCGAGGTGCGGGCCGCGCTGCGCGATGCCCTGGTCATCTGGCTCGACGCCGACGACGAGGTGCTGACGCAGCGGATGCGCTCCGGCGACCACCGGCCCGACTTCTCCCCCGCGGCGATGCGGGCCAGGCGCGAGCGCTTCTTCACCGAGGTGACGGACCTGAAGTACGACGTGGGGGCGTTGCGGCCGGAGGAGGTGCTGGCGGCGGTCCGCCGCGATATCGGCTTGCCCCCCGCCGAACAGGGCTGATAGCCATGGGCGATGTTCTCTGACAAACCTGTGCTGGTGGGCTCCCGCGTGACGCTGCGGCCGGTCGGCCCCGAACACGCCGAGGGCCTGTTCGAGCTGGTGTCCGACGCCGAGGTGCGGCGGCTCACCGGCTCGCACGGGGAGATCGACCTGGAGGCCGCCCGCCGCTGGTGCGCCACCCGGGGCGACCACGACGACCGCCTCGACCTGGCCATCATGGCCGGTGACAGCTACGTGGGCGAGGTGGTGCTCAACGAGCTCGACCCGGCCAACCGGTCGTGCAACCTGCGGATCGCGCTGCTCGGCTCGCGGGTGTTCGGCAAGGGCTACGGCACCGAGGCGATCGAGCTGGTGCTCGGCCACGCGTTCACCAGGACGCCGCTGCACCGCGTCAGCCTGTGGGTGCACACCTTCAACGAGCGGGCCAGGCACGTGTACAAGAAGGCCGGGTTCGTGGAGGAAGGCGTGCTGCGCGACGCGCTCCACTGGGACGGCGCCTGGCACGACTCGGTCATCATGTCCGTACTGCGGCCGGAATGGCTGGCAGGATCCCGGAGCCTGCAATAATGATCATGACCACGGGCTCCCCGAGGCGCGCGGGGAGCCTGTGGTGTCCTGGCACCAGGCGCAACCAAACGCCGCGGTCGCGCATCTAAGCCTTCGATGATGCGCTCGGTGCCCGGTGACCCCGACAGGCTTGGCGGCTACTGGCCGGCAGGCAGGCTCAGCGCGTCCCGGCGCGGCGTCGTCTACGACGCCTACGACGACGAGGGGCGCAGGTTCGCGGTCCTGGTGCCGCGCGGCGCGCTCCCGCCGATCCGGCCGGTCGCCCACCCGTGCCTGGCCGAGGTGGTCGAGGTCCGGCCCGACGCCGCGCCCGCCTACCTGGTCACCGCCTTCGCCGACGGGCCCTCCCTGCGCGAGGCCGTCGAACGCCACGGCCCCTACTCCGGCGGCGAGCTCCTCACGCTCGCGTCCGCGGTCGCCGCCGCGCTGGCCGCCCTGCACGAGGCGGGCGTCGCCCACCAGGACTTACGGCCCGAGAAAGTGCTGCTGAGCGCCGACGGCCCCAAGGTCGTCGGCATCGGCGGGCCCGGCGCCGTCGCCGGCACCCGCACCTACATGGCGCCCGAGGTCTTCACCGGCGAGCCCGCCGGGCCGCAGGGCGACGTGTTCGCCTGGGGCGCCCTCGTCCTCTACGCGGCCACCGGGCGCGACCCCTTCAGCGGCGCCAGCCTGGGCGAGGTCATGCACCGGCTGCTGTCCGCCGACCCCGACCTGACCGTGCTGCCCGGCACGCTGCGGCCCCTCGTCGGCCGCGCCCTCGCCAAGGACCCCGCCGCCCGCCCGCCCGCCGCCGACCTGCCCGGCCCGCCGCCCGGCGGCCCCGCCGTCGTCCCGGCCCCCGGACTCACCGGCCCGCCGCCGCTCGGCGAGGTGGCCGAGCAGGTGTACGCCACGCTGACCGGCCCGCAGCGCGCCGAGCTGCCGGGGCTGCTGCTGACGCTGCTCGAAGGCGGCCCGGCCCACGACGAGCACGGCACCCTGGCCCGCCTGGAGGAGGCCGGGCTGCTGGTCCGGCCCAGCCTGCGCGTCCCCCCGGTGGAGACGCCCGCGGGCACCCTGGTGGCGATCGGCGGCCACGGCATCGTCCCCGCCAGCGCCGCCCTCTACCGCGCCTGGCCCCGCCTCCGCACCTGGACCGCCCTCCACCCCGACACCGGCCACCCTGCCCCCGACCACCCCGCTCCCGAGGACACCCCCGCGACCGTCCACCCTCCGGCGACCGCCCCTGCGGACGAGCTCCCTCTCACGGGTTCCCCTGCGGGCGACCTGCCTCACGCGGCCTCCCCCACGGGCGGCCTACGTGGGCGGTCCTCTGGGGGTGACCGTCGTGAGCAGCCGCCGGCGGCCCCTTCTGCGGGCGCTCGGCGTTCGGGGCCCGCGCCCAATGCCGGAGGCCGGGTGCGGCGGTTCCGTCCGCCCAGACGCTCCCACGGCCCCGGGGCCCGGTGGCGCCGGCGGAGCGGGGTGGCGGCGCTGGCGGCGGCCGTGGCGCTGCTGGGCGTGGCCGTGGTGACCGTCAAGGAGCGGCCCGAGCAGGTCAGCCGGGACAACGCGCGCCTGGTGGCCGCCAGGGCGGAGGCGCTGCGCACCGAGGACCCGCAGACGGCGATGCGGCTCAGCGTCGCGGCGTGGCGGCTGGCGCCGGTGCGCGAGGCGCGGGCGGCGTTGCAGGCGTCGCTGTCGCAGGAGGAGCTGGGCGTGTTCACCGACCCGGTGCCCACCCGGGGGGCGCGTTACCGGCTGAGCGGCGACAGCCTGGTGCGGTGGGAGGGTGACGCGGTCACCGCGTGGGACGTCCCGACCGGCCGCCGCCTGGCGACCCACCCGCTGCCCCCGGCCACGACGGGCGTGAGCGACGACGGCCGCTACGCCGAGACGGCGGGCGGCACCCCGGTGGCGGTGGCGACGGGGGCGCAGACGGATGCCGCGTTCCTGGTCAGCGTGGGCGGCCGGACGGAGCTCTTCTCGGGCGGCGAGCGGCTGCTGGAGGTGGCGGGCGGCCGGGTGGCGCTCTCGCCCGACGGCCGCCGGGCGGCCGTTTCGAGGCCGGACGGCCGGGTGGAGCTGTGGGACGTGCCGAGGCGCGCGCTGACGCGGGCGATCCGCGTCGCCCCCGAGGAGGGCGCGGCGCCGCTGGCGTTCAGCCCGGACGGCCGCCTGCTGGCGGTCGCGGGCGCGAAGACGTTCCTGATCGGCGCGTCCACCACCCGGACGCTGACCCCCACCTCCGACGCCCCCACCTCCGAGCCCCCCGCTCCCGCCGAAGCCGCATCCGAGGACACCGCTCCCGCCGAAGCCGCGTCCGGGGAGCCCGCCGGGCCGCCCGTGTTCAGCCCCGACGGCCGGTTGCTGGCCGTGGCGAGCGGCGACGCCGTGCGGCTGTGGCGGGTCGGCGACGGGCGGCTGCTGAAGTCGGTCGCCCTGCAGTCACCCGGCCACTCCTACACGTTCTCGGCCGACGGCCGCGCCCTGCACTACCTGAGCGGCCCCGGCACCGTGATCTCGCTCGACGTCCAGGAGACCGGCGAGGCGCGGGCCGACGCGGTGCGGGAGGTGTGCGCCAAGGCCGGCGGGCTGAGCGAGGCCGAGTGGCGCAGGCTCATCCCGGAGACCGGCTACCGGCAGGTGTGCTGAGCGCGTGCCCGCAGCGGCGGGCCGGCCTGGTGCCGCCTGCGGTGAAGTCCGGGTCGAGCTCCACGTCCGTGAGGATGGTGCCCTCGACGGGCCGCCGCACCGTGGTCATCCGGCCGCAGTCGTAGAACACGTACGACCCGGCGTCCTGTCCGAGGACGAGCCACCGTTCGCGGGAGACCGGCTTGCCGTCGCCGTCGCGTACGGCGGCCCACTGGTTGGGGAACCCGGCGAGCTGGAGCACGAGGTTGCCGTTGCCGTTGGCGTGGATGTCCTCGGCGCCGTCGGTCATCCAGCCGACGAGCACGAACCCCAGCCCGATGCCGACGAACGCGCTGGTCAGCACGCGCATCCCGGCCCGTCCGGCGGGCCGGGCGCGCAGCAGCCGGTACGGGACGAGGAAGCCGAGGAGGGCGACGGCCACGACGGTGACCAGCACCGGCGTGCCGGTGACCTCCAGGCCGCTGAGCAGCCCCCAGTAGGCGCAGCCCGACAGCAGCGCGGCCACGGCGGCGGCCAGCCAGGGCTTCTCCCGGGCCCAGGCGATGGCCCGGCCCGCCGCCCCGCGCGTCACCCGGTCGAACAGCCACGCGACGCCCACCACCAGCCCGGCGAGCGGCAGCAGCGCCAAAAACAGCACGACGAGCGTGGTGACGAGGCGGCCCAGGATGCCCGCCTGGTCGAGGCCGGCCTGTTCTGGGGTGATGCCGAAGGTGTCGTAGACGCTCTCGAAGCCCATGTACAGCAGCGCGTACAGCCCGACCGCCACGGGCACGACGACGGTGCCGAGCTTGTCGAACAGGTCCAGCACGCTGCCCCGGTCCACCGGCTCCGCTCCGGTGCGCTCCTCGGTGGGCAGCACCGTTTGATGACTCATGTGACGGCAGTGTGGCTTGTGAATATTGATAACGGATCGACGGGAGATAACCGATTGGGCGGCAAGCCGGCGACCAGAGGGCGGCAAGAGGCGGCGCGCATGCTTCCGGCATGAGCACCGTGAAGCTGAGCACCGTGAAGATCCCGGCGGTCGCGCCCCGCCGGCCGGACGAGCGCGAGCCCGACCTCACCTCGATGTACGTCATCCACCGCGCCATGCTCGCCGACCTGCGCCGCCTCGTCGCGGCCTGCGCGCAGGGAGGGCGGGACGGCCCGGTACGCGCCTACACGGCGGCGCTCCTGACCGAGGTCGACCACCATCACGCGAACGAGGACGACCTGCTGTGGCCGGTCATCGAGCGCACCGCGGGCCATGCCGTGGACCTGTCCCCGTACACCGACGACCACCAGGCGCTCGGCCCGGTCCTGGACCGGTGCCAGGCGGCGCTGGACCGGGACCTCGCGGCGCTGGGACACGCCCTGACCGAGCTGCTGGAGCTGCTCGACGACCACATCGCGGAGGAGGAGTCGGAGCTGTTCCCGATCATCTTCCGGTTCGTCCCGTACGAGGCGTACGCGTGGGTGGAGAAGCAGGTCGGCAAGCGGGCCACGCCGCGTCAGCTGATGTTCACGGCGCCGTGGCTGCTGCGGTACGCCACGCCGGAGGAGGGCGCGCGGCTGCTCACGGCGGCGAGCCCGCCGCTGCGCCTGCTCGTCCCCGCGCTCAGGCGCCGGTACGCGCGCCGCGAGATGCGGACGTTCGGCTGAGTCAGGCGAGCGCCGCGCGGGCCGCCTCGCGCCAGGCCGCGACGCCGGCCCGTTCCGCCACCTCCAGGGCCTGCCGGTAATGGGGCTCGGCAGGGCGTCCCAGGTAGGCGGCGAGGTCGCCGAGCACCTGGGCGGTGGGCCAGACGGCCAGGTAGCCGGTGCCGCCGACCGGCTGCCCGGCGTACGGCAGCAGCTCCTCGTACGCGCAGGCCGCCCGCGCCCGGTCGTCCAGCGCCACCCCGAGCAGGCCGCGCACGGCGGTGAGCAGGTGCCAGAAGTAGTCACGCCGCAGCGGCCCGGCCGGGACGGGCACCAGCGCCCGCGCCTCGGCGGCCCGCCCGGCATGGCAGAGCGCCAGCGCGTACAGCTCGGCCGTCTGGTCCCGCCACGGCTCGTAGGCGGCGAGCGGCTCCAGCCGTGGCAGCAGCGGCGTCAGGTCGCCGCGCAGCAGCCGCATCCCGTACAGGCCGAGCGCGAGCAGCCCGGTCTCGTGCTGCCACATGCCGAGCCGCCCGGCCAGCTCGGCGGCGGCGCGGTAGCGGGCCTCGGCCTCCGCGTCGTCACCGGCCAGCACCGCGCGGAGCCCGTCGTAGAAGCCGGTGACGACCAGGGTCAGCGGCAGGTCGTACCGGGTGGCGAGGTCGCGGGCGGCCGAGGCGTGCGCGTCGGCGGCGGCGAAGTCGGCCTCGCCCGTGGCCGCCTGCATGAGCATGAGCCGGGCCAGCGCCTCGACGGTCACGTCCGAGCCGGACAGGGTGAGCAGTTCGGTCCCGATCGCCTTGCGCTCGGCCAGGCCGTCGTAGCGGAACGACTGGTGGAAGCGGCCGTTGAGCGCGAGCACCAGCAGCGGGCGGTCGCCCAGGCGGCGGGCCATCGCGACGGCCTCGCGGGAGGCCAGGTAGCCGCGCTCGGTCGGCTCGCCTTCGAGCTCGAAGCCCAGCGTGGTGAGCAGCCGGCAGCGGGTGCGGCTGTCGCCCGGCGGCAGCGTGGCCAGCGCCGCCTCCACGGCGTCGATGAGCGCGGTGTCGAGGCCGCCGTACTCGCGGTTGCTCCAGAACGTCGGCACGTCGAACGAGACGATCACCCGGGCGAGCAGGGCCGGGTCGCCGAGCGGGAGCGCGTCGCGGACGGCCCGCTCGCGGTGCGCGCGGGCGGCGACGAGCCTGCCGGAGTTGGCCAGCGACGAGACGAGGCCGAGCGTGAGCTCCAGGCGTTCGCGGGGGTCGCCGGTGAAGGCGTCCAGCGCCTGCTGCCACAGCGCGGCCGCCTCCTGGTGCGCGAAGCGGCGTCCGGCCTGCTCGGCGGCCAGCCGGGAGTAGCGCACGGCCTTGGCCGGGTCCGCGCCGCCCGCCGTGTAGTGGTGGGCGAGCGCGGCCACGTCGCCCGGGTCGTGCTCCTCGATGGCCCGCGCCACCCGCTGGTGCATCCTGGCCCGCCTGATCCGGGACAGGTCGTCGTACAGCGTGTCGCGGATGAGCGCGTGCGCGAACCGCAGGCGGCCCGCCCGCGGCTCGGTCAGCAGGCCCGTGACCAGCCCGGCCTCGACGGCGTCGAGCACGCTCTCCTCGTCCGCGCCGCTGACGGCGGCCAGCACGTCCACGTCGCTCTCCCGGCCGATGACCGCGCCGTGCCGCAGGATCGTCGCCGCCTGCGCGGGCAGCCGGGCGACGCGGCGGCGCAGCACCTCCCGCACCCCCGCCGGGATCGCCGCCGGGCCCTCGGCGTCGAGCAGGCGCGCGGTCTCGCGGACGAAGAACGGGTTCCCGCCGGTCCGCTCGGCGATCTCCGCCACCGTGCCGGGCGGGGCCGGGCGGCCCGTGGTGGCGCGGATCAGCTCGGCCACCTCACCGGCGGCCAGGCCGCCGAGCTCGATCCTGGCGGGCCCGTGCGCGGCCAGCGCCGCCAGCGCGTCCGCCAGCGGCTCGCTGGGCTCGGTGTGCCGGTACGAGCCGACCACCAGCACCGGCAGCCCGGCGGTCTCCTCCACCACGTGTACGAGGATCGCCAGGGTCTCGGCGTCGGCCCGGTGCAGGTCGTCCAGGACGAGCAGCAGCGGCTCCCCCACGCCCGACACGAACGCGCTCACCGCCCGGCGCAACCGGAACCTCGCCGTGGCCACGTCGCCCCGCACCGGCGCGTCGAGCAGCAGCGGCGCCAGCGGCGCGGCGTCGGCGGGCGGGAAGCGGGCGGCCAGCTCGCGCAGCAGCTCCGCCCACGCCCACCCGGCGGGCGCCCCCTCGTGCTCCGGGCACCGCCCCCACGCCGCCACCCACCCGGCGCCCGCCAGCCTCGCGCGCACCTGCTCCATGAACGCCGTCTTCCCCACCCCCGGCTCCCCGCTCACCAACACCACCCCACCCCGAGCCTCCCCACCCCCGGGAAACCCGCCCGCCCCCACACCCCCCGGGGCAGCCGGAACCCCCGGAGCGGACGAAACCCCCGGGGCAGCCGAAGCGCCGCCCGGAACCGCCGACGCGGCCGGGCCCCCCGAAGGCCCCGGAGCGACCGGTCCGGCCGGAGCCCCCGGAGCGCCGCCCGGAGCGGGCGGAACCTCCGGGGTGGCCGGGAATCCCGCAGCATCGGGGACCGGCGGGGTCCCTGGGGTGGGCGGGTAGCTCGGGTGGGTGGTGAGGGTGAGGACGGTGGTGAGTTCGGCGTGGCGGCCTATGTACGGGCCGGCGGGGGCCGTGGGGGCGGAGGGCCGGGCGGGAGGCGGGGCGGGGTCGCTGAGGTGGGGGGCTTGGGCGAGGATGTCCTGTTCGAGGCGCCGCAGTTCGGGCCCGGGGTCGACGCCGAGTTCGTCGGCCAGGACGGCGCGGGCGCGGCGGATCGCGCCGAGGGCGTCGCCCTGGCGGCCGCACCGGTAGAGGGCCCGGGCCAGCAGCGCCCAGGCGCCTTCGCGCAGCGGGTGTTCGCCGGCCAGCCGTTCCAGGTCGGGGATGACGCGGGCCGCCCCGCCGAGCCGGATGACGGCGCCGGCGTGCCGTTCCCTGGCGGTCAGCCGCAGCTCCTCCAGCCGGGCGGCTTCCGCGTCGGCCCAGTGGGAGCCGGCGAATTCCTGGTAGGCGGGCCCGTGCCACAGGGCGAGCGCCTCGGCGAGCGGTTCGGGTCCGGCCTCCGGGTCGGCGACGAGGGCTTCGAACCGCCAGGCGTCGACCGCTTCGGCGGGGAGCCGCAGCGCGTAGCCGGGGGGCTGGGTGACGAGCACCTGGGCGGGGGAGCGGGGCGGGCGGCCGGGTTCGAGGGCCCGGCGCAGGTTGGACACGTACGACTGGACGGCGGCGAGCGCCTTGGGCGGCGCCTCCTCGGCGTAGAGGTCGTCGATGAGCCGTTCGACCGGCACCACCTGGCCGCCCGCCGCGAGCAGGCGGCCGAGCACCGAGCGCTGCCGGGGCCTGCCCAGCGCGACCGGCTCGCCGCCGAGGCGGGCGGCGAGCGGTCCCAGGACCTGGAATGTCAGCACTGGTCCTACTTTTCCAGGTTGCCGGGGAGCCTGGAAGCCGGGCGGGTTCGGGCGCATACTCCCGTTGGGGAGGGCAGACCACAGCCCGGCGTCTCCCGCCGGTTCCGCTGGGGCTATCGCGGCACGGGACCTGCCGCGATAGCCCCTACCGTGGTGCGCATGAACCCTCTCCTCACCAGCAGGGCGCTCAACCGGGCCACCCTCGACCGCCAGCTTCTCCTGTCCCGCGCCGAGCTGCCGGTGACGGACGTCGTGGAGCGGGTGGGCGGCTTGCAGGCGCAGACGCCGCACACCTGGTACACCGGCCTGTGGAACCGGATCGAGGGGTTCCGGGCGGCGGAGGCGTCGGCGTTGCTGGAGTCGCGCGCGCTGGTCCGGCTGGCGTTGCAGCGTTCGACGATCCACCTGGTGACGGCCCGCGACTGCCTGGCGATGCGGCCGCTGCTCCAGGTGGTGACCGAGCGGATGACCAGGACGACGTTCGTCAGGAAGCTCGGCGACGTGGACCTGGCCGAGCTGGCCGCGTACGGGCGGGAGCTGGTGGAGGCGGAGCCGATGACGTTCGCGGCGCTGGGCAGGGCGCTGGCGGAGCGGTGGCCGGGTGAGGATCCGCACGCGCTGGGCCAGGTGGTGCGCTGGCTGGTGCCGCTGGTGCAGGTGCCGCCGCGCGGCCTGTGGGGCAGGAGCGGCCCGATCGCGCACACGAGCGCGGAGTCGTGGCTCGGCTTCGAGGCGCCGGCGATGACGCCCGCCGAGCTGGTCAGGCGCTATCTGCGGGCGTTCGGCCCGGCGACGGTGATGGACGCGCAGACGTGGTCGGGCCTGACGCGGCTGGGCGAGGTGGTGGAGTCGATGGATCTCGTACGGTTCCGTGACGAGCAGGGCCGGACCCTGTACGACCTGCCGGACGCCGAACGCCCGTCGCCGGAGGTTCCGGCGCCGGTGCGGTTGATGTACGACTTCGACAACCTGTTCCTGTCGCATGCCGACCGGTCCCGGGTCATCACGGAGGCGGGGTTCGCCGCGCTGGGCGGTTTCATGGGCACGAACGTGATGCCCCGGGTCATCCTGGTCGACGGCGTCACCGCCGGGGACTGGACGGTGACCAGGGCCGGGAAGGTGTCCACGCTGGGTGTCCACCAGTGGACGCCGATCAAGGACCTGGACGCGGTGGCCGAGGAGGGCTTGCGGCTGCTGGAGTTCCTGGCCCCCGGCGACAAGCATGAAATTTCAGTCTTTGATGGCCCCTCCAAGTCCTGACACCAGCTTCCGCTGCACCCCCACGAAGAAGATCAGCACCGGGATCGTCATCAGCGTCGAGGCCGCCATGATCCCGCCCCAGTCGTTCTCGTCCGGCTTGAAGAAGACGAGCAGCGCGGCGGGCAGGGTCTGGCTGTCCTTGGCCGAGATGATGAACGTCCTGGCGAAGATGAAGTCGTTCCAGGCGGTGATGAAGGAGAACACGCTGGTCGCCACCAGCCCGGGCGCGACCAGCGGGAACAGCACCCGCCACAGGATCGTGGCGCGCCCGGCCCCGTCGATCATCGCCGCCTCCTCCAGCGCCTCCGGCACGGCGGCGACGAACCCGCGCATCATCCAGATCGCGAACGGCAGCGAGAACGCCAGGTGCACCAGCACCAGCGAGCCCAGCGTGTTGAGCAGCCCCAGGTCCCGCACGACGAAGAACAGCGGGATCGTCAGCGCCTCGACGGGCACCATCTGGGCGATCAGGAACATGATCAGCACGGTGGTCCGGAACCGGAAGTGGAACCGGGTCACGGCCACGGCCGCCAGGAACGCCACGAGCGCCGACAGCACGACGACCGAGAGCGCGACGATGGCGCTGTTGACGAAGTAGCGGCCGAACCCCTCCCCGGTGATCACCCGGGTGAAGTGCTCGAGGGTCGGGTTGAGCGTCCACGGCTTGACGTCGAGCGACTGGATCTCCCCGGCGGGCTTGAGCGCCGAGACGACCATCCAGTAGAGCGGGAACGCCGTCAGGAACGCCACGACCAGCGCCACGGTGTTGGCCACGTGTCGCATCTACAGCCTCTCCCCCGTGCGATAGAGCGCGCGGATGTAGAACAGGGTGATCACCAGCAGGATCAGCGTCATGATCACGCCGATCGCCGAGCCGAGCCCGTACTCCGACGACCCGAAGGCGGTCTGGTAGGCGTAGACGTTGAGCACCGAGTTCTGCCCGGCGATGCCGCCGCCGTTCGTCATCACGTAGATCTGGGTGAAGATCTTGAAGTCCCAGATGATCGACTGGATGACCACGATGGTGATGAGGGGCCGCAGCATCGGCACCATCACCCGCCAGAACGCGTGCCACGCCGAGGCCCCGTCGAGCGAGGCCGCCTCCAGCACCGAGCCGGGGATGGCCTGGATGCCCGCGTAGAGGGTCAGCATGACCAGCGGGAAGGAGTGCCACACGACGGTGGCGCCGACGACGCCGAACGTCACCCACTTGTCGTAGAACCAGTTGAACCCTTCGATGCCGAGCGTCTGGTTGACCAGCCCGAGGTCGGCGTCGAACAGGAACATCCACACCGTGGACCCGGTCATCGCCGGGGCCGCCCACGCCCCGAGCGCCGCCAGCGACAGCGCCGCCCGGGGGATCGGCGAGACGCGGGTGAGCAGCACGGCGAGCGCCGCGCCCACTGCCAGCGTGGCGACGACGAGCGCCGCGGCGAACCCCACGGTCTGCAGCAGCACCTGCCAGAACCGGGGGTCGCCAAGCACGTCCGCGTAGTTCCCGGCCCCGACGAACGTGGTCGGCTGCCCGCCGCTGACCTGGGCCTGGCGGTAGTCGAACACCGACAGCAGCCCCAGCATGTAGACGGGGTAGCCGAACAGCGGGACGAGCACCGCCGCGGCGGGCAGCAGGTAGAGCCAGGGCCGTGCGCGCCTCACGAGCGGCCGAACGCTGCCTTGACCGCGGTGGCGGCCTCGGTGGTCGCCTCGTCCACGCTGGACTGGCCTGTCGCGACCTTCTGCAGCATCGTCGGGATGACCTTGCCGTTGTCGATCTTCACCCAGGCCGGGTCGATGGGCACGAACTTCGTCCCCGCCGCGACCGTGTCCAGGAACGGCTTGAGGAACGGCTCCTTGCCCGCCACCTCGGTACGGGCCGAGGTCAGCGTCGGCAGGTTGCCCATCGCCTCGTACATCTTGACCTGGTACGCCTTGCCGCCCAGCAGCTTGACGAAGTCGACGGCCAGCGAGCGGTGCTTGGCGTTCTTGAGCACGCCGAGGTTGTTGCCGCCGGCGAACGCGGGCGCGAGCGAGCCCTTGTCGAAGCCGGGCAGCGGCACGACCGCGTACTTGCCGGCGGCGGCGCCCGCGTCGACGGCCGAGCGGTTGAAGTTGCCGAGGATGCCCATCGCGGCCTTGCCGCTGGCGAACAGCTCGACGGTCTTGCCGCCGGTGAGCGAGGCGCACGCCTGCGGCGGGCAGACGTCGTCGGACAGCAGGTCGGTGTACGCCTTGACGCCCTTGCGCGCTTCGGGGCCGTCGAGGCTGGTGATGTCGCCGCCCGCGGCCCACACGAACGGGAGGGCGCCGAAGGTGTACTCACCGCCGACCGCGATGCCGTACAGGTCGGGCTTCTTCTTGCGGATGGTGCGGGCGGCGGCCGTGAGCTCCTCGATGGAGGTGGGCGGCTGGAGGCCGAGCTCGCTGAAGACGTCGGTGCGGTAGTAGAGGGAGCGGATGCCGATGAACCACGGCAGCCCGTACTGCTTGCCGTCGACCGACGCCGACTGGAGCAGCTCGGCGGTCATGTCCTGGCCCTGCAGGTCGGCGGTCAGGTCGGTGAAGCCGCCGGCGGCGGCGTACTCGGCCAGGTCGGTGTTGCCGTACTCGGCCACGTCGGGCGCGCTGGCGGGGTCGTTGAAGGCGCCCTTGAACTTCTCGTGCCGGGCGGGCGTGGTGGGGATGTAGGTGATCTCGACCTGGACGCCGTCATGGGCGGCGGTGAACTCCTTGACCGCCTCCTGGACGACCTTGTCCTTGGGGGCGCGGTTCGGCTCGTCGAACAGCCACACGCGCAGGGTTCCGGTCTTCTCGTCGCCGCCGCCGGTCGCCGGCGCCGTGGACGGCGCGCAGGCCGTCAGCACCACGAGGGCGGCAGCACAGTAAAGAAACCTCACTATTACCTCCTCGCCGTGACAGTAGGAAGGCGGCGGGTAGCTGGGAAGTGACTGTCGGAGTTGTTCTGCATTGCACAACGCTGTGTTGCAAAACCGAAACCTGTCGTAGGCTGGCGCGTGTGCCCGAACGCAACCAGTCCGCCTCGCTCAGACGCGCCCTGGTGGTGCTGGAGCACGTGCGTGACCACAGCGGGCTCACGCTGACCCAGCTCGCCGAGGCCGTCGGCCTGCCCAAGAGCACCGTGCTGCGGCTGGCCGCGCCGCTCGTCGACGCCCGCCTGCTGGAGCGCGACAGGAAGACCGGCGCCTACCGGCTCGGCCACGGCTCGCTCCGGCTCGGCCAGTCCTACCTGTCGTCGCTCGACCTGCGCGCCGTCGCCGCCGAGGAGTCCCACCGGCTCATGAGCGAGGTGCGCGAGACCGTCCACCTGGTCGTCTACGACCCGCCGCACGTCGTCTACATCGACAAGGTGGAGAACCAGGCCAACGTCCGCATGGCCTCCCGCATCGGCAGCCGCGGCCCGCTCCACTCCACCGCCGTCGGCAAGGCGATCCTGGCCTGGCAGCCCGAGGAGACCGTCGAGGAGGTCGTCGCCGCCGGCCTGCCCGGGGCCACCCCGCACACGATCACCGACCCGGCCCGGCTGCGCGCCGAGCTGGCGAACGTGCGCAGGCGCGGTTACTCCGTCGACGATCGGGAGAACGAACCAGAGGTGCGCTGCGTCGGCGCGCCGATCTTCAACCACCACGACGCCGTCACCGCCGCCATCTCCGTCTCCGGCCTCACCTCGCGGATCACCGCCGCGCGGGTGCGCGAGCTGGGGCCGCTGGTGGCGGGGGCGGCGGCGCGCATCTCGAGAAAGCTGGGCTCCACGCGATGACCGGACTGGTGACCTTCGGCGAGACCATGGCGCTGTTCGCGGCCCGCCGCACGGGGCCGCTGCGCTTCGCCCGGGACTTCGACCTGGGACTGGGCGGGGCCGAGTCCAACGTGGCGATCGGCGTGGCGCGGCTGGGCCATCCGGCCTGCTGGATCGGGCGCGTCGGCGCCGACGAGTTCGGCGACCTGATCCGCTCGACCTTGGCCGGCGAGGGCGTCGACGTGCGCGCCGTCCCCGACCCCGGCGCGCCGACCGGGCTGATGATCAAGGGCAGGCGCACCGCCGACCACATCGACGTCAGCTACTACCGGACCGGCAGCGCCGGGTCCCGCCTCTCCCCCGACGACCTCGACCCGTCGCTCGTCCGGGCCGCCCGGGTGCTGCACGTCTCCGCGATCACCCCCGCCCTGTCCGCGACCGCCCGCGAGACCGTACGCCACGCCGTCAAGCTGGCGCGGGACGCCGGGGTGACGGTGTCGCTGGACGTCAACTACCGCCGCGCGCTGTGGACCCCGCAGGAGGCCGGGGCCTGGCTGCGCGAGACCGTCGGCGACGTGGACGTGCTGTTCGCCACCGAGGCCGAGGGCCGCCTGGTCACCGGCCCCGACACCGCGGGCGGCCCCGAGGAGCTGGCCTGGGCGCTGGCCGCGCTCGGCCCCGCGCACGTGCTCGTCAAGCTCGGCGCGCGCGGGGCGCTGGAGCTGTCCGGCGGCGTGCTGCGCCGGGCCGAGCCGTACCGGGTCACCGAGGTCGACCCGGTCGGCGCCGGCGACGGGTTCGCCGCCGGATGGCTGGCCGGGCTGCTCGACGACGCCCCGCCGGACCGGCGCCTCGACATGGCGTGCGCCGCCGGCGCGTTCGCCGTCACCTCGCAGGGCGACTGGGAGAGCCTGCCCCGCCGCGACGACCTGCGCCTGCTGACCGGGCAGGGCGACGGCGTCAGCAGATAGCCCCTACAGCAGACCGGCCGCCGCCAGGTGCTTGCCGATCCGGCCGGTCTCGTCCTCGTTCAGCGGCACCTGCGGGACCGCCGTGGCCGGGTGGTCGATGATGCCGCGCAGGTGCAGGGCCGCCTTGAACGCGCCCAGCCCCGCCGAGCTGCCGCCCATCCGCGAGCCGCCCACCTGGACGATCTCGAACAGCCTGACCAGGCGCTCCTGTTCCCGCCTGGCCGCCTCCCAGTCGCCCTGCCCGGCCGCGCGGACCAGGTTCACGTAGCCGTGCGGGTCCACGTTGCCCAGGCCGGGCACCACGCCGTCGGCGCCCATCCACAGCGCGCTGTCCACGGTCAGCTCCGACCCGGTGAGCACGCTGAACGGCGGCCGCCTGCCGAGGATCAGCCGCCGCAGCCCGCCGTCGTCGCCGCTGGAGTCCTTGACCCCGGCCAGCGACCCGTCGGCGGCCAGCTCCAGCAGCAGCTCGGCGCTCAGCTTGGTGTGCACCGACACGGGCAGGTCGTAGGCGTACACCGGCAGCCCGCCGCGCGCCGCGAGCGTGCGGAAGTGCGTGGCGATCTCCACCGGATGCGTGCGCGTGTAGAACGGCGCCGTCGCCACCAGCCCGGACGCCCCGGCCGCGGCCGCGACGGCGGCGTGCTCCAGCACCCGGGGCGTGGTCATGTCGATCACCCCGGCCAGCACCGGCACCTGGCCGCCCACGTGCCCGATCACCGTGTCGAGCACCACCCGGCGCTGCGCGTCGGTCAGGTAGGCCACCTCGGAGGACGACCCCAGCACGAACAGCGCGTCCACGCCGCCCTCCAGCAGATGGTCCACCAGCCGCGTCAGCGACCGGGCGTCCACCTCACCCCCGGGGGTCAACGGTGTGCAAACCGGGGGAATCACTCCGGTGAGGGGGGTCATACACGCTCCTGAATCAGTTCGAGGTCGGTGGCGCCGGCCGCCACCGGGTGGTGGCAGTGGTAGAGGTGGTCGGCGTCGGTGACGGCGGCCGGCCAGGCGGCCGCGCACGCGTCGTCGGCCCGCCAGCAGCGGGTCCGGAACGGGCAGCCGCTCGGCGGCCTGGTCGCCGACGGCACCGCGCCGACCAGCGGGATCGGGTTGATCGGCGAGATCAGGCCCGGCGTGGCCGAGAACAGGGCCCGGGTGTACGGGTGCCGCGCGCCGAGAGGGAGCGCCTCGGCGGGCGTCTGCTCGACGATGCGGCCCAGATACATGGTGACGACGCGGTCGCTCATCCGGCGGACCGTCTGGATGTCGTGCGAGACGAACACCAGGGCCAGCCCCAGCCGCTCCTTCAGGTCGAGCAGCAGGTTGAGGATCTGCGCCCGCACCGACACGTCGAGCGCGCTGGTCGGCTCGTCGGCGACGATCAGCTCCGGCTCCAGGGCGAGCGCGCGGGCGACGGCCACCCGCTGCCGCTGCCCGCCGGAGAGCTGGCTGGGCAGCGCGTCGGCGGCGCCGGAGGGCAGCCCGACGAGCTGCAGCAGCTCGCGCACGCGGGCGTCACGCTGGGCCGGGGTGCCGCGCCGGTGCACGTTGAGCGGGTCGCGCAGCACCTGGCGGACCGGCAGCCGCCGGTTCAGCGCGGTGGACGGGTCCTGGAAGACCATGCCGACGCCGGTGCCGATGAGCGAGCGGCGTTCGGACTCCTTCAGCCCCCACAGGTCGCGGCCCCGGAACGACACCGTCCCGGAGGTCGGCCGTTGCAGCCCGACCAGCACCTTGGCCAGCGTGGACTTGCCGCAGCCGGACTCGCCCACGACACCGACGGTCTCGCCCGCGCCGACCACGAGGTCCGCGCCGGTGAGGGCGTGGACCCGGTCGCGCGAGAACAGGCCGCCCGAGCGGGCCTTGTGCACGACGTGCACGTCCTTCAGCTCAAGCATGCTGCTCGCTCCCCTGCTGGCTTCCGGTGAGGACCACGGCCGGGTGATGGCAGGCCACCGTGTGCCTGCGGTCGTCGCCCGTCAGCACGGGCGCGTCCGTACGGCACACCTCGGAGGCCATCGGGCACCGGTCGGCGAACCGGCAGCCCGCCGGGAAGTCGGCGGGCGAGGGCACCACGCCGCGGATCTGCGTGAGCCGTTCGGCCCCCGACTCCAGCGACAGCACCGAGCCGAGGAGTCCGCGGGCGTAGTGGTGGGCCGGCGCTCCGACGAGTTCGGCGGTGACGCCGGTCTCCACGATCTGGCCGCCGTACATGACGACCACCCGGTCGGTGACGTCGGCGACCAGCGCCAGGTCGTGGGAGACGAGGATGAGCGCGAACCCGAGCTCCTCGCGCAGCTTCAGCAGCAGCTCGATGACCTGCGCCTGGACGGTCACGTCGAGCGCGGTGGTGGGCTCGTCGGCGACGATCAGTTTGGGCTCGCGCGACAGCGCCATCGCGATCAGCACCCGCTGCCGCTGCCCGCCGGACAGCTCGTGCGGGTAGGACGTCAGCGTGCGGCGCGCGTCCAGGCCGACGAGTTCCAGCAGCTCGGCGGGGGTGCGCCGGCCGCCGCGCCGGCAGACCTGCTTGAGCTGGGCCTTGATGGTCATGGCCGGGTTCAGCGAGGAGAGCGCGTCCTGGTAGATCATCGCCATGTCGTGGCCGAGCAGCTTCCTGCGTGCCTTGCGCGGCATCGTCAGCAGGTGCTGCCCGTCGAAGACGATCTCGCCGCTGACGCGGGCGTTCGCCGGTTGCAGGCCCATGACGGTCAGCGCCGTCAGCGACTTGCCGCAGCCCGACTCGCCGACCAGGCCCAGGACCTCGCCGGGCCGTACGTCGAAGGAGATGCCGTCGACGATGTCCACTCCGGCGTCGAAGCCGATGCGCAGGTCGGTGACCGACAGGATCGGCGGGCCGGCCGGCAGCGGGCGGGCCCGTTCGGCGAGCCGGCGCGCGGCCTCGGCCAGGCCGGGCAGTTCGACGATCTCGCCGGAGCCGGGCCGGGCCTGCTCGAAGGCGTCGTCGTCCTTGCGGACGGCGCTCTTGCGGGCGGCCGGGGCGGCCCAGGCGTCGGAGATGCCTTCGGACAGGATGTTCAGCGCCAGCACGGTGATCAGGATGAGCAGGCCGGGGAAGACCGTGGCCCACCAGCCGCCGAGCAGCACCAGGTTCTTGCCGTCGGCGATGACGCTGCCCCACGACGGGTCGGGCGGGCGCACGCCGGCGCCGATGAACGACAGCGACGCCTCGAACACGATCGCGTCGGCCACCATCACCGTGCAGAAGACCAGCACCGGGGCGGCGCAGTTGATCGCGACGTGCTTGATGATGATGTGCGGGGTGCGCGCGCCGATGATGCGTTCGGCGGCGACGTAGTCCTCGCCGTACTGGGCCAGCACGTTGGCGCGCACGACCCGGGCCACGGACGGCATGTAGAGGAACGCCATGGCCATGACCAGCACCGGGATGCTGCCGCCGAACACCGCCACCAGCACCGCGGCCAGCGCGATGCCGGGGAAGGCCATGATGACGTCGAGCAGCCGCATGATGGTCTCGTCGACGGCCCGGCGGGAGGTGGCCGCGACCGCGCCGATCACGGCCCCGGCGACCAGCGCCAGGCCGGTCGCGCCCAGGCCGATGATCAGCGACCAGCGGGCCCCGTACAGCAGTCTGGACAGGATGTCGCGGTTGGCGCTGTCGAGCCCCATCCAGTGCTCGGCCGACGGGCCGCCGCCGGTGGTGGCCTGGAAGTACGGCGAGTACGGGGCGAGGAGCGGCGCGAACAGCGCCGCCAGCACGACGACGACCACGATGCCGACGGCCAGCCACGACAGCGGCGGCAGCCTCCTGAATCCCACGCCCGGCCTCGACAGGCGTTCCGCCAGTCCTCGTCTCATGCGGCACTCCTGAGCCGGGGGTTGACCAGCAGGTAGAGGACGTCGACCACGAGGTTGACGACCATGAAGCCGACCGCGATCGTCAGCACCACGCCCTGCACCACGGCGGGGTCGCCGTCACGCACCGCGTTGATCATGAGCTGGCCCATGCCGGGCAGCCCGTAGATCGTCTCGATGACGACGGTGCCGCCGATCAGGTAGCCGATGCGCAGGCCGAGCACGGTCAGCGGGTTGATGAGCGCGTTGCGCAGCACGTTGCGGCCGACGACGACGATCGGCGGCAGGCCGCTGCCGATCGCGGTGCGGACGTAGTCGCGGTCCAGCTCCTCCACCATCGAGGTGCGGATGATGCGGATGAGCTGGGCGGCGATCGGCAGCGACAGTGACAGGGCGGGCAGCGTCATCGAGCGCAGCCAGCCGCCGAAGGAGTCGGCCGGGTTGATGTAGCCGCCTGTCGGGAACAGGCCCTCCCCCACCGCCAGCCACTGGATCATGAGCAGCGCCAGCCAGAACGACGGGGCCGCCACGCCGACCAGCGACACCATGCGGATCACCTGGTCCGGCCAGCGGTCGCGGAACAGCGCGCCGGCGACTCCGAACACCAGCGACAGCACGATCCCGACCGCCAGGCCCAGGAACGTGAGCTGGAGCGTCAGCGGCAGCGCCGTGGCGATCGACTCGATCACCGGCTTCTTGGTGAGCACGCTGGTGCCCATGTCCCCTTGCAGCAGGTCGCCGACGAATCGGACGTATCGCAGCGGCAGCGGGTCCAGCAGGCCGTTCTCCAGCTGGAACTGGCGGATCTGCTCGGCGGTCGGGTTCGCGCCCTGGAAGTAGGCGTACTCCGGCTTGCTGTTGGAGAAGCGCATCACGATGAACACGAACGCGACGACGCCGAGCACCAGCGGGATCAGGATCAGCACCCGCCGCGCGAGCATTCTGGCGATCAGGATCATGGCGGCTCAGATGCGCTTGGCCTGGAGCAGGTTGATGCCGGGGTATGCCTGCGCCCGGACGCCGGAGACCTTCTTGGGGTCCCAGGCGGTCATCAGCTCGGTGTGGACGACGGGGTAGAGGACGGCCTGCTCGGCGATGACGTCCAGATATTTCTGGACCTTGGCGGCCTTGGCTGCCTTGTCCGGCTCCTTGGTGGCCTCGTCCATCATCGCGAACAGGGCCTTGGCGTCCTTGCTGCCGTCGAAGTGGGCGTACTTCATCCAGAGCCCGCCCTCGACGAAGTTGTAACGCAGGATCAGGTCGGCGTCCATGCCGAACTGGTTGGGGTTCGAGGCCGCCGCGACCACCTGGTAGTCCTGGAACTGGTCCATCTTGGTGAACAGCGCCGCCGTGTCCTGCGGCTCCAGCGTCGTCTTGACGCCGATCGCCTCCCACGAGGCGGCGATGGTCGGCAGGCAGTCGGCGATCCAGCTCACGTTGACGGCCATGAGGTTGACCGTCAGGTTGCTGACCCCGGCCTCCTTCAGCAGCGCCTTGGCCTTGTCCGGGTCGTAGTCGTAGACGACCGCGGCCCGCTTGTGGTCGGGGTGCCCCTCGTTGAGGAAGGAGCTGGAGGCGGTGCCGTGGCCCTTGAGCGCCACGTCGATCATCTTCTTCTTGTCGATCGCGTAGTGCAGCGCCTGCCGTACGCGCACGTCGTCGAACGGCTTGGTGCCCGTGTTGAACATCAGGAACATGTGGTTCATGCCCGCGCCGCCCTCGACCGTCAGCCCCTGCTGCTTGAGCTGGTCGACGTTGGCGTACGGGATGTTGTCGGCGATCTGCGCCTCCGCCGAGCCGCCGGAGATCTTCGCGACCCGGGCGGCCGCGTCGACGATCGTCAGCCAGTTCATCTGCTTGACCGTCGCGGGCCGGGGCCCGTTGTAGCCGTCGAACGCCTCGAACGAGGTGTTGGACTTGGGGTTGTGCGCGGTCATCTTGTACGGGCCCGAGCCGACGGCCTTGCCGCTCTTGGCCTGGTCCCACGCTCCCGGCTGGGAGAAGACGTGCTTCGGCATGATCTTGGCGATGGTGAGCCGGGGCGCCGCGTCCGGGAAGGCGAACTTGAAGACGAGCTCCACCGTGCGGTCGTCGACCTTCTTGACCTCCTCCAGCCAGGAGCGGAAGAAGTTGCCGACGAGCACGTTGGCCTCGGGGTCGAGCACCCGCTCGAAGGTGAACACCACGTCGTCGGCGGTGACCGGCTGCCCGTCGTGCCACTTGGCGCCCTCGCGCAGCGTGAACTTCCACGTGGTGGCGTTCAGGTCGTCGGGCAGGGCCGTGGCCAGCGCCGGGTACGGCTCGCGGGTGATGGGGTCGGTGTCGAGCAGGCCCTCGTAGATGTGGGTGATGCCGGCCATGGCGAAGGCCGAGGCGGTCTGCGTCGGGTCCCAGCTCTGGTCGTTGCCGTAGCCGATGACGGCGGTGATCAGGTCTTTGTTGGATCCCGCGCCGACCGAGCCGGTCGAAGCCGGGCCTCCGCTGCATGCGGCCAGAGTGGACGCGATGATCGCGGCCGCCCCTGTCGCTCCGCTGTAACGCAAGAAGTCGCGGCGGCTGAACTCAGGGCTCACGGATGCCTCCCGGGGGGTAGCCCAACGTAGAACGTGGGACATCCCATGTCCTATCTTTTGCGTAAGGTGGACGCTAGATGCGAGGCCTGGTTGCGGTCAACAGGAGGTTTCCGGAATGTTACGCACCAGTCCGCAGAGAAGGGATCTTTCATGACCACTGCCCCGCGCTCACGGCTCAGCCGTGCCGTCGAGGCCCAGGAGGGCGTCAAGGAGCTCATCCTCAAGCGCGGGCTCAAGGCGGGCGACCCCCTGCCCACCGAATCCGAGCTGATGGAAGAACTGCGCATCAGCCGCAACTCGGTCAGGGAGGCGCTGAAGGCCCTGCAAGCCGTCGGCATCGTCGACATCCGCCACGGCTTCGGCATGTTCGTCGGCCGCATGTCGCTCGCCGGGTTAGTCGACGAGCTGACCTTCCACAGCCGCATCACGCTCCAGAACGGCCGCAACGCCCTGGCCAACCTCATCGAGATCCGCGAGATCCTCGAAGTCGGCCTGGTCCAGCGGCTCATCGACCTGGGCGACGCCGCCGACCTCACCGCCGTCGCCGACGTCATGGCCCGCATGGAGGCCGAAGCGCTGGTGGACGACATCTCCCCCGAGACCGACCGGCTCTTCCACGACCTGCTCTACCGGCCGCTCGGCAACCCCGTCGTCAGCCAGCTCCTCGGCGCGTTCTGGGACGTCTACCACCAGTTGCGCGACCATCTCGGCGCCCCGGACGAGTCCCCCGCCGACGTCGCCCGCCGCCACCGCGACATCTACGTGGCGGTCCAGGCGGCCGACAAGCCGGCGGCGGTCACGGCCGTCATCGCCCACTTCGACGGCGTCCGCAACCGCCTGGCCCGCCTCACCCTCACCTGACCCCCGCCCCCGGCCTCCCTCGGCCGGGGGTGTCGTCACCAGCGCCGGTAGACCTCTTCGGCCCATCCGTACAGGCCGGAGATCTCCACGACCTCGCCGTCGTCGGCCACGACCGTGCCCTGGTAGTGGCCGAACGCCTGGGCCTCCCGGGTGCGCATGTAGAGGGCGCGCTTGATGTCGGCCTCGCGGACGTGCTCGGGGACGAACTCCAGGTCCACCCGGTCACCGGTGATGCGCCACGGCGCGTTCCAGTCGGTGGTGTCGTAGCGCCAGACCAGCTCCTCGCTGATCTTGTGCACCCGGCCGTCGAGGATGAGCGCGTTCTCGACGCTGCCGGTGCCGTCGGTCCACTTGCCGCCGAGCTGCACGGCCACGTCCCGGCCGCCGGGGCGGCCCGAGGCGGCGCCCCAGTTCCACAGGATCTCGCCGGGCCAGCGGCCCCGGCCGAGGTCGAGCGTGGCCAGCGCGTCGCCGGCGGCGAACGCGTACGTCCTGCCGTTGACGCGCACGGTGCCCTCGGCGGGGCGGCCCACGTCCTTGACCGTGTACTGGAAGCGGCGGGTGCTCCACGGCACCACCAGCGACAGGCTCTCGCGGCCCGGCACCCGGTGCACGAGCAGGTCGGCCTCCATCTCGGCGGACTTCAGCCGCAGCCGGGTGCCGTCGGCCGTCTCGTCCACGCTGATCCGCACCGGACCCGCGCCGATGCGGACGCTGCCCTCGCCGCTGCGCGCGGAGAACGACACGCCCCGGGCCGGGACGAGCAGGCCCTTGCTGGTCACCTGCTCGCCGGTGCGGCGGTCCAGGAAGAACGCCGACTCGCCCGCCAGGTAGTCGAGGCTGCTGGCGCTGAACGCGAACACCTGGCCGGGACTGGTCACGCACCAGTAGTCCCAGCGCATGGTGCGGCCCCAGCCTCGGAGGTTGGCGCGGTGCAGCGGGGTGCGGCTCCAGCCGACGGCGGCGGGGTTGAGCCGCCCGTCGGGCAGGCACAGGTCGACCCGGCTGGTGATCTCGCGCTCGGCGACCGCGCGCGGGCTCGTGTTCATCGTGCTCTCCGTCATCGCCCCAGCCCGATGCTGAGGTACTTGTACTCCAGGTAGTCGGCCACCCCGTGGTGCCCGCCCTCGCGGCCGTAGCCGCTGCTCTTCACGCCGCCGAACGGCGCCTGCGGCGGCGCGAGCGGCCCGCCGTTGACGGTGACCATGCCGAACTGCAGCTCCTCGGCCACCCGGACGGTCCTGCTCAGGTCGTTGGTCCACACATAGGCGGTCAGCCCGTACGGGGTCGCGTTGGCGCGTTCGACGACCGTGTCGCAGTCGTCGAACTCCAGCACCGGGGCGACCGGCCCGAACGTCTCCTCGCGGCAGACGAGCATGTCCTCGGTGACGCCGCCGAGCACGGTCGCCGGGTAGAACGTTCCAGCACCGCCGGGGTGGACCCCGCCGGTCAGCGCCTTCGCGCCGTGGGCCAGGGCGTCCTCGACGTGCCTGGCGACCTTGGCGACGGCCCGTTCGTCGATGAGCGGGCCCAGCTCGGCGGCCTCGGCCTGCCGGACGAGCTCGGCGGTGAAGGCGGCGCTCAGCGAGGAGTGCACGAAGATCCGGTTGGGCGAGGTGCACGCCTGGCCGGCGTTGAGGAACTTGCTGCGGGCCACGGCCCGCGCGGCGGCCACCGGGTCGGCGTCGGGGAAGACGAGCACGGGCGCATGCCCGCCGAGCTCGACGCTGAGCCGTTTGACGTCATGGGCGCTCTGCCTGATCAGCTCCCTGCCGACCTCGGTGGAGCCGGTGAACGACACCTTGCGCACGCGCGGGTCGGCCATCACGGCGGCCCCGAACGCGGCCGGGCGCGACGTGGTGACGAGGTTGAACACACCCGGCGGCAGCCCGGCGGCGACGAACGCCTCGGCGACGGCGACGGCCGACAGCGGGGTCAGCTCGGCGGGCTTGAGCACGACCGTGCAGCCCGCGGCGAGCGCCGGGCCGAGCTTGCGCGTGATCATCGAGACGGGAAAGTTCCACGGCGTGATGCCGGCGACCACGCCCACGGGCTCGGGCAGCAGCCAGATCCGGTTGTCGGCGTGCGCGCCCGGCACGGTCTCGCCGTAGAGGCGGCGGGTCTCCTCGGCGGCCCACAGCAGGTGGTCGGCGCCGGACAGCACCTCGCCGGTCGCCTCGGCGAGCGGTTTGCCCTGTTCGGCCGTCATGACCGCGCCGATCGCGCCGGCGCGGGCCGCCAGCTCCCGGGCGGCGGCGCGCATGAGGTCGGCCCGCTCGTGCGCGGGCATGGCCCGCCAGCCCGGCAGCGCGGCGCAGGCGGCGTCGATCGCCTGCCCGGTCAGCTCCGGGCCGCAGTCGGCGACCTCGGCCAGCGGCTCGCCGGTGGCGGGCGCGTACACGGTGAACGTGCCGCCGGCCTCCCGCCAGTCGGCCCCGATGAGCGCCCGTCGTGTGTCAGCCATGTGTCTCCTGGATTCCTTCGATCAGCGCCTTCATGGCGGCCATCTCGTGCGCGTGCTGCAGCTCGCTGGCCAGCGAGATGTCGCCGGCCACCAGGGCGTTCCTTATGGCGACGTGCTCGGCGTGCGATTCGGGCAGCCGCCACGGGACCAGGCGGAAGCCGCGCTGGGCGGTCTCCGTCCTGGCCCACAGGCCCTGCAGCATGCGGTGGGTGAGCTTGCTGTTCTCGGTGTCGCACAGCAGCGAGTGGAAGCGCCGGTTGAGCCGGGCGAACGCGGCCACGTCACCGGCGCCGACGGCGATCTCGCACTCGGCGAGCACCGCGTCGACCTCGGCCAGCCGCTCGCCGGCCAGCGGGCGGCCGTCCAGCTCCAGCGCGAGCGCGGTCAGCGCGGCCCGCACGCTGTAGAGCTCGCGCACGTTCTCGACGGTGAACGCGGCGACGACGGCGCCCACGTGCGGGCGTTCGACCAGCCACTCCTCCGAGCAGAGCTGCTTGATGGCCTCGCGCACGGGCGTCTCGCTGATGCCGACCGCCTCGGCCACCACCCGGGTGGTGATCTTCGTGCCGGGAGGCGCCTCACCGGTCATGATCAGGTGCTTGATGTGCTCGGCGGCCAGATCCGCCTTGGTGCGGAACGGGGAACGCGATTCGGCCATGGTGGGGAGCCCTTCAGACCCGCTGGACGGTGAGCGGCTCGATCGCCGCATGATCAAGCTCTACACCGAGTCCGGGTCCTTCCGGAACGGCTACGAGACCGGAGGAATCGGGCAGCAGCGGTGCGGTCAGCATGGCGTGGAACACCTCCGGGACGATCACCGGCGGATCGTAGGGGTACTCCAGCCAGTCGCAGTTCGGCAGCGAGGCGCAGAGCTGCAGGTTGCCGGCCACGCCGAGGCCGGTGGCCCAGGCGTGCGGGATCACCTTGCGCTGCCGGGCGGCGGCCATCGCGCCGAAGTCGCGCAGCGCGCCGATCTCCTCGCTCTCGTTCGCGTCCGGCTGGAAGATGTCGAAACAGCCGTCCTCCAGCATGCGCACGAGCTGGCCGATGCCGCGGTTGTGCTCGCAGCCCGCGATCGGGATCGGCGAGGCCGCGGTCAGCTCGCACAGCGTGCGGTAGTCGTGCCGGGGCAGCGGCTCCTCCAGCCAGGCGACGCCGAGACCGGCCAGCTCCCTGGCCGTGGTGAGCGCCCGGTCGTAGTCCCAGATCAGCCGGGTGCCATCAGGGGCGTAACGCCAGCGGGCGGCGGCCTGGTTGGCGTCGACCATGAGGGCCACGCCGGGGCCGACGGCCTCGCGCACGGCGGCGACCTGGGCCACGTCCTCGGCGATGGTCTTGGCGTGGACGCGCAGCTTGATGCCCTGGAACCCTGCGGCGACGGCCTTGAGGCTGTCCTCGACCCGCTGCTCGGGGGTGCGGACCTCGCCGAAGCTCGCGTAGGCGCGGACGGCTCCCGCGTGCCCGCCCCACAGCTTGTACAGCGGCTGCCCGCACGCCTTGCCGACGGCGTCCCACACGGCGACGCCGACGACCCACGGCCTCGGGAAGACGTACTCGGCCACGTACCGCAGCCGGTTGGCGACGTGCGTGGTGGCGAAGGCGTCCAGGCCCACGAGCTGCGGCCGGATCCAGCCGCGGATCGCCTCCAGCAGCATCGGCCCGGTGCCGTGGCCCATGTCGCCGCCGGACACGCCGACGATGCCCTCGTCGGTCTCGACCTCGACGATGACGGCCGACATGGCCCGGTGCGCGCCCTCCGGCGCCCACGACGGCACGAACGGCCGGGGGTAGGGCAGCTCGATGACGCGAGCGCGCACGTCTGTGATCCTCATCGGCCCATCACCCCTTGGTCGCGCCGTCCGCGAGACCCTTGATCAGGTACTTCTGCACGAGCAGCGCGAACACCACGACGGGCAGCACGGTCAGCACGCCGACCGCGGCCAGCGGCCCCCACATCCCGCCCTTCTCGGTGTCGGCCGCGATGCCGGCGATCGCCACCGGGATGGTGACCGCCCTGTCGTTGGTGAGGATGAGCGCGAACAGCAGCTCCTCCCAGGCCAGGATGATGCAGAAGATCAGCGTCGAGACCAGCCCGGTGATGCTCGTCGGCACGATGACGCGGAAGAACGCACCGAACCGGGAGCACCCGTCGATCATCGCGGCCTCCTCCAGCTCCTTGGGCAGGCCGCGGAAGAACGCCCGCATCAGCCACACCACGTACGGCACGAGGAAGGTCACGTACGCGAGGATGACGGTGATGTACTGGTCGGTGAGCCCGAGCTTCCTGGCGACCAGGAACAGCGGCACGACCAGCGCGATCGGCGGCACCGCGCGGGAGGCGAGGATGAGCCCGCCGACGACGCCGGCGCCGCGCATCCTCATCCGCGACAGCGCGTAGCCGGCCATCGAGCCGGCGATCATGGAGATGGCCGAGGCGCCCACCGCGATGATGATCGTGTTGACGATCCGGGGCAGGATGCGCGCCTGGTGGAAGTAGCTGACGTAGTTGTCGAGCGTGAACTCGCTGAGCCACCGGGGCGGCACCGTGAAGATGTCCTTGGGCAGCTTGAACGAGATGCTCACCATGTAGAGGACGGGGAACAGGAAGGCCAGCGTCACCAGGATCGCCCCGGCGATGGCCGCGTACCTTCTCACCATCGGTTCTCCAGACGCCGGCTCACGCGGAACAGGACAAAGGTGATGAGCATCGTGACGACGAGCACGATCGTGGCCATCGAGGACGCCGAGCCGAACTCCAGGCTCCTGAACCCCTTCTCGTAGATGTAGAGGTTGACCACGTTCGTCGCGTTCCCCGGCCCGCCCTTGGTGGCGGCCAGCGCGATGTCGAACATCTTGACCGCGCCCAGCCAGCGCACCACGAACGCCGCCGCCATCACCGGCACGAGCAGCGGCAGCGTCACGTGCCGCAGCGTGGCCCACCTGCCGGCGCCGTCGGACTTGGCCGCCTCGTACACGTCACCGGGCAGCGCCATGATCCCGGCGGAGGCGATCAGCACCACGAACGGCGTCCACCGCCACGTGTCGATGATGATCACGCTGGCCATCGCGAGCACCGGGTCGCCGATCCACTCGACGGGCCCGATGCCGACCAGCCCGAGCGTGTAGTTGACCACGCCCCAGAGCGGGTCGAGCAGCATCCGCCAGACGCCGCCCGCGACGACCGGCGCCACCACCATCGGGATGAGGAACAGCGCCCGCAGCACCCCGCGCCCCCGCCAGGGCACGTTCAGCAGGAACGCGATCGCGAACCCGAGCACCATCTGCAGCGGCAGCGCGATCACCAGGTAGACGGCCGTGACCCGCAGCGACTCCAGGAAGCCGGGGTCGTTCAGCACCGCCTCGTAGTTGCGCCAGCCGACCCAGCCCGTCGGCTGGAAGGTGGCCAGGTCGAAGTCGGACATGCTCACCCAGAGCGTGTAGAAGATCGGGTAGAGCAGCATGCCCGCCAGCAGGACCAGGGCCGGGGTGAGGAAGAGCCAGGCGGTGCCCGGCTCTCCCAGCCTCACGCGTCTCACTGGCCGTAGCCCTTGGTCTTCAGCAGCTCGGTGATCTCCTTCGCGGCCTGGTCGATCGCCTGCTGGGAGGTCGCCTGGCCGGACATGGCCCGGCTGGTCTGCAGCGCCAGGATCTGCTGGACGGCGTCGGACTCGGGCAGCCTGGGCCGCCACATCTGGCCCTTGCTCGCGACCTCGTAGCCGTCCTTGAGCGCCTGGTAGACCGGCCCGGCCCACTCGGCGGGCGGGGTGCCGTCGAGGGTGGAGTTACGCGCCGGGAAGGTGCCGAACTCCTTGCCGACGAACTGCTCGCCCTGCTTGGAGGTCACCCACTGCAGCCACGTCCAGGCGGCGGCCGGGTGCTCGGACTTCTTGGAGATGCCCGCCGACCAGATGCCGCGGTGCGCGCCGGGCCCGGCGGTGCCCGCGGGCATCGTGGTGATGCCGACCTCCTCGGGGGTCAGCGTGGTGGTCTCCTTGTCGACGGCCGTGCCCTTGAAGACGCTGCCCCACATGAACATGGTGGCCGTCTTGCCCTGCCGGAACGCCTCCAGCGGCTCGTTGAACTGGTAGGTGGAGGCCCCGGGAGGCGCGTACTTGAGCATGTCGACCTGCGTCTGCAGCGCCTTGACCCCGGCCTCGCCGGCGAAGGCGACCTGCATCTTGTCGTCGAGCAGCTTGCCGCCGTTGGAGTTGAGCACGGTCTGCCACACGGTGGGGGTCAGCGGGTCCTTGGTGAAGTACGTGCCCACGGCCCACGAGTCGGTCTTGCCGTCGCCGTCGGTGTCCTGGACGAGCTTCTGGGCGTCCGCGAAGTACTGCTCCCAGGTGGTCTCGGCGGTCGGCTCGGCGACCCCGGCCTTCTTGTAGAGCGACTTGTTGTAGAACATCAGCAGCAGGTTGGAGCGGACGGGCACCGCGTACTGCTTGCCCTCCCACTCCCCCGCGGCGAGCGGCGTCGCGTGGAAGTCGGCCCAGTCATACTCGGGGTCGTTCCACTTGGCCAGTTCCTGGCCCTTGAGGTCGTAGAGGGCGCCGGTCTTGGCGAGCTGCGGGATCCACGGGTCGTCGGCGAGCACCGCGTCGTAGGTGGCGGTGGTGCCGGTCAGCTCCAGCATGGTCTTGGCGAGCTGGTCGTTGTACGGGATGCCGTCGATGGTGACCTTGATGTTCGGATACTTCTTGTTGAACTCCGGCACGAGCTTGTCCTGCCACTGCTTGGCGAACGCGTCGTTGGCGATCACGCGGATCGACACGGGCTGCTGCGCGGTGCCGAGCCCGCCGCCGTCTGCCGGGACCTCCTCGGCCGACGAGCCGCAGGCCGCGACGGCCAGACCGAGCACGGCTACGGCCGCGACCAGGCGGGTGCTTTTCAAGACTTCTCCTCCGGGGGAAATGGGGGTTTACGCGGTGGGGTCGATCGCGAGCTTGACGACGTCCCTGCCGTCGAGGGCGTAGCCGCCGCCGAGGGCTTCGAGCGCCTCGCGGACCCTGCCGAGCGGCAGGCGGTGGCTCACCACCTGCTCGTACGGCCTGCCGCCGCGTTCGAGGATGGTCAGCGCCTCGTGGTAGCGGCGCTGCATGTCGGGGCCGGCGCCGTACACGCCGGCGATCGTGATGTCCCGCTTCAGCAGGTCGCTGTACGGGTTGAAGGGGATGGCGCCGCGGTCGGTGAAGTTGCCGAGTTCGGCGAGCACGCCGCCGTCGGCGACCAGGCCGAGCGCTTCGCGGAACGCCTCGGGCGAGCCCGCGGTGCCGATGACGGCGTCGGCGCCGTCGCGGCCCAGCGCGTCGAAGATCTCCTGGCGGCGCTTCCCGGGGCCGTCGCCGAGCCCGACCACGGCGTCGGCGCCGAGGCGGGCGGCCAGTTCGAGCCGGGCGCCTGGCGCGCCGACGGCGACGATCCGGGCGGCCCCGGCGGTGCGGGCGGCGGCCACGGCCATCAGGCCGATCGCGCCGGCGCCCTGGACCACGACGGTGGAGCCGATCCGGATCGCGGAACGTTCCACGCCGTGCAGCGCCACGGACAGGGGCTCCTGCAGCACCGCCACCTCGGGGGGCAGGCCGGTCCGGTAGAACACGGTGCCCGCGTTGGAGGCGTACAGGTGGGTGGCGAAGCCGCCGGTGAGGTGCGGCGGGCGGTCGGCGGGCGAGGCGAAGCCGTAGGAGGGGCGGCGGTCGGGGCAGTTGCCGGGCCGGCGCCGCACCTGGCAGTCGTAGCACCGGCCGCAGCTCAGGGACGGGAAGACGCCGACGCGGTCGCCGACCGACACCGGCCGGCCGGCGTGGTCGGTGGTGACGCCCTCACCGAGGGCGGCGAGGGTGCCGACGATCTCGTGGCCGAGCAGCGCGGGGAAGCGCACGCTGGCCAGCCGGCCCCGGTAGATGTGCGCGTCGGTGCCGCACATGCCGCAGAGCTCGACCTTGAGGACGAACTCCCCGGGGCCGGGGCGGGGCAGCGGGTAGTCGCGTACGTCCACCGGTCCCGCGACGTCGGTGACGATCGCCGCGTGTGCCGTCGCGTCCATCCACCGCCTCCACATTCTGCTTTCTATAGAATGCAGCAGACGTTAGTTTGTGGTGTTTTGGCCGGTCAAGGCTTGTTATCGGAATGTTTTCTGGCCCACTACGCTGGAGGACATGGCGGAGTTGGCAGTCCCCGACGGGGCGTGGACGTTCGACGGAGAGACGGTCCGGATCGTGCCCGGCAGCGGCCGCGAGGTGCACGAGCTGCGCAAGGCGCTCGGCGAGCTCGTCGTCCCGCTGGAGGCCGTCGCCGGGGCGACGTTCGAGCCGTCACGCAAGGGCGGCCACCTGCGGCTGCGGCTGCGCCGGGGCGCCGACCCGCTGACCGACGTGGTCGCCGGCTCGCTGACCGCCCCCGCCGACCCCTACCGCCTGGCCGTCCCCAAGGGCCGCACCGGCGCCGCCGAATACTACGCCGACGAGATCCGCGACGCGCTCGCCGCGTGGCAGACGCCCAGCGGGCCGACGGACGACTACCTGCTGCCCGGCCCCGACGTGCCGATCAGCGCGTCCGCCGGTGACGGCACCGTCGCCTTCGACGGCGAGCGCGTCCGCATCGAGTGGACCGCCTTCGCCAGCACCGCCAAGGACGAGGCCGGCCCGCAGGAGTTCCCGCTGACCGACCTGGTGGCCGTGGAGTGGAAGCCGCAGTCCGGCCTCGGCTACGGCACCCTGCGCTTCCGCGCCAAGGGCGACGGGCCCGACAAGCAGCCGCAGAAGGACCCGCGCTGCATCTCGTGGGGAGTGCAGCGCTTCGGCGGCACGACCGCGCTGGTCGCCGCCGCCGTGCACGCCCGCATCCCGCGCGGCGTCGCCGAGCTGCCCCCCGCCCCGGCCCCGGCGGGCGACGTGGACGTGGTCCTGCGCCACCTCGCCGAGCTCGGCGAGCTGCACCGCTCCGGCGTGCTCAACGACGAGGAGTTCGCCTCGGCTAAGCAGGCCCTGCTGCGCCGCCTGGAGTGAACCGCTCGTCCGGCACGCAGTGCGTCATCTTCAGCCCGGTGACGTCACGCGGCCCGTTCCTGCCCAGCTTGGCCAGCCGGTCCCGGTCCTCGTCCGTCAGGTCCTGCTTGGGCAGCGGCTCCAGCCCGGCCACGTCGTCCGGCGTGATGCCCAGGCCCTCGCCCACGCGCAGCCCCAGGTCGTCCTCCACCAGCAGGAAGTGCCACACCATGCGCTCCTGGATGCGCCGGTCGCACTGCTTGAGCTGGGTGACGAAGTTGTCCACCAGGTCGTCGCGCTCCCACTCCTCCATCAGCAGGTAACGCTGCCCGGCCTGCACGTAGTCGTTCGTGCGCGGGATGCGCCTGCGGGTGAGGCGGCCGGTGATGACCGGGCCCTCGATGTCCTCCGTCGGGTACTCGGCCTCGCGCAGCCCGCCCACCAGCGACGGCTCGTAGTTGATGTGCGGCGACTCGCCGCCGGTGTCGACGAAGTACGTCATCTGCCCGTCACGCTGGTTGGTGCGGATGCTCGCGTTCTTCGCCTGGTTGACCGGGAGCTGCAGGTAGTTGGGGCCGACCCGGTAGCGCTGCGTGTCGCTGTAGGAGAACGTCCGCCCGACCAGCATCTTGTCGTCGGAGAAGTCCAGCCCGTCGACCAGCACGCCGGTGCCGAACGAGATCTGCTCGTTCTCGGCGAAGTTGTTGTCCACGTTGCGGTTGAGCACCATCCGGCCCACCGGCCGCGCCGGGAACTCGTTCTCCGGCCACACCTTGGTGTCGTCCAGCGGGTCGAAGTCCAGCTCGGGGTGCTCGTCGTCGCTCATCACCTGCACGAGCAGCTCCCACTCCGGGTGGTCGCCGCGCTCGATCGCCTCGTGCAGGTCCTTGGTCGCGTGCCCCAGCTCGGTCGCCTGGATGATCGCCGCGTCGGCCGCCGTCATGCTGCGCACGCCCTGCTTGGGCATCCAGTGATACTTGACCAGGAACGACTCGCCCTGCTTGTTGGTCCACTTGTACGTGTTCACGCCGAAGCCCTGCATGTGCCGGTAGTCGGCCGGGATGCCGCGCGGGCTGAACAGGTTGACCAGCATGTGCATGCACTCGGGCGTCTGCGACATGAAGTCGAAGATCCGGTTCGGCTCCTGGCGGAACGTCACCGGGTCCGGCTTGAGCGCGTGGATCACGTCGGGAAACTTGATCGCGTCCCGGATGAAGAACACCGCCAGGTTGTTGCCCACCAGGTCCCAGTTGCCGTCCTCGGTATAGAACTTGACGGCGAACCCGCGCGGGTCGCGGGCCGTCTCCGCCGAGTCACGGCCGCCGATCACCGTGGAGAAGCGCACCGCGAGATCCGTGCGCTTGCCCGGCTCCTGGAACAGCTTGGCCCTGGTGTAGCGGCTGACCGGCTCGTCGCCGATCTTCCCGTACGCCTCGAAGAACCCGTAGGCGGTGGTCCCCCGCGCGTGCACCACCCGCTCCGGGATGCGCTCGCGGTCGAAGTGGCTGATCTTCTCCAGGAACTGGTAGTTCTCCAGCGTGGCGGGCCCTCGCGCGCCCACCGTCCGCTGGTTCTGGTTGTCGTAGACAGGGTGGCCCTGCCGGTTCGTCAGCACTTCGCGACGGTCACCAACGTCACTCATGTCACCGTTTCCTCTCCTCGGATGACCCCTTTCCCGCCCTGCCCTCAAGCCGCCGTGCGACACCGGCAAAGACTTCGCCCCTCTGGTCAGCCGCCCTTGCCCGCCAGGTCGAACACCTGCAGCGTCGCCCCCGCGCCGTCGACGCGCCAGAAGCGGGCGCGGCCCTGGCCGCCCTGCCAGACGCGGATCACCTCGGCCCGGCCGTCGCCGTCGTGGTCGCCCACCGACCACGTCCTGATCGAGCCGCGCTCCCAGTCCTTGAGCCGCTTGCCCGCCGGGCCGCGCTCGGGGCCCCGATGGCTGAACGACAGGCCGGGGCGGCGCACGCCCGCCGGGGAGCCGGTGAGGATCTCGGCCCCGCCGACGACCCGCGCGTGCATGCCGATGACCTCGCCGGAGACCAGGTCGTCGGCGCCGTCGCCGGTCAGGTCGCCGGCGTGCAGGCTGCCCCGGACGCCGTCGAGCACCTGCGGCTCGCGGTCCGCGCCGCCGTAGAAGACGCGGGTGATGCCCTCGACCGACGGGTCCTCCGTCTCCATGCCCGGCTCGTTGTTGCGTGCTCCGCTGTCGCCGATCGCCACGTCGCGGCGGCCGTCGCCGTCGAAGTCGCCGAACACCGCCGAGCTGCCCGTGGCCACCTCGCGGAAGTCCTTGCCGGTCAGCAGCCAGGCGTGGGCCTGCTCGCCGTCGTCGGGCCCGTACACGACCAGGTCCGGCCCGTACGGATCGGTGACCATCCTGCCGGGCCACTCGCCCTCGGGGAGCGGACGGCCGCTCCGGCGGGCGGGCTCGCCGGACCTGGTGAACGGGCCGTGCAGGCGGACGAGCCTGCCGCCGGTGCCGTCGGGACGCGACGTGGTCGCCAGCAGGTCGGCGGCGTCGTCGCCGTCGAGGTCGGCCACGCCGGAGTGACTCCCGTACGGCAGGACGGCGGCCGGGCCCCGGCCGCCCCAGAAGATCATCAGGGACCGGTCGGGGATGACGACGTCCGCGCAGCCGTCGCCGTCGAGGTCGGCGAACTGCGGGGGCACCTCGCCGGACATGGCGCCGTCACCGGCGACGTAGGCGGTGGCCGGGTCGAGCCCGCGCGCCGACCCGTGCACCACCACGAGCTGGGCCGGCTCCCGCCAGTCAGCGCCCGTCCGGACGAACGCCAGATCGGCGTAGCCGTCACCGTTCACGTCACCGGGTTCGGCCTTGCCGGAGCACCGGGGCCGCGACGGCGGCGCGGCGGCCGGGGTCACCGAGACCGGCACGGACTCCGGCGCAGACTCCGGCGCGGGCTCCGGCGTGGGCGGGCGTGTCGGCGCGGCGGGGCCCGGCCCTGCGGCGGCGCACCCGGCGAGCATCGACGACACGAGTAAGACTCCGAGCTTTCTCGCCATGGCCGCCCACTATGCCGCATCCGGCCGAGCAACTCCCTGACACGGACTGTAAGTGTACGATTACTCTCTGTGTCCGATGTCGTTACTCCGTGAAGGGGAGAACCATGCGTTCGCACTCCGCTCTGGCCGCCGCCGCCGGCGCCCTCATGCTGGTCCTGGCGGTTCCCGGCTCCGCCTGGGCCGCCACGGGCCAGTTCCGCTACTCGTACCAGACCGCCGACGGGTACGACGCCGTCGGCTTCATCAACAACCCGCCGAGCCGGACGTGCATCGACATCCAGGGCGCCGGCTCCGACGGCACGTCGGCCGCCTACGCGCCCAAGAACCTGACCGACGCGACGGCCACCGTCTTCCTGGAGCGCGGCTGCGCGGGCGACGTCTACTACAGCCTGCGCCCCGGCGCGGGAGCCTCGGACCGCCTCCTGGTGCGCTCCGTCGTCTTCTCCTGACCCCACGGCACGACGGAACCCCGGCCCGGCGATCCGAGCCGGGGTTCCGCTCGACAGACAAGGCCGCCTTCTCGCACACCAAGATATTTCACGTCGTAAAAGATGTTCGACGGAAAGAACAGGCATGGGTACCACCGGCCGGCCGGGCACACGGTGGAGTGGTCATCGGCTCGCCTCGTAGACGATCTCGACGCGCCGGTTGAGCGCCCGGTTCTCGGCGCTGGGCCGGTTGCCGACCATGTTGGGCACCCGCGGCCTGGTCTCGCCGTGGCCGGAGGCCCTCAACGTGACGGACCGCCCGGAGAGCAACCCGGCGAGGACGCCGCGCACGGCTTCGGCGCGACGCTGGGACAGGCGGCGGTTGTAGGCCTTCGAGCCCTGGTCGTCGGTATGCCCGGCGATCTCGATGACGCCGTCGGGCGCGTCGGTCCTGATGCTGTCCGCGATCCTCGCCAGCCGGGTCCTGGCTGCCCCGGTCACCTCCCACTTGTCGAAGGCGAAAAGCACGTCGCTGGTCAGGGTGACGGTGACGGTCCTGTCGTCGCGGGTCTCGCTCTCCGAGGCGTCCAGGGACTCCACGGTGAGCCGGACGTTCTCGACGAGGTGCCTGATGTCCTCAACGGGAAAGACGTCGTCTGCCCGGGTCCCGGCTGAGGCCGGGGTGTACGTGGTGAGCAGCAGCATCGACGCCGTTCCGAGGCTCAGAGCCAGCCGTCGGCGCGCCGCCCGGGCCTCGGTCACCGAAGTGGCCGTGACCGGCTCACGCGATCGGGACATCGCTCATGATTCCGAAGCCCGGGACCTCGACGTGCACCTTGGTGACGTCCGGGGGCGGAGCGGCGAACGTCGCGTAGAAGGGAAGGCTCTCGCCCTCGTCGATGACCACGCTGCCGCTGGTCGTGGAGCACAGACAGGCGAAGTGGCCGGTGCGTCCGGGCCGGTACCGCTTGGCGTTGCCGGCGTCCACCAGGGAGAGTCCGCCCACCGTGTAGTCGGTCGGTCCTTTGCCCAGGTCGTTGCCGATGCGCCAGGAGGGCCCGTCCTCGTTGCTGATCGTGAGGCTGAGCGTGGTCATCTTCCCCTCCCGCTGGAGCTGGGTGATGGTCACGGTCATGTCGCGCCCCTCACGCTCGAACCGCTGAGACGCGATCGGGGCAAGGGCTGACGGAGATACGGCCGGTGTGGTGGTGGTCGTCGTCTCGGGTGACGCCGACGAACTCGGCCGGGCCGCGGAGGTCCCGGTGGAGTTCGCCGCACGAGCGCCGTCCTGGCGCTCTCCACCGCCGCCGGGCCCGCCCACCGCACCGCAGGCCGTCAGGGCTATCACGAGAGCCGGAACCCCTGTCAGAGCTGCGACATGCCTTGTCATCGGGAGACTCCTCATCGCCTTTCACTTCATGCGCGTCCGGGAGATGCCATCGTCGTGGTCCGCCGCGACGCCGGCCATGGGGTTATCCCTAGATGTCGCCGCCCGGATGGCGGCTTTCGCCGACTTTGCGGTGGTAGTTGATGTCATGGGTGCCGATCGGCGTGATCTCTGCGAAGGAGGGTTCATGACATTCAGAACCAGGTACGGCATCGTGGCGCTGGCCGTTCTCGCCAGCGTCGTGTACGTCGCCGGCACCGGCTGGCTGGACGACCCGCACGCCGCGCCGCTCTGGGACCTGGCCGGGGTGGCGGGACCCTTATGGGCGGCATGGGTCTACATCGTCATGGGGCTGATCGTCTGGTCGCAGCGGCACGTGAGCTCGCTGGGGCGGCGGACGGTCGCGATCGGGTTCACCTGGTTCACGGCTGGATTGCGCTCCTTCGACCACCCTGTCCTGGCGGGGATCGGCGACCTGGCGCCCGGGGTGCTGTTCGTGGTCTTCGCCTACGCGGTCTTCGCCTCGTCGCCCGGCTTCCCCTTCACCGCGGCGGGGCTGCTCATCAGCCTCCTCGGCTGGCTGGCCGGCGGAGTGACGGCGATGGAGCTGTTCCTGCCCGTGCCCGGTCTCGGGCTGCTCCTGGCCGCGCTGGTGACCTGGCCGATCGAGGTCATGGTCCGGGTGATCTGCGCGGGCAACACGCGCGTACGCGGGCTGCTCGCGGAGAACGAGCACCTGCACGGCGAGGTGAAGGACGCCAGGGGCAAGGTGGTCGAGGCGATGGACGCCGGGCGCCGCAGCATCGAACGCGACCTGCACGACGGCGCGCAACAGCGCCTGGTGAACGTCGGCATGTCACTCACGCTCGCACGCACACGCCTGGCCGAACCGCCGGAAGCCGGGGCGGCGCTCAACCGGGCGATGATGGAGCTGGAGGCGGCCCTGGAGGAGCTGCGCGAGCTGGCCCGTGGCGTCTACCCGGCGATCCTGGCGGACGCCGGCCTCGGGCCCGCGCTGGAGTCGCTGGCCGAACGCGCGGCCCTGCCCGTCGTTCTGGAGGACCTGCCCGCGCGCCGGCTGCCCTCCCGTGTCGAGGAGACCGCCTACTTCCTCACCTCCGAGGCCATCGCCAACGCCGCCAAACACGCCAGGGCCTCGCAGGTCGTCGTACGGCTTCGGGACGAGGGCAGCCGGCTGGTCCTGATCGTGAGCGACGACGGCGCCGGGAACGCGGACCCGTCGGGCAGCGGCCTGCGCGGGCTCGCCGACCGGGCCGCCGCCATCGGCGGCCACGTGCGCGTGCACAGCCCCGCGAGTGCGGGCACCCGTGTGACAGCGAGCCTGCCCGTCCCTGACCCCGCGACACAGGGTTATCCCTCTGTTCACCACCCCGCACGCGAGCGAGCATGATCACACCGAGCCCGCCGGCGGTCGTGGGCAAGCCATCTCCCCTGGGTCCGACGCGTGCGCGTGACCGCCGTCGCCGTTCCACATCTGGAGGTTTCATGAGGATGAAGAGCGTTCTGACCGCGGCCGCCGCGTTCGCGGCCCTGAGCGTGCTCACGCAGGCCGCGGCTGCCGACGCCACCCCGCCGGACCCCGCTCCGGGCGGGCCGCAGCGGCCGTACGAGCCCGACGTCGAAGCCACGGACAACATCGACTCGCTGTCGGTGACGGCGACTCGCGGGGCCGGCCGGAGCGTGACGATCGCCTTCGACCGGCGCAGCCGCGCCGCGACCGGCGACGTCCCGGCCGGGCCACGGCGGTTCGTCTTCCTGTTCGATCGTTCGGTGAGCTTCAACCCCGAGGCGTTCCCCACGTGCGCTCGCGCCGTGATCGAGCAGCAGGGGGTGCGGGCGTGCCCGGCCGGGTCGCGAATCGGAGGCGGCCGTGGCGAGTTCCCGAGCGGCGAGCCGCAGGAGGTACACGCCTTCAACACGCGGATCGGGCGGTCACCCGGGGTGCTGGTGGTGCTGCCGGCTTCGGGGGTGATCCTGGAGCAGACGCTGGAACGGGTCACGTCCCCGTACCGGAAGGACTACCGATGGGCGCTGGACGAGATCGTGCCGCCCACGGCCGTCCCACCCCAGGACCGCGTGGGCACCACCCGTTTCCAGCTCTCCTTCGGCGCCACCCGCCGGCACCACGGGCGCACCGTCGGCTTCGCCGAGACCACCGCGAGAACGGGCGGGGAACTCCGCTTCGGCCTGTGGACCGAGTTCGTCACGGGGCAGGTCCTCCTGCCCACCGCCAGGACGCCGCTGAAGGCGGGCCAGAACGGCTGATCAGCGCCGTAGATACGCGAGGACCGCGAGGACCCTGCGGTTGTCGTCGTCCGTGAGCGCCAGGTGCAGCCGGTCGAAGATGTTGCGCACGTGCGCCTCGACCGTCTTGACGGTCACGCTCATCGCCTTGGCGATGGCCGCGTTCGTACGCCCCTCGGCCATCAGGCCCAGCACCTGGCGCTCCCGGCCGGTCAGCTCGTCGAGCGGATCTCGCGTCCGCCGGCGCCGCAGCAGCCGGTCGACCACCGACGGATCGAGGACCAGGCCGCCCGCCCCGACGCGCCGGACGCCGCTCTCCAGGTCGTCCAGCCGGTTGACCCGGTGCTTGAGCAGGTAGCCCGCGCCGCCGACTCCGCCGTCCTCTCCGAAGAGCTGACCGGCGTGGTGCGTCTCGACGTACTGCGACAGGACCAGCACGCCCAGCCCGGGATAGGCGTCACGCAGCTCCCGCGCCACGTCGAGACCTTCGGCCGTGTACGTCGGCGGCATGCGGACGTCGACCACGACCACGTCGGGCGGGTCCTGACGGACGAGGCTGATCAGCCACCCCGGGTCACCCGCCTGGCCCGTGACCTGGAACCCGCGTTCGGTGAGGAGCCGGGCGAGCCCTTCGCGGAACAGCAGACAGTCGTCGGCGACCATCACCCGCATCCGTTACCGGCCTTTCGCGCGCTGCTCGATCATGCTCAACCCTACGGCCGGGCCGCGCGCCCCGCGCGGACCGGGCGGGGCGACCAACGGGCGCCCGGGGTGACCAGGCCCGGCTCGTAGGCGTGGACGACCAGTTGGGCGCGGCCCCTTGCGCCCAGCCTGGACATCGTCCTGCTGACGCGGGTCTTCGCGGCGGCGTGGCTGATGGTCAGGTGGGTGGCGATCTCCTCGTTGGACAGGCCGGTCGCCACCAGCGTCAGGACCTCGCGTTCCCTGTCGGTCAGCCGGTCCGGACCGGGCCTGGCACCGGGCGGCCGACGACAGCGCGGTGCCGTCGGCTGTCGGCGGTCGAGCCTCCCGGAGAGGCCGTGGCCGCGCGCGTCTTCCTGGCGGTTCACCAGCGACTTCCACCATCCCGTGCACCTCCACCTGCTGACGCGCAACGGCGGACCGCCCCTGCCGACCGACGCCGGCTGGAAGGACACCGTGGACGTGCGCCCCTACGAGGTCGGCGTCTGACCGGATCGGCTCACGCCACCCGAAGCGTCTCCGGCCGACAGGCTGCGCTACCGGTGGAGGTAGCGCAGGCGGGATGGATCATGCCGCGCTCGCGCTGACAGGCTCGATCCGGTCGGCGGGCTCGGCGGAGCCCGCTCGCGATGGAGATCAGGGGGATCAGATGCGCGACCTCACACGGGACATCGACAGTTTGCCTTTCCTCGACGTGTACTCCGCTGACTACGTCTCGGACCCGCTGGGCATGATCGAGGCGCTCGGGCCGGGCGTCCCCGTCGCCCGGAGCCCGCGCGGGGTGGAGTTCCTCAGCTACGACCTGGCGCGGTCACTGCTGCGTGACGAGCGGTTCACGGTGGGCTTCGCCGAGCTGCTCACCGCCTGCGGGCTGAATCCGGGCGATGTCGCGTACCGCTACAGCGTCGCGAACACGGCGGCGCTCGAGGGTGAGGCCCACCGGCGCCAGCGCCGGCTGCTGGGGCCGCTGCTCGGCCCGGTGGTGATCGAGCGCTCCCGGGGCGTGGCGCGCCTGATCGCCGCCGGGCTGCTCGACAGCCTGCCGGGCGACGAGTTCGACTTCGCCAAGGCCGTCGCGCCCCACGTGCCGGCCGCGTACTTCTGTCATCTCATCGGCGCGCCCGCCGAGGACCACGAGCTGGTCGCGGCCTGCTCGGACATGCTGCTCAAGGCGTTCCGCGCCGATCCCCGCCATCGTGACGAGATCGAACGCGGCGCCCGCACGCTGGTGGACTACGCCCGCGCCCACATCGAACGCCGGCGCGCCGAGCCAGGCGACGACGTGCTCTCCCAGCTCCTCGTGGCGGAGCGGCGGGGCGAGACGACCACGGAGGAGATCCTCGAAATCCTCTTCACGCTGCTGACGGCCAGCACGGACAACACGAGCGCGGCCCTCTCGCACACCGTCATGGCGCTCGCCGCGCATCCGGACCAGTGGCGCCTGCTGCGCGAGGACCCCACACTGATCCCGAGCGCGGTCCAGGAGAGCCTGCGGGCGCGTCCGAACGTCTGGTCGGACCCGAGGCTCGGGAGCGCGGACCAGGAGTTCGCCGGGCTGGCGATCCCCTCGGGCACGTGGCTGTTCGCCTCGGTGATCGCCGCCAACCACGATCCGTCGGTCTTCACCGACCCGAAGCGGTTCCGGATCGGCCGTACGCATCCGAGACCCGTGCTGAACTTCGGCTCCGGGCGGCACGCGTGCCTGGGACGCCTGATCGCGCTCGTCGAGATCGAGGAGACCGTGCGGCTGCTCGTCGAGCGGTTCGCGAAGATCGAGGTCACCGGGCCGGTCGTCCGGGACGGGCAGCCGCACGGCGACTTCGTCCGCGCCCTGCCCGTCCGCCTCACACCCGCCCGCCCCGGCACGCGCTAGAGACGGGCGCCGCGGTCAGCCGAGGTAGGCGGCGCGGACGCGCGGGTCGGCCAGCAGGTCCGTGCCCGGCCCGGACATGGTGGTCCGGCCGAGGTCGATGACGTAGCCGTGGTCGGCCAGCATGAGAGCGGCCAGGGCGTTCTGCTCGACCATGAGGATCGTCGTCCCCTGGTTCCGGAGCAGGGCGATGGTGTCGAGGATGCGCCGGATCATGATGGGCGACAGCCCCATGGTGGGCTCGTCGAACATGAGCAGCGCCGGCCGGGCCATCAGGGCGCGGCCGATGGCCAGCATCTGCTGCTCGCCTCCGGAGAAGAGGCCCGCCCGTTGCGTACGGCGTTCCCCCAGGACGGGGAAGAGGTCGTAGACGCGGGTCATGTCCTTCGCGACGTGGCGGTCCCGGCGCAGGTGGCCGCCCAGGCGCAGGTTCTCCTCGACGGTCATGCCGGCGAACAGGCGACGCCCCTCGGGACAGTGCGCGACGCCGGCGGCGAGGACGGCGTGCGCCGGCAGGTGGTGGATGGGGCGGCCCCGGAGGCGGATCTCGCCGCGGTGCGGGCGGAGCAGGCCCGACACGGCCTTGAGCACGGTGCTCTTGCCCGCGCCGTTGGTGCCGACCAGGCAGACGATCTGCCCCTCCTGGACGGTGAAGCCGACGTCCTTGACCGCCTCGATCGCGCCGTACGCGACCGCGAGTCCGTTCACTTCGAGCATCAGGCCGCTCCTAGGTAGGCGTCGATGACGCGCGGGTCGGCGCGTACGGTCTCCGGCGGCCCGCTGGTCAGCAGGCGGCCGCGCACAAGCACGTGGACGTGGTCGCAGAGGGAGAAGATGAACCTGGTGTCGTGCTCGATCACGACCACGGAGATCCCGCGCCGGCGGATGGCGTCGATCAGGCGGCTGACGGCGGCCGTCTCGGTGGCGTTCATGCCGGCGGTCGGCTCGTCCAGCATGAGCACCGACGGGTCGCCCGCCAGCGCCCTGGCGATCTCCAGGCGCCGCTGGTCCCCGTACGCCAGGCTGCGGGCGGGGGCCTGACCGGCCGGGTCGAGCCCGACGAAGGCCAGTTCGGCGCGGGCGCGTTCGACGGCCTCCCTCTCGCTCCTGCGGAACCCGGGGCCGTGCAGGAGCGCGTTCAGCAGGCTCTGCCTGATCCGGGTGTGCCGGCCGACGAGCACGTTGTCGAGGACGGACATCTCGGAGAACAGGCGGATGTTCTGGAAGGTGCGCGCGATGCCGCCGCGGGCCGCCTCGGCGGCGTCGGCCACGAGCGGCCGCCCGTTCAGCACCACCTGTCCGGACGTGGGTGCGTACAGGCCCGTCAGGCAGTTGAAGAGGGTGGTCTTGCCGGCGCCGTTGGGGCCGATCAGCCCGACCACGCCGCCGTCGGGCACGGTGAGCGAGACGTCGTCCAGCGCGAGGAGGCCTCCGAAGGACATGAACAGGCGCTCTGCGACGAGAGTCATGAGGACACCAACCCCTTGGGCCGGAAACGCATGATGAGGATGAGGGCGAGCCCGAAGAGCATCAGCCGGTAATCGCTGAACTCGCGCAGCTTCTCCGGCAGCACGAACAGCAGCGAGGCGCCCACGAGCGCACCGGGCACCGTGCCCATGCCGCCGAGGATCACCGCTGCCAGCAAGGTGACCGATTCGCTGAAGTCGAAGCTCTCGTAGCCGACCGTGCCGAGCTTGTGCGCGAAGACCGCGCCCGCCAGGCCCGCCAGCGTGGCGCCCACCAGGAAGGCCAGGATCTTGGCCCGGCCGGTGCGCACGCCCATCGCCCTGGCGACGTCCTCGTCCTCTCTGATCGCCAGCCAGGCCCGGCCGGTGCGGCTGTGCTTGAGGTTGGCCAGGACCGCCATCGTGCCGGCGACCAGGAGCACGGTCAGCGCGTAGTAGAGGAAGCCGGCGGGCAGCCCGCCGACCGGCTGGTCGAAGCCCTGCCCGAAGAGGGTGATCGGCGGGATCCCCGGGATGGAGTTGGCGCCGCCGGTCAGCCCGCCGATGTCGTTCTGCGCGGCCCGGAAGAAGATCTCGCCGAACGCGAGCGTCACGATCGCCAGGTAGTCGCCCCGCACGCGGAGGGTGGGCGCGCCCACCACGACGCCGAGCAGGCCCGCCACCACCGCGCCCGCGAGCGCCGCGACCGGGAAGGACACCACGTGGGCCAGGTTCGCGGCGGTGAAGGCGCCGATGCCGAGGAAGGCCACGTAGCCGAGGTCGAGCAGCCCTGCCAGGCCCACGACGATGTTGAGCCCGATCGCGGTGGCCGCGTAGATGCCGATGGTGGAGGCCACCGTCATCCAGTAGCCGGTTCCGGCCTCGGTGAGCGGCAGGAGCATGGCGCAGGCCAGCAGGACGGTGAGGCTGAAGGCCCGGTGCCGTTCGGCCAGGGCCGAGAGCCAGGAGAGCACCCCGTACGCGGACAGGATGCCGAACAGGCCGACGGCGAATCCGAGGAACGACAGGAACTCGGCCCCTCCGTGCGGGTTGGTCGCCCGGCTCTGCCCGCCCGCCGTCAGCATCGCCGACACCGCCCACAGCAGGGCGGCGAAGGCCGCCACCAGGATCGGCCAGGCCAGCGCGCGGGACGGAAGCTTCCACGTGGGGGCCGGTTCCCTCCGGCCCAGCCAGATCAGCAGGGCGCCTCCGGCCAGCGTCACCGGCCCGCCGAACGACAGGACGCCGAGCGCGGCCAGGAACGCGGTGTGGACGAGCGCGATGACGGCCGCGCCCGCGCCCGCGGCCCGGCTCGCGCGGGGCAGCATCGCGGCCAGCCCCAGGAGCAGCAGGTGCAGGCGGAAGCCGGTGACCAGGTACGGGGCGTCGAAGAACTGCAGCGTGGCCAGGCCGGGATAGGCGCCGCCGGGGATGACGGCCGACGCCCACGGCGACAGCGCCCCGAGCAGCACCAGCGCGGCGCCCGGCGCGGAACGCCAGGCGGAGCGCGGCTCACGCGGGGACGGCGCTTCGGTGACCGGGCGGTCCCGGACGAAGGAGGACGTCATGCCCGCACCCTCTCCGGCCGGCCGAGGAAGCCCTGCGGGCGGAACATCAGGACCAGGATCAGCAGTGCGAAGACCCACACGTAGTCGTACTGGGCGCCGCCCCAGGCGTACTGGCCGGCCAGTGACTTCACCAGGCCGATGGAGAGCGCGCCGAGCATGGCGCCGCGGATGCTGCCGATGCCGCCGAGCACGGCCGCGGTGAAGGCGAAGATGCCGTTCTGGAAGCCGATGGCGGTGTCGATCTGCGTGTAGTGGATGCCGTACAGGACGGCGCCCGCCCCCGCGAGCGCCGCGCCGAGGACGAACGTCGCCAGGATCACCCGGTCCGGGTCGATCCCCATGAGCCGGGCGGTCTCGGCGTCCTGGGCCGTGGCGCGCATGGCGCGTCCCAGGCGGGAGCGCTCCACGTACAGGTGCAGCGCGGCGGCCAGCAGGGGGGCGACGGCGAGGGCCAGCACGCCGGTCCACAGGACCGTCACCGGCCCGAGCACCAGGTGCCCGTCGGGGAAGGCGCGCGGGAAGGCCAGCGGCGCGGTGGCGCCGGGGTAGAAGACCCGCACCACCTCCTGCAGCAGGATGGACACCCCGAGCGCGGTGATCAGCGGCGCCAGCTTGTGCGCGCCGCGCAGCGGCCGGTACGCCAGCCTCTCCACCGCGACCGCGACCGCCACGGAGACGGCCACCGCCGTCACGCACATGACCGGCAGCGCCGTGTACCAGGGCGTGTCCGCGGGCAGCAGACGCAGGGAGACGAAGTGGGCGCCGAACGCGCCCACCATGAACACCTCGCCGTGAGCGAAGTTGATCAACTGGACGATGCCGTAGACCATCGTGTAGCCGAGCGCGATCAAGCCGATCAGCGCACCCAGCACCAGACCGTTAACAATCTGCTGCGCCAGAGTGGACACGGCTTACTTCGCCTCGAACTGGTCACTCAGCACGTCCTTCCACGCACCGGACGTGACCTTGTACACGGTGAACATCTTGTTGACGCTGTCGCCGTACTGGTCGAATCCGATCGTGCCGTTGGCGCCCGAGTCGGTCCGGTACTCCTGGACCTGCTTGATCAGCTCGGCGCGCTGTTCGAGCCCGCCGCTCCAGCCGCCGCTCGCGGTCACCTTGCCGGCCGAGGCGACGATGACGTTGGCCGCGTCGAAGGCGAAGGCCCCGAAACCGCCGTACCCGTCGGAGAAGCCCTTCTTCTTGTACGCGTCCACGAACGCCTTGCCGCTGTCCAGCTTGTCGATCGGCGCGCCGACAGAGGTGGCGACGTCGCCGTCCTTGCCGCCGAGCGCGATGAACTGGGGGTCGAACAGGCCGTCGGTGCCCGAGACGGGCACGTTCAGCCCCAGGTCCCTGGCCTGCTTGCTGAGCGGGCCGGCCACGTGATACTCCGAACCGACGAAGATAGCCTCCGGGTTCAGCGTCTTGACCTTGGTCAGCACGCTGGAGAAGTCGCTGTCGTTCTCGTTGACCTTCTCGCGGATGACGATCTGGGCGCCGAGGCGTTCGGCCTCCTTGGCGAACTCCGTCGCGCTGCTCTCTCCCACGGCCTTGCCGTCGGTGATGATCGCCAGCTTCTTCTTCCCCTCCTTCTGCACCATGTAGCGGGCGTTGAAGGGGCCCTGGAGGTCGTCGGTGCCGACGACGCGGAAGTAGTTGCCGTACTGCCGTTTCGGCGCGGTGGCGAAGTCGGCGCCCCTGGACAGCACCGGGTCGGTGTTGCCCGGCGAGATGAGCAGCAGCTTGGCGGCGGCGATCTTCGGCTGGATCGCCCGCGCCACGCCCGAGTTGTACGAGCCGACGACTCCCACGACGTTGGGGTCGTCGGCGAAACGCTGGGCCGCCGCGGCGCCCTTGTCCGGGTTGGCCTCGTCGTCCTGCGCGTCCATCGCGAGCTGGTATCCCTTGACCGCGCACGCCGCGTTGGCCTGGTCGACGGCGAGCTGGACCGAGTTGCGGATGCCGAGCCCGATCGCCGACAGCTTGCCCGACATCGGCGCGATCACGCCCACGACGAGCGTGCCCTTGCTCGTGTCGCACCCCCCGGCGCTCCCGGCCGTCTCGGTCTTGCCCGCCGCGCACGCGCTGGTTCCCGTGGCCGCGACGACGGCCAGCAGCGCGGCCAGCACGCCGGTGGTCTTGCTCTTCAACGCAGACTCCCTCGTTCCCCTGCATCCCGACACCCCGTCGGACCGGAGGGACGCTAGAGTCCTCGGCTGTCCACGCGACAGACCCATTCACTGACCGAAAACTGTCCGGTGAGGGACGGCCCCGGCTCAGCCGAGCGCGGACCAGTCGCGGATGGGCCTCGGCCCTGTCAGCACCGAGTCCTCGTAGGCGACGTCGGTGACGCGGATCTTCATGTACCGGGTGCCCGAGAACACCCAGTAGTCGTTCGCCTCGCCCGGCACCGGCAGCATCTCGTCGATGCCCTGCCTGAACGCCGGGACCTTGTGGAACGTGCCGGGCCAGCCGTCGAGCCGCGCCGGGCCACGGGTGATCTCACCGCCGGGGCCCTCGCCGTCCAGCCTGGCCCGGACGTACCTGTCTCCGGAGAACACCCAGTACTGCTCCGGGTCGTCCGGGGTGCGCACCACCGCGTCGATGCCGTCGTCGGCGAGGTCGCCGAACGCGTCCGCCCAGTCGCTGAGGGGTCGCGGCCCCGCCACCAGCGTGTCGTCGTACGCCTGGCCGGGGCCCGCCAGGCGGATGCGGACGTACTCGCGGCCGGAGAAGACCCAGTACTCGTCGGGGGAGCCCGGGACCCGCAACGTCGCGTCGATCCGGTCCCGGAACGCGGGCAGGTCCTCGAAGGTGTCGTCCCACGTCCGGAGCGGCGTGGCGGCTCGCAGGATCTCGCCTATCGGGTAACCCCGGGTGGAGAGACGGGCCCGGACGTAGCGGTCGCCGGAGAACAGCCAGTAGCCGCTCGGGGCGTTCAGCTCGGGGTCGTCGGGGACGGGCATCACCGCGTGGACGCGCCGCAGGGGCTCGGCGGCCGTGGCGCTGGGGGTGGCGGACGGACTGGCGGGCTGGGTGGCTGGCTGACTGGCCGGCGGGGTGGCGGGGCTCGTCGTCGCCGCCGCGGCGGCGGGGGTGTCGTCCGGGGCGCGGTTCGTGAGCGCGACCGCGGCCACGGCGGCCGTGAGCACGACGGCGGCCGTGATCGCCACCAGGCCGGGCAGCCGGCGGCGCGGCACGGCGCGGGATCGTCGTCGCGGGTGGGTCGGCAGGTCGGGCACGGTCGGCGTCGTCGAGGCGAAGGGCCGCAGCATCGCGCTCGCCTCCGCGATGGACGGTCGGTGGGCCGGGTCCTTGCGGAGCAGGGCTTCGAGCAGCGGGGTCAGCGGCCCGGCGGCGGGCGGGAGGTCCGCCGCCTCCTGGGCGATGGCGTGCAGCACCCCGGCGGGCTCCGGCCGGGCGAACGGGGACCGGCCCGACACCAGCACGCACAGGGTGACGCCGAGCGAGAACAGGTCGCTGGGCGGCCCTCCGGGCTGTCCGCGGAGCCGCTCCGGGGCGATGTACTCGAGCGTCCCCACCACCGCGTCGGTCTCGGTGAGCGAGTCGGTCCCGGTCAGCGCCGCGATGCCGAAGTCGCACAGGACCACCCTGCCGTCGCGGCGCAGCAGGACGTTGGCCGGTTTGACGTCCCGGTGCAGCGCGCCGGCGGCGTGCACGGTCTCCAGCGCGGACAGCAGCTGCAGGCCGATCGTCGCGGCGTCGGCCGGGCTCATCGGGCCGGCGGCGGCGAGGTGGTCCTTCAGCGAGGGGCCGTCCACGTACTCCATCACCAGCCACAACCGCTCGTCGTGGATCAGGAGGTCGTGCACGCCGAGGACGTTCGGGTGCGAGATCCGGGCGATGACCTGGGCTTCCCGGTGGGCCCTGGTGAGCTGGGCGGCGCGGGTCTGGCCGGTCGTCCGGAGGTGCATCTCCTTCACCGCCACCGTACGGCCCAGGAGTTGGTCGGTCGCCCGCCACACGGTGCCCGTGCCGCCGCTGCCGAGCTGGTCCAGCAGTACGTACCGTTCAGAAAGCACGCGTGGTCCCCCGAGGTCGAAGATCGCCGTATGCCCCCATCTTCGGCCATTTCCGGGCGTTAGGCGGCTCGGATTGCCCAGGCGAATGGCTGCTGACTGCCACAATTCATGATGAATTCCTGCTGAGGTAACTAGTCCGGATATAGCCTGCTATACCGTTGCATGCCCGCCTGCTCCACCTCCGCGGAGCGTCCGGTCCTCAGTCGTGGGAGTGTGGATGACGGTCGACGATCGCGGGGATCGTCGGCGTCCGGGCGGACGCTGGGACGTGCAGGCCCGTGGCCGTGCCACGGTCGACGCGCTCGAACACCTCGTCGGCGGCATGGGCACGGGGATCGTCGCCATGATCGCGCTGCTGCTGCTGACCGCCACCGCGCTGCTGTGCCTGGTCGGCGTGGGGCTGCTGCTGGTGCCCGCCGCGCTGCGCGAGCTGCGGGAGGTCGCCGACCGCGAACGCCGGCGGCTCTCGCGCTGGGGCCCGGAGCTCACCAGCCCGGGCACGACCCCCTCCCGGCTGCGCGACGCGGCCGCCGACCGCACGGTCCGCCGCGAGCTGGGCTGGCTGGTGATCCACGCCGGGCTCGGGGGGCTCCTGGGACTGCTCGCCCTCACGCTGCCTCTCCAGGCCCTCAAGGTCGCCGCCCTCTCGCTGTGGTGGTTGCTGCTGTCGCCGGACCAGCCCGCTGTCGAATCCTGGGGATGGTGGACCGTCAAGGACGTGCCCAGCGCTCTCGGCGTCGCCCTGCTGATCCCGGTGTGGATCGCCCTCACCATGATCGCCGCGCCCGGCCTGGCCCGCTTACAGGCCTGGCCCGGGCGTCGGCTGCTGCGCCACGCCCCGGATTCCGCCGCGGATCTGACCTCGCGGGTGGCGGAGCTGACCGCGACGCGCGCCGCGGCCCTTGACGCGCACGCCACCGAGCTGCGGCGGATCGAACGGTCGCTGCACGACGGGACGCAGAACCGGCTCGTCGCCGTCAACGTGCTGCTCGGGGCGGCCCGCCGCGCGCTCGAACGTGATCCGTCCACGGCCGGAGAGCCCCTCGTGCGGGCCCAGGAAGCCGTCAGGCAGTCGCTCGACGAGCTCCGGGGGGTCGTGCGGAGCATCCTGCCGCCCGTCCTGATCGACCAGAGCCTCGCCGACGCGCTGACCGGCCTGGCCGCGACCAGCCCCGTGCCGTGCACCGTGGCCGTGGACCTCCCGGCCAAGGCCGCCGCCTCCGTCGAGGCCACCGTGTACTTCCTGGTGGCCGAGGCGCTCACCAACACCGCCAAGCACGGCCGTGCGCGGCACGTCGCCGTCGAGGCCCGCCGCGTGGGCGACCGGCTCCAGGTCCGGATCACCGACGACGGCCGAGGCGGGGCGGACGAGCGGCACGGTTCCGGGCTGCGCGGCATCCGCGGCCGGGTCGAGGCGCACGACGGGACGTTCACCCTGGACAGCCCGCCCGGCGGGCCCACCGTGCTGGCCGTGACCCTGCCCTTCGGGCCGTGATCCCCGCCGTTCCGGAGCCGGTACGGCCTGCTGTACCCGCAGGAGGCAGTGCGCGGGATCGCCCGCGCGCACCGGCGGCCCGTACCTTCGGTCCGTAGCGGTTGATCGAGGGGGAGCAAGGCGTATGCGCCTGGCGAGCGATTACGAACCGGAGCAACTGGGGCGACAGGTACACCTCGCGCGGGAGCAGGCCTTCGTCGGCCGGGGGGCGGAGCTGGCGGCCTTCCACGCGGCCCTGCACGGCAGCCACAGCGTCCTGTACGTGCACGGTCCCGGCGGCATCGGGAAGTCCGCGCTGCTGCGGCGGTTCGTCCAGGACGCCGCCGCGAACCGTCCGGTGGTGCACATCGACGGCCGTGGGCTCGTGGCGTCGCCCGAGGCGTTCGAGGCCGAGGCCGCGCCGGTGCTGCGCGACCCGCGCGCGGTCCTGCTGGTCGACGCCTTCGAGCAGCTTCAGGAGCTGGAGGAGTGGCTGCGGGAGGAGTTCCTGTCGAGGGTGCGGATGGGGGCGCTGGTCGTGCTGGCCGGCCGGCAAGCCCCGGACGTGCGCTGGCACGCCGATCCCGGGTGGGCCCGGGCCCTGCGGGTCATGCCGCTGCGTGACCTGCCGCCCGCCGAGGCGCGGGCGCTGCTCGACTCCTGCGGGGTGCCCGAGGAGTCGCGCGAGCGGGTGCTGACCTTCGCGGGCGGCCATCCGCTGGCGCTGCTGCTGGCCGCGGCGTCGGGGGGCGCGGAGCCGGAGCACGAGCTCGTGGCCGCGCTGCTGGACCAGCTCGTGGGCGAGGTGCCCTCGGCCGCGCACCGGCAGGCGCTGGAGGTCAGCGCGCACGCGTACGTGACGACCGAGGATCTGCTGCGCGCGGTGCTGCCGCACGACGCCGAGGAGCTGTTCCGGTGGCTGCGCCGGTTGCCGTTCATGGAGTCGAGCGCCTCCGGGCTGTACCCGCACGCCCTGGTGCGCGAGATCCTGGAGGCCGACTTCCGCTGGCGGGACCGGCAGGGGCACGCCGCCATGCACGAACGCGTCCGGGCCCACCTGGCCGGAAAGGTCCGGACGGCGGCCGATCCCGACGTGCCCGGCGCCGTGGCGGCCCTGCTCCACCTCCACCGCGGCGACCAGCCGGCGAGCGTACGCGACGCGCACTCGACGGCCGAGTTCCGCGAGGAGCCTCTGGCACCGGCGGACGTCGAGGCCCTGGTCGAGCTGGTCGCCGAGGCGGAAGGGGAGGAGGCCGCGGGCTGCGCCGCCTTCTGGGCCGGGCGCCGCCCGGAGGCGTTCCGCGTCTACCGCCGGGCCGCCACGGGCGAGCCCGTCGCCTGGTTCGCCTGGCTGCGGCTGCCGGGACCGGACCAGGAGGAACTCGCGGCCGACCCGGTCGTGGCCGCGGCGTGGGCGCACGCGCGGGCCTCGGCGCCCCTGCGCGCGGGCGAGCACCTGGCCGTCGCCAGGATGTGGCTGCCACGGGGACGGCCGGGCGGCAGGGCGGTGAGGGCGATGATGCGCTGGCGGGCCGTCGGGGAGTGTCTGCGGTCGGAGCAGATGGCCTGGTCCTACTGGGCGGTGCCGGAGTGCGAGGCGCACGAACACCTGTGGCGCTGCGGCATCGGCAGGATCGACGTCCGGCCTCGCGTCGGGGACGCGGCCTATGACCTGTTCGCCCACGACTGGCGGGCGGTGCCGCCCCAGGCGTGGCTGGAGCGCTTCGGCCGGACGACGGCCCCGGAGGCGGGCGGCGGGGCGGGGCGGCTGGCGGTGCTGTCACGGGCCGAGTTCGGCGAGGCCGTCCGGCAGGCGTTACGCCACTTCTCGCGGCCCGGCGCGCTGGCCGCCTCGCCGCTGACGCGTACCCGGCTGGTCGCCGAGCGGGCCGGGCGGGCCGGGCGTGATCCGGCGACCGCCCTGCACGACCTGCTCCGGGAGGCGATCGACGCCCTGCGCGACGACCCGCGCTCGGTCAAGCTGCACCGGGCGCTCGCCGTCACGTACGTGAGCGGCCCGCCCACCCAGCAGCTCGCCGCCACCCGGCTGGGCCTGCCCTTCACCACCTACCGCCGCCATCTGACGGCGGGCGTGGAGCGGGTCGGCTCCGACCTCTGGCACGCCGAGCTGTACGGCGTCGCCGGTCCCCGTCACCGGTTGTGAGCCTGACCCTCTCTTATGACAAAAGCCCTGACATGGTGACATGTCGGCTATAACCTGCGTACCTCCGGTGCTGATCAGCGAACGGCCCTTTGCGTGGCCGAGGAGGTACGTTCCCATGACGGTCGCTGAGGGCTGCCGGGCCGCGCGGCTGCCGCGGGCGCGATGGCGGACGCGATGGGCCTGGCGCTGGGACGTGTTCGGCCGGGGCCGTGCCACCCTGGACGCGCTCGAACACCTCGTCGGCGGCATAGGCACGGGAGTCCTGGCGCTGGCCGCGCTCCTCACGGTGATCGTCACCGCCCTGGCCTGCCTGGTCGGCGTCGGGCTGCCGCTGATGCCGGCCGCGCTGCGCGGGTTGCGCGCGGTCGCCAACCGGGAGCGGGCCCGGCTCTCGCGCTGGCACCCGGACGAGATCATCGCCGCGCCCCCGCCGCCGCCCGGGCTGCGCGCCGCCCTCGCCGACCCGCCCGTGCGGCGCGAGCTGGCCTGGGCGGTCGTGCACGCGTCCATCGGCATCCTCGTGGGCGTGCTCGCCCTCACCTTCCCGGTCCACGCGGTCCAGGACGCGACCTTCGCGCTGTGGTGGTGGGTGCTGCCGGCGGGGGACGCCACGGCCGCAACCTACGGGATGTGGGAGGTCAGCGACCTGCCCAGCGCCCTCGCCGTCGCCGTGCTGGCCCCGATCGAGATCGCGCTCACCCTGCTCCTCGCGCCCCGCATGTCCCGGCTGCAGGCGTGGTCCGGCCTGCGTCTCCTGCGGCCCGGCCCCGGCGTCGACCTGAGCCTGCGCGTGGCGCAGCTCACCGCGACCCGCGCCGCCGTCCTCGACGCGCACCTCGCCGAACTGCGCCGGATCGAGCGGTCGCTGCACGACGGGACGCAGAGCCGCCTCGTCGCCGTCGACGCTCTGATCGCGGACGCGCTGCGGGCGCTGGAGAGCGACACAGCCAGCGACACGGCCGGCGACACGGCCATCGCCATGACCTCGATCGAACGGGCACAGACCACCGCCGAGCAGGCGCTCGCCGAGCTCCGGGGCGTCGTGCGGAGCATCCTGCCGCCCGTCCTGACCGACAAGAGCCTCGCCGACGCGCTCACCGGGCTGGCGGCGGCCTGCCCGGTGCCCTGCGTCGTCGACGCCGGCCCGCCGGTCAGGGCCGCCGCCTCCGTCGAGGCCACCGCCTACTTCGTGGTGGCCGAGGCGCTCGCCAACGTCGCCAGGCACAGCCGGGCCCGGTACGCCGTCGTCAGCGTCCGCCACCGGGACGACCGGCTGTGCCTGCGGGTGGTGGACGACGGACGCGGCGGGGCGGACGAGAGCGGCCCCGGGCTCACCGGCATCCGCCGCCGGGTCGAGGCGCACGACGGGTCGTTCCTGCTGAACAGCCCGGACGGCGGGCCCACCATCCTCAACGTGACCCTGCCAGGACCGCTTCAGCGTTCGTCGCGCGAGCTCGACGCGGCTATGGCGGGCCCACCGCGTACGCCCGGATGACGGTCTGGGTGAGGGCGGCTCCGCCGGCCGCCTCGACCCGGACGCGCAGCGACACGTAGCCCGGTGTGCCCGGGTTGCGGACGGCGGCCTGCCAGGACGGACCCGCGCCGGAGGCGCGCACGGGCCGCCAGGTCGCGCCGTCGTCGGTGGAGGTCTCCAGGCGGACGCTCACCGGCCGGACGCCGCCCTCCAGCCGCATCGGCAGCCGGGTCAGCGATCCGGCGGGGGCGCGGTTGACCGCGCCGAGCCCGGCCGGGCCGAAGCGCATCGCCATCACGGGCAGCGGCCGTTCTTCCCCGGTGCGCGCGGAGGGCACCGTCCAGACGGCGTCCACGGCGGTGGACAGCGTCGCGGCCGGCCGGCGCGCGGACGCGCTGATCGTGTACGTGGCGGCTCCGGCCGGCAGCTTCGCCCGCATCTCGCAGGACGCCGGGGAGTCGATCCAGCAGCCGGCCAGGTCGGCGGTGGCGAGCACCTGCCCGTCCCTGGTGACGGTCGCCGTGCCCGTGGCCGCCTCGTCGCTCCCGGCCCGCCCGGCGGCGCCGTCGGCGAACAGGGCCGCCGGGCGGAACACCAGTTGGTCGCCGGTGCGCCGGGCGTGGATCCCGGCGAGCGACGGGCCCGTCACCGCGGCGTTCCACAGCTCTCTGGTGGAGCCTCGGCGTGCGATCCGCTCCTCGCCCGTGATCAGCGCGGTGCCGATCAGGAGCGCGCCGCTCCAGGCGAGGCCGGGTGTCCGGTACTGGGTCAGCGTGCCGGGCAGGTCCACGTCCTTGGGGGGCGCCAGGGGCATGCTGCTTGCGCTGCCGAGGCGCACCGTCGTCAGCGGGGTCGCCGTGCCCGCCGTGCCCGAGGCCCGGTAGGTCGAGGTCACCTTCGCCAGCTCCCGCCGTTCGGCCGCGTAGCCGGGATCGCCCGGGAGCCCGCCGACGTGACGCCGGGCGAGGTCGTAGAGGGAGCCGGTGGCCTCGTTCACCCACTGGTTCCTGATCAGGAACTTCAGGCCGGGCTCGCGGGCCGGGACGACGAACAGCCGGTCCGGGTACCTCGTGAACGCGAGCCAGGCCGTGGCCCATTTCCCGGACTCCAGCTGGAAGTCGAAGCCGTTGTCCTGGACCGCGCCCGGGTCGTCGATCGAGAACAGGAACTGCTTGCCGGCCCGCGCGTCCAGCGTCACCTCCTGGTCGGTCTCGCCCACGGTGACGACGGTGTGGGCGATGGTGGTGCCCTCGCGCTCGGAGGTGTCCGACAGCAGGCTCCACCGCCCCTTGGGCAGCCTGATCCCGGCGCGGCCGTCGGCGAAGGACAGCTCGTGCTGCACGCCGGTCTCCGGGTCGAAGGCGTGGACCAGCGGGTCGACGGGCGTGCCGGACCTGCCCAGGGCCGTGACGGTCACCAGGTGGGTCTCCGGTTCCACGTACGCGCCGACCGGCGTCCGGATCACCTGGTCGCCCGCCCGGGCGGTGACGACGCCCGGGCGGGCGCCGGTCGGCCTGCCGCTCGCGTCGATCGTCAGCGTGACCGTCGCCTGCCCGTGCGCGGGCACCTCGGCGCGGTCCGCGGAGAGGCGGAGCAGCTCGCCCTCGGCGGTCAGGCCGAGCGTGACCGGGGCGTCGCCGGTGTTGGTGTAGGTGATGGTCCTGGTCGCCACCCGCTCGGCCGTGCCGAAGGGGAAGAGCGCGTGCAGGCTGCCCGGTTCGGCCACCACGGGCTGGGCGAGCGCGCGGGCCACGTCGACCAGGCCGGCGCCCTGCCGGTACGGCGTCTCGTCCGCCGCGGGCGCCGCGCTGCCCATGAGGGCCGCCTTCAGCCGGGGGCCGGTCCAGCCGGGGTGGCGCTGGGCGAGGATCGCGGCGGCCCCGGCCACGTGCGGCGCGGCCATCGAGGTGCCGTCCATCGCGACGTGGGCGCCGCCCGCCTGCGCCGCCACGATCCCGACACCCGGCGCCGTGACGTCCGGCTTGATCGCGTGGTCGCCGAGGCGGGGCCCGGCGCTGGAGAAGGGGGCCAGGCGGCCGTCCCGGTCCACGGCGCCGACCGTCAGGGCAGCGTCGGCGCTGCCGGGGCTGCTCACCGGGTTGCGGCCGGAGTTGCCCGCGGCGACCACGAACAGCGCGCCGGTCCGCTCCGACAGCACGTTCACGGCCTGTTCCACGGGGTCCAGCTCGGGTGTGTCGGAACCGCCCAGGCTCATGTTGACGACCTTGGCCCCGACCTCGACGGCGGCCCACTCCATGGCGGCCAGCAGGGCCGATTCGGTGAACGTGCGGCTGCCCAGCTTGGCCACGGCGATCTCCGCGTCCGGGGCCACGCCCCGGTACTTCTCCCCCGCCCCCGCGATGGTCGACGTCACATGGGTGCCGTGGCCAATGTTGTCGCGGATGTCAGGTTCGTCGCTGAAGTTGCGTGACTGCTTGACCGCGTTCTTCAGGTCGGGGTGATCGGGGTCGTACCCGGAGTCGAGCACGGCGACCTTGACGCCCTTGCCGGTGAAGCCCTGGCTCCACGCGGTGGGCGCGCCGATCTGCTCGGCGCTGCGGTCGAGGGTGAAGGCACGGCGGCCGTCCAGCCACAGCTTGGCCGTCCCGGCGGCCAGTGACGGACCGCCCCCGCCCGCGAGGTCCCGCCAGGTCCGGGCGGCGCTCGCCTTGGGCAGTCGCGTCGTGGTCAGGCCGGCGGCGGCGAGGCGCCGGGCCGGCCCGGCGTCCCGCAGCCGGTCGGCGGTCTCGCTCGCCGACTGGACGATGAGCGGGATGTCCTTCCTGGTGGCATCGCCGTAGCCCCACTGGAGTAACTGGGTGACGTCGAACAGCCGCCGGTCGAGCACGCCCTTGGCGATCAGCGGGCGGGCGTCGGACGGGATCACGTGCAGGTGGCCCCCACGCACCTGCCCGGAGAAGCTGACCTCGCGGTCGTCCGCGGGCGTCACCCGGTATCCCCGGCCTGTCACCGTGACGCGGTCGCCGGTGATGAGCGTGACCTCGTCCGCGGCGGGAGCCGGGGGCTCGGCGCTCGCCCGCGCGGGCGGCGACGGCGTCACGACCGTGGCCGCCACCAGCAGCAGCGTAACCGCAGGCGCCCTCACGAGCCGCTTCCGTCGCCGTCGGAGCAGCCGTGCTTGCGGTCGATCGTCCGCTTGAGCTCCTCGTCCATCGGCTCCTCGCTGACGACGAGGAACGCCTTGCCGTACTCGGACAGCCCGCCGCCGGTCACGTACAGGGAGTCGGGCGCCGTCGTCGTGACCTCCGCGTCCTCGCCGTCCGAGCCGGGCTTCGTGATCGCGAACTCGGTGATCGTCACGCCGAGCGAGGCCAGGGTCCTGCGCACCTCGCCCACGCGGAGGTTGACGAACGGCTTGCAGTGCAGGAGCTCGCCCCGGCTGCCCAGCGAGGTGACGACCTGGTACTCCTCCCCGGGACGGCCTTCGCGGCCCAGCTTGAGCTCGGCGACGCCGGTGAAGTCCTTGGCGATGGTGAGCCCGATCGGGCAGCTCAGCGTGGGGGCGCATCCCTCCGGGCGGTCGATCGTCCTGATCTTGTCCGCGTGCGGGAACGGGCCCTTGCTCCACCCCGGGGTGTCGAGGTGGATCTCGCCCACGTAGGAAGGGGGGACGGGCACGACCTTGAGCGAGACGTTCAGGCCCGCCTCCTTGAGCTGGGCGGTGTAGACCTCGGGCCGGGCATACAGGTCCTTGACCTCGATCAGATAGTGGTCGCCGGCGTCCTTGATGTTCAGCGCGGAGGCGGGGGCGGCGCCCAGCACGGCCGTGAGCGACCAGCCTGCGGCGACCGCCGCCGCGAGCGGCAGCGCCAGGATCGGCCGCCGCCACAGCGGGCGCCGGGTGCGCGGCGCGGGCTCGGCGGTGTCCATGATCCGGGTCAGCATCTCCACGGCCGCCGGGGTGAGCCCGGGACCGGGGTCGGGGGCCAGGCTCTTGACGACCTCGTCGGGGGTCATGCGCTCTCCTTGGCAAGGCGTACGGCGCGCGTGCCGTACGCGCTCAGGTCGATGTCGTGGGCGGCCAGCTCGGCGGCCAGGCGCTTGCGCGCGCGGTGCAGGCGCTGGCGGACGGCCACGCGCGAGCAGCCCAGCACCTTGGCGATCTCACCGGTGTCCAGCCCTTCCCAGCCCACCAGCGACAGCAGCTCCCTGTCGTCCTCCGACAGGCGGGCGAACGCCGCCCCGGCGCCCGCCGGGACCCGGTCGGCCGCGGCGGCGCCGGCGGCGAGCTCTTCGCGAAGGCGCAGCGTCAGGGCCGTGTGGCGCAGGGCGCCGCGCCGATGGTTGGCCAGGACGCGCCGCGCGGTGCCGTACAGCCACAGCCTGGCCTCGTCACCGGCAGGCACGTCCGCCAGCCGCCGCCAGGCCGTGGTGAACGTCTCGGCGATCACGTCGGCGCAGTCGTCCGGGTGGTCGGTGCGACGGCGGACGTAACCGGAGACGGCCGCGTAGTGCTCCGTGTAGAGCTCTTCGAAGCGCTGCCGGGGCGCCACGGCTTCCTTCTGGTTCAGGAATGTCACATGAGAGTGAATGTCCGGCAATGTACCGGTGTGACAGGGCGGGCTTCGGACAGCAAGAAGCCCCAGCTCAGCGAACTGAACTGGGGCTCTGTCGGGGTGCGCCGCCAGGGACTCGAACCCCGGACCCGCTGATTAAGAGTCAGCTGCTCTGACCAACTGAGCTAGCGGCGCTTGCGACAGGTGTAACTGTACCAGCCGCCGCAGGCTGCCCGCACATCAGATCATCCGAGCCGGTCAGCCAGCTCCCGGTAGGTCCCCAGCACCAGCTCCCAGAACCGCGTCACGTCCAGCCCCGTCGCCACCAGCGCGTTCGGCTGCCGGTCGCGCAGGCGGAAGTCGACCACCGTCATTCCCCGGGTGAACTCGCCGATGGTCTCCACGTTCACCACCGCCGGGGTCTGCGTGACCAGCGACGGGTCCATCACGTACGCGACCGCGCAGGCGTCGTGGATGGCCGGGCCGCCGTCGGCGGTCACCTCGCCGTAGAACTGGGCGGCGGGGACCAGGAGTTCGGCGAGCCTGCCCAGCGGCCGCATGCGTTCCAGCACGCCGGAGGTGACGGTGGCGGTGAGCGTCACGTCCAGGCCGAGCATCTTGACCGTCCAGCCGGCCCCGAACACGATCTGGGCGGCCTCGGGGTCGGCGAGGATGTTGAACTCGGCCGCCGGGTTGTGGTTGCCGCGGGTGAACGAGCCGCCCATGATGACCAGGTCACGCGCCCATTCGACCACCCGGGGCTCGCGCAGCACGGCGAGCGCGATGTTGGTGAGCGGGCCGATGGCGACCAGGGTGATCTCGCCGGGGGCGGCGCGCAGGGTGTCGATGATGCGGTCGGCCGCGTGCCCGTCGGCGACGGTGAGGCTGGGGGCGGGCAGGACGACGCCGCCGAGGCCGCTCTCGCCGTGCACGGCGGCGGCCCGTACGGTGCGGCGCAGCAGCGCACCTGAGCTGCCGGCGGTGACGGGCACGTCGCCGAGGCCGAGGAACTCGCGCAGGGCGAGGGCGTTGGCGGTGGTAAGGGAGAGGTCGACGTTGCCGCCGACGGTGGTGATGGCGACGATCTCCAGGCCGGGGGCGCCGGCGGCGAGGGCGAGCGCCATGGCGTCGTCGATGCCGGGATCACAGTCAATGAGGACTTTGGTCACGAAACCGTACGATACGCAAGAATCGGGGCCGGGCAGCTTCCCCCAAAGACTGCCCGGCCCCGATCCGAAGGCGGTCCAGGCCGGCGCCTTCCCCCAAAGGCGCCGGCGGTCCCGCACTGGCAGACCGCGGTCCCCCTCCGCGTCCGCTCCGGTGTAGGTCCTCTCAGGCCGGTCGCACTGCTTCCGACCTGCTTCGACACTACCGAGCCCTATGCAACGGACGCGTCATAACGCAGTTTAATATCCGCCTAATCAGGGCTACGGGATGTCCAAACGGACCTCGGTGCCCTCCGAGAGCGAGGTGCCGACCGTGCAGTACTTCTCGTGCACCCGCGCCGCGACCGCCCTGAAGACCTCGTCGGCCTCCTCCGAGGGCAGCTCGACGTCGTAGGTGATGGTGACCGGGCCCAGGCGGTTGGGCTCGACCTTGTCCGCGGCGACGGTCATCGCCAGCCGCACCAGCCGGTGCCCGCGCTTGGCGGTGAGCGGCTCGACGGTCACGATGTTGCACCCGCCGACGGCCGCGAGCAGCAGCTCGACCGGGGTGAACACGCCCTCGTCGGTGCCGCCGCCCATGCGCACCTCGGCGCCGCGGGCGTTCGTCGCCCTGAACCCACCATCATCAGTCCGCTCAACACGCACGTTAGCCATGTTTTAGACCTTACTCAGATGGTTCTCATGTTCGGCACCCACAGTCGTGGACATGGCTCCTCTGCTGCTCTGCTCCGGCGTCGCGGCCGTCCTGCTCGGCACGTCGCGGCCCCTGGCCCTGCTCGTGTACGGCATCGCGGCGCTGATGACCCTGCGCGGGCACCGCGGGCCCGCCCGCACCCGGGGCACCGTGCTCATCGCCACCGGCCTGGAGCCCGGCGCGCTCCGCTCCCTGCTGGCGAGCCGGGACGACGCCACCGTGGCCGTCTACCGCACCGACCGGGTGACCGAAGAGCTGCGCGACCTCCAGGACAGGTACGGCCTGGTGCTGGTCGTCGGCCAGGAACACGACCCCCGGGCCAAGGAACGGGTCAGCGCCTCCGGCCTGAGCCGGCAGGTGCCCGACATCGCCGAGCGCGAGGTGGTGCTGGCCGGGCCGCGGCACTTCCAGCGGTACGTGCGCGGCGCCCTGGCGCGGCTGGCCGTGCCGGAGACCCAGGTCAGAAGCACCACCGTCAAGTCCCGGCAATAGGCTTAACACGACATTACGCGCCATATGGGACTGTAGCTGGGGACAAGGAGGCAAAGGTGACGACTTTCCCCGGAAGCGCTCGGGTCGAGACGGTCATGGGTACGCAGGTCAGCGTCGACATCCGCACCGCCCTGCCGCAACGCGAGCTCACCCCTCTGCTGGACGACGCCTTCGCCTGGCTGCGCTGGGTGCAGGAGACGTTCGGCGCCACCAGCCCGGACAGCCAGATCACCCGGCTGAACCGCGGCCAGACCATCAGGCAGATCCCCGAGCTCATCGAGGTGCTGCACCGCTGCGACGAGCTGAGCGAGGCGACCGGCGGCTGGTTCGAGGCCCGCAGGGACGGCGTCATCGACCCGTCCGGCTACATCAAGGGGTGGGCGCTGGAACGCCTCTCCCGCGCGCTGGCCAACGCCGGCGCCGTCGACCACCGCATCAACGCCGGCGGCGACATCCGGGTGCGCGGCTCGGCCGCGCCGGGCAAGCGCTGGCGGGTCGGCGTCCGCGACCCGCACACGGGGCTGGTGCGCCGGGTGCTGTTCGCCAACGACCTCGGCATCGCCACCTCGGGCGGCTCCGGGATCGTCAACCCGCGCACCGGGGAGCCGGAGACCACGCTCGGCTCGGTCACCGTGCTCGGCCCCGACCTGGGCGTGGCCGACGGCTACGCCACCGCCATGTACGCGATGGGACCCGTCCTGGCCCGGCGCTTCGCGCTGGAACAGGCGGCGGAGGGACCGTACGAGACATTGATCGTCAGCCGGGACGGACAGGAGTTCGGCACGCCCGGCCTGGCCGGCTACGGCGGGACGGAGACCCGCCTGGCCGGCTAGGCGTCGGGGTGCTCGCGCAGGTAGGCCAGGTAGACGGGGCGCAGCGCCTCGCCCAGCTCGCCCTCACCCGCGGCGAGGGCGTCGCTGAGCAGCGCCGAAACGCGGCTCAGGTCGGCCGTGGTCTCCTTCTCGTGGCCGGACGCCGCCTCGGCGGCGGGGATCACCTTCAGCAGGTTCCACAGGAATCCCAGATCCCCGTGGCGCACGGCGTAGCGCACCGCGCGGTCGTGCAGCTCGGCGGCCGGCAGCGATTCCAGATCAGTGGCTTCCATCTCACTCCCTCCCCCATGGGACGCACCTTTCCCTCGTCCGGGGGCCGATAACGTGGGAGGATCAATCAGCGTGAGATTCATCATCCGAACCCTGGCGGCAGCGGCCGCCCTCTGGGTGGCCCTCCAGCTCCTCGACGGCATCCGGATCACCGCCCCTGAGAACTCGCTCTCCTACTGGGGCACGCTGCTGATCGTGGCGCTGATCTTCGGCCTGATCAACGCCATCGTCAAGCCCATCGTCAAGGCCCTGGGGTGCGCGCTCATCGTGCTCACACTGGGCCTGTTCCTGCTGGTCATCAACGGCGCCATGCTGATGCTGACGAGCTGGATCTCCGGCCAGCTCGACATCCCCTTCCACGTGGACGACTTCTGGCCGTCGGCGATCGTGGGCGCGCTCATCATCAGCGTCGTGAGCTGGATCCTCGGCCTGATCATCCCCGGCGACGACTAGCCTGTCGCGGGTCCACGCGGAGAGCTGACCGGGCCGCGTGGGCCGGCGTAGGTCAGCTCGCACTTCCCGTCGGCGCACGAGCGCCGCAACCGGCCCATCGAGACCGTCTGGGCCAGCTGGATCGCCCAGCACGCCGGGCAGCCGCGCAGCGCCAGCAGCCCGGCGGGGGCCAGCAGCAGGCTGACCGGCCCGAGCAGCGGCAGCAGCGCCACCGCCCCGGCCAGCGCCCCGAACCCGGCCGCCCCGCGCAGCAGGTGGCGGGGCAGCGACGCGCTCGCGAAACTCCTGCCGTCAGACATCTCCGGCTCCCCTCTCCAGTGTGTGGTGGACGGCCGCCCTGGCCCGGTGCAGCCGTGACTTCATCGCCGGGACGCTGAGGCCCAGGGCGTCGGCGACCATCCGGCCACTGATCCCCTGCACGTCCCGCATGATCAGCACGCGCCGCTGGTCGGCGGGCAGCGCGGCGATCGCCGCCGCCACCCGCCCGGCCTCCAGGCGGTCCAGCACCTCCTCCTCCGCCGACCTCGCGGCGGTCTCCGGGGGCGGCGCGGGCGGCCGCCCCAGCATGCGGGCACGGCGCAGGCACTCGTTGCGGACGATGCGGAACATCCACGACGCCAGCGCCCCGGACGCCCGCAACGTCCCGATCTTCCGGTAGAGGATGATGAGCGCTTCCTGCGCGGCGTCCTCGGCGTCCTCCGGCGTCGCGCACAGCGAGCGGGCGAAGCGCCGCACGTGCGGGTGCGAGCCCGACACCAGCGCCGCGATCGACTCGGCGTCGCCCTCCTGCGCGCCCGCGATCAGCCTGGCGCCGGGCCAGGACTGCTCAGCCACGCGACCTGCTCCTGCGGCGCAGGACGAGCACGCACGTGCAGACGAGCACGGCCCCGGCGATGACGGCGGCGGCGACGATCATGACGACCTCCCTGGTCAATGGTTTCTCGGTCATAAGAGGCAGGGAGGCGGTCAAAGGATTCAGCGGGCGGCGACGGAGCCGCGCTCGCGGAGGGTGGGCTGCTGGACGACGCGGCGGCGCCGGGCCCCGCCGTCGGCCGCCTCCGCCATCAGGCGGACCGCGGCCGAGACGATCCCGTCGATGTTCCAGTCGACGGTCGTCAGCCCCGGTGTGAGCAGCCCGGACATCGGATGGTCGTCGTAGCCCAGGACCGACACGTCACCGGGGATCGACAGGCCCAGCTCCGCCGCCGCCGCGTAGACCCCGTACGCGATCGAGTCGGCGAAGCAGAAGACGGCGCTCGGCCGGGCGCCGGTGAGCAGGGCGCGGGCGGCGGCGGTGGCGGCGGCCAGGTCGTGCGGGGCGGTGGCGACCTCGATGTCGAGGCCCAGCCGGTCGCCCTCGGCGGTGACGTGCACGTCGGCGGGGCGGTCGGGGGTGCTGGGCCGGGTCGGGGTGAGCACGCCGACGCGGCGGTGGCCGAGGGCGCGCAGGTGCTCCAGGGCGAGCGTGACGCCGCGCCGGTTGTCGAAGACGACCTCGCCGGCCGTGCCCGCCAGCGAGTCGCCGATCGCCACGACGGGCAGCGACTCGCACAGCTCGGGCCAGAACTCCGCCGCCGGGTCGAGCGGCTGCACGATCATGCCGTCGACGCGCTGGTCGCGGAGCTGCTGGGCGAGGGCGCGCTCGCGGCCCGGGTCGCCGACGGCGTCGAGGATGAGCGCGTAGCGGTCCTTCTCACGCAGGCCGCGGCTGATGCCGACGGCCAGCGACTGCTGCCACAGGTCCTCCAGCGAGGCGCAGAGCAGCCCGATCATGCCGGTGCGGCCGCTGGCCAGGGCCCTGGCGATGGGGTCGGCCTCGTAGCCGAGCCGGTCGGCGGCGGCGCGCACGCGCTGCATGGTCTCCTCGGAGACCTGGAGGCCGCGCAGCGCGTAGGAGACCGCGGCGGGCGACAGACCGGTCGCCTGGGCCACTTCCCGGAGCGTCGCTCGCTTGCGGGGCATCCTGACACCCTAAACGGTGCCGGTGACAGAAGCTCCCCTAGTTTCATGTATTGTCAGTCGGAAATACAGGAAGGAGCCGTTCCGGTGAGCATCGACGTGCACCAGCATGTCTGGACGCCCGCGTTCGTCCGCGCGCTGCGCGCCCGCGCGACCCCGCCGCGCCTCGACGGCTGGACGCTGCTCCTGGACGGCGAGCCGCCCTACGAGGTGGACCCGGCGGCCCACGAGCACCGCGACACCACCGGCCTGGAGCTGGCGCTGGTCTCGCTGTCGAGCCCGCTCGGCATCGAGTCGCTGCCGCCCGGCGAGGCGTGGCCGCTGCTCGACGCCTACCACGAGGGCGCGCTGGCGCTGCCGCCGCCGTTCGGCGCCTGGGCCGCCACCTGCCACAGCGACCCCGACCCCGACCGGCTGGCCGCCGACCTCGACCGCGGCTTCGCCGGCCTGCAGATCCCGGCCACCGCCGGGTTCGACGACGCCCTGCTGGAAGTCCTCACCGACCGCGACCTGCCGCTGTTCGTGCACTCGGGCCCCGCCCGCGGCCCGGCGGACGGGCCCGGCTGGTGGCCCGCGGTCGTCCCGTACGTGCAGCAGATGCACGCCGCCTGGCACCGCTTCCACGCCGAGGTACGGCCCCGGCACCCGCGCCTGCGAGTGTGCTTCGCGCTGCTCGCCGGCCTCGCCCCGCTGCACACCGAACGGCTCATCGCCCGGGGCGGCGGCGGCCGGGGCGTGGTCGACCCCGACAGCTACGTGGAGACCTCCTCCTACGGGCCGCGCGCCATCGACGCCGTGGTCCGCGAACTCGGCGTCGACGTCGTCGTCAACGGCTCAGACGCCCCCTACGGCACCGCGCCCGACCTCGGGCTGGGCGCGGCGGCCGCACATGCCGTCCATGTCACCAACCCGCGCCGCCTGCTCGGCGGAAAGGAGTCATCAACGTGAGCGAGCACCTCGGCACCCCGATCCCCGAACGCACCCTGGACCGGCGGGAGCTGCGCGACCTGGTCGACCGGCTGGCCGCCGACCCCGCCGGCTGGCAGGACCAGGTCGACTTCCCTGCCGACGGCCGCAGGCACTACGCCTCGCTCTACCGGGACGCGTACGTGGACGTGTGGCTGCTGTGCTGGCGGCCGGAGGACGACACGGGCTGGCACGACCACGACGTGTCCTCCGGCGCGGTGCACGTGGTGGAGGGCGCGCTGCTGGAGTGCAACCCGCGCATCGGCGGTGAGCACCTGGAGACCGTGGTGCCCGAGGGGCGCTCGTTCTCCTTCGGGCCCGACCACATCCACCGGCTCACCGGCGCGACCGAGCGCAGCGTCTCGATCCACGCCTACTCGCCGCCGCTGTGGCGGCTCGGCCAGTACTCGATCGACGACAGCGGCGTCATGCGGCGCGTCTCGGTCAGCTACGCCGACGAGCTGCGGCCCCTCGACGGCGTCAGCGCTGTGGCCTGAGCACGCAGCAGCTTCCGCAGGCCTCCACGTCCGGCAGCGTGATCCACAGGCAGCACGTCCTGCGGAAGTAGCCGTCACCGGCGGGCTCGACGAGCCCGTCGACCGGCTTGCCGATCTCCTTGAGCAGCCCCATGTAGTCGGCCCGCTCGATCTGCGTCAGCGGGTGCGCGATCGCCTCGGCGGTCGAGCCCCACAGCGTCCGCTCGCCCACCTTGGCCATCGCGCTGAGCGCCCGGACGAGCGGGCGCTGCGACTCGGCGAGCGCGTCGCCGATCGCGGCGGGCGCGGAGTCGCCCGAGGCCCAGGTCACGCCGGTGGCGGCGATCGTCACCCCGGCGTCGGACACCTTGAAGTACGTGTCGGCCAGCCGCATGATCGGCACCCGCCCGTCCAGCGCCCAGCCGAGCGCCATCGGCAGCGTGTGCCAGTAGCCGTAGGTCTTCCAGAACAGCGCCGCGCCGACGTGCCGTGGCGCGTTCCAGCGGGCCGCCGTCTGGTCGACCAGCTCGCCCAGCAGCGTGTGGGGCTCACGGGCCAGCTCGGCGGCGGGGGTCCAGCTCTCGTCGGGATCGATGACCAGGCCCGGCTCGACACCGATCACGCCGCCGCGCGCGTCGGCCATCCGGGTGAGCACCTCGGTCAGCACGTTCGACCCCTTCGCCTATAGGTAAGCCTTGCCTAAGGTAGCAGGGCGTCCGGCGAACCAGCCAGCGACCAGTTGCAGCCCCACCATCGCCAGCCCGAACACCAGCGGCGCCGTCCACCCGCCCGACTCCTGCCGCAGCAGCCCGAACACCAGCGGTCCCACCGCCGCCAGCAGGTAGCCCGCCGACTGGGCCACGGCCGACAGCGCCGTCACCTCGGCCGGATCGGCCGGCCGCATCGCGATGATCAGCAGCGCCAGCGCGAACGACGCGCCCTGCCCCACCCCCAGCACGATCATCGACAGCCACGGCAACGTCGCCGGCGCCACCAGCACCGCCACGTAACCCGCCGCCGTCAGCAGCGTCGCCGCCATCACGTACGGCACCTGCGACGGCCGCCGCCCGGCCAGCACCGGCACCGCCAGCGTCGCGCCCACCTGCACCAGCGTCGTCAGGCTGAGCAGATAGCCCGCCTGGTCCGCGGGCAGCCCGGCGTCCAGGAAGATCTTCGGCAGCCAGGCCAGCATCACGTAGAAGGTGAGCGACTGCAGGCCCATCCAGGCGGTCACGTACCAGGTCACCCGGCTGCGCACCACGGCGCGGAACGGGCGCGGGCCCTGCCTCGGCGCCGCCCGCCCGCCGAACGCCTGCGGCAGCCACAGCAGCGCCGCCACCAGTGCGGGCACCGCCACCAGCGCCGACACGCCGCGCCAGCCGTAGCCGGTGACCTGCTCCAGCGGCACCACCAGCGCCGACGACGCGGCGGCCCCGCCCACGATGCCGGCGCTGTAGACGCCCGTCAGCAGGTTGACCCGGCCCGGGAAGTGCTGCTTGACGAGGCCCGGCATGGCGACGTTCATCACCGCGATGGCCGTGGCCGCGACGGCGGCGCCCGCGTACAGCACGAGCGGGCCGTCGAGGCCGCGCACCGCCACGCCGCCCGCCAGCACCAGCAGGCCCGCCAGCAGCGTGCGGTCCAGCCCGATCCGCCCGGCCAGCATCGGCGCCACCGGCCCGAACACGCCCAGGCACACCACCATGACCGTCGTGATGCCCCCGCCGCCCGCGGGCGTCAGGCCGGTGTCGGTCATGATCTCGTCGAGGAGGGGGGAGATGCCGGCGATGGCCGGGCGCAGGTTCAACGCGGCCAGCACGAGCCCGGCCACGAGGAGAGCAGCTCTCATAGCGGATCTACCTTCCCATATCCGTTGACAACGTTGTCTGCGCCGGATCGGTGCGGCAGTATCCAGTCGTGAGACCGACGATGAAGGACGTCGCCTCGGCGGCCGGCGTGGCCCTCAAGACCGTGTCCCGCGTGGTCAACGGCGAACCCGGCGTCCACCCTGCCACCGCCGACCGCGTGCGCGCCGCCATCGACACGCTCGGCTACAGCCGCAACGAGAGCGCCCGCGTCCTGCGCCGGGGCCGCACCGCCACGATCGGGCTCGTCATCGAGGACGTCGCCGACCCGTTCTACTCCTCACTCGGCCGCGCCGTCGAAGACGTCTCCGCCTCCCACGGCTGCCTCCTGCTCAGCGGCTCCTCCAGCGAGGAACCCGCCAGAGAACGCGAGCTCGTGCGCACCTTCTGCGCCCGCCGCGTCGACGGCCTCATCATCGTCCCCGCCGGCGCCGACCACACCTACCTGCGGCCCGAACTCGACGCCGGCACCCCCGCCGTCTTCGCCGACCGGCCCCCCGGGCCCGGCGTGGACGCCGACACCGTGCTCAGCGACAACACCGGCGGCGCCGCCCTCGCCACCCGCCACCTGCTGGCCCACGGCCACACCCGGATCGCCTTCCTCGGCGACGACCCCGCCATCTTCACCGCCGACCGGCGGCTGCACGGCTACCGCGCCGCCCTCGGCGACCGCTACGACGAACGGCTCGTCGCCATGCGCACGCCCGACCTCGATTCCGTACGGGCCGACCTGCGCCGCATGCTGGCCCTCGACCAGCCCCCCACGGCGGTGTTCACCGGCAACGGCCGCCTCACCGTCACCGCCCTGCGCGCCCTCGCCGGGCAGCCGATGGCGCTCGTCGGGTTCGACGACTTCGAACTGGCCGACCTGCTCGTCCCCGGCGTGACCGTCGTCGCCCAGGACCCCGCCGGCATGGGCCGCACCGCGGCCGACCTGCTGTTCCGCCGCATGGCCGGCGACACCGGGCCCTCCGAGCACCCGCTGCTGCCCGTCCGCCTCATCCCCCGCGGCTCCGGCGAGCTAGTGCCGTGACCAGAAGGGTTCACGCGCCTGGCCGTCCCCCACCTCCACGTGGTGCCCCGCCTCCTCCAGAGCGATGACGGCCTGCCGCTCGCTCAGCTGGGGAACCAGAACCAGGTCGCTCACCCGACCGGCGTCGCCACCCGGCGCGGCGGGCGCAGCGAACCCGCCAGGGCGAACGCCACGGCCACGCCCGCGGCGCCCGCGGCCACGATCGCCACCTGCGGCGAGAACACCTCGCCCAGCACCCCCACCAGGGCCGCGCCCGCCGCCTGGCCCGTCATCAGACCCGCCGACAGCAGGCCGAACGCCTGACCGCGCACCTCCTCCGGGACCGCCTCCAGGAAGCGGCGCTGCAGGCCCAGCTGGTACGACAGGCCCGCCGCCGCCACCGCCGCCAGCACCGCCGCCCAGCCGGCACCCGGACCCGCCACGAACCCCAGCCACGGCACCCCGAGCAGCACCGCGAGCGGCAACGACAACCGCTCCCGCAGCAACGGCGCCGCGAACCTGCCCACGGCGAACTCCCCCACCGCCATGCCACCGGCCGCCGCCGCCAGCACCACGCCCGCCTCCCCCTGGCCGCCCAGATACGGCACGATCATCGCCTCCGCCCCGGCCAGCCACAACGTCGGCACCCACGACGCCAGCAACAACCCCCGCACCCGGGGGTCGGCCACGAGCATCCGATTCACCCGCAACGTCTCCCGCACCGCCCCCGCCGACCCCCCACCGAAGCCGACCCGCCTTGCGGAGGCGCCCCGCCCACCGGCGACGACCCGCTCCCCAGGGGCGGCGGCCGGCTCCTCGGGCTTGGGGTGGGCGGGGGAAGCGGTGTGGTCGGGCGGCGTGGCCCGGGAGAGGGTGACGGGCTTCGGGAGGGGGGTGCGGCGGGGGGTGTGGTGGGGGAGGCCGAGGCGGAGGATGAGGGCGGCGACGGCGGAGAGGGCGGCCGTGGCGGCGAGGGCCGTGTGGGGCCCGGCGGCGGCGAGGAAGGCGCCGCCGACGGCGAGGCCGGCGATCTGGGCCGAGGCGGAGGTGACGCCGAGGAGGGAGCGCCCGAGGACGAAGGCGTCGCCGGGCAGCACCTCGGGCAGCAGGGCGCTGCGCGCGGCGCCGAAGACGGGCGAGAACAGCCCGGTGACGAGGACGAGCGCGAGCATCGCCCAGATGGGCAGTCCGGCGTAGGCGAGCAGCAGGCAGACGACGACGCGGACGAGCTCGCCGGCGATCATGAGGCCGCGGGCGGGGAGCCGGTCTGCGAGGGAGAGCAGGAAGAGCCCGCCGAAGATGTAGGGCAGCCAGCCGGCCATGTAGGCGGCGGCGGACAGCCCGGGTGACCCGGTCTGGGCGAAGACGAGCACGGACAGGGCGAGCATCTTGATGGAGTCGCCGGCCACGAGCAGCGCGAAGCTGCCGAACAGGACCCGGAACTCGCCTACCGCGAACACCTCTCGGAAGGTGGCACCGCGTTCGGTGGACTCGGTGGACAACGTACGGCTCCTTCACGGGCTGGGGGCGGCCCCGAGGGAGGGTGGGGCCGCCGGGTTCGATGGTGGCGGGCGCGGGCGTACGGAGACGATGCTTTCGGATATAACCGAAAGGTGGGTGTGAGCATTGAGGTGACCCCGCAGGACGTGGCGGCGAGCAGGTTCGCGATCTCGCCGCTGATCGAGACGATGCACGCGCAGTGGGTGCTGAGCGGCCGGATCGGTCCGGGGCCGCATCGGCGCTGGCTGGAGCGGTGGCGGGGGGCGTACGAGGAGCTGGAGCGCCGGCATCCGGTGCTGGAGGCGATCCTGTACGTGGCGGCGAACAAGGGGCAGGAGAACGTGGATTTCGTGGCGCCGCCGCCGGCCGGGTTGAAGGTGCCGTTCGAGGCGGAGCTGGCGGCGGTGCGGGTGACGCCGGTGGAGCAGGCGCACGCGGAGATCGCCCGGGTGCTGGCGGCGCGGGCGCCGGTGCCCGCGCCGGCGCGGGAGCTGCTGCTGGGCGGCGACGTGGTGCGGCTGGTGGCGGACGCGTTCGAGGAGTTGTGGAGCAGGATCGTCCGTCACAGCTGGCCGTTCTTCCACGCGATCCTGGAGCGCGACGTGGTGCAGCGGGCCGGGCGGCTGGCGACGTACGGCTGGGCGGCGGCGCTGGAGGACCTGAGCGCGCAGGTGCGCTGGCACGACGACGGGCACATCACGGTGCGCGTGTCGGGGCGGGAGCGGCATCGGCTGGGCGGCCGGGGGCTGCTGTTCGTGCCGTCGGTGTTCACCACGGGGGTGGGCGCGTATCTGGCGGAGGCGTGGCCGTACGCGCTGGTCTATCCGGCGCGCGGCACGGGCGTGGTGCCGCCGGGGGCGGACGGCGCGGGGCTGGTGGCGCTGATCGGCCGGACGCGGGCGCGGATCCTGGCGGAGCTGGCCACGCCGGCGACGACGACGCACCTGGCCGCGCTGCTCGGGCAGAGCGTGGGCGGGACGGGCGGGCACGTGGCGGCGTTGCGCGGCAGCGGCCTGATCTCCGGCACCCGGACGGGGCGCAGTGTCCTGTATGCGCGGACCGCGCTGGGGGACGCCTTGATCGCGGGTTCCCTCTAACCTTTCCTCTGGAGAGCACGAAGGTATAGTCAAAGCGCATCCGTTCAGCAACAACGTTCACGATCCAGGGGGCGCGCGCCATGAACGACGACGCCGTACAGGAAGCCCGCTTCCCGCACGAGCTGATGTACGCGGCGGCGTCGCAGTACTACCTCCAGGACGCCACGCAGGCCGACATCGCCAAGCGGCTCGGGGTGAGCCGGGCGACGGTGAGCCGCCTGCTCACGGAGGCGCGCAAGCAGGGCATCGTGGAGATCCGCGTGCACCGGCCGGCCACGCTGGCCGAGGGCCCGCTGGCCGGCGAGGTGGCCGACGCGCTGCGGCTGCGGCGCGTCTACCTGGTGCCGCGGGTGAGCGGCCCGGCGCTGGGTCCGTGGCTGGCTCCGGGCCTGGCCAGGGCGCTGGCGGGGGCGGAGCTGAAGTCGGGCGACGTGGTGCTGGTGTCGTCGGGCAGCACGGTGTACGAGTGCGCCCGCGAGTCGCTGGGCCGCTATCCGGGCGTGACGATCGCGCCGGCGGTGGGCGGTCAGCAGGATCCGCAGCCGTGGTTCCAGACGAACGAGACGACCAGGCTGCTGGCCGAGCGGGTGGGCGGCGTGCCGAGCTACCTGTACGCGCCCGCGCTGCCGGGCCCCGAGCTGTTCTACTCGCTGCGGCACGAGCCGTCGGTGCGCCGGGTGATGGACCAGTGGGCGCACGCGAAGTGCGCGATCGTGGGCGTGGGGTCGCCGCCGCTGATGCGGCAGGTGGTGCCCGCGTTCGTGCCGCGTGACGCGCCGAGCCTGCGTGAGGCGGTCGGCGACGTGTGCTCGCGCTTCTACGACCGCGACGGTGAGCCGGTGGGCTATCCGGGCAGCGAGCGCCTGGTCGCGGCCGGTCTGGAGGAGCTGCGGCGCATCCCTCACTCGATCGCGGTCGCGGTGGGCGCGGAGAAGGTGCTGTCGATCGTCGCCGGGGCCAGGGGTGGCTACTTCAACCAGCTCGTCACCGACGCGCTCACGGCCGAGAGCCTGCTCGCCGCCACTCGCTGACCCTTCCTCCGGGTGAACCCCAGGTCACAGCCATGCCAATTCCGTGAACAGAATTGCTGGACAAATATTCTGAGCCGGGCTAGCGTGAGGCGCACCACAGGACGTGACCCTGCGTGAGGGGGCGTCCCTGGTCGCACTCGGGGGACGCGACGCAACGAAACCGTCCGTGAGGACGTAGCGAGTGAGGAATGATCCCGTGAACACAACCAAGATCCGGATCGCGGCCGTGGCGGTCCTCGCGACTTCCGCGCTCGCCGCGTGCGGCTCCGGCTCCACCGGCGGCGACGCGGGCAGCGGCGGCACCGGCGGCGGCGTCGAGAACGCCAAGGTGGCCTTCCTCATGCCGGACCTCGCCTCCACCCGGTACGAGCTGCAGGACCGGCCGCTGTTCGAGGCCAAGGTCAAGGCCCTCTGCCCGACGTGCAGCGTCATCTACCAGAACGCCGACTCCGACGCGGCCAAGCAGCAGCAGCAGGCCAACTCCGCGCTCGCCCAGGGCGTCAAGGCGATCGTGATCGACCCGGTCGACTCCGCCGCCGCGGCCACCATCGTGAAGTCCGCGCAGTCGCAGGGTGTGCCGATCATCGCCTACGACCGGCCGATCCCGGCCACTCCGGCCGACTACTACATCTCCTTCGACAACGAGAAGATCGGCGCCATGATCGGCCAGTCGCTGGTCGACCACCTCAAGGCGGAGAAGGCCGAGGGCGGCCTGCTGCAGGTCAACGGCTCCCCCACGGACGCCGCCGCCGGCCTGATCAAGAAGGGCATCCACTCGGCCATCGACAACAGCGGCTTCAAGCTGCTGGCCGAGTACGACACCCCCGACTGGCAGCCGGAGAAGGCGCAGACCTGGGTCAGCGGCCAGATCACCCAGTTCGGCGACGACATCGCCGGCGTGGTCGCGGCCAACGACGGCACCGGCGGCGGCACGATCGCCGCGTTCAAGGCCGCGGGCAAGGACGTGCCGCCGGTGACGGGCAACGACGCCGAGGTGGCCGCCGCCCAGCGCATCATCAAGGGCGACCAGTACAACACGATCTCCAAGCCGATCAAGATCGTGGCGGAGGCCGCGGCGGACGTCGCGTTCAAGTTCATGAAGGGCGAGAAGCCGGCCGGTGAGGCGACGCTGTTCAACACGCCGTCGCAGCTGTTCACGCCGACCGTGGTGACGCGGGAGAACATCAAGGAAGTGCTGTTCGACAGCGGCATCATGAAGGCCGCCGACGTGTGCACGGCCGAGTACGCCGAGGGCTGCACCGAGCTCGGCATCAAGTAGGGGAGTCTCGTGAGCGTCCTGTCCCTGCGCGGGATCAGCAAGACCTTCGGCGCGGTCGCCGCGCTCACCGACATCGCGCTCGACGTCGCCGCCGGCGAGGTCGTGGCGGTGGTCGGCGACAACGGGGCCGGCAAGTCCACGCTGGTCAAGATCCTTTCCGGGGTGCACCCGCCGGACTCGGGGACGATCACGTTCGCCGGGCGGCAGGTCGAGATCCCCACCCCGGCGGCGGCCCACAAGCTGGGCATCGCCACCGTCTTCCAGGATCTCGCCCTGTGCGAGAACCTCAACGTGATCCAGAACCTGTTCCTGGGCCAGGAGATCCGCCCGCTGCGGCTGAACGACGTGGCGATGGAGACCCGCTCGTGGGAGCTGCTCCGGCAGCTCTCGGCGAAGATCCCCAGCGTGCGGGTGCCGGTCGCGGCGCTGTCCGGCGGGCAGCGGCAGACGGTGGCGATCGCCAGGTCGCTGCTCGGCGACCCGAAGATCATCATTCTGGACGAGCCGACGGCCGCGCTGGGCGTGGCCCAGACGGCCGAGGTGCTCAACCTGGTCGAGCGGCTGCGCGAGAACGGCCTCGGCGTCATCATGATCAGCCACAACATGGCGGACGTGAAGGCCGTGGCCGACACGGTGGCGGTGCTCCGGCTCGGCCGCAACAACGGCGTCTTCCCCGTGAAGGACGTTTCCGCCGAGGACATCATCGCCGCGATCACCGGCGCCACCGACAACGTCGTGGCCCAGCGGGCCGCGCGCGGGCAGGAAGGACAGCAGCCGTGACGACGACCACCGACCGCCAGGACGAGCGGTTGCAGAGCCGCGACGGCCTGCGCGGCGCGCTCACCGACGTGGTCGAGCGCGCCCGCGGCGGCGACCTGGGCATGATCCCCGTGGTCGTCGGCCTGATCGTCATCTGGACCGTGCTGCAGATCCTCAACCCGGTCTTCCTGTCCAGCGCCAATCTGGTCAACCTCACGCTGGAGTCGGCCGCCGTCGGCGTGATCGCGCTCGGCATCGTGTGCGTGCTGCTCGTCGGCCAGATCGACCTGTCGGTCGGCTCGGTCAGCGGGCTGTCGGGCGCGGTCCTGGCGGTGCTGTTCGTCGTCAAGGGGCTGCCGGTCTGGCTGGCGATCCTCGCCGCCGTCGTGCTCGGCGCGGTGGTCGGCTGGCTGTACGCGCAGCTCTTCAACCGGTTCGGGGTGCCGAGCTTCGTCATCACGCTGGCCGGCCTGCTGGGCTTCCTCGGGCTCCAGCTGTACGTGCTCGGCACCAACGGGTCGATCAACCTGCCGTTCGACTCCGGTCTGGTGAGCTTCGCCCAGTTCTCGTTCGTGCCCGACTGGCTGTCCTACACGCTCGCGGTGGTCGCCTCGGCCGCCCTGTTCGTCAGCGGCTACCTGCACGCCAGGGAGCGGCGCAAGGCCGGGCTGTCGGCCAGGAGCGTCACGGCGCTCGCCGTCAGGAGCGCGGCGCTGCTGGTCGCGCTCGGGTTCGTGGTCTGGTACCTGGGCCAGACGCGCGGCGTCGGCTGGATGTTCGTCTTCTTCGTCGCGCTCGTGCTGGTCATGCACTACCTGCTGTCGCGGACGAAGTGGGGCAGGTCGGTCTACGCGGTCGGCGGCAACGTGGAGGCCGCGCGCCGCGCCGGCATCAACGTCAAGACCGTGTTCACCTCGGTGTTCGTGCTCTGCTCGACGTTCGCGGCCGTGGGCGGCATCATGGCCGCCGCCCGGCTGGCCGCGGTCAACCCGAGCAGCGGCGGCGGCGACGTCAACCTCAACGCGATCGCCGCGGCGGTCATCGGCGGCACCAGCCTGTTCGGCGGCCGGGGCTCGGCCTTCGGCGCGCTGCTCGGCGTCGTCGTCATCCAGTCGATCTCCAGCGGCCTGACGCTGCTGAACCTCGACTCGTCCATCAGGTTCATGGTCACCGGGGCCGTCCTGCTGCTGGCGGTGGTCGTCGACTCCGTCTCGCGCAGGTCGAGGACCTCGCACGGCAGGGCGTGATGGCCGCCATCTGCGTCGACGCCGGCACCACGGTGATCAAGGCGGTCGGCTACGACGAGGCCGGCGCCGAGGCGGTCGTGGTCCGGCACGACACCACGGTGTCCCGGCCCGCGCCCGGCCACGCCGAGCAGGACATGGACGCGGTCTGGGACGCGGTCGCCCGCGCGGTGCGCGAGGTGGCCGCCCAGTTGTCCGGTCCGGTCCGGTTCGTCGCCGTGACCGCGCAGGGTGACGGCTGCTGGCTGGTCGACTCCTCGGGGGTGCCGACCGGCCCGGCCATCCTGTGGAACGACGGCCGCGCCGCCGCCGTGGTCGACGGCTGGAACCGCGCCGGCCTGGCCGAGGCCGCCTTCCGGGTCAACGGCTCGTCGGCCGCCTCCGGGCTGCCGCACGCGATCCTGACCTGGCTGAAGGAGCACGACCCGGACCGGCTGGCCCGCTCGGCCGCGATGCTGACGTGCGGCGGCTGGATCTTCGCCCGGATGACCGGGGTGCGGGCCGCCGACGAGTCCGACGGCTCGGCCCCGTTCATGGACCTGCGGACCCGCCGCTACTCCCCCGAGCTGCTGGAGCTGTTCGGGCTCGGCTGGGCCGAGCGGCTGCTGCCGGAGCTGCGTGACGACTCCCGCCGCACGGCCCCGCTCACCGCGGGCGCGGCGTCGGCGCTCGGCGTGCCCGCCGGGACCCCGATCGTCATGGCCCCGTACGACATCGCCGCCACCGCGATCGGCGCCGGGGCGGTGAGCGCCGGGCAGGCGTGCGCCATCCTCGGCACCACCCTGTGCGTGGAGAGCGTCGTGGAGCGGCCCGCCCTCGACGGCGACCCGGTCGGCATCACGATCGCGCTGCCCGGCGGTTACCTGCGGGCCTTCCCCACGTTCGCCGGGACCGAGGTCGTCCAGTGGGCCTGCCGCCTGCTCGGCCTGGACCACCCGGCCGAGCTGAGCGAGCTGGCCGAGCGGAGCGAGCCGGGCGCGCGCGGGCTGGCGCTCCAGCCGTACTTCTCCCCCGCCGGCGAACGGGCCCCGTTCTCCGACCCGCTGGCCAGGGGCGCGTTCCTGGGGCTGTCCGTCGAGCACGGCCGCGAGGACGTGGCGCGGGCCGTCCTGGAAGGGCTCACACTGGTCGTCCAGGACTGCCTGGCCGCCTCCGGCCCGCCGCCGCGCGAGCTGCGGGTGTGCGGCGGCGGCTCGGGCAGCGCGCTGTGGCTGCGGCTCATCGCCGACGTGACCGGCCTGCCGGTGCTGCGCCCGGCCGACACCGAGGTCGGCGCGAGGGGCGCCTTCCTGGTCGGCCTCGCCGCCACAGGCGCCGACCTGAAGACGGCCGCCGACCAGCACGTACGCCTGCGCCCGGCCGTCGAGCCGCGGCCGGGCCCGTACGAGCACGCCTACCGCGACTTCCTCGCGCTGCGCGAGACCACCGCCGGAACGTGGCCGCTGCTGGCCGGGATGCGAGGCCGTCCATGAGCGTCCACCTGGGCATCGACCTCGGCACGCAGAGCGTGCGCGCGATGGCGGTCGACGGGACCGGGCGGGTGCTCGGCGCGGCGAGCCGCCCCCTGACCAGCCGCCGCGACGGCCCCCGCCACGAGCAGGACCCCGAGGAGTGGTGGCACGCGCTCGCCGGGGCCACCCGCGAGGCCCTGGACGGCGTGACCGGGCCGGTGGCGGGCCTCGCCGTGGACGCCACGTCTGGAACGCTCCTGCTGACGGACGGCGCCGGCGCGCCTCTGACCCCGGCGCTCATGTACGACGACCGCCGCGCCGCCTCCTTCGCCGACCGGGTCAACGAGGCGGGCTCGGCCGTCTGGGAACGCCTCGGCTACCGGCGCATGCAGCCGAACTGGGCGCTGCCGAAGCTCCTGTGGCTGCTGGAGTCGCAGCCGGCGGGCGGTTTCCTGGCCCACCAGAGCGACTTCGTCAACCGCCGCCTGACCGGCGGCCCCGTCGCCACCGACCTGAGCAACGCGCTCAAGACCGGCGTCGACCTGATCGAGGAGCGCTGGCCGTACGAGGTGCTCGACGAGCTGGGCGTGCCCGCCGGGATGCTGCCCGAGGTGGTGCGGCCCGGCACCCGCATCGGCACGGTGTGCGCCGAGGCCGCCCGCGTCACGGGCATCCCCGAGGGCACGCCGGTGATCGCCGGGACCACCGACGGCTGCGCCGCCCAGCTCGGCGCCGGCGCCCTGACGCCGGGGAGCTGGAACTCGGTGCTGGGCACCACCCTGGTGCTCAAGGGCGTCACCCGTGACCTCATCCATGACCCGCTCGGCGTCGTCTACTCGCACCGCGCGCCCGACGGCTCCTGGCTGCCGGGCGGCGCGTCGAGCACCGGCGCCGGGGTGCTGGCCCGCGACCTGCCCGGCCGCGACCTCGACGCGCTCGGCGAGCAGGCCCAGGCCCGCTACGACGGGCGGGGCGGCCCGCCGATCACGTATCCGCTGGTGTCGCGGGGCGAGCGGTTCCCGTTCGCGGCGGCCGGGGCCGAGGGCTTCACGCTGGGCGAGCCCGCCGACGACGTCGACCGCTACGCCGCGATCCTGCTCGGCGCGGCGTTCGTGGAGCGGCTCTGCTTCGACTACCTGGACCTGCTCGGCGCCCCCGTGGACGGCGAGATCATCCTGACCGGCGGCGCGACGCGGAGCGCGTACTGGAACCGGCTGCGCGCGGACGTGCTGGGCCGGCCCGTGACGCTGCGTGAGAACGCCGAGCCCGCCCTCGGCATGGCCGTGCTGGCGGCGGGCGCGCGGGCGGGCGGGATGGTCCGCACCCGCGCGGTGATCGAGCCGTCCGGGGCCGATCACCGCGAGCCGTATCTGCGGTTCGTCGCCGAGCTGGAGAACCGGGGCTGGCTGCCGTCGCAGGCCGCCGCCCACGCGCGTGAGAGGAGCGCCCGATGACGGACCTGGTGCTGGTGCGCCACGGCGAGACCGTGTGGCACGCCGAGAACCGCTACGCCGGCGTCAGCGACGTCGAGCTGACCCCGCGCGGCCACGAGCAGGCCGAGCGGCTGGCCCGCTGGGCGCGCACCGCCGGGCTGGACGCGGTGTGGGCCTCGAACCTGAGCCGCGCCCGCATCACCGCCGCCGGGAGCGCCGAGGCGGCGGCCGTGGAGCTGCGGGTGGACGAGCGCCTGCGCGAGCTCGACTTCGGCAAGGGCGAGGGGCTGACCGCCGAGGAGATGCGCGAGCGCTTCCCCGGGGCCCGCGCCGCCTTCGAGGCCGACCCGGGCGCGAACCCGCTGCCCGGCGGGGAGCGGCCCGGCGACGCCGCCGACCGGTTCACCGCCGCGCTCCGCGACATCGCCGCCGACCGGCCCGGCGGCCGGGTGCTGGTGGTCGCGCACACGACCGCGATCAGGATCGCGCTGTGCCGGCTGATCGGCGTGCCGCTCGGCGAGTACCGGCGGCTGTTCCCGCGCCTGGACAACTGCGCGCTCACCGAGCTGCGGCTGCGCGGCGAGCAGGTCGCCATCCTGAAGTACAACTCCCCGATTGGAGCTCTGCGTTGACCATCCGAGTCCTGGCCGCCGGTGACCATTTCGTCCGCAACGACCTGCTCATCGACGCGTTGCGCCGCGAGGTCCCCGGCGAGGTGCTGACCGGCGAGCTCACGCTGCCGTGGCCCGTGGTGCCCTTCGGCCGGGTGGGCGAGGTCGACGAGGCGTCGGACGTGGAGGACGAGCTGATCGAGGCGCTGCAGGGCGTCGAGGCGTGCGTCACCCAGATGGCGCCGCTCACCCGGCGCGTCCTCGACGCCTGCCCCGACCTGCGGCTGTTCGCGGTGAGCCGGGGCGGCCCGGTGAACGCGAACCTGGCGGCCGCCACCGAGGCGGGCGTGGCCGTGACGTTCGCGCCGGGCCGCAACGCCGTCGCCACCGCCGAGCACACGCTGGCCATGCTGCTGGCCGCCACCCGGCGCGTCCCGCAGACGCACGCCGACCTGGCCGGAGGCGTGTGGCGCGGCGACTACTACGTCTACGACAACGTCGGCCCGGAGCTGGAGGGCAGCACGGTCGGCCTGGTCGGCTACGGCGCGATCGGCCGCCGGGTGGCCCGGATGCTGGCGGGGTTCGGCGCCGAGGTGCTGGTCTTCGACCCGTACGTGGACGTGCCCGGCCGGGTGGAGCTGGACGAGCTGCTGTCGCGGTCGCGGTTCGTGTCGCTGCACGCCCGTGCCACCCCGGAGACGGCCGGCATGATCGGCGCCGCCGAGATCGCCCGCATGCCGGCCGGGTCGGTGCTGGTCAACTGCGCGCGCGGGGCGCTGCTCGACTACGACGCGCTGTGTGACGCGCTGGAGTCGGGTCACCTGTTCGGCGCGGCGATGGACGTCTTCCCCGAGGAGCCCATCCCCGCCGGGTCCCGGCTGCTGACCGCGCCGAACCTGGTGATGACGCCGCACCTGGCCGGGGCGAGCAAGGAGACGGCCGCGAAGGCCGCCTCCATCGTCGCCGCCGACGTGGCCCGCTACGTGCGCGGCGAGCCCCTGCTGCACTGCGCCAACCCGGCCGTCACCCTTTCAGCGCGCCAGCCATCAGGCCGCGCATGAAGAAGCGGCCCAGCAGCACGTAGATGAGCATGGTCGGGATCGAGGCCAGGATCGCCGCGGCCATCTGCTGGCTGTAGGGGGTGGCCTGGGCGCCGGCGATGTTGTTCAGCATCACCGTGGTCGGCCAGCTCGTCGGCCCGGTGAGGAACACGGCGAACAGGAAGTCGTTCCACAGCGAGGTGAACTGCCAGATGATCACCACGGCGATCGCCGGGCCGGACACCGGCAGCACCACCGACCAGTACGCGCGCAGCATCCCGGCCCCGTCGACCCGTGACGCCTCGATCAGCTCGTCCGGGATCGTCACGTAGTAGTTGCGGAAGATCAGCGTGCAGATCGGGATGCCGTACACCACGTGCGCGAGCACCAGGCCGGGGATGCCGCCGTAGAAGACGCCCTGGAGCCCGGTCAGCTCGTTCAGCCCGACCAGGAGCTGCACCAGCGGGATCATCACCCCCTGGTACGGGATGAACATGCCGAACAGGAACAGCGTGAACAGCACGTCCGCGCCGGGGAAGCGCCACTTGGACAGCACGTAGCCGTTCATGGAGCCGAGCGCGCACGACAGGATCGAGCCGGGCACCGCGAGCAGCACGCTGTTCCACAGCCCGGGGGCGAGCTTCTCCCACGCCACGCCCCACGCCTCGAACGTCCAGGTCTCCGGCAGGTTCCACGCCTGGCCGGGGTCCGCCTCGGTCAGCGGCTTGAAGCTGGTGACCAGCAGCACGTAGATGGGGACCAGGAAGACCACCACGAACGCGATCAGCAGGACGAGCCGCACCCAGGAGCCCGCGTGCCTCATGAGCGCCTCTCCTTGCGGACGGACCAGATCAGGTACGGGATCACGAACACGGCGACGCTGAGCACGATGTACGAGGCGATGGTGGCGCCCTTGGCCGGGTCGTGGGAGTCGAACACCGCCACCCACATGAACACGGCGGGCACGTCGGTGACGATCTGCTTGCCGGAGACCGCGACGATCAGGTCGAAGACCTTGAGCGAGATGTGGCCGAGGATGATCAGCGCGGACAGCGTCACCGGGCGCAGCAGGGGCAGCACGACGTGCCGGTAGACGCCCCACTCGGTGGCGCCGTCGACCCGGGCGGCCTCCCGCAGCTCCTCGGGGACGCCGCGGAACCCGGCGAGAAACAGTGCCATGACATATCCGGACATCTGCCAGACGGCCGGCAGCGCCATCGCCGCCATGCCCCACTCCTGGTTGCGGAACCACTCCCACTGCGGCAACCCCACCGCGTCGAACAGCCGGTTCAGCCCGACCGCCCGCTCGTCCATGCCCGAGTTCATCAGCCATCGCCACACGATGCCCGTGGCGACGAACGACACGGCCATCGGGAACAGGTAGATCGCCCGGAACGTCCCCTCGCCCCAGATGCCCTTCTCCATCAGGAACGCCAGGAACCAGCCCAGCACCAGCGCCCCGGCCACGAACACGACCGTGAACACGATCGCGTGGTTCACCGACAGATGCCACCTGGCCTGGTCCCAGATGTCGATGAAGTTCCGCAGCCCGACGAAACCGCCCTCGGACACCTCGTCGTGCTGGTCCGTCATGGCCAGCCGGAAGTTCCAGCCCAGCAGGCCGTACACGAACACGCCGATCGCCACGATCGACGGCGTGACCAGGAGCAGCCCCGGGAGCCAGGCGCGCACCCGTCTCAACGATTGCCTCCCTCTCCGAAGGGGGTACGGCGGGCGGCCCCGCCGTACCCGCCGATCACTGGGCGTTCGCCGTCGCGGCGGCGGCCAGGCCCTTCTGCAGCTCGGCCACGTCCTGGGTGCCGATGAACAGCCCGACCGCCTCGTTGATGGCGGCCAGCCACGGCTGGTTCACCGCCACGCCGTGCTGGATGGAGCCGGCCAGCTTGTTGCCCGACCAGTCCTTCAGCGCGTCGGCCAGGTAGTCGGTGTAGAGGGACTGGTCGGCGTCCTTGCGGGCGGGGATGGAGCCCTTCTTCGGGTTGAAGGCGTCCTGCCCCTCCTTGCTGGCCGCGACCTTCAGCCAGGCGACGGCCCCGTCACGGTTCTTGGCGCCCTTGGGCAGGGTGAAGCTGTCCGACAGCCACAGGTAGGTGCCCTCGGTGCCGGGCGCGGGCGCCCAGTCGAAGTCCGTCTTCGACTTCTTGCCGAGGCCGCCGTCCGGCGGGTTGTGGAAGTAGCCGTACGCCCAGTCGCCCATGATGTTGAACGCGGCCTCGCCGTCGGCCACCTGCTTGGCCGCGGGCTGCCAGTCGTCCTGGGGGCTGCCCGCGTACGACATGATCGTCTTGAAGTTCTCCAGCGCCTTGGCCACCTGGGGACTGTTCCAGTCGGCGCCCGGCTTGAACAGCGCGTTGTAGGCGTCGGTGCCGAGCGAGCCGAGCAGCACGCTCTCCAGCAGGTGGGTGACCGTCCACTCCGACCCGATCGACAGCGGGATCTTGCCCGTGGCCTTGACCTTCTCCAGGGCGGCGACGAACTCCTCGATCGTCTTGGGCGCGCCCGTGACGCCCGCCTCCTTCAGCACCGACGGGTTGAACCACAGCACGTTGGACCGGTGGATGTTCACCGGCACCGAGTAGATCTTGCCGTCGACGCTGATCTGCTCGACGAGCTGCGCCGGGAAGGCGTCGGCGAGCTTGAGCTCGTCGTAGAGGAAGTTGAGCTCCTCCAGGTCACCGGCCTTGATGTAGCCCTGCAGCTCGGCGCCCGCGTGCCCCTGGAACGTGTCGGGCGGCGTGTCGGCCTGCAGCTTCGAGGCGAGCAGCGCCTTGGCCTTGTCGCCGGAGCCGCCCGCGACCGCGGCGTCGAAGAACGTCAGGTTCGGATTCTGCTGCTCGAAGATCTCGCGCATCGCCTTCAGGCCGTCGGCCTCACCCGGCCCGGTCCACCAGGAGAACACCTCGACCTGCTGCTTGCCGCCACCGCCGTCGCCGCTCGCGGCGGGCTCGGCCGGGGAGCCGCCACCGCCGCACGCCGACAGCCCGAGCAGGCCCGCCAAAGTGATCGCGACGGTCGCCGTCCACCGTCGTCTCATCGCACACCATCCCTTCGAGAAAACCCCCGAGCTGGTGACTTGACAACGTTGTCAGTAGGGCCATCAACGCACTTTGCCCACTTCTGCGTCAAGGAGTGCACGGATAACAGGTCCGCATACCACGAGAACTGTCAGTGCCCGCGGGCACACTCCAGGTATGGCCGACGAGCCCCTCGAACTGGGCGAGATCTCCCTCTCCGACTGGCACGCTCACAACGACACGATGGCCGACGTGGGGTTCCTCGTCATCGCGAGGCGGCTTCCCTCACTCGTCCGCCAGGCCATGAGCATGGCCTGGCGCGCCAGCCCCCGCGACACCGCCGCCACGGTCGGGCTCAGCCTGCTCGGCGGCGTCTTCACCGCCTTCGGCCTGCTGGCCACCACCGGGGTGCTCAACGCGCTGTTCAGCGAGGGGCCCACCCCCGACCGGGTGATCGCCGCGCTGCCCAGCCTGGCCCTGGTCGCCGCGATGGCGACGCTGCGCACCTCCGTCCAGGCCGGCGCGGGCTGGGCGCAGTCACGCCTCGACCCGCAGGTGACCCGGCTGACCGAGGAGCGGCTCTACGGCCTGACCAGCCGCGTCGAGCTCGTCGCCTACGACGACCCCGACTTCCACGACGCGCTCCAGCGGGCCCGCAGCCGGGGCGTCCAGATGGCCGACATGGTGGTGACCTCCGCCATCAACGTCGTCACGGCCGCCGTCGGCATCGCCGCCGTCGCGGGCGTGCTCGGCGTGCTCCACCCGGTGCTGCTGCCCCTGCTCCTGCTCGCCGTGCTGCCCGACGCCTGGGCCGCCGTGCGCAGCGCCCGGATGCGCTACACGACGATGTTCTCGCTCATCCCCGCCATCCGCCGCAAGTGGATCATCGCCGAGCTGCTGGCCGACCGCGACCCCGCCGCCGAGGTCCGCTCGTTCACCATGCGCGGCTTCCTGCTGCGCATGTACGACGCGGTCGCCAAGGCCGAGCAGGACGTGATGCTCGGCCTGGCCAGGCGGCAGACCATCGCCAGGCTCGTCGGCGAGGCGCTGGGCGGCGTCGGCAGCGCCCTCGTCTACGTGGCGCTCGGCGTGCTGCTCGCGATCGCCGCGATCCCGCTCGCCGTCGCCGGCACCGCCGTGCTGGCCATCAGGTCCGGCCAGAGCTCGCTGGCCAACCTGATGTACGCCACCAACCGGCTCTACGAGGAGGGCCTCTACTTCACCGACTTCCTGGAGTTCTGCGACTCGGCCGAGCGCTGGCTGCCCGGCGCCGCCCGCACGACGGCCCCCGAGCGCTTCGAGCGCATCAGCGCCGTGGACGTCACGTTCACCTACCCAGGCTCCGACGAGCCCGCCCTGCGCGGCGTGTCGGTCGAGATCAAGCGCGGCGAGGTGATCGCCTTCGTCGGCGAGAACGGCTCCGGCAAGACCACCCTCGCCAAGATCCTGTCCGGCCTGTACGAGCCCGACACCGGCAGCGTGCTGTGGGACGACGTCGACCTGCGCACGGTCAGCCCGGAGGACCTGCGGCTGCGCACCGCGGTGATCGCCCAGGACCACACCCGCTGGCCGCTCGCCGCCCGCTACAACATCACGATGGGCACCGACAAGGGCCAGGACGCCCTCGACGCGGCGGCGGCGGTCGCCGGGGCCGACGAGGTCGTCGCCGGCCTCCCCCACGGCTACCGCACCCTGCTCGACCGGCGCTTCAAGGACGGCCACGAGCTGTCCGGCGGGCAGTGGCAGCGCATCGCCGTGGCACGTGGCTTCCATCGCGACGCCTGCCTGCTGATCTGCGACGAGCCGACGGCGGCTCTCGACGCCCGCGCCGAGCACGCCCTGTTCGAGCGCATCCGGGGCCACTCCGACGGCCGCACGGTCCTGCTCATCACCCACCGCCTGGCCAGCGTCCGCTACGCCGACCGCATCTACGTGCTCGACCACGGCCGGGTCACCGAGGAGGGCGACCACGCCACGCTGATGGCGCTCAACGGCCTCTACGCCGAGCTCTACACCCTCCAGGCGTCCGCCTACCGGTGATCAGTGGCTGGCGAACGCCTGCGTCCAGTGGCCGCCGGCGAAGCCGACGCCGATGTGGGTGTAGGCGCAGGTGAGGATGTTGGCCTTGTGGCCGGGGCTGTCCATCCACCCGGCCATGACCTCGGCCGCCGTGCGCTGACCGGCCGCGATGTTCTCGCCCCAGGAGCCGATCGGCGCGAAGCCGGCGTCGCGGATGCGGTCCTCGGGCCCGTCGCCGTCCGGGGCCTCGTGGTCGAAGAAGCCGCGGGCGGCCATGTCCTTGGAGTGGGCCAGCGCCGCCGCCCGGAGTTCGGGGTCGTGCTTGAGCGGCTTGCATCCGGCCTTGGCCCGGGCGGCGTTGGTGAGCTTGACCACCCCGTTCTCAGCGGCCGTGCCCACGGCGCCCCCGGTGCCCACGGTGGCGCGCTGCTCGGTGCGGGCCGGGGTCCGGGTCCGGGTGGGGGTCGGCTTGGGCTCGGGCTTGGGGCTGCTGGTCGTGCGGGCGGGCTTCGGGGTCGGCTTCGGGGTGACCGGCTTGCTCTTCGTGGGAGTGGGAGTCGGGGTGGGGGTGGGCGTCGGGGTCGGGGTGGGGGCCGGCGCAGGGGAGGTGGTGGTCGTCGCGGCGACGATCTCGGTCGCGGGGCTGCGGTCGGGCGCGGGGGCTCGGGTGGCGAGGATGACCGCCAGTCCGGCGACGGTGCCCACGATGACGGCGAGGGTGGCGAACAGGAGCTTGCGGGCTGTGGTCATTGATCACACAATGGGGGTTTTGGTCCAATAACTAGCACAATGTCGGAGTTTATCCAGATTTACGGTGACAGCAATGGCTAGGACAGCACCGCCTGCATGATCGTGCGGGCGATGGGCGCCGCCGGGCCGGGACGTTCCAGCACCACCCCCACCGCCACCTCCGGCGCGCCCGCCGGGGCGAACGCCGTGAACAGCGCCGGACCGCCCGGCCCCGCCGACTTGGCCGCCACCGATATCCCCGGGATGGCCGCCGCCGTGCCCGGCCCGCCCGGCCGGGTGATCGTGGTCATCATGGCCGTGAGCTGCCCGGCCAGCTCGGGGACCAGCGTCGTGCGGTACGGCGCCGGCGCGGCCCGCCGGATGACCGAGCCGTCCCGCAGCCGCACCTCCTCCACCAGGTACGGGCGCATCAGCGTGCCGTCGTTGGCCACGGCCGCCGACAGCATGGCGACCATGAGCGGCGTGACGCGCCCGCCCGGCCCGCCGATGGCCGCCAGGGCGGTGTGGGACCGGTCCGCGGCGCCGTCGAACGAGCTGGGCGTCACGGGCAGCGGGATCGTCAGCTCCGGGGCGTTGAAGCCGAACGCGTCCGCCTGGTCCCGCAGCGTGTCCTGGCCGAGTTGCAGGCCGATCCCGGCGAAGGCCGTGTCGCAGGAGCCCTGGAAGGCGCGGGCCAGCGTCGGCCGGGCGTCGCGGCCGCACGGCCTGCCGTCGGCGTTGTGCACGTACCGGGTCGTTCCGGGCAGGCGCAGCCTGGCGGGGCCGGGCAGCTCGGTGGCGGGCCCGTACTCGCCGGTGGCCAGCGCGGCGGCGGTCGTGACGAGCTTGAACGCCGAGCCGGCCGGGTAGGTCTCGGCGGTGGCCCGGTTCAGCAGCGGGCTGCCGGGCGCGCGGTTCAGCCGCCGCTCGACGCGCGCCAGCGCGGCGGAGTCGAACGTGGCGAAGGCGTTCGGGTCGTAGGACGGGTAGCTGGCCAGGGCGAGGACGGCGCCGGTCGCCGGGTTGATCGCGACGGCGGCGCCGGGCGTGCCGGCGGCCCGCAGGCTCTGGTAGGCGGCCCACTGGGCCCGGTCGCTGATCGTCAGGCGGACGTCTGCGGCCTGCTCGGTGCCGATCCTGACCAGCGACTGCATCTTGACCTTGGCGTCGGTGCCCGACAGCGCCGCCTCCAGGGCCCGCTCGACGCCGGTCGCCGGCCCCGCCGTCAGGTGCCCGGTCACGGGCGCGAACATCTCCCCGTGCGGGTAGAAGCGGCGATAGCGGTACGGCCCGCCGTCCGTCTCCCGGCTGGTGGCCACCACGGTGCCGTCGAAGCTGAGGATCGCGCCGCGCGGCTCGTCGAACCGGGCGATGCGGGCCCGCTCGTTGCGCGGATCGGCGTTGAGCGACCTGGACGAGAACGCCTGGACGAAGGTCAGGTGCGCCAGCAACGCGAACAGCATCCCCGCGCAGATCCGTGCCACGCGGCGCAGCGTGCCGTTGATCCTTCTCGCCCTGGTCATGGATTCCGGTTTTAGCAACCGGAGATCCAAGCCCCGGCTAGAGGACGCTGCGGTAGTAGGAAATCTTGTCGCTGACGTAGCGCTTGCGCTCGATCAGGTTGCCGATCTGCGCCTCGACGCGGCGATCGTGCTCTTCGAGGAGCGCGATGCGGTCGGCGATCGTGTGGTCGCCGGCGCGGACCAGCTCGGCGAAGCGCAGCATCTCGGCGATCGGCATGCCGGTGTCGCGCAGGCAGCGGATGGTGCCGAGCCAGCCGACGTCCTCCTGGCTGAACCTCCGCTGCCCGGCCGCGTTGCGCTCGACCGGTTCGAGCAGCCCGATCTTCTCGTAGTAGCGCAGGGTGTCGAGGGAGAAACCGGTCTCCTCGACCACTTCGGCGGGGGTGTAGACGCTCACGGGAGCCAAGCATGGCACCTGGAGTGGGCTCCAGGTCAACCATTTGACATGGAGTCCACTCCAGGTCGCACAGTTCGGTCCATGAACATCGCACTCGGCACGATTCCGTTCGGCACCAGCGTCAGCCGTGAGGACACCTTCGCCATCCTGGACCGCTTCGTCGAGGCGGGCGGCAGCATGCTCGACACGGCCAACAACTACCCGTTCTGGGTCGAGGGCCGCACCGGGGACGAGAGCGAGCAGACCATCGGGGCCTGGCTCGCCGCCCGGGGCAACCGCGACCAGGTGTTCCTGAGCACGAAGGTCGGCGCCCGGCCGACGGTGCCCGGTGACGTCACGCTGGACTCGGCGGAGGGCCTGTCGGCGCCGGCCGTGCGGGCGGGCGTCGAGGGCAGCCTGCGCCGCCTCGGCACCGACCACGTGGACCTCTACTGGGCGCACATCGAGGACCGGTCGGTGCCGCTGGAGGAGACCCTGGGCGCGTTCGACGAGCTGCACCGCCAGGGCAAGATCGGCAAGGTGGGCGCGAGCAACCTGCCGGCCTGGCGGCTGGAGCGGGCCAGGAACGTCTCGGCCGCGCACGGCTGGCTCCCCTACACGCACCTGCAACTGCGCCACACCTACCTGCGCCCGCGCCCGTACACGCGCCCGGCCGAGACCGGTCACCGCGTGACGGGCGACGAGCACCTGGAGTACGCGCAGGAGGCCGGGGTGACGCTGTGGGCGTACAACACGCTGATGTTCGGCGCCTACACCCGCGCGGACCGGCCGATCCCGGAGATCTACGACCACCCGGGCACCACGCGGCGGCTGGCCGCGCTGCGCGAGGTGGCGGGCGAGCTCGGCGCGACGCCGAACCAGGTCGTGCTGGCCTGGCTGATGGCCGGCGGGCACGTGCCGATCGTCGGCGTGAGCACGATGGCGCAGCTGGAGGAGGCGATCGGCGCGGCCGACGTCAAGCTCGACGACGAGCTGCGCCGCCGCCTGGACGAGGCCGTCTGATCACGGCAGATGGTCGGCCAGGTAGCGGCGGACGAGCTGCTTGCACTCGGCGATCAGGTCGGGGTCGCCGTCGGGGTGCGCCCGGAAGGCCAGCTTGAGGACCGCGTCGCAGGCCTCGACCGCGACGAGCAGCGCCCGGTCGAGGCCCGGTCCCCGGGGGGCGCCGAGCAGGTCGACGGTGAGGGCGCGCAGGCGGTCGGCGACGATCGCGTTGTTCTCCAGCGCGGCGTCGAGCGTGTGGTTGGCGCCGTCGGAGGCGTGGCCGCCGGGCGCGGCCAGCGCCTCGCCGAAGTCGACCACGCCGAACCCGGGCGTCGTGCGTTTCATCGCCACGAACTCGTCGATGGCCAGCTCGACCAGGTCGGTCCAGTGGCCGAGCTCGGCCTCGGCGATCCGCTCGGTCACCCGGCCCAGGAACGCCTCCAGGTTGCGCAGGGCCAGCGCCCGCACGAGCCCCTGCTTGTCGGGGAAGAACTGGTAGAACGTGCCGATCGGCACCTCGGCGCGGCGGGCGACCTCCTTGGTGGTGACGGCGTCGTAGCCGACCTCGTCGAGCAGGAGCGCGCACTCGTCGAGCATCCGCTCCACCCGCTCCGCGCTGCGACGCTGGGCGGGGCGGCGGCGCAAGGTACTCGTCATGCCCTCATCTTGGCCCATTACCAACAAGTAGAGGTTAACATGAGCCCGACTCGCGAAACTTGAGGAGCACGGCATGTTCCTGTGGGGCACGGCGACGGCGGCGTACCAGATCGAGGGCGCGGCGGACGAGGACGGCCGGGGCCCGTCCATCTGGGACACCTTCTCCCACGAGCCCGGCCGCACCCGCGACGGGCACACCGGCGACGTGGCCTGCGACCACTACCACCGCTGGCCCGAGGACGTCGCGCTGATGTCGGAGCTCGGGGTCGGCGCCTACCGCTTCTCCATCGCCTGGCCGCGTGTCCAGCCCTCCGGCGCCGGCCCGGCCAACCCCAAGGGTCTCGACTTCTACGAACGCCTGGTCGACGCCCTGCTCGCGGCCGGGATCACGCCGGTGCCGACACTGTTCCACTGGGACCTGCCGCAGGCCGCCCAGGACCGCGGCGGCTGGCTGAACCGCGACACCGCGCACCGCTTCGCCGACTACGCCGCCCTCGTCGCCGGCCGGCTGGCCGACCGCGTGCCGATGTGGATCACGCTCAACGAGCCGTTCGTGCACATGGCGTACGGCCACGCCCTCGGCCTCCACGCGCCCGGCCAGGCCCTGCTCCTCGACGCGCTGCCCGTGGCCCACCACCAGCTCCTCGCCCACGGCCTGGCCACGGCGGCGTTGCGCGCGGCGGGCGCCGGGCAGGTCCTGCTCACCAACAACTGCACGCCCGTGTGGGCCGCCTCCGACGCGGCCGAGGACGTGGCCGCCGCCGAGGCGTACGACATCCTGCACAACCGCCTGTTCAACGACCCCGTCCTCACGGGCGCCTACCCCGACCTGTCCGCGTACGGGGCGAAGGAGCTCGGCTTCGTCCGCGACGGGGACCTCGCGGTGATCGCCGCGCCGCTCGACGGGCTCGGCGTCAACTACTACAACCCCACCCGCATCGCCGCCCCCGCCGGGCCCGGCCTGCCCTTCACCGACGCCGGCGTCACCGGCCACCCCACCACGGCCTTCGGCTGGCCGGTCGTCCCCGACGGCCTGCGCGAGCTCCTCACCGGCCTGCACGCCCGCTACGGCGACGCCCTGCCGCCCGTCTACGTCACCGAGAACGGCTGCTCCCAGCCCGACGTCCCCGGCCCCGACGGCACCGTGGACGACCAGGACCGCATCGCCTACCTCGACCAGCACATCGCCGCCGTCCACGCGGCCCGGCGCGAGGGCGTCGACGTGCGCGGCTACTTCGTCTGGTCACTGCTGGACAACTTCGAGTGGGCCGAGGGCTACCACCAGCGCTTCGGCCTGGTCCACGTCGACTTCGCCACCGGCCGCCGCACCCCCAAGGCCTCCTACCACTGGCTCAGGGCCCACCTGGCGACGCCCTAGAAGACCGAGACGTGGACGTGGTCGTAGTGGTTGGCGGTCGCGCCACCTCGGTCGGACATGGGGTCCCAGCCCCCGCCTGAGCGGATGTCGTAGTAGCGCTGCTTCCAGATGATGTACATGACGCCCATGCGCTGACCGTTCTTGATCAGGTAGTTGGAGATCGCGTCGCCGTTCGCGGCGTCGAAGCCGCTGGCCACGGAGCCGCCGGTGGACATCATGAAGTCGCAGGCCCGCCCCTTGCCGTGCTCGCCGGGGTCGCCGGGCCGCAGGCAGCCGACGCTCTTCACCGGGAAGTTCTGCATGATCTCGGCGCGTACGGAGATCATGCGGGGAGTCAGGCCCTCGCCGCCGCCGGGCTGCTGGAAGCCGTACTTGGCGAGGAGGCGGTCGAGCTCGGCGCGCCGGCTCTTGATCGCCTTGATCTCCTTCTGCATCTTCTTGATCTTGTCGTTGGCCGCGAGCTTCGCCTTCTGGGAGTCGGCGATGAGCTTCTGCACGTGGGCGACCTGGCCGGCGCGGACCTGGGCCATGAAGTTCATGTTGGCGGCGTGGCCGAGCGTCTTGTACGGGTCGACCTGGGTGGCGAAGAGCTGGGTGCCGTCGATGGGGCCGAGCATGTAGCTCGTCTGGGCGATGGCGGCGAGCTTGCCCTGGGCGTCGGCGAGCCGCTTCTGCAGGTGGCCGGAGGTGTCGAGGGCCTTCTTGGCCTGGACCTTGATCTCTTCGAGGCTCTGGATGGAGCCGCGGTAGCGGTTGTTGAGCGCGGCGGCTTCCTTGGTCAGCTTGCGCAGCTGGGCGGGGGTCGGATCGGCGGAAACCGGCTGCGGGGTGAGCAGGGCGGCAAGGACCACGGCGAACACGGCAAAGCGCCCGGTCTTCACGCCACGACCTCCCCTCGTAGACGGTCGAGACTATAGAAGATGATCTTCAAGCCTGTCACCTGAACAGTGGAACTCGTGCCTCATTGACCCTCCAAGTGCCCATTTGTCCGATATAAGCGTTATATAAAGTTGGGCCTTGCCGAGAGCGTGAACCCGGATTGAGATGGCGGTCGAACTCGTCTCTGCGAAGGGGCAGACCCGTGTCTCGATCACTCACCATCGTCTCAGCCGTCATCATCGGCTTAGCCACGTCCATGGTCGCCCTGGAAGCCCAGGCGGCCGTGGACCCGCTGCCGCCCGGCGACAGGATCGAGCTCTACCAGCTCGACAGCCCGCCGGGCACCGCCCAGACCCTCCGGGAGCAGGGCTTCGACGTCGTCCAGCAGGAGATCAAGGACGGTCGGGAGCACGTCGAACTGACCGCCGCCCAGGCCGACCTGGCCGGGCTGAAGAAGCTCGGCCTCAAGCCCGAGCCGGTGCGCAACCCCCAGGGTCAGACCCAGCTGGAGGCCGCCAGGACCCAGGCGGCCGGCGGCTACACCGTCTTCAGGTCGTACTCCGAGCCCGGCGGCATCGCCGACCAGCTCAGGGCCATCGCCGACGCCAACAAGGACGTCGTGAAGCTCCAGTCGATCGGCAAGACCGTCCGGGGCCAGGACATCCTCGCCGCCAAGGTCAGCACGATGGCCCGGCTGCTGCCCGACGGGATCAAGCCCGCCTCGCTGTTCTCCGCCACCCAGCACGCCCGCGAGTGGATCGCCACCGAGGTGGACATGCGGCTGCTCAAGCACGTGGTGGCGCACAAGGGCGAGCTGCGCGACCTGCTGAACAGGACAGAGCTGTGGTTCGTGCCGGTGGCCAACCCCGACGGGTACGACTTCACCTTCACCGAGGGCAACCGGCTGTGGCGCAAGAACCTGCGTGACGTGAACGGGGACGGGCAGATCACGCTGGGCGACGGCGTGGACCCCAACCGCAACTTCCCCACGAACTTCCACTACGACGAGGAGGGCTCCTCCTCCATCCCGAGCAGCGAGACCTACCGGGGCGCCGGCCCGGCCAGCGAGCCGGAGACCAGGGCCATGGACGGGCTGATGCGGCGCGTCCGGTTCGAGACGCAGCTCAACTACCACTCCTTCGGGCCGCTGCTGCTCTACCCGAGCGGCTTCCAGATCGCCACGGAGACGGCCGACAACCCGATCTACGAGGCGCTGACCGGCACCGACGACCGGCCCGCGGTGCCCGGCTTCGACCCTGACCTGGGCGCCGAGCTCTACACGACGAACGGCGACACCAACGACCACGCGCACCGCCAGTACGGCACGCTGTCGTGGACCCCGGAGCTCAACGAGGGCTGCGACGGCTGCGGCTTCGTCTTCCCCGACGACGAGGCGCTGGTGCAGGCCGAGTTCGAGCGCAACCTGCCGTTCGCGCTCGACGTGGCGCGCTCGGCCGTCAACCCGGTGGAGCCGGTCACCCACCTGGGCAACAGGACGCCGGACTTCGTCGTGGACGCCTTCGGCACCAGCCACGGCCGCACCCAGGCCGTCCAGGTCAACGCCAAGCGCAAGCTCGGCCCGGTCTTCCTCAGCTACCGGGTCAACGGGGGCCGTACGAAGACCGTCCTGACGCGCGAGTGGCGCGGCGGCGAGCGCTACGGCGACGGCTACGACCGCTACTACCACCGGATGCGCGGCACGGTCACGGGCACCCGGCCGGGCGACAAGGTGGAGGTCTGGTTCAGCGCGTTCGGCAAGAAGAGCGACGCGTTCACGTACGAGGTGGCCGCGGACATCGGCGGCAAGGTGCTGGTGCTGGCGGCCGAGGACGTGACGGGGATCAGCCCGGCGCAGGGCGTGACCGAGGCCAAGTACGCCGACGAGTACGCCAAGGCGCTCGACGAGGCGGGTTACAGCTCCGACGTGTACGACATGGACAGGAACGACCGGAAGGCGCCGCACCCGCTGGGCGTGCTGAGCCACTACGACGCGGTCGTCTGGGAGACCGGCGACGACATCATCCCGCGCAGCGTGGGCCAGGCCCCCGGCACCACCTCCAAGGCGGGCGTGGACGTCGAGCTGGCCGTGCGCGACTATCTGAACGAGGGCGGCAAGCTGCTGCACGCGGGCAAGTACCCGTCCTACGCGGCCAACGCCAACGGGTCCTACTACTACCAGCCCGACCAGCCGGCGCGGCCGGAGTGCGGCGAGCCGAGCGACCCGCCGTGCATCCCGGTGTTCAACGACTTCCAGCAGTACTGGCTGGGCGCGTACGTGTTCTTCGACAACGCGGGCAGCGACGCGGCCGGGCAGCCGTTCGCGCTGGGCGGGACCGGCGGCCGGTTCGAGGGCTTCTCCGCCACGCTGGAGCCGGACGTGCACACGAACTCGTTCGTGGCCACCTCGGCGATCCTGCCGCCGGATCAGTTCCCGCTGTTCGCCAGCTCGGCGCCGGTCAAGTGGGTGCGGCCCGGCGGCCCGTTCGACCCGCACACCGGCTCGTGGGACGTCTACAGCGGCATCGCCGACGTGTCGTGGAAGCGGCTGACCAGGACCGTCGACCTGACCGGCAAGAGCAGCGGCGAGCTGACGTTCTGGACCTCCTACGACACCGAGTCCGCCTGGGACCACCTCATGGTGGAGGCCAGGACGGCGGGCGGCGACGACTGGACGACGCTGCCCGACGCCAACGGGCACACCACGCAGGCGACCGGCAGCAGCTGCCAGTCGGGCTGGAGCGACATCCACCCGCACGTCCTGCGCTACCAGGGTCCGCAGTGCGAGTCGACCGGCACGTCCGGCTCCTGGAACGCGGCCTCCGGCAACTCGGGCGGCTGGCAGCAGTGGAAGATCGACCTGACCCCGTACGCGGGCAAGACGGTCGAGCTGTCGATCTCGTACGTGAGCGACTGGGGCACCCAGGGCGCCGGCGTGTTCCTCGACGACGCCACGGTGACGCTGGACGGGGCGACGGCCGAGGAGACGTCGTTCGAGTCGGACCTGGGCGGCTGGACCGTGGCCGGGCCGCCGGAGGGCAGCGCGCCGTCGATCAACAACTGGTTCCGCACCGACCAGGTCTTCGAGGAGGGCGCGGGCATCGTCACGAAGGACACCGTCTACCTGGGGTTCGGCGCTGAGAGCGTGGTCGATCAGGCCGCGCGGGCCGACCTGGTGAAGCGGTCGATGCAGCACCTGCTGGGCAGCCGGCGCTGACCGTGATGAGGGGCGCGGCACGCGGTGCCGCGCCCCTCTTGCGCGCCCGGACAGAACATGGTTCGGTCGAGAGCATCACCACCGGTCAAGCAGGAGGCACACGACATGCGCCGGCACGACAAGCTGTTCATCGGGGGCGAATGGGTGGCCCCGGCGGGCACCGGGACGATCGACGTCATCTCCCCCCACACCGAGGAGGTCGTCGGCCAGGTCCCCGACGGCACGGCCGAGGACGTGAACCGGGCCGTCGCCGCCGCCCGGGAGGCGTTCGACCACGGGCCGTGGCCCCGCCTGAGCTTCGCCGAACGGGCCGAGGCGATCGGCAGGCTGGCCGAGATCTACACCGCCCGGCAGGGCGAGCTGGCCGCGCTCATCACCGAGGAGATGGGCTCGCCGATCACGTTCTCCAACCTCGCCCAGGCGCCGCAGCCGCTCGCCATGCTGCAGTACTACGCCGAGTACGGCCGCACCTTCGAGCAGGAGGAGCAGCGGCCCGGCCTGTTCGGGCCGGTGACCGTGCGGCGCGAGCCGGTGGGCGTGGTGGCGGCCGTGGTGCCGTGGAACGTCCCGCAGTTCGTCACCATGACCAAGGTCGCGCCCGCGCTGCTGGCCGGGTGCGCGATCGTGCTCAAGCCCGCCCCCGAGACGCCGCTGGACGCCTACCTGCTGGCCGAGATGGTCCAGGAGGCCGGCATCCCGGCGGGCGTGCTCAACATCGTGCCCGCAGGCCGCGAGGTCAGCGAGCACCTGGTGTCCCACCCGGGCGTGGACAAGGTGGCGTTCACCGGGTCCACCGCGGCGGGCCGCCGCATCGCCTCGATCTGCGGCGAGCAGCTCAAGCGCGTCAGCCTGGAGCTGGGCGGCAAGTCGGCGGCCATCGTGCTGGACGACGCCGACCTGCCCTCGTCGATGGGCATGCTGGCGATCGCCTCGCTGATGAACAACGGCCAGGCGTGCGTGGCGCAGACCCGCATCCTGGCCTCGCGCAACCGCTACGACGAGGTCGTGGAGGCGGTGGCCGGCATGGTCACCTCCCAGGCCGTCGGCGACCCCGCCGACCCGGCCACGGGCATCGGCCCGCTGGTCGCCCGGCGGCAGCAGGAGCGCGTCGAGGGCTACATCAGGGCGGGCATGGAGGAAGGCGCCAAGGTCGTCGTCGGCGGCCTGGACCGGCCCTACGACCGCGGCTGGTACGTGGCGCCGACCGTCTTCGCCGGCGTCTCCAACGACATGCGCATCGCCCGCGAGGAGATCTTCGGCCCGGTCCTGGCGGTGATCCCGTACGAGGACGAGGCCGACGCGATCAGGATCGCCAACGACAGCGACTACGGCCTGGCCGGGACGGTCTGGACCGCCGACGCCGACCACGGCATGGAGGTGGCCCGCCAGGTCCGCACCGGGACGTACGGCGTCAACTGCTACATGATCGAGCCGAACGTGCCCTTCGGCGGCTACAAGGCGAGCGGCGTCGGCCGCGAGCTCGGCCCCGAGGGGCTGGCCGGCTATCTGGAGCACAAGACGATCGCGCGGCTCGGCTGACGACGCCGGTGGTGGCCCAGCGAGCCCCCGCAACGCTGGGCCACCGACCGACTACAAGAAGTATGTCCCAGTCCACCACCGGCGGCGGTTTCCTTCCCCAGGGACTTTCTCCTGGCGGATTCTTACCTTCCGCCCTAGGTAGACGCTTATTACTCAGGAAAAGTTGGAAGAGATCCACTTTCCGATGCGACGGATGAGTTCGGGGGTCGCCGCGGACTCCGCATGGCCGAAGCCGGGCTCGATCCAGAGCTCCTTCGGCTCCCGCGCGCCCTCGTGGAGCTGGTGCGCGTGGTCCAGCGGGAAGAACGCGTCGGCGTCGCCGTGCACGACCAGCAGCGGCACCGGCGAGATCAGCGCCGCGGCCTCGTGCGGCGGCATCGGCAGCGGGTCCCACCGGCCGCTGGAGATCCTGGTCCGCTTCGCCATCCGCGCCGCCCACCGGCCCACCGGCCGCTCGATGGCCCAGTGCACCTGCCGCATCGGCCGGGTGCCCCGGTAGTACCAGCGCGCCGGGCCGCTCACCGCCACCACCGCGTCCACGCCGCCGCGCAGCGCCGCGTGCCGCACGGCCACCGCCGCGCCCATGGAGAACCCCACCACGGCGATCCGCCGGTAGCCGATCACCCGGGCGTGCCGCACGGCGGCGTCCACGTCGAGGATCTCCAGGTCCCCCACCGTGCTCCGGCCGCCGGAGCGCCCGTGGCCGCGGAAGTCGAACGCCACCACCCCGCCGGTCTCGCTCAGCACGTGCACGATGCGGCGCGCCGTGCGCTCCCGCCACGACCCGGTGAACCCGTGGGCCACCACGATGCCGATCTCCTGGCCGATCTCCTGGCCGGCCGCCGCCGCCCCGGTGGGCGCCGTGTGCGCGGCGTCGATCCGGACGCCGTCCTCGGTCCTGAGCATGACGGGGAAGTGGGGCGCGAAAGGCATGCACCCGAGCTTAGAACGGGCCGTCACGCAGGTCGGCGACGCCCAGCACGACCCGTACGCGCGACTCGTCGGCCGCCTCCCTGACCGCGACCAGATCCGTGATCAGGACGCGGGCGCGGCTGGCCCGGATCCGGTCGCGCAGCAGGCCGGGCTCCAGGTCCGGCGACACCGGCCAGGCGATCCCGCCCGCGGCGATCACCGCGTCGGCCGCCACCAGCAGGTCAGGGCCCACCGGCAGGCAGACGAGGACCGTGTCGCCCGCGCGCACCCCGCGCCGCCGCAGCACGACGGCCGCCGCCGCCGACCTCTCGTCGAGCTGCCGTTCGGTGATGGTCCGGCCGGTGCCGGGATCGACCATGACGATGCGCTCCATACGGGCCAACGTTAGGCAGGCCGCTCCCCCGGATACATGGGGCGGAATATGCAGATCCCTATGCAGAAGGCTGCTCGGCCGCCCAAACGGCGATCTGCGCGCGGGAGGTGTAGCCGAGTTTCTCCATGATGTTGGCGATGTGCCGCGCCACCGTCGCCGGGCTGATCACCAGTTCTTCGGCGATCGCCCGGTTGGACAGGCCGCCGGTGAGCAGCCCGGCGATCTCCCGCTCGCGGGCGGTCAGCGGCGAGTGACCGACCGGCAGCGCCGCGACCAGCGGGCCGGCGGCCGACGGGGTGATGGCCAGTGGCATGGCGCCCGGCGGGGCAGGCGGGCCCGGGTCGGCCTCGGGGGGCCGGACGCCCTCCAGGACGAGCCGCGCGGCGTCGTCGGGGCTCATCCGCCCGCCCCGCGCCCACAGCGCGGTCGTGCGGCCCTCGCCGAGCTTGGCGCGGGCGCGGCCCAGCAGCTCCTCGATCCGGGCCGTGCCCGACCGCTGCCCGATCGACTCGCGCAGCGCGGCGGCCGCCGCCGCGGCAGGCACCGCGCTCTCCAGGTCGCCCTCGGCCTCGGCCAGCACCGACAGCCCCACCAGGCAGCGGGCCACCCCCTGGCGCTGGCCGGTGCGCCTGCTCAGCTCCAGGCTCGCCGCCAGCCGCTCGCGCGCCGTCGCGAACTCCCCCAGCAGCGCCGCCACCCGCCCGATCCTGGCCAGCACGCGCGCCAGGTCGACGCCGCCGCCCAGCTCGTCCAGCCAGGGCACGGCCAGCTCATAGCGGGCCTTGGCGGTCGCCAGGTCGCCGCGCGCCTCGGCCACCGCGCCGAGCTGGGTGGCGGCCCTGGCCATGATCCACCGGTGGCCGTGCTCGCACGCCCTGGCCAGCGCCTCGTCACCGTGCCGCTGCGCCTCGCGCAACCGGCCGCGGACCAGCGCGACCGCCGACAGGCCCGCCAGCCCGGCCGCCTGGTTCCACGTGTCGCCGGCCGCCGTGGCCAGCGCCAGGCCGAGCTCGGCGTGGTGGGCGGCCTCGCCTGCCCGGCCCATGCGCAGCAGCACCATGACGAGCAGGCTGTGCATGACGCACCGCTGGAAGCCCTCGTCCAGGTCCTCCAGGCTGCGCAGCGCGTACTCCAGCGAGCGGCCCAGCTCGTCCCTGGCCTCCAATCCGTAGGCGAGGAACCCGTCGGCCTGGGCGACGCGGCCGGGCGTCACGCCGCTCAGGTCGAGCGCCAGCAGCCGCTCGATCCACCCGACGATCTCCAGCGGGTTGCCGCTGACCGGCAGCAGCCCCGTGCTGGTCGAGCAGAGCCGCAGCGCCCGGTCGACGTCGCCGGACTCGGCGGCCCAGTCGAGCGCGGCCCGCTGGTCGTCGAGCAGGCCGCGGCTGCGCGTCAGCGCCTCCAGCCGGCGCGGCCACGGCACGCCGGGCTCGACCAGCTCGGTGGCGAAGTAACGCTCCTGCAGCTCGCACAGCACGGCCAGGTGGCGCTCCCGCAGCGCGTCGTGCTCGCCGGCCTCCCGCAGCAGCCCGGCCGCGTAGTGGCGGATGGTGGCCAGCAGGCGGTAGTGGCTGCGCGACTCGTCGCAGAGCACCAGCGACTTGTCCACCAGCGCGCCCAGCAGGTCGACCAGCTCGGACCCGGCGATCGGCGGGCCGCCGCACACCTGTTCGGCCAGGTCCAGGTCGAACGGCCCGGCGAACACCGACAGCCTGCGCAGCAGCACCTGCTCGCGCTCCGACAGCAGGTCGTAGCTCCACTCGACGGCCGCCAGCAGCGTGCGCTGCCGGGCCGGGGCGGTGCGCTCGCCGGTCGTGAGCAGCGAGAACCGGTCGTGGACGCGGTCGGCGATCTGGCCGGGGCTGAGCAGGCTGGTGCGGGCCGCCGCCAGCTCCAGCGCCAGCGGCAGCCCGTCGAGCTCCCGGCACAGCCGTACGACGTCGGGCAGGCTGCCGTCGTCCAGCCGGGTGCCCGCGGCGGCGGCCCGGTCCAGGAAGAGCCGCACCGACTCGGCCCGCGCCTGCGCGCCCTCGGGCAGGTCGAGCGGCGGCACCCGCCAGACGAGCTCGCCCGCGATGCGCAGCGGCTCGCGGCTGGTGGCCAGGATCGCCAGCTCGTCCCAGGAGGCCAGCAGCGCGGCGGCCACCTCGGCGCACTCGTCGATCAGGTGCTCGCAGTTGTCGAGCACGAGCAGGCAGCGCCCGTCGCGCAGCCGGGCGGCGACGGTGCCCAGCAGCGGCCTGCCGCGCTCCTCCCGCACGCCCAGCGCGCGGGCGATCTCGCGCACGACCAGCTCGGGCCGGCTGATCCTGGCCAGCTCGGCCAGCCACACGCCCTCCGGGTAGGCGGGCGCGCACTGCGCGGCCACCCGCAGCGCCAGCCGGGTCTTGCCGATGCCGCCGATGCCGCACAGCGTCACCAGGCGGGCGTCTCCGACGAGCCGGCACAGCTCGCCGATGTCGCGCTCGCGGCCGACGAAGCTGTTGGGCTCCGCCGGGAGGTTGTGCCGGGGGGCTTCTCGCATGTGGTCACCCTGCGTCGCGGAAGGATCACACTCTCCCACAGTGTGACACTTTCCACGCGACGAGCCAGCTTTCCAGGGGATGGCCGAGCCTTCTAGGGGATGAGGAAGTCCGCTAGGGGATGAGGGAGTCGACCAGGGCCCGTTCGTCCAACACCCGCAGCGACGAGTCGCCCAGGAGGCGCTTGGCCAGGTCGTGGGGGGCGACGGCGAGCGTGGCGCGGCGCTCCTGGGCCAGCACCCGGCAGCCGATCAGCGTCGGCTCGTGGGCGACCACGACGTGCGCGCCCACCATCAGCGCCAGGTCGAGCAGCCGCAGCCCGGTGAAGACGTCGCTGACCGCCGCCAGCACCACGTCGCTGCTTCTCACGCTCAGCCGGGCGGGCAGCACGCGCAGGTCGCGGCCCAGCTCGGTGTGGTCGAACACCCGGCCGCCCAGCGCCAGCGCCGGCCCCGCCAGCGGCCCGAACTCCAGCTCGCCGTGCCCGCGCAGCTCGCCGAACGGCGGAGCCCCTGGCTCGGCCCGCACCGCGAAGACCCGCTGCGCTCCCCCCGCGGCGGCGGCGTCGGTCGGCCCCTGACCGATCACGAGCCGCGCGTCGGCGGAGGCGTCGAGCGAGGCGATGCCGCCCGCCCAGGCGACGCCGTGGACGGCGACGGGGAGCGACGCCCCGACGGGCAGGCGCACCAGCACGCGCTCGCCGCGCCGCAGTCCGTGGCGATGCAGACCGGCCGCCACCTGCTTGACCCGGCTCGCGAAGACCGCGTAAGACAGCACCTCACCGCTGCGGACGTCGCTCACGGCCGGCCGGTCACCTCGCCTCGGCGCCGCCCCCATCACCAGTTCAGACCAGGTCATGCGGTCAATGTAGGGACCCCGGCGGGCTTCGCCATGCGCACAAATGTGCAACACCATATGTATGTCGCGGCATCACCATGTGTACGCCCACCCGTCAGGTGGTCCTGCTCTTGCCATTCGAGGGGATCAACTAGACTTATAAGGTCGCGACATCGCGCGGCCGCCTCCACGAACACAGAGCGAGACCTCATCATGCCTTTGAACAGCCGCGACGACCTGCGGAACATCGCGATCATCGCGCACGTCGACCATGGCAAGACCACGCTCGTCGACGCCATGCTCTGGCAGTCCGGGGCATTCCGCGCGAACCAGGATGTCGATGACCGCGTCATGGACTCCAACGACCTCGAACGCGAGAAGGGCATCACCATTCTCGCGAAGAACACCGCCGTCCAGCACGGCGGGATGACCATCAACATCATCGACACGCCGGGCCACGCCGACTTCGGCGGCGAGGTCGAGCGCGGCCTGTCGATGGTCGACGGCGTGGTGCTGCTGGTCGACGCCTCCGAGGGGCCGCTGCCGCAGACCCGGTTCGTGCTGCGCAAGGCGCTGTCGGCCAAGATGCCGGTCATCCTGTGCATCAACAAGGTCGACCGGCCCGACGCGCGCATCAAGGAGGTCGTGGACGAGGTCTACGAGCTCTTCATGGACCTCGACGCGACCGAGGACCAGATCGACTTCCCGATCGTGTACGCCTCCGCGAAGGCGGGGCGGGCGTCGCTGGCGCGTCCCGAGGACGGCGGCATGCCCGACTCCACCGACCTCGAGCCGCTGTTCGACATCATCAAGTCGACGATCCCGGCGCCCACCTACGACCCGGCCGCGCCGCTCCAGGCGCACGTCACCAACCTCGACGCGTCCTCCTACCTGGGCCGCATCGCGCTGTGCCGGATCCACCAGGGCGTGATGCGCAAGGGTCAGCAGGTGGCCTGGTGCCGCACCGACGGCTCGATCCAGAAGGTCAAGATCACCGAGCTGCTGATGACCGAGGCGCTGGAGCGCAAGCCCGCCGAGGAGGCCGGGCCCGGCGACATCATCGCCATCGCGGGCATCCCGGAGATCATGATCGGTGAGACGCTGGCCGACCCCGACGACCCGCGCCCGCTGCCGCTCATCACCGTCGACGAGCCGGCCATCTCGATGACCATCGGCACCAACACCTCGCCGCTCGTCGGCAAGGTCAAGGGCTCGAAGGTCACCGCCCGCATGGTCAAGGACCGCCTGGAGAAGGAGCTCGTCGGCAACGTCTCGCTGCGCGTGCTGCCCACCGAGCGGCCCGACGCCTGGGAGGTGCAGGGCCGTGGCGAGCTGGCGCTGGCCATCCTGGTCGAGCAGATGCGCCGCGAGGGCTACGAGCTGACCGTCGGCAAGCCGCAGGTCGTCACCAAGGTCATCGACGGCAAGGTGCACGAGCCGGTCGAGCGCCTGACCGTCGACTGCCCCGAGGACTACCTCGGCTCGGTCACCCAGCTCCTGGCCGTCCGCAAGGGCCGCATGGAGCACATGACCAACCACGGCACCGGCTGGATCCGGATGGAGTTCGTGGTGCCGGCGCGCGGCCTGATCGGGTTCCGCACCGAGTTCCTCACCGAGACGCGCGGCACCGGCCTGGTGCACCACGTGTTCGACTCCTACGAGCCGTGGTTCGGCGAGCTGCGCACGCGCAACAACGGCTCGCTGGTGGCCGACCGGTCCGGCCCCGTCACCGCGTTCGCGATGCTCAACCTCCAGGAGCGGGGCACGCTGTTCGTGTCGCCGACCACCGAGGTCTACGAGGGCATGATCGTCGGCGAGAACTCGCGCTCCGACGACATGGACGTGAACATCACCAAGGAGAAGAAGCTCACCAACATGCGCTCCTCCACGAGCGAGGAGACGGAGAAGGTGATCCCGCCGCGCGTCCTGTCGCTGGAGCAGGCGCTGGAGTTCATCCGCGAGGACGAGTGCGTGGAAATCACTCCTGACGCGGTCCGTATCCGCAAGGTGGTGCTCGACGCCGCGACCCGTGGCCGTGCCGCGGCCCGCGCCAAGCGCGCTTGACAGTCGCATTGACTTAGGGCTTGACCGGCCCGGGACATGGGGAAACATTGATTTCCCCATGAAATCTCTCTAGCTAACCACGTCGGTTGACTAGAGAGATTTCTCATTTGGGCGGGACAAATACGGACCTTTGTCAAGACCGAAGCAGCTGTAATCACACCGTTACCGTATGAGATGGAACATCCGGCCAACCGCGTGAATCATCCAAACTGTGGAGAGGATCCGGGCGGTCATCGCGTTCGGGCTGGCCGCGATTTCGGTCGGGGCCGTTGCCTGGTGCACGGTGGTGGCCGGGCCCGTACCCGGGCTTGACCCGCCGCCCTCCGTGGCGGCCGCCGACCCGTGGGACCTGTCCGCCGCCGCGCCCGCCGTCGAACGCGGCCGGCAGGCCGCCACCGAGGTGATCCTCGCCAGAGCCGGCCCCGACGACCTCGGCCCCGTCCCCGAAGGCCGGCTCGACGAACGCCGCCGGCAGCTCAAGGTCACGATCACGCACCGGCTCCAGATGGACGAGTCCGACACCCTCGCCGAGACGCTGCGCCGCGGCGACGGCTTCCCCCAGGACATGCAGCGCTTCACCGACGACGGGTTCGGCGCGATCAAGGTCAGCGGCACCACGCTGGCGCCCGCCCGCCGCCTGGCTCCCGTCCTCACCACCGCCGGCGGCCGCACCACCGTCCGCTTCACCGTCACCCTGCTCCGGCAGGTCGAACCCGGCGAACTGGTGCAGATCGACTTCAACGCCCCCACCGCCCGGCCCCTGCTCATCGTCTACCGCAAGGTCACCGTGCTGCCCGGCGACTGGACCGTGGCCCGCGCCGTGTCGATCAGGCCCGACCGCGAGGAGGCCAAGCGGCTGGAGTTCACCGTCGGCCTCTACCCCGTCAGCCTCACCCTCGCCCAGGACTCCTACGGCTTCCCCGACGTGCCCGAAGAGGACGACTTCTCCTGGGAGACCGCGCTCGGCCTGCTCACCGCCGTCGTGCTCGCCGGCATGCTGCTGCGGGCGCTCGGCACCGGCTGGTGGCTGCGCCCGCCCAACCGCGAGCTCGTCGCCGGGCTCGCGCTCTGCGCCCCCCTGCTGATCGTGCCCGTCCTCGCCGAAGGCTGGACGGTGCCCGCGTACGTGATCCTCTTCGGCGTCGTGCCCGCGCTCGCCGTCCGCCACGCCAGCCGCATCCTGCCCACCAGCCCCCGCTGGACGTCGCACGACGTCCTCGGCGCCACCGGCGTCGGCGTGCTCGTCGCGATCGGCATGCTCTCCTGGTCCTACCTGTACGGCCAGCTCCCCGGCCACACCCTGCTGGCCGGCGGCGCCCTCGCGGCGGTCACGGCCGCCGGATCGGCCGTGGCGTTCAGCGTCGACCTCGGCGTACGCATCGTCATCATCCGCCTCGCCGCGCTCGCCGCCGGCGCCGCCATCGGACTGCTGGCACTGGCCCTGTGGGTCAAAGCCATGATCACCGGCGCCTACCCGCCCGACAGCGTCAGGCTCGTCCTCGCCTTCGGCTGGGCGCTCATCCCCGTCGCCGCCGTCGCCGTCGCCACCAAACGCTGGACCCGCGGCGCCGTCGTCGTCGCCGTCGTCGTCAGCCTCCTCGTCCAGGGCTGGCCCACCGAATGGCTCGACGCCGGATCATGGAGCCGCGCCGTGCCCGGACAGCGGGTCCCCAGCATCGGCGACCTCCAGCTCACCCCGCTCGTCCGCGGCGTCATGGGGCTGCTCCTGCTCGGCTTCCTGCTGCTCGTGCTCCGCCTCAAACGGCTCGGCGCCACGGTCGAGGGCGCCGCCTCCCACACCGCGCAGGCCACCGTCATCATCTGCCTCATGGTCGTCTACCTGACGCCCCGCGGCAGCGCCACCATCGCCGACATCAACGTGCCGCTGCCCATGCTCGCCATCACCTCCCTCATCGCCTGGGTGACCGCCCTCTGGCTGCTCGACCGGCCCCACCCCTCCATCGTCGAACCCGCCGACCAGGCCGCGCACCGCCACCTCATCCGCACCGCGCTCCACCGGCGCCTCCTGCTCGTCGCCGAACAGGAGCTCTACCGGATCGGCCGCGGCAAACTCGGCAACGGCGACCTGTCCATGGACGACTTCGACCAGCAGCGCCGCGCCCTCGAAACCGCCCTCCACCGGCACGGCGGCCACCCCGAGACCGCCTTCGCCACCTCCGCCGGATGCACCCCCTGGCACAACGGCGTCCACGCCTTCGTCGTCAGCCTCCTGCTCAGCCTGCCGTTCCTGTTCGTGTACGGGCTGCCGACCGGGCTCGACCTGAGCAGCTTCGTCTTCGAAGCCCGGTCGCTGATCGCGCTGCCCGCCTACGGGTTCGTGTTCGGCTACTTCTACTCGCGGGTGCGCGGCACCCAGCCCATGACCAAGGCCCTCCACCTCATGGCCGCCGCCCTCGTCACCGAACTGTCCGGCTACCTGTCGGCCCTGGTCGAACCCGACATCGGGCCCGACGCCAAACTCCAGGTCGTGGCCATCGTCGTGGGCGAGGTCGCGCTGGTGTGCATCGGGCTGGGGCTCTACTGGGAGTGGCGGCTCATGCACCTCGCCGGGGAGCCGTGGGGGCGCGTCCGCAACATCCGCAGCCTCCGCAGCCTGGCGACGCCGCTGCTGGCCATCGTCATCGCCGCCGTCACCACGGCCGCCACCCAGGCAGCCGGCCAGACCGTCGACCGCATCCTCCGCGGCGACCAGGAAACCTCCCAACGCCCCTGACCTCCCCCGGGCCCGGGAGACCGTCTCCCGAGGTTCTCCCCAGACCCGACGCTTCCCGGAGTGCGGGGCCTCCCGACCTCAACGGTGTACGGGGTCAAGCACCTCCCCCAGACCCCGCTCCCTCCCCGGAGGCGCGGGCCAGCCGCACGTGGGAGGCGGCGCTTTCGGTCGGGCGGGCCTCTCCCCTCCGGTGAGGCGCGGGACGGGGGCGCGAGAGGCCGCCCCCCGGTGGGGCTGCCCGCGCCCCTCTACGGTGGCGCGGGCCCGGCCAGGGCCACGCGCGGGAGGCCGCGACGGGCCTCCCGCCGGGCACGGCCCCCACCCCGGACGGGCGGCGCTTCCCGGAGGCCGGGGCCCCTCACGACCGCGGCGGCGTACAGGGCGCGAGCCTCCCCAGACCCGCCTCCCCCTCTTACGGAGGCGCGGGCCGGGCGCACGTGGGAGGCCGCCCTTCGGCCCGGCGGCCCGCTCCTCCGGTGAGGTGCGGGCGGATTGGCCGGGGCGCTACCCCGGGGGGTGGGTGCCGCTTACGGGCGGCTGGGGTCAGCGGCGGGGGAGGGTGGTGGTGTGGACGTGGGCGCAGAGCCAGTCGACCAGGGGGCCGAAGGCGCGCCAGGAGCGCTGGACGTGCCCCAGGACGTCGGCCGTGTGGATCCAGGGCTCGGGGTCGTGGCGGCGGCCGGCGTAGAGGGTCCGGTGGCGCAGGAGGTCGATGCGGGGGTGGTCGGCCGGGTAGTCGCGCGGCCGGGTCTTGAGCCGGTCGCCGCCGATCTCGTAGCCGCCGGCGCGCAGGGTTTCGACGATGCTGTCGAGGGGCTTGCCGGTCAGGGGCTCGGCGACGGCGGCGCGGTAGCGGGCGAGCTGGTCGGCGGCCTGGGAGTAGAGGCCGCCGGCGACGAAGAGCCCGGCGGCGCTGATCTCGACGTAGAGGCCGATGGCGGGCAGGAGGTCGACGAAGGCGCCCTGGTGGACCTTGTAGGGCGTCTTGTCCTTGGAGAAGCGCACGTCACGGTAGGGCCGGAACAGGTGCGCCTCGCCGAACTCGGGCCCGAGCTCCTCCACGAGCGCCAGCATGGGTGCCCGTACGGCCTCTTCGTAGAGCGTCTTGTGCCGGGTGAAGTAGGTCTTCGAATTGTCCGCCTCCAGCCCCTCGTAGAAGAGGAAAGCCTCGTCGGGGAAGCCGGTGAAACCCATGTGACCAGCCTCCCATGCGGCACCGACGGTTTCAGCGGCGGCGTAGCTGCTCGTACCTGCGGCCGGGGCGCAGCCGGTCGCCGTACAGTTCGGTCACGGTCACGAACGAGTAGCCGCGGTGGTCGAGGGTGTCGAGCAGCCGGGGCACGGCCTTGACGGTCGTGGGGTGGATGTCGTGCATGAGCACGATGGACCCGGGCCGTACGTGGGCGCCGCGTTTGGCGACGAGGGCGGGCACCCGGTCGCGCCAGTCGAAGGTGTCGACGTTCCAGAGGATCTGGGCGAGCCCGCGGCGGCGGGTCTGTTCGGCGACGGCGCGGTCGGTCGCCCCGTACGGCGGGCGCATGACGCGCATGCGTACGCCGGTGACGCGCCGGACGAGGTCGCCGGTGTGGCCGATCTCGTGGGCGAGCCGCTGCCCGGACAGGCCGGTGAGCATGGGGTGGCTCCAGGAGTGGTTGCCCAGTTCGTGGCCTTCGGCGACGATGCGGCGTACGGTGGCGGCTCCGTGTGCGGCGGCGACCATCTGGCCGACGACGAAGAACGTGGCTTTGGCGCCTTTCTCCCGCAGGATGTCGAGGAGCCTGCCGGTGTGTTCGCCGGGCCCGTCGTCGAAGGTGAGGGCGACGCACTTGTCGTGGGTGCAGTCGGGCTGTCTGGGCCAGGCGGGCTGCATGGCCTCCAGCCGTTTGACGAGCGATTCGGGGGCGACGGCGAGCGACGGCGGCGCGGGGACGGCTTCGGGGGGTTTGGGGGCGGGGGCGGCGTCACATCCGGCCCCCGCCGGAAGAACCGCCAAGGCCAGCAAAACCACGCAAGCCCGCATATATCCCCCCGAAACCACCGGAACGGAGGGTTACCAAAACACCCGGCCCAGATCCCCCCGCACGCCCTCAGCCAGGTCGTCCCACCAGGATCGGATATCAGCCCGTAGTTCCTGGTAGCGACGCGCCACCCTTATGCCACATCCAGCCGGATCGGTGCCCAGATGGCGACGTTTCGGCGTCACTGGTCTCCCACGTCGCGCGGCTCGGCCACGACCATGACGAACCTGAGCTCCCGATCGCCCTGGTTGGAGTAGCGGTGGGGGCGGTCGGCGGTGAAGAGCACCGCGCCGTCGGCCACGATGACGTGGTCGCGGCTGTGCACGGTCAGCGTCAGCTCGCCCTCCAGCACGGTCAGCATCTCGCGGGTGCCCGCCGGGTGCGCGTCGCCGTCGTGGTGCTCGCCGGGGGCCAGCCGCCAGTCCCACAGCTCCAGGATCATCGGCGAGTCGGCGCCCACGAGCAGCTTGGCCCGCACGTCGCCCTGGTGGAAGGTCACGGCGTCGGCCGGCTCGACGATCCGCACCATCGGCACGTCGCCCACCTCGACGAGCCTGGCCACGGTCACGCCGAGCGCGGAGGCGATCCGGGTCAGCGTGGACACGCTCGGGTTGGTGCGGCCCTGCTCGACCTGGACCAGCATGCCGCGGCTGACGCCTGACCTGGCGGCCAGCGCGTCGAGCGTGAGCCCCCGATGGGTGCGCTGGGCGCGCACGTTGGTGGCGATCGCCTGGTTGATCATCTCAGGATCCTGCACGAGTGCAGTGTAGTGGAAAGAATTTGCACTGTGGTGCACTCTGTGTGTTGTACTAGGCGTCCACTCCATTGAACTTTCGCAGGGAGGCAAGACGTGACCGCGGTGATCCTGGCGACCGCCTGCGCGGTGGTGTACGGCACGGCCGACTTCTTCGGCGGGCTGGCCACGCGACGCTCGCGCGTGCTGTCCGTCGTCGTGCTCTCCCAGGTGGCGGGCCTGGCGCTCGTGCTGGTGCTGCTCCCGGCGCTGCCCGGCCTGCTCAGCGGCGGCGCGCTGGCCTGGGGGCTGGCGGCGGGGCTGTCGGGGGCGGCGGGCCTGGTGCTCTTCTACCGCTCGCTGGCGACCGGCGTGATGTCCGTGGTGGCGCCCACGACCGCGGTCACGTCGGCGGCCCTGCCCGTGACGTTCGGGCTGGCGACCGGCGAGCGCCCGGAGGTCCTGGCGCTGGCGGGCATCGCGCTGGCGCTCGGCTCGGTGGTGCTCATCAGCCAGGAGCGGACGGCGGGCGGGAAGGGCTCCTCCGCCGCGGTGCTGACGTCGCTGGCGGCCGGCGCCGGGTTCGGCGGCTTCTACATCCTGCTCGCGATGGCCCCGCACGAGGCCGGGCTGTGGCCGCTGGTGGGCGCGCGGGCGTCGTCGATCGGGGTGGTGGTCCTGCTCGCGCTGGCGCTGCGGCGGACGCTGCGGCCCAGCTCGGGCTCGCTCGGCGTGATCGTCGCCGCCGGGGTGCTCGACATGGCCGCCAACGTGCTCTACCTGCTGGCCAAGCAGCACGGCCTGCTCAGCCTGGTGGCGGTGCTCGTCTCGCTCTACCCGGCCAGCACGCTCCTGCTGGCCAGGCAGGTGCTCGGGGAGCGGCTGAGGGCGATCCAGCTCACCGGCGTGGCATGCGCGCTGGGTGCGGTCGCGCTCATAGCCGTTGCGTAGCCGCCACGCCCTTGTTACGTTTCGCCCGTGCCCCACGACCGGGCCCCCTCCTCCGGCGAGCCGTCGCAGCACGTGGCCGTGCCGTACGGCTCCGATGAGGGTTTTCTCGACCTGGCCGTCCCACGCGTCCGGCAGGCGCTGGCCGGCGGCAGGCGGGTGCTGGTCGTCACCCGCCCGGCGCTGCTGTCGCTGCTGGCCGAGGCCCTGGGCGACGACTGGCGCGAGGTCGACCGCCGCGACTCGGGCTCCTGGTACGTCCATCCGCAGCGCGCGCTGGCGAGCTGCTACGACTACGCGCACGGCAGGCCCACGCTGCTGGTCGGCGAGCCGGTCTGGGCGGGTCTGGGCGAGATCGAGACCCGCGAGTGGATCCGCTACGAGTCGGTGCTCAACACCGCGCTGTCCGGCGTCCCCACCCGCGCGCTCTGCTTCTACGACGTGCGTACGGCGCCCGCGGACGTGCTGCGTCACGCGGAGACGACCCACCCGGTGATCCTCGGCCCCGGCGGCGAGCGGCCCAGCCCGCGCTACGTCAGGCCGGACGAGCTGGTGCTCAACGGCGACCGCGGCCCCCTCCCGGAGCCGACCGGCCGGGTGCGCTCGGTGCGGTTCACCGCCGACCGGCTCAAGGAGATCAGGCACGAGGTGGCGGGCTACGCCGGGGCCGCCGGCATGGACCGCGACCTGATCGCCTCGCTGGTGCTGAGCGTGTCGGAGATCGCCGCCAACAGCGTCGAGCACGGGCCGGGTCACGGCCTGATCAGGATGTGGAGGGGCGGCAGGGGCGTCGTCTGCGAGATCAGCGACCCCGGCGGCCCGCTGGAGGACCCGTTGCCCGGCTATATACCACCAGAGCCCGGATCCCTGCGAGGATACGGGCTCTGGATCAGTCGTCAGCTCTGCGACCTCGTCGAGCTGCGGGCGGACGACGGGATGCTCCGCGTCCGCCTGCACATGCGGCTGCGCCCCTGAGGGTCAGGCCGCGCGCTGGGCGGGCAGCCGCACGGCGCCCTCCTCGCGCACGTAGTCCTCCAGCATGCCGCGGAGCTGTCGGCGGCCCCGGTGCAGCCGGGACATGACGGTGCCGATGGGCGTGCCCATCCGGTCGGCGATCTCCTTGTACGGGAAGCCTTCGACGTCGGCGAGGTAGACGGCGATCCGGAAGTCCTCGGGCAGCGAGCGCAGCGCGTTCATCACCACGTTGTCGGGCAGCCGGTCGAGCGCCTCGTTCTCGGCCGAGCGCAGACCCGTCGAGGTGTGGGACTCGGCGGCGTGCAGCTGCCAGTCCTCGATGTCCTCGGCCGCCGACAACTTCGGTGAACGCTGCTTCTTGCGATAGTCGTTGATGAAGTTGTTGGTGAGGATCCGGTGCAGCCAGGCCTTGAGGTTGGTGCCCTCACGGAACTGGTGGTAGGAGGTGTAGGCCTTGGCCACGGTCTCCTGCACGAGGTCCTCGGCGTCGGCGGTGTTGCGGGTCAGACGCATGGCGGAGGCGAACAGCTGCGACGTGACGGGCACGACGTCGCGCTCGAACCAGTCCTGACGCTGCTCATCGGTCATGGTGATCAATTCATTCCCCCTTGCGCTATCCCCCGTCGGCATCCAGCCGTCTGACAGCGATTCCATGCTCCCAGGCCCCTCGTAAGGGCCGCGTTAGGGCTTCCGCACTGGTCAGCGGGGTGAACAGTCCATCTGCTCGCGGCGTGCGTCATCACGTCCACGGCCGGACAGATTTCATAATCATAACACTATCCCCTCAATTTTCCGCAAAGTGTGGCCAGCTTCACATGGGATAGCGTATGGGCCATGGAATACCTGGACCGGCATGACTCGGGGACTCGGTCGTGGGTGGCGGAGGCCATCCGCAAGGTGGAGGCCGACGCCAACCGTAGTTGCGATACTCACCTGCACGTCTTTCCGCTGCCCTCGCACTGGGGGGTAAACCTCTATCTGAAAGACGAGTCGGTGCACCCCACCGGTTCACTGAAACACCGGCTGGCTCGCTCACTTTTCCTGTACGGGCTGGCGAACGGCTGGATCGGCCCCCGCACCACGATCGTCGAGGCGTCCAGCGGCTCCACCGCCGTGAGCGAGGCGTACTTCGCCCGGCTGCTCGGCCTGCCGTTCATCGCGGTCATGCCCGCGTCCACGTCGCCGGAGAAGATCCACCTGATCGAGTTCCACGGCGGCAAGTGCCATCTGGTCAGCGACCCCGGCACGATCTACGCCGAGTCCCGGCGGCTGGCGGCCGAGACCGGCGGCCACTTCATGGACCAGTTCACCTACGCCGAGCGGGCCACCGACTGGCGCGGCAACAACAACATCGCCGAGTCGATCTACAACCAGATGGCGATGGAGCCGTACCCGGAGCCCGCCTGGATCGTGGTCGGCGCGGGCACCGGCGGCACCTCCTCGACGATCGGCCGCTACATCCGCTACCGATGTCACGCCACCCGGCTGGCCGTCGTCGACCCTGAGGGCTCGGCGTTCTACCCGAGCTGGGTGTCGGGCGACGGCGCGGCCACCGCGCCCGGCTCGCGCATCGAGGGCATCGGACGGCCGCGCGTCGAGCCGTCGTTCCAGCCGACGGTCATCGACCGGATGGTCGCCGTGCCCGACGCCCGCTCGATCGCGGCCATGCACTGGGTGCGCGAGGTCACCGGCCGCGACGTGGGCGGCTCCACCGGGACCAACGTGGCCGCCTGCGTGGAGCTCATCAGGGAGATGCGCGAGGCCGGTGAGCGGGGCAGCGTCGTCACGCTGATCTGCGACAGCGGCGACCGCTACCGGGGCACCTACGGCGACCCCGCGTGGCTGGCCGGCCAGGGCCTCGACATCGAGCCCCACCTGGCCGACCTGCGCGCGTTCCTGCCCAGCTAGACCGTCACGCCTTGGCCGGGTCCACCTTGAAGAAGCCGGCCAGGTCGTCGAGCATGCTGTGAGCGCCCTGGAGCCCCACGGCGCTCATCCACGTCAGGTCGCTGACCTCGTGCTTGACGCCCTTGAGCTTGCCCCACAGCGGGTTTCCGGTGAACTTGGCCTTGGGCTCGTCGGCCGTCGGGTCCGGGTAGGTGGCGACGAAGATGTGGTCGGCGTCCACGTCCGCGATCCGCTCCTCGCTGATCTCCACCATGATCGTCTCCGTGGTGCTCGGCTGGCCCTCCGGGCGGGGAAAGCCGACGTCCTTCAGGACCAGGCCGGAGTAGGAGTTCTCCACGTAGAGGCGGGCGGTGGGCTCACCGGCGAACCGCACGACCGAGACCGTCGGCAGCTTCCCGTCCTTCTCCTTGATCGCGGCGCCGATCTTGCCGGCGCGGTCCTCGTACTCCTTGATCCTGGTGTCGGCGAGGTCCTCCTTGCCGAGGGCCTGCCCGACGAGGCGCAGGTTGTCCTTCCAGATGGCGCCGGTCGTCTCGCTGAAGACGGTCGGGGCGATCTTGGAGAGCTTGTCGTACAGGGCCTCGTGGCGGACCTTGGCCGAGACGATCAGGTCGGGCTTGAGCGCCATGACCTTCTCCAGGCTCGGCTGCTCCAGCGTGCCGACGGAGGTGGCCTCCTTGCCGTACTGCGCCAGGGCCGGCCCCAGGTAGTCGGGCAGCTTGTCGTCGATGGCCCGGTAGGTGGTGTAGCCCACCACGGGCGTCTCCAGCGTGAGCACGGCGTCGACGAAGCTCTGGTCGAGCGCGACGACCCGCTTGGGCTGGGTGGGGATGACGGTCTCGCCCATCGCGTGCTTGATGGTGCGGAACGGCTCGGCGGCCTTCTGCGTGGTGGCCGCAGGCTCGCTCGCACCGCAGGCGGCCAGCCCGGCCACCAGGACGGCGCCCACCAGCGCGCGCAACGATCTCATCGGAACCCTTTCGACGATCAAGTAAGGCAAACCTAAATTAGGTTAGCCCTGCCTAAGCTGGCATACTGCACCAGGGTCAGGCAACTTCGGAGGAGGACGGGTGAGTGCGACCGCCGTGGCGCCGCGCCTGCACGGCATCCGTCACCACAGGATCACCGTCCTCGCCGTCCTGGCGGCGGCCGTGCTCGCCGGGGTGGTGCTGAGCATCACGGTCGGCTCCCGGTCCGTGGCGCCGCTCGACGCCTGGCACGCGCTGACCGCCCCTGCCGACACCGAGAGCGACATCATCATCCGCTCCCTGCGCGTCCCCAGGACCGCGCTCGGCGTGCTGTCCGGGCTCGCGCTCGGCGTCGCGGGCGCGCTCATGCAGGGCCACACCCGCAACCCGCTCGCCGACCCCGGCCTGCTCGGCGTCACCCAGGGCGCGGCGTTCGCCATGGTGGCCTCGATCATGTGGCTGGGCGCCTCCAGCCTGCTCGCCTACATCTGGTTCGGCCTGGCCGGCGCGCTCGTCGCCAGCGTCGGCGTGTTCGCCCTCGGCATGGTCGGCGGGCGCGGCGGCCCGACCCCCGTGACGCTCGCCCTGGCGGGCACCGCCGTCAGCGCCTTCCTGTACGCCCTCACCTCGGCCCTCGTGCTGCTGGACGAGCAGGCGATGGACGTCTTCCGGTTCTGGCAGGCGGGCTCGATCGCCGCACGCGGCCCCGACGTGGTCTGGCAGGTGCTGCCGTTCATCGCCGCCGGGCTGGTGCTGGCCATGATCAACGCGCCCGGCCTCAACGCGCTGTCGCTGGGCGAGGACGTCGCCCGCAGCCTCGGCCAGCACATCGCCCTGACCCGCACCGTCGGCGTCGCCGCCGTCACCCTGCTGTCCGGCGCCGCCGTGGCCGCCTGCGGCGCGCTCGCGTTCGTCGGGCTCATCGTCCCGCACCTGGCCAGGGCGCTGTCCGGCACCGACCACCGCTGGCTGATCCCGTACTCGGGGCTGCTCGGCGCCGCGCTGGTGCTCCTCGCCGACGTCGTCGGCCGGGTGGTGGCGCCGCCCGGCGAGCTGGAGGTCGGCGTGGTGCTCGCGCTCATCGGCGCCCCCTTCTTCGTCGCGCTCGTCCGGCGCAGGAAGCCGGTGCGCCTGTGACCTCGATCCCGCTGCGCCTCGGCGGCCTGTCGTGGCGGATCAGGCCGCGCGGCGTGGTCGTGACGACCGCCGGGCTGGCGCTGCTCGCCCTGCTCATGGCGCTGAGCATGCGCATGGGCGACATCGAGCTGACGGTCGCCCAGGTGCTCGCCGCCACCTTCGACCCGGCCGACCCGGCCCACTTCGTCATCATGGAGCTGCGCCTGCCCCGCGCGCTCACCGGCGCGCTGGTCGGCGCGGCCCTCGCGCTGTCCGGCGCGATCATCCAGTCCATCGCCCGCAACCCGCTCGCCAGCCCGGAGATCCTCGGCGTCACCAACGGCGCCTCCGTGCTCGTCGTCGCCGGGGTCGTCGCCAGCGGCAGCGCCTACGGCGGCACCAGCGGCCTGCTCACCAGCCTCGGCGTCCCCGCGCTCGCGTTGCTCGGCGGCCTGATCGGCGCCGTCATCGTCTACGGGCTCGCCTGGCGGCGCGGCCTCGACGGCTACCGCCTGGTGCTCGTCGGCATCGGCGTGGCCGCCGTGTTCACCAATGTGAAGTTCTGGCTGCTCACCGTCGGCGACGTCAACGACACCGGCCGCGCGATGGTGTGGATCAGCGGCTCGCTCCACGGCCGGGGCTGGGAGCACGTCCAGCCCGTGGCCGTCGCCCTGGCCGTGCTCGTGCCGCTGGCCCTGACCGGCACCCGGTCGCTGAACGCGCTGCGGTTCGGCGACGACACGGTGACCGCGCTCGGCCTCCGCATGAACCGCGCCCGCGCGGCCATGATCCTGGCCGCCGTGCTGCTCGCCGCCGTGGCCACCGCCTCGGCCGGGCCCATCGCGTTCGTGGCGCTGGCCGCGCCGCAGATCGCGCTGCGCCTCACCAGGTCGGCCCAGCCGCCGCTGCTGTCGTCGGCCGCCGTGGGCGCGGTGCTCATCACCGCCGCCGACCTGCTCGCCCGCACCCTGTTCGCGCCGGTCGAACTGCCGGTCGGCGTCGTCACCGCCGTCCTCGGCGCCCCGTACCTGATCCACCTCATCTGGAGGGCGAGGAAATGAGGCTCCAGGCCGCCGCCGTCAAGCTCGGTTACGGCGACCGCACCATCGTCGACGGCCTCGACCTCGGCATCGAGGCGGGCACCGTGACCACGATCATCGGCCCCAACGGGTGCGGCAAGTCCACCCTGCTGCGCGCCCTCGGCCGCCTGCTCAAGCCGCAGGGCGGCGAGGTGCTGCTCGACGGCAAGCGCATCGACCGCATCCCCACCCGCGAGGTGGCCAAGGTCCTCGGCGTGCTCCCCCAGGCGCCGACCGCGCCCGAAGGGCTGACCGTCGCCGACCTGGTCGCCCGGGGCAGGCACCCGCACCAGACCTGGTACCGCCAGTGGTCGACGGACGACGAGTCGGCCGTGGCCGAGGCGCTGACCATGACCGGCCTGGCCGACCTGGCCGAACGGCCGCTGGACGAGCTGTCCGGCGGGCAGCGGCAGCGGGCGTGGATCTCGATGGCGCTGGCCCAGGGCACCGACCTGCTGCTGCTCGACGAGCCGACGACGTTCCTGGACCTGGCCCACCAGGTCGAGGTGCTGGAGCTGGTCCGGCGGCTGCACCACGCCTCGGGCCGGACCATCGTCATGGTCCTGCACGACCTCAACCTGGCCGCCCGCTACGCCGACCGCCTGGTGGCGATGCGCGGCGGCCGGGTGATCGCCGCCGGGGAGCCGCACGAGGTGCTCACCGAGGAGCTGCTGCGCGAGGTGTTCGAGCTGGACGCCAAGGTCATCCCGGACCCGGTGGCGGGCACCCCGCTCGTCGTCCCGATCGGCACCCACCGCCAGACCTCCTGAGCGTCACTCCCCGGCCAGCGCCCGCTCGATGTCCTCGTCGCCCGGCGCCAGCTCCCTGGCCCGCAGCAGGTCCTGCCTGGCCTGCTCGGCCCGGCCCGCCGCCCGGTGCGCCACCGCCCGGTTGAACAGCAGCTCGGCCGTCTCGCCGAGCTCCAGCGCCCGGGTGAGGTCGGCGACCGCCCGGTGGTGCTCGCCGCGCTCGAACGCCAGCTCTGCGCGCCCCGCCCACGCGGCCGCCAGCCCGGGATCGGCGGCCAGCGCCTTGTCGTAGGCCGCCAGCGCCTCCTCCGGCCTGCCCCGCGCCGCCTCCACCTGCCCGAGCACGGCCAGCAGGTGCGTGTTGCCCGGGTCGGCCGCCAGCCCGCGCGCCACGTCGGCCCGCGCCGCCTCGTACTCCCCCAGCCCGGCCAGGATGCCCGCCCGGTTCACGTACGCGGGCCCGAACCCCGGGTCCAGCTCCAGCGCGTGGTCCAGGTCGGCGCGTGCCCCGGCGAGGTCGCCCGCCGCGAAGCGGATCTCCGCCCGGTTGTAGTAGGGCTCCGGGAACGGCGGCCCGAGCCGCATCGCGCTCTCGTAGTCGGCCAGCGCCTCGGCGACGCGGCCCAGCTTGTGCAGCAGGTTGCCCCGGTCCAGGTAGTAGTCCGGGTAGCCGGGGTCCATCGCGATCGCCGTGCCGTAGCCGATCAGCGCCTCGTCGGTGCGCCCCGCCTGCGCCATGAGCTGCGCCCGGTTGGCGTGCAGCACCAGCCGGTGGATCGGGTGGGCCGGGGCGAGCTCCCGCTCCCCCAGCGCCAGCGCCTCCTCCACCAGCTCCAGCGCCTGCGCGAACCGGCCCAGCCGCACCGACACCAGCGCCTTGCCGTTCAGGTCGAAGCCCAGGTGGAACGCCCGTTCCCGGGGATCGGCCAGGCTGCCCGCCAGCGCCACCGCCCGGTCGATCCACTCCATCGCCTCGGCCGGGTCGCGCCGGGCCGGGTCGTGGTGCCTGACGAGCAGCATCGCGGTCGCGTACGCCGCCGTGGCGAGGTTCTTGGGGTCGTGGCCGACCCGGCGGGCCAGGTCCAGCAGGTCGCGGGCCTCGTCCTCGCGTTCGAGCGCGGCCAGCGCGGTCGTGGTGCGGTGCAGCAGCGTCCACCACTCGTCGCCGCCTTCCGGCAGCCCGGGCAGCAGCGCGGCCCCGGCCTCGGCCATCGCGTGGTGGAAGCCCTCGTTGCGGTAGCGGTCGAGCTCCGGCCCGAGCCGGTGGACGGGCCCAGGATGCGGCGGCCCGTGCTCCTCGCGGACCACGGTGAGCGCCGGCACCCGCCGCTCCAGCACCGCCAGCAACTCGATATCGGTCGGGTCCGCTTCGGCGAGGTTGACCACCCGCAGCTTCAGCGGCCCCGCTGCCTCCAGATGATCGCGTACGAACTCCGCCACCCCGTTCGCCAGCCGGAGCGTGCGCAGGGGCGCCGGGATGAGGATCCGCTCCTCCTGCGGCAGCCGGTCGGCCAGCGAGGACCGCCGGACCGGCAGGTTCAGCATGGGCGCGACGGCCCTGAGCTCTATGTCGTGGGCGGCGGCCAGCTCCGGCGCCGCTCCTGGAACCAGCGCCGCGGCCAGCCCGGCCGCCATGGTGTAGGGGCCGAGCAGGCCGCGGTGCGCGTCAAGCGTGATCTCGTGCAATTTCCCCGTCCGCCAAGAGAATGGGCCGGCGCATCCACCGCAATGCGCCGGCCCTCTGCCATGGAGGAGGTTAGGCCGCGTGCTTCGGAGTCGCCGCTCCGGTCAGCTTGACGGTGCCCGGCTTGTGAACCACAACCTTCTTCATGTGCACTCATTCCAGGTCAAACGAAAAGGACCGCTCAATATCAACACGAAAGCGGTCAAACAACAAGGGATGACCTGGTAAGGGAAATTTCCTAGGGGTTTAAGGATCAATCGCCCAGGATGGCGTCGACGAACACCTCTGGGTCGAAGGGGGCCAAATCATCCGGACCCTCGCCCAACCCGACCAGTTTGACCGGGACACCCAGCTCCCGCTGGACCGAGATGACGATGCCGCCCTTGGCCGTGCCGTCGAGCTTCGTCAGCGCGATGCCCGTGATGTTGACCACCTCGGCGAACACCTGCGCCTGCCGCATCCCGTTCTGGCCCGTGGTGGCGTCGAGGACGAGCAGCACCTCGTCGACCGTGGCCTGCTTCTCGATGACGCGCTTGACCTTGCCCAGCTCGTCCATCAGGCCGGTCTTGGTGTGCAGGCGGCCCGCCGTGTCGACGATGACCACGTCGGCCTGCTCCGCGATGCCCCGGGCGGTCGCGTCGAAGGCCACCGAGGCCGGGTCGCCGCCCTCGGGACCGCGCACCACGTCGGCGCCGACCCGGTCGCCCCACGTCTGGAGCTGGTCGGCGGCGGCGGCGCGGAACGTGTCGGCCGCGCCGAGCACGACCTTCTTGCCGTCGCCGACGAGCGAGCGGGCGAGCTTGCCGGTGGTGGTGGTCTTGCCGGTGCCGTTGACGCCCACGACCAGCACCACGGCCGGCCGCTCGCCGTGCTTGGCGGTGTGGAGGGTGCGGTCGAGGTCGGGGTTGACCTGGATGAGAAGCTGCTCGCGCAGCAGCGCCCGCACCTCCTGCGGCGACCGGCTGCCGAGCACCTTGACCTTGGTGCGCAGCTCCTCGACCATGACCTGGGTCGGCGCGACGCCGACGTCGGCCGTGATCAGGCGCTCCTCGATCTCGTCCCAGACCTCGTCGTCGAGCCGGTCACGCGACAGCAGCTCCAGCAGGCCGCGGCCGAGCGCGCTCTGCGACCTGGCCAGCCGCGAGCGCAGCCGCACCATGCGTCCCTCGGACGGCGGCGGCACCTCCACGGGCGGCGCCACGACGGCGGGCTCGGCGGGCTTGGCCGGAGGCGGCAGCGTGGTGGTGGCGCCGTCGGCCTCGTCGGCCGAGGCGGGGCGCGTCTCCGTCTCCTCCGGGAGCGGCGGCGCCTCCGGAGGCTTGACGGGCGGCGGGGCCGCCTTGCCGCCCGGCCGGAAGAGCAGGAAGAGGCCGCCTGCCGCCACGAGGGCGACAAGCACCACGATCACTATGACGCCGAGGTAACCATCCACAAGATGTCAGTTTTCCAGATCGTCCGGCATGCTCATGCCCAAGGCCACGCCAATCACGCCGTTTCGCGCTCGCGAAGCCGCTGGCTGACGACCTGAGTGACGCCGTCGCCGCGCATCGACACGCCGTAGAGGGCGTCGGCGATCTCCATCGTACGCTTGTTGTGCGTGATGACGATCAGCTGCGAGCTCTGCCGCAGCTCCTCGAACAGCGTCAGCAGCCGCTGGGTGTTGGTGTCGTCGAGCGCGGCCTCGACCTCGTCCATGACGTAGAACGGCGACGGCCTGGCCTTGAAGATGGAGATCAGGAACGCGACCGCCGTCAGCGACCGCTCGCCGCCCGACAGCAGCGACAGCCGCTTGACCTTCTTGCCCGGGGGGCGCGCCTCCACCTCGATGCCGGTGGTCAGCATGTCGTCGGGGTCGGTCAGCACGAGCCGCCCGTCGCCGCCCGGGAACACCCGGCCGAAGATCTGCTCGAACTCGCGCGCCACGTCCTCGTACGCCGACGAGAACATCAGCTGCACCCGGTCGTCGACCTCCTTGACCACGGTCAGCAGGTCGCGCCGGGTCTTCTTCAGGTCCTCCAGCTGCGAGGTCAGGAACGCGTGGCGCTCCTCCAGCGCCGCGAACTCCTCCAGGGCCAGCGGGTTGACCTTGCCGAGCTGGTTCATCTGGCGCTCGGCGGCGCGGGCCCGCTTCTCCTGCTCCTCGCGCACGTACGGGACGGGCGGGTCGCCCGGCACCGGGGCGTCGGGGCCGTACTCGGTGAGCAGCGTGTCGGCCTCGACGCCGAACTCGTCCATGGCCCGCTGCTCCAGCTGCTCCAGCCGGAGGCGCTGCTCGGTGCGGGCCACCTCGCTGCCGTGGACCCGGTTGACCAGCTTGTCGAGCTCCTGGCTGAGCTCGCGCACGTGCAGGCGTACCTGCTTGAGCTCGGCGTCGACGGCGACGCGGGCGAGGTCGGCCTCGTCGCGCTCGCGGGCGGCGAGCTGGATGGAGGCCGCGAGGCTCGTCAGGACGCGCTTGGCGCCCTCGGCGACCGCCTGGGCCAGGACGGCCTGCTCACGGCGGCGGGCGCGCTGTGCGGCGGCCTGGGCGCGTTCCTGGCGCTCGCGGGCGGCGGCGCGGATGAGGCCGTCGGCGCGGCCCTCGACGCCCTTGACCCGCTCCTCGGCGGTGCGGACCTGGAGGCGGGTCTCGACCTCGCGCTGCCGGGCGCTCTCGCAGACGGCGGCGAGCTCGTCGCGGGCCTCGGTGGTGGGCTCGGTCTCCAGCTCCTGGGAGTATTCGGCCTCGGCCAGCCGGACCTCCAGCTCGGCCAGCTCCTCCAGGCCGTCGGCGCGGGCCTCGCGGGCGGCGGCGACGCTCTGGCCGAGCCGTTCGGCCTCGGCGCGGGCGGCCTCGGCCGCGGCCTCCAGCTGGGCCAGCCGCTTGGCGGCGGCGGCGTCGCGCTGGTCGGCCTCCCGCTGGCGGGCCCTGACCTGGTCGAGCGTGCCCTGCGCGGAGCTGACCCCGGACTGGGCGGCGCTGACCGCGCTCTGGGCCTCGGCGACGTGCGCCTGGGCGGCCTCGAACGCGGCCTGGGCGGCCTGCTCGGCGGCGGCCGCCTCGGTCAGCGCGGCGGCGGTCTCCTCGGCCCTGGTCCTGGCGTCGGCCAGGTCGGCGACGGCGTCGTCGAGCGCGGCGCGGACCTGGAGCACGGACGTGCCGCCCTCGGAGCCGCCGCCGGCGACGTGCGCGCCGACGAGGTCGCCCCCCACGGTGACGGCGCGCAGGGCGGGGTCGGCCTCGACCACCCGCCGCGCGGTCTCCAGGTCGTCGACCACGACGACCCCGCCCAGCACGTGGTCGAGGGACGCGCGCAGCCGGTCGGGCACGCTGACCAGCTCGGCCGCCCACCGCCCGCCGCCGGGCGCGCCGCCCGGCGAGCCGGGCCCGGCGCCGTCGCGGGAGCCGGCGACCAGGAGGGTCGCCTGGCCCGCCTCCTTGACGCGCAGCAGCTCCAGCGCCTCGACGGCGGTGCCGAGCGACGTGACGGCGATGGCCTCGGCGACCGGCCCGAGCACGGCGGCGACGGCCACCTCGGCCCCGGGCGTCACCTGGAGTGACGCGGCGAGCGGCCCGAGCACGCCGGCCAGGTCGGCCTCCAGCAGGGCCGCGCCGCCGTCGCCCTTGGCCAGGCCCAGCTCCAGGGCGTCGCACCGGGCCTGGAGCGCGGCGACGGCCCGCTGCGCGTCCTGGTCGGCGGCGCGGGCGGTGCCGACGCCCGACTTCGCGGCCTGGAGGGCGGCGCGGGGCGCGTCGAGCGCGGCCTTGGCCTCCTCGACGGCGGCGCGGGCCGCGTCGGCGGCCAGCTTGGCCTCCTCCACCAGCGCCTGCGCGGTGGCGAGCTCCTCGGCCAGCGCGGGGTCGGGGGCGGGCTCGTCGAGCCGCTGCGCCTCCAGGTCCTCACGGGCGCGCCGCTCACGCTCGGCCGCGTCGGCGACCGCCCGCTCCAGCCGGCCGATCTCCTCCTCGGCGGCCCGTGACCTGCTCCGTACGGAGTCGACCTGGCCGCGGAGTTTGGCCAGGCCCTCGCGGCGGTCGGCGGCGGCCCTGGCGGCCATCGCCAGCCGGCGCTCCTCGGCGGCCAGCTCGGCCTCGACGGCGGTGCGGCGCTCGACGGCGTCGTCGAGCAGCTCGCGCGCCTGCTCCAGCTCGGCCTGGAGGATCAGCTCCTGCTCGCGCGCCTCGGCGGCCTCGCGCTCCAGCTCTTCGGGCTCGCGGCCGCGGCGTTCGATGGAGGCGGCGTCGACGGCGTGGCGGTGGCGTTCGGCGGCGAGCTGGGCCAGGCCGGTGATGCGCTCGCGCAGCGACGACAGCCGGAAGTAGGTCTCCTGGGCGGCGCTCAGCCGGGGCTGCGCCTCGGCCTCGGCGGCCTCCAGCAGGGCCTCGCGCTGCTGCCCCTCGGCCAGCCCGGCCTCGACCTGGGCCCGCCTGGCGAGGATCGCGGCCTCGTCGGCGGCCTCGCGCTCCAGCGTGGCGCGCAGGATGCCGACGTCGTCGGCCAGCAGCCGCAGCCGGGCGTCACGCAGGTCGGCCTGGATGACGGCGGCCTTGCGGGCGATCTCCGCCTGGCGGCCGAGCGGCTTGAGCTGGCGGCGCAGCTCGGTGGCGAGGTCCTGGACGCGCGTCAGGTTGGCCTGCATCGCGTCGAGCTTGCGCAGCGCCTTCTCCTTGCGCTTGCGGTGCTTGAGGACGCCCGCGGCCTCCTCGATGAAGGCGCGGCGGTCCTCGGGACCGGCGTGGAGGACGGCGTCGAGCTGGCCCTGGCCGACGATGACGTGCATCTCCCTGCCGATGCCGGAGTCGGACAGCAGCTCCTGGATGTCGAGCAGGCGGCAGGTGTCGCCGTTGATCGCGTACTCGCTCTGGCCGGACCGGAACATCAGCCGGCTGATCGTGACCTCGGTGTAGTCGATCGGCAGGGCGCCGTCGGTGTTGTCGATGGTCAGCGTCACCTCGGCGCGGCCGAGGGGCGGCCGGGAGGAGGTGCCGGCGAAGATGACGTCCTCCATCTTGCCGCCGCGCAGCGACTTGGCGCTGTGCTCGCCCATGACCCAGGCCAGGGCGTCGACGACGTTGGACTTGCCGGAGCCGTTGGGGCCGACGACGCAGGTGATGCCGGGCTCGAAGCGGAGGGCGGTGGCCGAGGCGAACGACTTGAATCCGCGCAGCGTGAGGGTCTTCAGGTACAAAGCGCGGACCCCCTACTCCTGGACGGAACTCCGGGAAAGCCTACTGGCCCCGGCTGCCCGTCGCTGGCGGGCGCAGTCAGGAGGTGAGGAGGGTCTTACGCAAAACAACGGTCCCGCGGAAAATAACAAGGGACGCCTCGGTGAGACGTCCCTGATCTTGCGCTCCGATCACTCTCAGGTGAGTGCCGGCTCGCGCTCCTGCATGCGGCTGATTGCCTCATCGCGGGTTTGCGCCGCAAGAGCGTCATTCTGGGCCTGGAGTCGGATGAGTTCTGCCTCCAGGTCACGGATCCGCTGCTGCAATCGCCGCATCTCCGAGACCATTCGAGGGTCAGGACCGCCGACGTGGCCGAGTAGAGCCTTCGCCATGGTAAAGGGTCCTCCACGCTGAGTGACCAGACTGGTTCGCGCACTTCTATTCCGCGGGAGGGGTGCGCGTGGTACCTAACAAGAGTCGCACCGGCCGTGTGGGCGGTCAAGTCGAACGCACCGCTCTGCCCTACCGACAGGCACTCCCGACATATAACTATACCCTATTTGAGCCGTTTAACGAAACGGGTCACCGCTCCACAAATCCGCCCAAGCTACCTCGGGGTTCGCTCCAGCGTTCCACTACTCCATCCACCCTGCCCGGCGTGTCGCAACCTCTGAGCAGGTCGAGGAGCTTGACGCACGACTCGCGCGGCCCCTCGGCGACGACCTCGACCCGGCCGTCGTCGGTGTTCCTGGCCCAGCCGGTCAGGCCCAGCTCCAGCGCTCTGGCCCTGGTCCACCAGCGGAACCCCACCCCTTGCACCCTGCCCCGCACCCAGGCGGTCATACGCGCGTCGTCCATGATTCCTCCCTGCTGACGTCACGCGGCCACGAGCCTCAGCGCGTGACCGGCCGCCGCCGCCGCGAACGCCCTGATCGCCGCGGTCTCCGCCGCCTTGACCCAGGCCAGGCCGAGCACCGACGGCGGCAGCCCGGTGACCGGCACGAAGCTCACGTCGGGCCGCCTGTGGTGGGCCGCCGTCGGGGTGCAGAACAGCATGCCGCCCCGGCCGAGCGCCACCTGGGTCAGGCCCTCCTGGCTGGTGGCCACCGTACCCGCCTGGGGAATCGGCTGTCCGGAAGGGGTCACGGTGGGTGCCGCCCGCTCGCGCCACCCGCGCGGCGCGGGCCCGTCCAGCCCGATCAGCGGCACCCCGGCCAGCTCCTCCGCGCCGATGCTGACCCGTCCGGCCAGCGGATGGCCGGCGGGCAGCCCGAGGTGGTAGGGGACGCGGTTCAGGGCCTCGCCGGTCGCCAGGTCGGGCTCGTCCACCGGCAGCAGCGTGAACGCGACGTCGACCTGCCCGGCCCGCAGCCTGCCGAACGGGTCGGACAGCGGGATCTCCACCAGCTCGACCGACGAGCCGGGATGGCCGCTCTCGAACGCCAGCACGCTGCCCGTGACCACGTCCGTCGGCGTGGCCAGGAACCCCACCCTGAGCACGCCCGTGACCTCCCGCGCCGCGGCCTTGGCCCGGCTCACGGCGCTCGCCAGCCCGGCGTAGGCGGGCCTCAGGTCGGCCAGGAACCGCTCGCCGAGCGGCGTGAGCCGCACCCGCCTGCTGGTGCGCTCGAAGAGCCTGCCGCCGATCCTGGTCTCCAGGGCGCGCATGAGCTGGCTCACCCGCCCCGGCGACAGGTAGAGGCGCTCGGCCGTGCGCGCGAAGTGCAGCTCCTCGCTCAGCACGACGAAGCACTCCAGCTCCCTGAACTCCATCCCCGCCTCCCGCATCGCTTAGCCTGCCTAAACCAAGGCTTCGCCGTTCGTCATTGTTCCCCACGCGCGCCGCCGCGAGGCTGAGCGGCATGACGACGACTGACGCACCCGCCGCCGCTCCGGCGCGCTGGCTCGCCGTGACCTCGGTCGCGGCGGGCACCTTCACCCTCGTGACCAGCGAGATGCTGCCCGTCGGCCTGCTGACCGAGATCGCCGCGTCGCTCGGCGTGTCGGACGGCACGGCCGGGCTGATGATGACGGCCCCCGGGCTGGTGGCCGCCGCCTCGGCGCCCGTGCTGGCGTTCACCACCCGGCGGCTGGACCGGCGGATCATGCTGCTGGCGTTGATGGCGTTGCTGGCGGCGGGCAACCTGATGGGCGCGCTCGCGCCGAACTACCCGGTGATGCTGGCGGCCCGGGTGCTGACCGGGGTGAGCATCGGCGGGTTCTGGGCCATCGCGGCCGGGCTGGGCCCGCGCCTGGTGCCGGAACGGGCGGTCGGCCGGGCCACCTCCGTCATCCTGTCCGGCGTGGCGGTGGCCTCGGTGCTGGGGGTGCCCGCGGCGACGTTCGTGTCGTCGTTCGCGGGATGGCGCACGGCGTTCGCCGCCATGGGCGCCGGCGCGCTCGTCCTGCTCGCGCTGCTGGCCGCCACGCTGCCGCCGCTGCCGGGGACCGACAGCCGCAGCGCGCTGTCCGGCGCGTTCTCGGGGCCGCTCAGGCTCGTCCTCGTGCTGACCGTCCTGATCGTGGCCGGCCATTTCGCCGCCTACACCTACGTGCGGCCGTTCATGGAGCAGGTCACGCACGCCGGCCCGGTGCTGGTCGGCGTCGCGCTCCTGCTGTACGGCGCGGCGGGCGTCGCGGGCAACTTCGCCGCCGGCGCGCGGGCCGCCAGGAACCCGGCGGCGGTCCTGATCACGCTGGTCGCGCTCATGGTCGCGGGCATGGCGGCGCTGCCGCTGATCGGCCTGCCGCTGGCCGTGCTCGTCGTCTGGGGGCTCGGCTACGGCGGCGTGGGCGTCACCCTGCAGCTGTGGATCATGCGGGCGGGCGGCGGCGAGCTGGGCACGGCCTTGTTCGTCGGCGCGTTCAACGTCTCCATCGCGCTCGGCGCGCTCGCCGGCGGCCGGGTGGCCGACGGCGTCTCGGTGACCGCCGTGATGTGGCTGGGCGCGGCGCTGACCGCGCTGGCGGCCGTCCTCATCGCCGTACGGGGCTCACGGGCGCAGCAGCCGGCCGTGACGCCCGCCGGTGAACACGCCTGACTCGACCGCCACCCGGCCCTCCAGCAGGACGTGCACGATGCCCGTCGGCCGGGCGGACGGCTCGGCGTACGTCCCGGCGTGGCCCACGCTCTCCGGGTCGAACACGCACACGTCCGCGTACGCCCCCGGCACCAGGCAGCCCCGCCCGCGCAGCCCGAACTGGGCGGCGTTGGCCGAGGTCATCTTGCGCACCGCCTCCGCCCAGCCGACCACCCCGCGCTCGCGCACGTACACCCCGAGGAACCGGGGGAAGCACCCCCACGTGCGGGGGTGCTCCAGCCCGGCCGGGGCGCCGTTGTCGGAGCCGATGCCGATCAGCGGGTCGGCCATGATCTCGGTCACGTCGGCCTCGGCCATCATCTCGACCACCATCTCGGCGGCCGGATCGGCCGACACCAGGTCGCACAGCGTCTCCCAGGCGTCGCCGGAGGCGGCCACGTCCGCGAGCGTGCGGCCGGCGTACCCCGGCTCGGCGTGCGAGGTGATCAGCACGCCCTCGGGGACGGCGTCGCGCCAGAGCCCGGAGCCCGAGCCGCCCGCCTCGGCGCGGGCCCGCAGCCGGGCCCGCTCGCCGGGCGAGGCGAGCGTGTCGCGCACGCCGCCGCCGGCCAGCGCGGCCGGCGGCAGCAGCGCCGCCAGGACGGTGGAGCCCGCCGTGTAGGGGTACTGGTCGCCGCGCACGTCCACGCCCGCCAGGCGGGCCTCGCGCAACTTGCCGAGCAGCATCCCGGCCCCGCCGTGGTTGGCGCGGCCGGCGACCTTGCAGTGCGACACCTGAAGGCGCACCCGCGCCCGCCGGGCGATCTCGACGGCCTCGTCCAGCGCCTGCCCCAGCGCCGACCCCTCGTCGCGCAGGTGAGTCGTGTACGGGACGCCGTAGCGGTGCGCGACCCTGGCCAGGGCCACCAGCTCGTCGGTGTCGCCGTAGCTGCCCGGCGGGTAGATGAGGCCGCTCGACAGCCCGCACGCGCCCGCCTCGAACGCCTCGGCGGCCAGCTCGCACATCCGCTCCAGGTCGCCGGGCCGCAGCTCCGGCTCGAACCCGGCCACCGCTCCGCGCAGCGTCGAGTGTCCGACCAGCGTGGCCACGTGGTTGGTCGGCCCGGCGTCCGCCACGGCCGCCAGGTAGCCGGCGAACGTCCAGTCGGGCACCCCGTCCCCGGTCAGCTCCTCCAGCCGGGAGGCATCGGGCGCGTAGGAGAAGCCGCAGTTGCCGTTGATCTCCGTCGTCACGCCCTGGAGCAGCTTGAACGGCTGCGCCCGCGGCATGAGTGGCACCAGGTCGGAGTGCGCGTGCGGATCGACGAACCCGGGCGCGACCGCCAGCCCCGTCACGTCCAGCACCCGGCGGGCGGCGCCCAGGTCACGGCCGACGGCCACCACCCTGCCGCCCTCGACGGCGACGTCCGCCGTCACGGCCGCGGAGCCCAGCCCGTCGTACACCGAACCACCGCGCAACAGCAGATCCACCATGAGACCCACCCAACACCGTCAAGGCCGCCTCGCGCTTGGTGTCAGCGGCCCAACACCGGGCCCGAGGTTGGTCCGCTGCGACGATGATCGAGGCGACGCCCTCGGATCAGCGCGGCCGCCGCTGGCACTTCGGGCAGGAGTAGGACGACCGGTTCATGAACGGCTCACGCCTGATCGGGGTGCCGCAGCGCGAGCAGGGCTGGTCCTGCCTGCCGTACACCTCCAGCGAGCGGTCGAAGTAGCCGCTCTCGCCGTTGACGTTCACGTACAGGCTGTCGAAGGACGTGCCGCCCTGCTGGAGCGCGGCGCCCATCACCTCGCGCACCGCGGCCACCAGCTCGGCCACCTTGGGCCGGGTGAGCGTCTGCGCGGGCCGCGCCCAGTGCAGCCGGGCCAGCCACAGCGCCTCGTCGGCGTAGATGTTGCCGACGCCGCTGATCAGCGACTGGTCGAGCAGCGCCCGCTTGATCTCCGTCTTCTTCGCGCGCAACGCGGCGGTGAAGGCGGCCTCGTCGAACGACTCCTCGAACGGGTCCGGCGCGATGTGCGCGATCGGCTCGGGCACCCCGTTCACCAGCGTGGTGAGCATCACGTGCCCGAACGTCCGCTGGTCGACGAAGCGCAGGTCGGAGCCGCCGTCGGCGAACCTCAGGCGCACCCGCAGATGCTTCTCCGGCGGCGCGTCCGGATCGACCACCAGCAACTGGCCGCTCATGCCCAGATGCGCCAGCAGCGCCTCCTCCGGCCCCGACAGCGGCAGCCACAGGTATTTGCCGCGCCGTTCGGCCGACTTGACCAGCCGCCCGCGCAGCCGCGCCGCGAACTCGTCGGCGCCCGGCAGATGACGCCGGATCGCGCGCGGGTGCAGCACCTCGGCGGAGGCGATCTCACGGCCGGTCACCCACTCCGCCAGACCGCGGCGGACGACCTCGACCTCGGGAAGCTCGGGCACCTAGCCCGCCGGCTGGCTCTCGCGCTGCTCGCGGCGGGCCCGGATCCGGGTCCACGCCGCCTCGGCCGCCTGCTGCTCGGCCTCCTTCTTGCTGCGCCCGCTGCCCTCGCCGTAGGGCTCGCCGCCCACCCGCACCACGGCGGTGAACGACTTGGCGTGGTCGGGGCCGCTCTCCTCGACGTGGTATTCGGGCACGCCCAGCGCCTCGGAGGCGGTCAGCTCCTGCAGCGAGGTCTTCCAGTCGAGCCCGGCGCCCAGCGACGCCGAACGCACGATCAGCGGGTCGAACAGCACGTGCACGACCCGGAACGCCTCGTCCAGCCCCTTGTCGACGTAGACGGCGCCGATCAGCGCCTCCAGCGTGTCGGCCAGGATCGAGGACTTGTCACGGCCCCCGGTGCCCTCCTCGCCCCGGCCCAGCCGCAGGAACCGGCCCAGGCCCAGGCCGCGCGCCACGTCGGCGAGCGCGCGCATGTTGACCACCGCCGCCCGCAGCTTGGCCAGCTGGCCCTCGGGCAGATCGGGGTGGTTGCGGTAGAGCGTGTCGGTGACCACCAGGCCCAGCACCGAGTCGCCGAGGAACTCCAGGCGCTCGTTGGTGGGCAGGCCGCCGTTCTCGTACGCGTAGGAGCGGTGCGTCAGCGCCCGCTCCAGGATGTCGGAGTCCAGGCCGACCGCCAGGACCCGCTCCAGCTCTTCTCTGGCGACCTCCACGGCCACCGGCTTAGGACCTGCGCCCACGTGCTTTCCTCCTCGGAACATCTTCACCAGGCACGACGGCTGCGGAAGATGCCCGAAAACGTGGTGGGCGTCGGGGGGAACAGGCCCCGGCGTCCACCACGACCGCGGGCGAAACCGTAACCGCACGCATCTGAGACGGTAACGCCGACCGGGGCACAATGGCACCCGGTCGGCATCACGTCAACTCAGCGAGATCAGGCAGACGGCTCGATGACCTGACGGCGGTTGTAGGTGCCGCAGGTGGGGCACGCGATGTGCGGCTGCTTCGGCGAACGGCACTGCGGGCAGCTCACCAGGGCGACAGCAGTCGTCTTCCACTGGGAGCGACGGGCGCGGGTGTTGCTCCGCGACATCTTTCGCTTCGGGACGGCCACGTCACTTCTCCTGATCGTTATCGTTCTCGGTAACCAGACCTTGCAACGACGCCCAGCGGGCGTCGATCTTCTCGTGCCGGTGATCGTCGCCGGCCTCGGCCAGCTTGATCCCGCACTCCGTGCAGAGCCCCGGGCAGTCCTCGCGGCAGACGGGGCTCAACGGCAGTGCGAGCACCACCGCGTCACGGAACGTCGGCTCGAGGTCGAGCAGCTCTCCGTCGAGCAGCGAGTCGTCCTCCGAGGCGTCCTCGTCGGAGTAGAAGAACAGCTCCTGCAGGTCGACCTCGATCTCCGAGGTCAACGGGTCAAGGCACCGCGCGCACTCCCCGGCGAGCGGGGCCTGCGCCGTGCCCGAGACGAGCACGCCTTCCATCACTGCTTCGAGCCGGAGGTCCAGCTCGACTTCGGCGTCCTTGGGAACGCCGATCATGTCGACGCCGAGATCCGCCGGAGCCGGAAGGGTCAGGGTGATCTCTCGCATCGTGCCCGGCCGCTTTCCCAGGTCGTGAGTGGAGATCACCCAAGGGGAGCGGGGGTTGAGGTGCTGAGTCATCCTGCTCTCGCTAGGCATGGCGATAACGCCGTCGTACAAGGCCGAAATGAAAGGATACCAGGTCGCCGTCAGCCTCTGAGCCGCTCGACGAGCAGCTTGTGCACCAGGTCCGGCACCAGGCCGGACACGTCTCCGCCATAACGGGCGATCTCCTTCACCCGGCTCGACGACAGGAACGAGTATTCGGGGTTCGTCGGCATGAACAGCGTCTCCACGCCCGACAGCCGGTAGTTGAGCTGGGCCATCTGCAGCTCGTAGTCGAAGTCGCTGACCACCCGGATGCCCTTGACGATCGCCGGGATGTCGTTCTGCTTGCAGAAGTCGACGAGCAGGCCGTGGAACTTCCTGACCTTGACGTTCGGGTACTCCTTGGTCACGGTCTGCAGGATGTCGATCCGCTCGTCGACCGTGAACAGGCTGCTCTTCTCGACATTGATCAGTACGGCCACCGTCACCTCGTCGTACAGCCGGGCGGCCCGGCCGATGATGTCGAGATGACCGTTGGTGATGGGGTCGAACGACCCCGGGCAGACAACGCGGCGCAACACGCCTCCCAGGTCTACGGGTGGTCTACGGTTTCCCCGGCGGCGCGACCGTACCAAACGGACGCTTCACCATATCGACGGACCCTCTCCTCAACGTACCCGTCAGGCCACATCAGGGCCTTCCCCCTGCTTTCCCTCTCGAAAGCCACCAAAGCCCCCGGGACCAGCCACCCGTTGTCCCGCAACGCCACCAGCACCCGCCCCACCTCGTCATCCGACACCGCGTACGGCGGATCCGCGAACACGATGTCGAACGGCTCCTCCCCCGCCCTGGCCAGCACCCGCTCCACCCGATCGGCCACCACCCGCGCCCCGGCCAGACCCAGCGACGCCACGTTCGACCTGATGACCCGCACCGCCTTCGGGTCCGACTCCACCAGCACCGCCTCGGCCGCCCCCCGCGACAGCGCCTCCAGCCCCACCGCCCCCGACCCGGCGTACAGATCCATCACCCGCGCCCCGTCGAGCCCGTACAGCGAGTCGAGCGTCAAGAAGACGCCTTCCCTGGCCCTGTCACTGGTCGGCCTCGTCCCGCGCCCCGGCGGCGTCTCCAACCGGCGCCCACCCGCGCTCCCCGCGATGATCCGAGTCATGCGCCCCATTGTTCCGCATGTCCGCCCAGGTCAAGAGTGGACAAGTGTCTGCCTCGACTGCGCAAGGGTGATTCACATCGGGGGGCCCAGTGAGCAAGATGAGTCCTGCGGCCTTCGAGGTGACCCACATGAAGGCCGACCGGCGTGATCGTGAGCCCTTCCGCACGCCGGTTCCCTCGGCACCTGACCCGAGGGTGGGCCCAGCCGGGGACGGCATTCGGGGGGAGGCCGTCCCCGCGGCTGGGCCCTGGGCACCCCCTCCCCACACACCTGACGGCGCCGTCCGCCCGTGCCTCAACCCTTGGCCCTTCCACGGCCCCAGCCCCTGGCCCTTCGCGCCGTACGCGCCCGTCAGCCCGTGGCCCCATCGCGCTGGCTCCAGCCGCCCCGCCTCCCCCCTTCCGCGCCGTACGCCTTGCGCCGACCTCCGCCGTACGCCCTCTCGCCGCACCGGCGCCGGGGGGTGGCCTCCCGCAG
>NZ_JBFANJ010000009.1:0-253151 GCF_040674795.1 Nonomuraea sp. NPDC049725 | reverse complement strand
CGGAAGCCGCCCTCCCCTCCCAATGCGCACGCCCCCGCCCGGCAGGCCCCAGCCCCATCCGCGCCGTACGCCTGCGCCGACCTCCGCCGTACGCCCCCTCGCCGCACCGGCGCCGGGGGGTGGCCTCCCGCAGGAAGCCGCCCTCCCCTCCCAATGCGCACGCCCCCGCCCGGCAGGCCCCAGCCCCATCCGCGCCGTACGCCTGCGCCGACCTCCGCCGTACGCCCCGTCGCCGCACCGGCGCCGGGAGGGTGACCACCGCAGGGAGCCGCCCCCACCCGCCTCCCCTCCCAACGCGCACGCCCCGCCCGGCAGGCCCCAGCTCCCCCCGTCCTCGCCGTACGCCCCCTCGCCGCACCGGCGCCGGTAGGCGGGGCGGGTTTCCACCTCGGTGGGGTTAGGTCTTCTCCAGGTATTCGGCGCGTTCGTCGGCCAGGAGGCGGTCGATCTCGGCGCGGAGGCCGGGGTGGGTGGTGAGGGCGGGGTCGGCGGCGAGGAGGGCAGCGGCCTCGTCGCGGGCCGTGGCGATGACGTCCTCGTCGCGCAGCAGTTGCAGCATCTTGAGCGACGACCGTTTGCCCGACTGGGCGGCGCCGAGGACGTCGCCCTCGCGGCGCTGTTCCAGGTCGACGCGCGAGAGCTCGAACCCGTCGAGGGTCGCGGCGACGGCGTCGAGGCGGGCGCGGGCGGGGGTGTTCTCCGGGAAGTCGGACACCAGCAGGCACAGCCCGGGCAGCCCGCCTCGCCCGACGCGCCCGCGGAGCTGGTGGAGCTGGGAGACGCCGAACCGGTCGGCGTCCATGATGATCATCACCGACGAGTTGGGCACGTCGACGCCGACTTCGATCACCGTGGTCGCCACCAGGATGTCGATCTCGCCCCGGCTGAACGACCGCATGATGGCGTCCTTCTCCTCGGGCGGCAGCTTGCCGTGGAGGACGGCCACGCGCAGGTCGTGGAAGGGCCCTTCGGACAGCATCTCGGCCACCTCCAGGACGGCCAGCGGCGGCCGGCGCTCCTCGTCGGCGGAGGCGGAGTTGGAGTCGGAGGGGGCCAGGTCGCCCTCGTCGCCTTCCAGGTCGCCGATGCGGGGGCAGACGATGTACGCCTGCCGGCCGAGGGCGACCTCTTCGCGGACCCGGGCCCAGGTGCGTTCGAGGTAGTGGGGCTTCTCGGCGGCGGGGACGACGTGGGTGGTGATGGGCGCCCGCCCGGAGGGGAGCTGGGAGAGCGTGGAGACTTCCAGGTCGCCGAAGACGGTCATGGCGACCGTGCGCGGGATGGGGGTGGCGGTCATGACGAGGACGTGGGGCCGGGCGTCGCCTGCCTTCTCGCGGAGCGCGTCGCGCTGCTCGACCCCGAAGCGGTGCTGCTCGTCGACGACCACGAGGCCGAGGTCGGCGAACTGGACGTGCTCCTGGAGCAGGGCGTGGGTGCCGACGACGATCCCGGCGGTGCCGGAGGCGGCGTCGAGCAGGGCCGCGCGCCGGGCGGCGGCCCCCATCGAGCCGGTGAGCAGGGTGACGGCGGTGCCGCCGAACATGCCGCCCTGCGCCAGGTCGCCCAGCATGCCGCTGATCGAGCGGTGGTGCTGCTGGGCGAGCACCTCGGTCGGGGCGAGCAGCACGGCCTGGCCGCCCGCGTCGACGACCTGGAGCATGGCGCGCAGCGCGACGACGGTCTTGCCGGCGCCGACCTCGCCCTGGAGCAGCCGGTGCATGGGGTGCTCCAGCGCCAGGTCGGCGGCGATCTCCTCGCCGACGGCCGCCTGCCCCTCGGTGAGCGAGAACGGCAGCCGCGCGTCGAAGTCGGCCAGCAGGCCGCCGTCGCGGCGCGGGCGCGGCTTGGCCGGCCACGCGGTGGCCGCCTGCCTGCGCTGCAGCAGCACGGCCTGGAGCAGGAACGCCTCGTCGAACTTCAGCCGCTTGCGGGCCCGCTGCACGTCACCGAAGTCTTTCGGCCGGTGGATCGCCGTCAGCGCGTCGTCGAGCCCCGGCAGCGCGTGGCGGGCGCGCAGGTCGGCGGGCAGCGGGTCGTCGAGCGGGCCGAGCGTGTCGAGCATCATGCCGATGGCCCGCCGGATCGCCCACGGGGTGAGGTCCTTGCCCGCCGGGTAGATGGGCACCGGCGCCGCCGCGAAGTCCTCGGCGCTCGCCTCGCCCTCCTCGAACAGCTCGAACTCGGGGTGGGCGAGCTGCCAGCGCGGCTTGCCCCGCGCCCCGAACAGCCCCACCTTGCCGGCGAACATGCCGCGCCTGCCCGGTTTGAGCCGCGACTCGGCCACGTGGGAGCCCTTGCCGAAGAACGACAGGTAGATCTTGCTGCCGCTCCCGTCGACGACCTCGACCTCCAGCCAGGTGCCGCCGCGGTTGCGCATCGGCTTGCGCATCAGCCGGGTGACCTCGCCCACCACGGTCACGTGCTCGTCGACCTCGAGGGCGTCGAGCGAGGTCAGCTCGCCGCGCTCGGCATAGCGCCGGGGGTAGTGGCGCAGCAGGTCGCCGACCGTCTCCAGGCCGAGCACGGTGTGCAGCAGCTTGGCGGTCTTCGGGTCGAGCGCCTTCGTCAGAGGCTCGTCGAAACGGCTCACGCCACCTAGTTCTACCGCTTGCGGCCGACAGGAATCACTCGACGCCGATGAGCAGCGGGTAGCCGTCCTGCTCCCCCTGGTAGACGACGAGGTCGACGTCGGGCCGTACGCGCGAGAGATGCCCGGCCACGTGGTCGGCGAGCAGGGCCGGGGCGCGGGCGCCCGTGACGAGGGTCACCAGCTCGCCGCCGCCCGCCACCATCCGGTCCACGACGAGCGTGGCGACGCCGTCGAGCGTGTCGCCGATCACGGCCACGTCGCCGTCGATCAGCCCGAGCACGTCGCCGGGGCGGCACAGGCCGGCGCTGGTGACGGCCTCCTGGTCGGCCAGCGCGAGGTGGCCGTGGCGGGTGTGGCCGGCGGCGTCGGTCATGGTGACCACGTCGTCGTCGAAGCGCCGCAGCGGGTCGTGCACGGCGAGCGCGGCCAGGCCCTGCACTGTCGCCCTGGTCGGCAGCACGCTCACCGCGACGCCGTCCTCGCGGGCGATCTCGGCGGCGGCGGAGGCGACGGCTCCGGCGGCCTCGTCGTTCGGGAGCACGACGACCTCGTCCCCGGCCTGCCGGATGGCGGCGAGCATGGCGGGCAGGGCCGGCCTGCCGCCGGGCTCGCGCCGGACGACGACCGCGCCGCACTCCTCGAACAGCGCCGCGATCCCGTCGCCCGCGGCGACCGCCACCACGCCCCGGCCGGGTCCGGCGCGGTGGGTGCGCTCGGCCAGGTAGGTGATCCTGATGCGGTGGGGGCGGCCGGCCCGCAGCCCGGCCTCGACGGCCGGGCCCGCCTCGCCGACGTGCACGTGGACGTTCCACAGCCCCTCGCCGCCGACCACGACGAGCGACTCCCCCATGGCGTCGAGCTCCGTACGCAGCCGGGCGACGGCCTCGTCGTCGGCGTCGAGCAGGTACATGACCTCGTAGCCCGCGCCCACCTCGGTCATCGGCGACACCCGGGCGGTCGGTCCGGGCACCTCGTAGCGCTCCCGGTGAACGCCGGTGATCACCGCGGCGAGCGTCTCCAGCACGATCGCCAGCCCGGCGCCGCCCGCGTCGACGACGCCGCTGCGGGCCAGCACGTCGAGCTGGTCGGGGGTACGGCGCAGCGCCGCGCGGGCGGCCTCGGCGGCGCGGCGCGCGACCTCACCGGGCCCGCTCCGCAGGTCCTGTACGGCCTCCGCGGCGGCGGCCAGCACGCTCAGCACCGTGCCGTCGACGGGCCTGGCGACGCTCTGCCTGGCGAGCGCGGCTGCCCTGGCCAGCCCGGCACGCAGGTCGGAGCCGTCCTTCAGCACCTCGGCCAGCCCGCGCAGCGCCTGGCTGACGATGACCCCGGAATTGCCGCGCGCCCCGACCAGCGCCCCGTAGGAGAGCGTCTGCCACACGACCTCGGCGCCCACGTCGTCGGGCAGCGACTCGACCGCCTCGGCCGCCGACAGCATCGTCAGGTGCAGGTTCGTGCCGGTGTCGCCGTCGGCCACCGGGAACACGTTGAGCGCGTCGAGCTCGCCCCTGGCCCTGCCGAGCGCGTCGGCGGCCAGCCGGGCCCAGCGTCGCACCGCGGGCGGGTCGAGATCCTCCATGTGCGCGCTCCGGCCTCCCCGCGTGCGCTACCGTTAATCGAGGAGAATATCGCCGTGTCCGGCGTCGTCCAGTGGTGATCGAGTTCGCCGTGGTGGTGCGGATCGGATATTCTCGTCTGGCTGGCCGGTTGTCCCGGCATGCCCTCCGCCCGACGAACATCAGCGGACCGGGCTACATCGACTGTTTTAAGGAGCGATACCGTGGCTTCCGTCTGCGATGTCTGCCGCAAGGGGCCGACCTTCGGCAACAACGTGTCCCACTCTCACCGCCGCACCCGCCGTCGTTGGAACCCCAACATCCAGACGGTTCGCGCGGTCGTCGGCGGCACGCCGAAGAAGATGAACGTGTGCACCTCGTGCATCAAGGCGGGCAAGGTCACCCGCTAACCCACGCTCTGTCGAAGGCCCGCCGCTCACCCGAGCGGCGGGCCTTCGTCGTGCCCGCCGAGCCGCAAAGGCCCGCAGGACGCCGCAGGCCCGCCGTACGGGCTCGGGTCACCGCTGGGTGCGCTGCTGCCAGGCGTGGTCGACCGGGCCGATGCCCGCGCCCAGGGGGAAGCCGTGGGCGATGGCGCCCGTCACGTACGCCTTGGCCTTGGCGACGGCGCCCGGCACGTCCTCGCCCAGGGCCAGGTGGGAGGCGATGGCGGAGGCGAGCGTGCAGCCGGTGCCGTGGGTGTGGCGGTTGTCGTGGCGTTCGGCGGTGAAGCGGTGCTCGGCAGCGCCGTCGGTGAGGAGGTCGACGGGCCTGCCGGGCAGGTGGCCGCCCTTGACCAGCACCCAGGTGGGCCCGAGCTCCAGGATGGCGTCGGCGGCCCGGCGCAGGTCGTCCTCGTCCTCGACCTTGACGCCGGTGAGCTGTTCCACCTCCCACAGGTTGGGGGTGACGACGGTGGCGACGGGCAGCAGGCGCGTCCTGAGCGTCTCGACGGCCTCGGGCGCGAGCAGGGAGTCGCCGTGCTTGGACACTCCGACCGGGTCGACGACGAGCGGCGCTGGGTAGCCGGCCAGCTTCTCCGCGACCAGCTCGACCAGGGCGGGCGAGGCCAGCATGCCGGTCTTGACGGCCTGGGCGCCGATGTCGCCGAGCACCGAGTCGAGCTGCGCCCGCACCGCCTCGGGCGGCAGCTCCCAGTAGCCCTGGACGCCGATGGAGTTCTGCGCGGTGACCGCGGCGATCACGCTCATGCCGTGCACGCCCTGGGCCAGCATGGTCTTCAGATCGGCCTGAATGCCCGCACCGCCGCCGGAGTCGGATCCGGCGACGGTCAGCACGCGTGGGGGAGTCGAAACCGTCATATCCCCCATCCAACCACTTAGCTGACGGAACACTCCCCGCCGACCATGCCGCAGCTACGCGGCTGGCCCGCCTTGCCGAGGGCCTTGACGGTGATCTCACTGGAATCGCCGGACGCGATCGTCGCCGACAGGTCCACGATCAGCAGGTTCCCGTCCTGCGTCCAGGTGGCGCCGTCGACGTCCGTGACGCGGCCCCGTACGGGCAGCGACAGCGTGAGGGCGGTCAGCGGGCCGGCGGAGGAGTTGCGGACGTTCACGGCGGCGGTGTAGCCGGTGAGGCCCTGCTTGACCACGTCGAAGTCGACCCGCACGGAGGAGCCGCCGGCCGCGAGCTGGGTGGTGGCCGTCGGGGCCGGCTGGGTGGTGCTGTCCTGCCTGGGCCGGCCGTCGGCGTCACCCAGCGGGGACGTCTCCTCGCTGGGCGTCTCGGTCGGGATCTCCTCGATGATCTCGTCGACCGGCTCCTCCACAGGCTCCTGGGCCTGCTTGGACTTGGTCTTGGTCGGCTTGGGGGTCGGCGACGGGGTGCGGCGCGGCTGGACCGGGGCGTTCGTGGCCTTCGGCGCCGGCGGGTCGGCCGCCTCGCTCTCCTTCTCCGTCGGCTCGTCCTCCACCGGCTCCTCGGCGGGGTCCGCCACGGGCTCGGGGTCCTCGGCCGGGGGCTTGGACACGGCCGGGCCGGGCTGGTTGCTCGCCTGGACGGCGGCGCAGGCGCCGCCGGGGCAGTCGGCCGCGCCGCCGGAGCTCATCAGCTTGACGCCCGCCACGGTGCCGCCGAGCACGATGGCGACGGCCGCCACGGAGAGCAGGGCCAGCTTGCCCCTGCCGCCGGACGGGGCGTCGTACGGGTCCTTGGGCGGCTTGCGGCGGCCACGGCGCGAGCTGGGCTCCGGCTCGGCGGGCTGCTCGCCGTCCGACGACCAGCCGGAGCCGAGGAAGCCGCTCTCGGCCTCGGCCCACGCGGGGGTGGGCGCGGCCATCGTCGGCTCGCCTGCCACCTTGACGTCGCCCGGCTCGGGCGGGCCTGCGGTGACGGGCGGGTCGAACCTCGCCGTACGGTCGTCAGGGAAGGGATTGAACGCGCCGGTCCGCTCCGCCGGGCCCTCGTCGAACGCCTCCCCGCCGGCGAACCCGCCGGGCCGGGCGTACGGGTTCGGGTGGTCGCCGCCCACGGGCTCGAACGACCCCGTCCGCGGCCCCTGGTCGAACGGGTTGGGGACCGGGACCTGCGGGTTCGGCGGGGCGTCCTGCTCGAACGGGTTCGGCTGCTTGGCCTGGCCGAAGGGGTCCGACGGCGGGCCGAAGACGGCCGTGCTGTCGTGCGGGGCCGGGTCGAAGACGCTGGGCCGGGACGGCGGCTGGGCGGCGGCCTCGGGGACGTCGTCCCAGGAGGCCGGGCGGGCGAAGGCGCCCGTGACCTCGAAGGGCTGGTCAGCCGGCGGGACCGGGCGTCCGGGCTCCGGCCGGGGCGACGCGGCGAAGGCGCCGGTGACCTCGAACGGGTCGGACTGCGGCACGGCTGAGGACGGGGCGTCGTCCCGCTGGGGCATGGGCGACCACTGGCCCGTCACCTCGACCTGGTCGGGCAGTGACGGCCAGCCTGGCTCGGACGGCTTGCCCTCCGAGCCCCAGAAGGACTCGGGCTGCTCGTCGTGCGAACCCCAGAAGGCGCTGGTTTCCCCCCGTTCGTCCCCATCTTCGGATCCACCGGTGCCGTGGCGGCCCATGACAGCCCTCTCTGCCGGTTACAGTTGGCCGCCAATCTTCATAACACCTTTACTACGCCTTTGTCCCAACATTCCCCGCAGTCACGCCGGAAATCCGGAAAATACTACTCAAATCGGGCTAGTTGGTCACCTAAAGTGATCCCATCCGCCGGGCCCGGTCTCACGCCCCGTGACCCCGACGCCCTCCCCCTCGACCACGCGCCCCACGACCTGCCAGGAGGCGGGAAGCTGCACGTCAGGAGGGAACGTGGCGGCCAGGGCGTGGTCCTCGCCGCCGGTGAGCACCCAGTCGAGCGGATCGGCGCCCAGCTCCTTGGCCGCCGCGGCCACCGGCTCCGCCACCGGGAGCGCCCCCGGGTCCAGCTCGACGCGCACCCCGCTGGCCGCGGCCACGTGGCCCAGGTCCTGCAGCAGCCCGTCGCTCACGTCCAGCATGGCGCTCGCGCCCAGCCGAGCCGCCTCCGGCCCGCACGCGTAGGGCGGGCTGGGCCGCCGGTGGCCCGCCACCACGTCGCCCCAGCGCGGCTCCCGTTCGGCCTGCTCGCCGCCGGTGGCGCGGCCCGCCTCCAGCAGGGCCAGCCCGGCCGCCGAATAGCCCAGGCGGCCCGCCACGGCCACCACGTGCCCAGGCCGGGCGGCGGCACGGGTCACCGGCGCGCGGCCCTGGAGGTCGCCCAGCGCCGTCACCCCGATGACGACCAGGTCGCAGCGGGTGACGTCGCCCCCGGCCACACTGGCCCCCACCAGGGCGCACTCCTCGCGAAAGCCGTCCGTGAGGCCGTCGAGCCAGGTGAGGGGCAGGTCGGCGGGCATCCCGAGCCCGACCACGATGGAGGTGGGCACCGCGCCCATGGCGGCCACGTCGGCCAGGTTCTGGGCCGCGGCCTTGCGGCCGACGTCGTAGCCGCTGGACCAATGGCGGCGGAAGTGCCTACCCTCGATCAGCAGATCCGTAGAGACCACGACGCGCCCGTCCGGCGCGCCGACCATCGCGGCGTCGTCGCCCGGCCCCAGCAGCACCGCGGCGCCCTGAGGCAGGCGCGCGGCGATGCGGGCCACAACTCCGAACTCGCCGAGTTCACCGACTGTGATGACGCACCTCCTGACGCTCACAGGGTACGGTGGCCCTTCGGCGTGATCCAATCGCCTGGGAGGACGTAATGGTGCAGGCCTACATCCTTATTCAGACCGAGGTCGGCAAGGCGGCGGCGGTGGCCCACGAGATCTCCGGCATCACCGGGGTGACTCAGGCGGAAGACGTGACGGGCCCCTACGACGTGATCGTGCGCGCCGAGGCTCGCAACGTCGACGAGCTGGGCAAGCTCGTCGTGGCCCAGATTCAGGCCGTGGAGGGCATCACGCGTACCCTTACGTGTCCGATCGTCCATATCTGAGGTAGATCTTTCCATGCGTACGGCCCCCGTCCTGCTTGTCCTGCTCGCACTGGCCGGATGCGGTGGCGCCGTCCAGGTCGAACCGCCCAAGCCCGAGGGTGAGGCGGTGGCGGCCTGCGACCGGCTGGCCGGCCTGCTGCCCGCCAAGATCGGGGCCGACGGGCGCACGGAGTCCACGCCCGCCTCCCCGTACGTCGCGGTGTGGGGGCCGGGCACGGTCGCGTTGCGCTGCGGCGTGCCCAGGCCGGCCAGGATGGCGCCCACCGACCAGCTCCAGGAGATCAACGGGGTGGGCTGGTTCGCCGATCCCGAACGGCCCACCCTGTTCACCGCCGTCGCCGCCCCGCTCTACGTGGAGGTCACGGTCGGCGGCTCGCACGTGGCCCCCGAGGTGCTCGCCGAGCTGTCGGGCCCGATCGGCCAGGTGTCAGCGCAGCCCCGGTGACCGGTTGAGCGCGAGCTGCACGAGCCGGTCGACCAGCGCCGGGTAGGGCAGCCCGGAGGCGGCCCAGAGCTGCGGCGCCACCGACAGCGCGGTGAAGCCCGGCATGGTGTTGATCTCGTTGAGCACCAGCCGCCCGTCGGGCGTGTAGAAGAAGTCGACCCGCGCCAGCCCCTCGCACTCCAGCGCCTCGAACGCGCGCACCGCCATCGCGCGCAGCTCCTCGGCCGCCTCGGCCGGGATGTCGGCGGGCACGGTGAGCGACATCTGGTCGGGGTAGTACTTGGCCTCGAAGTCGAAGAACTCCTGGCCGCCCTCGACCCTGACCTCGCCGGGCGCCGACGCGGCGGGCGGGTCGTCGCCGAGCGACTCCAGCACCGCGCACTCGACCTCGCGCCCGGTCATGGCCTCCTCGATGAGGACCTTGGGGTCGTGCTGCCTGGCGAACTCCACGGCCCGCTCCAGCTCGGCCCGGTCGTGCGCCTTGGAGATGCCCTGCGAGGACCCGGCCCTGGCCGGCTTGACGAACACCGGCCAGCCGAGCTGCTCCTCGGCCTCCTTCACCACCCGGTCGCGGTCGAGCCGCCAGTCACGGTCGCGGACCACCACGTAGCGGCCGATCGGCAGCCCGGCGGCGGCCAGGACCGTCTTCATGTAGCCCTTGTCCATGCCGACCGCGCTGGCCAGCACGCCGGAGCCGACGTAGCGGACCCCGGCCATCTCCAGCAGCCCCTGGATGGTGCCGTCCTCGGCGAACGGCCCGTGCATGACCGGGAACACCACGTCGACCGAGCCCAGCTCGACCGGGATGCTGCCCGGGTCGTAGGCCACGAGGGAGCTGCCGCCCGAGGGCAGCGCGAGCGCCGCGCCGGTGGTCTCGACGGCGGGCAGCTCTCCTTCCTCGATCTGGAAGCGCTGATCGGCCGAGGCCAGCACCCACCTGCCGTCCTGGGCGATCCCGATGGGGATCACCTCGTACTTGCTCCTGTCGATCGCCTCCAGCACGCTGCCCGCCCCCATCAGGGACACGGCATGCTCGGAATTGCGACCTCCGAAAACGACGGCGACGCGTGGCTTGCTCATGAGGTCCGAATCTACCGGCGCGCTCCGCCCACAGCGAGTCAAGCACGCGTGTTTCGGGACATCAGACGCCGTAACGCTCGGGTTTGGGTGAGCGCGACATGAGCAGCATCCCCGCCTCCGCAGGCGACATGCCGTCGTGGACGACGCCGACGACGACTTCGGTGATCGGCATTTCCACGTCGTGTTTCCTGGCCAGCTCCAGCACCGACTCGCAGGACTTGACGCCCTCGGCGGTCTGCCGGGTGGCGGCGACGACCTCCTCCAGCGTCATGCCGCGCCCCAGGTTCTCGCCGAAGGTGCGGTTGCGTGACAGCGGCGAGGTGCAGGTGGCGACCAGGTCTCCCATGCCGGCCAGCCCGGCGAACGTGTGCGGGTCGGCGCCGAGCGCGGCGCCCAGGCGGGAGATCTCGGCCAGGCCCCTGGTCATCAGCAGCGCGCCCACGTTGTCGCCCATGCCCATGCCGGCGGCCACGCCGACGGCCAGCGCGATCACGTTCTTGACGGCGCCGCCGAGCTCCACGCCCACCACGTCGGTGTTGGTGTAGGGGCGGAACCACGGCGGCAGGTGGCACGCCTTCTGCAGCCGGTCGGCGACGCCCTCGTCGGCGCAGGCGACCACGGCGGCGGCGGGCTGGCGCTGGGCGATCTCCTTGGCCAGGTTGGGCCCGGAGACGACCGCCACCCGCTCCGGCGGCACCCCGGCGACCTCGCGGATCACCTCGCTCATCCGCTTGGTGGTGCCGAGCTCGATGCCCTTCATGAGGCTGACCAGCACCGCGTCACGCGGGATGTGCTCGCGCCAGGCGGTCAGGTTGGCCCGCAGCGTCTGCGAGGGCACGGCCAGCACCACGAAGTCGGCCCCGTCGAGCGCCTCGGCGACGTCGGTGGTGGCGCGCAGCGAGGTGGGCAGCGCGACGCCGGGCAGGTAGTCGGCGTTCATGTGGGTGCGGTCGATCGCCTCGACCACCTCGGGGCGGCGCCCGTACAGGACGGTCTTGTTGCCGGCCTCGGCGAGGATCATCGCGAACGTGGTCCCCCAGGAGCCGGTGCCGAACACGGCGGCCTTGGTCATCTCGTCACCGTCCGGCGGGATCGTAGGGAGTCTCGGGAGCCTTCTCGCCGCGCAGCTCGGCGAGCTGGGCGGTGAGCGCGGCCATGATGTCGGCCGTGGCCTCGCGCAGCACGTCGGCGTGCGGCGCCCGGCCGGCGTAGCGCGACAGGTCGACCGGGGGGCCGACCAGCACGCGGAACGTCTTGCGGGGGAAGAGCCTGGGCCGCTTCTGGCCGTAGGGCAGCAGCTCGTGGGCGCCCCAGTGGGCGATGGGGATCACCTGCACGCCGCTCTCCAGGGCCAGCCGGGCGGCGCCCGTCTTGCCCACCATCGGCCACAGGCGGGGATCGCGGGTGCAGGTGCCCTCGGGGTAGAACAGGATCGCGCCGCCGTCCTTGAGCCGCTGCTCCGACTCCCGCAGCGACCTGGCGGCGTCGGCGCTGCCCCGGTAGACGGGGATGGCGCGCAGCGAGCGCACCGCGTGGCCCAGCAGCGGCACCTTGAACAGCGCCGCCTTCGCCAGGATGATCGGCCAGCGGCCGTTGTTGTAGAGGAAGTGCGACAGCAGCACCGGATCGGCCCACGACAGGTGATTGGCCACGATGATCACGCCTCCCGTGCGCGGGAGGCGGTCGCCGCGGCGCCAGTCTTTCTTGACCAGGAGCCACGAGAGCGGTTTCACGATCACGACGGCCAGGGTTTCCCAGAAACGCGACGGTCGCGTGACGCGGCTCATGGTCTCCTCCAACACCTCTGGTATGCGCACAAGTCTCCCGGTTGGCCGCCAGGGATGTCGAGGCGCGATGCTTAAGCCTATGAGCATCCGCTGGTCGCTGGTCATTCCGGTGAAGACCCTGGTAGCGGCGAAGACCCGGCTGGCCGCCGCCACGGGCCCGCACCGCACGCGGCTGGCCGTCGCGGTCGCCTGCGACACCGTCACTGCCGCTCTCGCCTGCCCGGCGGTCGCCAGGGTAATCGTGGTGACCGCCGACCCGGCCGCCGCGGGGCCGCTGGCCGGGCTCGGCGCCGACGTGGTGCACGACCCGGACCGGGGGCTCAACACGGCGCTGCGCACCGGCGCGGCGCACGCGGTGCGGCTGGCGCCCGGCGACCCCGTCGGAGCGCTTCAGGCCGACCTGCCGGCGCTGCGCCCGGCGGAGCTGGCGATCGCGCTGGGGGCCGCCGCCGAGTTCGACCAGGCGTTCGTGCCCGACGCGCTCGACGTCGGCACCACCTTCTACGGCGTACGGCCCGGCAGGCCCTTCCGGCCCCGGTTCGGCGGCGAGTCACGGGCCAAGCACCTGGCGGGCGGGGCCAAGGAGCTGACCCCGGAGGGCATCGACTCGCTGCGGCGCGACGTCGACACGCCGGACGACCTGCGCGCCGCCATGACGCTCGGCCTGGGCGCCCACACGGCGGCGGTGGTCGCCGAGCTGTGGCCAGACGGCGATGACGACGGCGGTGATCAGGTCTAGGCTGGAACGCATGCAGGGGACGGTGCGCAGCTTCGACGAGGCCACCCGGTCCGGCTCGGTCTTCCTCGACGACGGGACCGTGCTGGCCTTCCCCGCCCATGCCTTCGACGCCGGGCCGCTGCTGCTGTTGCGCACCGGCCAGCGGGTCAACTTCACGGTGTCCGGCGGCGAGATCAGCTACATCACGCTGTCGACCTTCCCGCTGCCGTGAAAAGGCCCGGACCCCCGTAAAGGGAGCCCGGGCCTTTCGCCGCTGCGGTGCCTACTTCTTCTTCGCGGCCTTCTTGCCGCCCTCGTTCACCAGATCCTTGAAGTCCGAACCGGGGCGGAACTTGGGCGCCCAGCTCTCCGCCACCTTGATCTCGGCGCCGGTCGAAGGGTTCCTGGCCGTCCTGGCCGGCTTGTGCACCATCTCGAAGGCGCCGAAGCCCGTGATCGAGACCTTGTCGCCGTTGGCGACTGCCTTCTGGACGGCGTCGATGACCGCGTTGACGGCCTCTGTCGCCGTCTTCCTGTCGCCGACGCGATCCGCGATGGCGTCGACGAGTTCCCGCTTGTTCATGAAAGTTTCTGCTCCCCCAGTTACGGCTCGGGGTTCCAGCTCACGAGTCTGACGTAGAAACCCCTTACGCGCTCGAAAGTAGGCGGGATCGGGGGGGAACTCAATCACCCGGCGTGTTTTCGTCCTCGCGTGGCGTGTCGGCGGCCTCGTCGAGAACGGCCAGGAAGTTGTCCAGGCGGGCGGCCGCGCGGCCGGGATCGAGCTTGGCCTGGTCGCAGATGGACAGGTAGTGGCGCGCCAGCCGCTCGCGGGGGCCGGGGTGGGCCCGGCTCAGAAGGCCCCGCCGGCGGTCCGCTCCCCCCACCCCCCGCGCCAGCTCGTCGTCGTCTAGACGGTGGTCGGCAGCCATGGCTGCCGACCATTCTCGTACGTGGCGATGTCGTCGGCGTGACGCAGGGTCAGCCCGATGTCGTCCAGGCCCTCCATGAGCCGCCAGCGGGTGTAGTCGTCGATCTCGAAGGCGACGGTCTCGCCGGCCCAGCGGACCTGGCGCTCGGCCAGGTCGACGGTCACCTGGAGGCCCGGGTCGGCCTCGACGGCGTCCTGCAGCGCCTCGACCTTGTCGCCCGGCAGCACGACCGGCAGCAGCCCCATCTTGGTGGAGTTGTTGCGGAAGATGTCGCCGAACCGGGCGGCGATCACGACGCGGAACCCGTACTGCTGGAGCGCCCACACGGCGTGCTCACGCGAGGAGCCGGTGCCGAAGTCGGGGCCGGAGACCAGGACGGACGCGCCCGAGTAGGCGGGGTCGTTGAGGACGAAGGACGGGTCCTCGCGCCAGGCGGCGAACAGGCCCTTCTCGAACCCGGTGCGGCTGACCTGCTTGAGCCAGACGGCCGGGATGATCTGGTCGGTGTCGACGTTGCTGCGGCGCAGCGGCACCGCCGTACCGGTGTGGGTGGTGAAGGCTTCCATCGGTGGGTCTCCTAGAGGTCGGCGGGGGCGGTCAGGCGGCCGGTGACGGCGGTCGCGGCGGCGACCTGCGGCGACACCAGATGGGTGCGGCCACCCTTGCCCTGGCGGCCCTCGAAGTTGCGGTTGGAGGTGGAGGCGCTGCGCTCGCCCGGCTGGAGGGTGTCGGGGTTCATGCCGAGGCACATGGAGCAGCCGGCCTCGCGCCACTCGGCGCCGGCGGCCTTGAACACCTCGTGCAGGCCCTCCTCCTCGGCCTGGCGCTTGACCAGCATCGAGCCGGGGACGATGAGCGTGCGCGTCCTGACCTGGCGGCCGCGCAGGATCTCGGCGGCCGAGCGCAGGTCCTCGATGCGGCCGTTGGTGCACGAGCCGACGAAGACGGTGTCGACCTCGATGTCACGCAGCGGGGTGCCGGCGGTCAGGCCCATGTATTCGAGGGCGCGCTCGGCGGCCGAGCGGGCGACCGGGTCGGCGAAGCTCTCCGGGGCGGGGACGCTGTCGCTCAGCGGCAGGCCCTGGCCCGGGTTCGTGCCCCAGGTGACGTACGGCGTCAGCGTTGAGGCGTCGATCTCGACGACCTTGTCGAAGACGGCGTCGTCGTCGCTCCTGAGCGTCTTCCAGTAGGCGACGGCCTGGTCCCACGCCTCGCCCGACGGCGCGTGCGGGCGGCCCTCGAGGTAGGCGAACGTGGTCTCGTCGGGCGCGATCAGGCCGGCCCTGGCGCCCGCCTCGATGGACATGTTGCACACCGTCATGCGGCCCTCCATGGAGAGCTTGCGCACGGCCTCGCCGCGATACTCGACGATGTAGCCCTGGCCGCCGCCGGTGCCGATCTTGACGATGATGGCCAGGATCAGGTCCTTGGCGGTGACGCCGACAGGCAGCTCGCCGGAGACCTCGATGGCCATCGTCTTGGGCCGGTAGGCGGGCAGCGTCTGGGTGGCCAGCACGTGCTCGACCTCGGAGGTGCCGATGCCGAACGCGATGCCGCCGAACGCGCCGTGGGTGGAGGTGTGGGAGTCGCCGCACACGATCGTCATGCCGGGCTGCGTCAGGCCGAACTGCGGGCCGATGATGTGGACCACGCCCTGGCCGGCGTCGCCCATCGGGTGGAGCCGCAGGCCGAACTCGGCGGCGTTCTTGCGCAGGGTCTCGACCTGCGTCTTGGACACCGGGTCGGAGATCGGGCCGAGGACGGTCGGCACGTTGTGGTCCTCGGTGGCGATGGTGAGATCGGGCCTTCGCACGGTCCGGCCGGCGAGACGGAGACCGTCGAACGCCTGCGGGCTGGTCACCTCGTGGATGAGGTGCAGGTCGATGTAGAGCAGGTCGGGCTCGCCGTCGGCGCGGCGCACGACGTGCTGCTCCCAGACCTTCTCGGCCAGTGTGCGGCCCATGGGATCTCCTCCTTGAGACAGACCTCCGACTTGCCTTCTCATATGTCGAGACGGCAGTATCGGTGTATGGACAACTCTAGCGGAGTCGGAGTACTGGACAAGGCCGTTCTGGTGCTCAACGCCCTCGAAGCCGGACCGGCGTCACTGGCGCAGCTCGTCCAGGCCACCGGCCTGGCCCGCCCCACGGCCCACCGGCTGGCCGTCGCCCTTGAGCACCACCGCATCGTGACCCGTGACACGCAGGGCAGGTTCGTGCTCGGCCCCAGGCTTTCGGAGTTGTCCACGGCCGCCGGCGAGGACCGCCTGCTCGCGGTCGCCGCGCCCGTGCTCATGCAGCTGAGGGACCTGACCGGCGAGAGCGCGCAACTCTACCGGCGGCAGGGCGACGAGCGGGTGTGCGTGGCCGCCGCCGAGCGCTCCAGCGGCCTGCGCGACACCGTGCCCGTCGGCTCGGCGCTGCCGATGACCGCCGGGTCGGCGGCCCAGATCCTGCTGGCCTGGGAGGAGCCCGACCGGCTGCACCGGGGGCTGCGCGGCGCCAAGTTCACCGCCGCCACCCTCGCCTCCGTGCGGCGCCGGGGGTGGGCCCACAGCGTGGGAGAGCGCGAGCAGGGTGTGGCGAGCGTCTCAGCCGCCATAAGGGGCAGCGGCGGCAAGGTGATCGCGGCGGTCAGCGTGTCGGGTCCCATCGAGCGCCTGACCCGCGCCCCGGGGCGGCTGCACGCGGTGCCGGTGATGGCCGCGGCCGAGCGCATCACGGAGGCCATGCGACGCACGTCATGATCCGCCAAAGCCGGTATTTAGGGAGCCGAGTGCGTCGCTGGCGCACTAGCCTGAGTGCGTGACAGATCGCATCGAGGTAGCCGCCACTGAGCTGCGACCCCTGCTCGAAGAGTTCATCTTGTGGGCACGGACCAACGCGCCCGACAGCGACCCCGAGCTCGTGGGGCCCGCCGCACTGTGGCACCGTCTCGCCTTCTCGCAGGACCTCGGCACGTGGAAGCGCGCCGACCTGCGTAACCTGCTGCTCGATCGCATGCCGAAGGTCGTCGACGACCCCGACGCGGCCGCCGACGGCATGCTCCCCGCCGTCGACGCCTACCTGACCTTCCTGTCGAGCACCGGCAGGCTGGCCAAGGGCTCCGACAGCCTCGCCGATCTGCAGGCCGAGCTCGACGACGTGGAGGACGACTTCGTCGAGCTGATGGAAGACCTGATCGAGGACGTCGAGGACGAGGACGAGACGGGCGACCTCGGCGACTTCGAGCCCTTCGCCGACGATCTGGCCGACCTGCCCACGATCAGGCTGCGGCCCGACGCCGAGCTGGCCGCCGCCGCGCGCGCGGTGCCGCTCATCGCCAAGGCCCGCGACCTGGCCCTGTGGGTCGGCTCCGGCCGCCGCGTGGGCGAGGACACGCTGCTGTCCGACGCCGAGGTCGAGGAGGCGCTGGCCGCCGTCGGCCTGCCCAGGCCGGAGACCGAGGGCGCGCTCGCCGAGGCCGTGCCCGACCTGTGGAACCTGTGGAACCTCGCCGTCGACCTGGAGTTCCTGGAGCCGGGCGAGGGCAACACGGTGGCCGTGCAGGACGACACCGCCGAGTGGCCGTTCGACGACGACGAGGACGTGCTCGACGCCTGGATGCTCGGCCTCCACTCCGTCGACTACGGCGACCCCGAGCTGGCCGACGAGGACCTCACCATGGCCCTGGCCGGCCTCACCCGGGGCCTGCTGGTCAGGCTGCTGCTCGCGGGCGGCTCACGCGATCTGGCCGGGCTGCGGCGCGAGCTGGCCGAGGCCGCCGCCGAGATCGACGAGCTGGGCGCCCAGGCGTGGCACGAGGCGGGCGACCCGCTCGCCCCGGCGCTCACCTGGCTGGCCGGCTACGGCATGACGGAGGTCTCCGGCGACACCGTCAGCCTCACGCCGCTCGGCACCGAGGGCGTCGTCCACCTGCTCGACGACTCCGACATCGAGATCGACGCCCGGCCCGCCATCGAGTCGATGAGCGCGCACGAGCTGCTGGTCCTCAGCGCCGAGCTGCCCGAGGAGGAGGCCGACGCGGAGTTCGCCGCCTGGATGCGGCTGCGCGAGCCCGCCAAGGCCGCCGAGGAGCTGCTGGAGGCCGCCGCCAAGGACGGCGACGACGCGCTCATCCGGGTGCAGGCGGCCAGCGTCGTCGGCACGCTCGGCGAGGCCGCCGTGCCCGCCTGGCAGGCCGCGCTCGACGAGGTGTCGCTGCGCCCCTACGCGGCCACGCACCTGAGCCAGCTCGGCGTGGAGGGCGCGCCCGAGCCCACCCCTGACGACACCAACTGGCTGATCCTCGACATGTGGACCATCTCGGCCGGGCTGGGGCGGCAGGAGTTCGTGGGCAGCCTGCGCGACATCGGGCCGGAGCTGCTCAACAACCTGCTGGACGTGGTGTGGAAGATTCCGCACGCGCACGTGGAGGAGCTGCTGGACCTGATCTCCCAGGTGCATCCGGACAAGCAGATCGCCAAGGCGGCCCGGCGGGCGCTGTTCAAGGCCCGCTCCGCCGCGCAGTAGTCCGCCGGACAGTGGAAAGCGCGCCTCCCTCATCGGGGGGCGCGCTTTCGCGTCTCATTTCGTAAACGAAAAGACCCGGCGCCAGATGGGCCGGGTCTTCAGGTGAAGGCGTAGTCCCGACCGGATTCGAACCGGCGCTACCGCCTTGAGAGGGCGGCGTCCTGGGCCACTAGACGACGGGACCTTCATGAGCTTGTGACAGTGGTAGTCCCGACCGGATTCGAACCGGCGCTACCGCCTTGAGAGGGCGGCGTCCTGGGCCACTAGACGACGGGACCCTGTCCACAAGCTGGTGCCGGGCCTCCCCGGCAACGGACGTAACTCTACCGCACGGCGAGGAGCACAACCAAACCGCTATCGGGCCATCAGATCGGGCCTGCGCTGTCGTACCAGCTCACCCATCGGCCCGCGCTCCCACAGCGGGTCGATCGCGCCGAGCGGGATGCCGAGCCACTGCAGGCCGGACTCGGGGTGGACGGGCACCCGGGCCAGGTGGTCGCGCATCCAGCCGGGGACGCGGCCCGGCAGCACCCGCGAGCCCCAGCCGACGAGGCCGATCGTGCGCATCTCCCCGGCGCGCACCCGGACGCCGCCGGGGCGGCCGATGACCCTGCGGCCGGCCATCGGGCTCTCCACCACGTCGACGCGCTCGATGTCGGCCCACGCCAGCCGCAGGCGGAAGCCGTACGAGTCGGACAGCTCGACGCCCTGCGGCGAGAAGCGCACCACGGTGCCGTCGACCATCCGCCGGTATTTGACCGCGAGCACGCCGACGAGGGCGGCCGTGGCCGCGGCGGCGACGAGGACGCCGAGGAGCGTGCTCCGGGTGAGGATCGCGCCCAGCGCCAGGCAGACCGGGAAGAAGAGCGCGAGCGGCATCAGGAAGGGGGCGGCGAACGCGTAGAAGGAACCGCGACGCATCCGGAACTCGGTCATGAAAACAAGAAAGCGGATGTTTCTGATCGAAACATCCGCACTGTCACTGCACTGTGCTGGGGTACCAGGACTCGAACCTAGACTAACTGAACCAGAATCAGTCGTGCTGCCAATTACACCATACCCCACCGCGGCGAACCCCCTGCGGGGCGCGCTCGGCGATGTCCGAAAGAATAGCCCAGCTCGGGGGGTAAGACCAAAACGAATACGCGGCGGGGTCCGGCACCGGCCGTGACGTGCCAAGCTGATGGGGACAAATCACCACGTGGAGGAGCCTCAGCGTTGGCCGAGAACCCGTTCTTCGCCCCTAGCACCCTGCCCTATCAGCTGCCGCCCTTCGCGGAGATCCGGGAGGAGCACTACCTTCCCGCGTTCGAGCGCGGGATGGCCGAGCAGCTGGCCGAGGTGGCGGCCATCGCGTCCGCCGAGGAGCCGCCGACGTTCGACAACACGGTCGCCGCGCTGGAGAGGTCCGGGCGCGTCCTGAACCGGGTGGCGACGGTCTTCTACTCGATGGCGTCCTCCAACACCTCCGACGCGCTGATGGAGATCGAGAAGCGGATCTCGCCGGAGCTGGCCAGGCACAGCGACGCGATCCGCCTCGACCGGGCGCTGTGGGACCGGCTCAAGCGGGTCACGACCGACGACCCGGAGGAGGCGTGGCTGCTGGAGAAGTACCGCGACGACTTCGTCCGCGCCGGCGCCGACCTGTCGGAGCCGGAGCAGGAGCGGCTGCGGGCGCTCAACGAGGAGCTGTCGACGCTGTCGACGGAGTTCTCGCAGAACCTGCTCAAGGCCTCCACCGAGTCGGCGCTGGTCGTCGACGACGCCAAGGAGCTCGACGGGCTCGACGAGGCCACGATCAGGTCGCTGCGCCAGGACGGCCGTTACGTGCTGCCGCTGCTCAACTTCACCAACCAGCCCGCGCTGGCCCAGCTCACCGACCGCGACGTGCGCCGCCGCCTGTACGAGCTGAGCGTCGAGCGGGCGCCCGGCAACCGCGCGCTCGCGATCCGGATGGCGAGCCTGCGCGCCGAGCGCGCCGCGCTGCTCGGCTTCCCCAGCCACGCCGCGTACGTGGTCGCCGACGAGACGGCCAAGACCGTTGAGGCCGTCGAGGAGATGCTCTCCCAGCTCGTCGGCCCGGCCGTGCGCAACGCCCGCGAGGAGGCCGAGGCGCTGGCGGAGCAGGCCGGGTTCGCGATCGAGCCGTGGGACTGGTCCTACTACGCCGAGAAGGTGCGCCGGGCCCGCTACGACCTCGACGCCGACGCCATGCGCCCCTACTTCGAGCTGGACCGCGTCTTCCGCGACGGCATCTTCCGGGCCGCCGAGCTGCTGTACGGGCTGAGCTTCGCCGACCGGCCCGACCTGCACGGCTACCACGAGGACGTGCGCGTCTTCGAGGTGTCCGACGAGGGCGGCGAGGCGCTCGGCCTGTTCCTGCTGGACCCGTACGCCAGGGCCAACAAGCGCGGCGGCGCGTGGATGAACAACCTGGTCGACCAGTCGTTCCTGTTCGGCGAGAAGCCGGTCGTGATGAACAACCTGAACGTCACCAAGCCCGCCGAAGGGCCGACGCTGCTGACGTACGAGGAGGTCAACACGGCCTTCCACGAGTTCGGGCACGCGCTGCACGGGCTGTTCTCCGAGGTGCGCTACCCGAGGGTGTCGGGCACCAACGTGCCGCGTGACTTCGTCGAGTATCCGTCGCAGGTCAACGAGATGTGGGTGACCTGGCCGGAGATCCTCGAAAGCTACGCCCGCCACCACGAGACCGGCGAGCCGATGCCGGCCGAGCTGGTGGCCAAGCTGAAGGCGGCCGAGCGGTTCAACCAGGGCTTCAAGACCGTGGAGTATCTGGCCGCGACGCTGCTCGACTGGGCCTGGCACAAGCTGGCCCCGGGCGAGGAGGTGACCGACGCCGAGGCGTTCGAGGCGGCGGCCCTGGAGACGGCCGGCATCGCGTTCCCGCTGGTGCGGCCGCGTTACCGGACCAATTACTTCGCGCACGTCTTCTCGGGCGGCTACAGCGCGGGCTACTACTCCTACATCTGGAGCGAGGTGCTCGACGCCGAGAGCGTGGAGTGGTTCAAGGAGAACGGCGGGCTCAAGCGGGCCAACGGCGACCACTTCCGGCGGGAGCTGCTGTCGAAGGGCGGCAGCGTCGACGCGCTGACCGCGTTCCGCAACTTCCGGGGCCGCGAGCCGGGCATCCGCCCGCTGCTGGAGCGCCGCGGCCTGGTGTGACCCGGGCCCGGGACCACCAGGGTCACCAGGGTCACCAGGGTCATCGCGCGGGGTCGTCGCGGGGGGCTTCGAGCTCCGCGATGGCCTCGCGCAGCCATGTCCGCTCGGCCTCGCTGGAGGCTCGGGCGACGATCAGCATGCCGCGCCGGTACGGGTCGCGCTCGTCCTTGATCCGCACCGGCGCGCCCCCCTCGTGGAAGAAGCTCGCCGGGGCCTCCAGGAACGCCAGCCTGCGCCGCAGCACCCCGGCCCGCTCGGCCCGGTCGCGCAGGGCTGACAGGAACGTCAGCAGCCCGAAGAACCGGGTCTGGTCGCTGATGTCGAGGTCGCTGGGCTCGCGCAGGCGCCTCAGCAGCTCCTCGCGGCCCGCCGGGGTGAGCGTGAGGACCTGGCGGCGGGCGGCGTGCGTGCCGGCCTCCTCGTGCCGCTCGACGAGGCCCTTGGACTCCAGCCGGGCGATCGCCGGGTAGAGGGCGCCGTCACTGACCGGGCGCAGGTGGCCGGTCAGCGCGGCGATCCTGGCCTTGAGCTCGTAGCCGTGCATGGGGCGCTCGCCGAGGAACCCCAGGATGGACAGGGTCAGGTCACCGCCGCTTGCCATGGGATGCATCGTAACGCTATACCTCTAATCGAGATACTACGATTCGAGGTATGCGTGTTCAGGCTGGCGACGCCCATCTACGTGGAACTGCTCACGGCCGTCGTGGCGGTGGGGCTCATCGACCTGCTCTGGGTGTCCGGGCTCGGCGAGGACGCCATCGCCACGGTGACGATCGCCACGACCGCCGAGACCCTGGCCTACGGGATCTTCCTGGCCGTGCCGACGGGCGTGACCGTGCTCGTCGGGCGGCGCGACGGCCGCGCCCCGCTGGCGCCCGTCGTCAGGACCGGGTGGGTGCTGTGGGCGGGGCTCTCCGTGCCCATCACGGCGGCCGGGCTCTGGCTGGCGGGCGGGGAGGCGTACTTCCTCATTGCCTTCGCCGGATGGCCCGTGTACTTCGCCCAGACGGTCGTGGACGGGGTGCTCAAGGGCCGGGGCGACACCAGGCGGCCGATGCGCCACGCGCTGCTGTGCAACGCGCTGGTCGTCGCGCTGGACCCGCTGTTCATCCACGGGCTCGGCCTCGGCGTCGAGGGCGCCGCCCTGGCCACCGTGCTCGCCCGCGCCATCACCCTGGCGGCCTCCTTCCCCGCCCTGCGCAGCCCGGAAGCGAGCCCGGGAGCGAGCACGGAGCCCGGGGCGGGGTTGCTTGTGGGAGCGGTGGTGCGCACCGGGCTTCCCATGTCCGGGGACTTCCTGGCGCGGGCGCTCGTGGGCATGGTGCTCGTCGACCTCGTCGCCGGCTTCGGCACCGCCGAGCTGGCCGGGTACGGGGTCGGGCAGAAGGTGATGCTGGCCGGGGTGATGGCGTTCTACGCGCTCCGCCAGGCCACGATGATCCGCACCGCCCGGGGCGAGCACACCGGGTCACCCCTGCTCGCCGGGCTGGCCACGGGAGCCGTGGTGGCGGCGGTGCTCAACGTGGCCGCCGAGCCGGTCGCCGCGCTGTTCGCCGCCGACCCGGGGCCCGCCGTGGGGTTCCTGCGCTGGATGACGCTCTATCTGGTGCCGTTCGGCGGGCTGATCGCCGTGGGCGGCGTGCTGCAGGCCACCGGGAGAGGCGGCCGGCTGCTCGCCGCCACCCTGGCGGGCTTCGCCGCCCAGCTGCCCCTCGCGTACGCGCTGAGCGCCTGGCTGGGCGTCACCGGGGTGTGGCTGTCGATGGCCGCCGGCGCGACCCTCAGCCTCACCGCCGCCGTCCTCCCCCGCATCACGCGGGCGGGCGGACCGCGGTGACCGGCCCGAGGGGCCCCGGCCGGTGGCCGGGGCGGCGGCGGGTCAGCCGTCGAGGCGGCTGAGGGCGGCGCGGAGGCGTTCCTGGGAGCGCTCGCGGCCGAGGACCTCGATGGACTCGAACAGCGGCAGCCCCACCGTGCGGCCGGTGACGGCGACGCGGACCGGAGCCTGGGCCTTGCCGAGCTTGAGGCCGTGGGCGGCGCCGACCTCCTCCAGCGCGACCTTGAGCGACTCGGGGTCCCAGCTCACGGTGTCGAGCCGCTCCAGGTAGCCGGAGAGGATCTCGCGCGGCGAGTTCTTCATCGCCTTGTCCCAGGACGCCTGGTCGAAGACGGGCTCCGGCAGGAAGAGGAAGTCGACGTTCTGCCGGATCTCCGACAGCACGCCGATGCGGGTCTGGGCGAGCGCGGCGACCTTGCTGAACCGCTCGCGGTCCCACGACGGGTCGAGGTAGGGCAGGCACCGCTCCTCGAACGTCTCGATGGGCAGCGCCCGGATGTACTCGCCGTTGAAGGCGCGCAGCTTCTTCTCGTCGAAGAAGGCGCTGGAGGAGTTGACGTCCTCCAGCCGGAACAGCGGCACCATCTCCGACCACGGCATGATCTCGCGGTCGTCGCCGGGCCCCCAGCCGAGCAGCATGAGGTAGTTGACCATCGCTTCGGCCAGGTAGCCCTCGGCGCGGTAGTCCTCCAGGGCGACCTTGTCGCGGCGCTTGGACAGCTTCTTGCGCTGCTCGTTGACGATCACCGGCAGGTGGGCCCACACGGGCGGGACCGCGCCGAGCGCCGGCCACAGGAGCTGCTGCTTGGCGGCGTTGCCCAGGTGCTCCTCGCCGCGCACGACGTGGGTGATGCCCTGGGTGATGTCGTCGACGGCGTTGGCGAGCACGTAGAGGGGTGAGCCGTCGGTGCGGGCGATGACGAAGTCTTCCTGGGCGTCGTTGGGGAACTCGACACGGCCCCGGACCAGGTCCTCGACGACGGTGACGCCCTCGTCGGGCGTGCGGAAGCGGACGGCGCCCTCGGTGAGGCCGCGCTCGCGGCAGTGGCCGTCGTAGCCCTTGTGCTCGGAGCCGGTGCGGGCGACGAGCTGCTCGCGGGTGCAGTCGCAGTGGTAGGCGCCGCCGCCGGCCAGGAGCTTGGCGACGGCCTCGCGGTGCTGCGGCTCGTAGGCCGACTGGAAGTACGGGCCCTCGAAGACGGGGTTGGTGCCGTTGATGCCGATCCAGTCGAGGGCGGAGATGATGCCCTCGGTCCACTCCGGCCGGTTCCTGGTGGCGTCGGTGTCCTCGATGCGCAGCACGAAGCGGCCGCCCGTCTGCTCGGCCAGCGCCCAGTTGAACAGCGCCGTGCGGGCGCCGCCGACGTGGAACATGCCGGTTGGGGACGGGGCGAAGCGCACCCGTAGATCAGTCACGAGAGACCACCTTGTTCGTCAGAGTGCCGATGCCTTCGATCCCGACGCTGACCTCGTCGCCGATCTCCAGCGGGCCGACTCCGGCCGGGGTGCCGGTCAGGATCACGTCGCCGGGGATCAGCGTCATGACCGCGCTGACGTAGGCGACGAGGGCGGGGATGTCATGGATGAGCTGGCTGGTGCGGCCGCTCTGCCGCATCTCGCCGTTGACCGTCGTGGTCAGCGCCAGGTCGGCGGGGTCCAGGTCGGTCTGGATCCACGGGCCGATCGGGCAGAACGTGTCGAACCCCTTGGCCCGGGTGAACTGCACGTCCTTCTTCTGCAGGTCACGCGCGGTGACGTCGTTGGCGCAGGTGTAGCCGAAGATGACGTCCTTGACGCGCTCGGCGGGCACCTCGCGGCACAGCCGGCCGATGACCACGGCGAGCTCGCCTTCGAAGTCGACGCGGTGCGAGAGCGTGGTCGGGTAGGCGATCGCCTCGCCGTGGCCGATCACGGAGGTGGACGGCTTCATGAAGATGAGCGGCTCGTCGGGCACCTCGTTGCCCATCTCCCGGGCGTGCTCGGCGTAGTTGCGGCCGATGGCGACGACCTTGCTCGGCAGCATCGGGGCGAGCAGCCGCACCTGGGAGAGCGGGAAGCGTTCGCCGGTGAACTGGACCTGGCCGAACGGGTGACCGGAGATCGCGGAGACGAACTCCTCGCCCGGACCGCCTTCGACCACGCCGAACGAGACGCCTTCACCTGTGGAGAACCTCGCTATACGCACCTGACAAGGCTATCGCCGCCACCGGTGCGGGTCCGCCCGGTACCGGGGCGGGGCGTGGTTTGCTTGGTGGACCAACTTTGCCGAGGAGCTGACATGCCTTCCGTCGTGAAGATCAACGTGCTGACCGTGCCCGCCGAGATGCGGGAGCAGCTGGAGCAGCGGTTCGCCAACCGGGCCGGGATGGTCGAGTCGGCCGACGGGTTCGAGTGGTTCGAGCTGCTGCGGCCGGTCGACGGCACCGACCAGTATCTGGTCTACACCCGCTGGCGCAGCGAGGAGGACTTCCAGCGCTGGCAGGAGAGCCAGGCGTTCCAGCGCGGCCATGCCCAGGCCAGGGCCGAGGCCGAGGCCCAGGGCCAGGGACCCGGCCAGGGCCACGGGCACGGCCAGGGTCAGGAACCCGGCCAGGGGCAGGCGCACGGGCAGGGCCACGGGCACGGTCAGGGGCCGGCCGCGTCGGGGTCGCAGCTGTGGTCGTTCGAGGTCGTCCAGAGCGCCACCCCCAAGTCCTGAAATTTCACCTGTCGAGCGGGTTCGCGGCGATGCGCTGGGCGATGCCCGCCCGCACGAACCCGCCCGCGAAACTGTCCGGCTTGCGCGCCCCCTGGTCCGCGATGCAGGCGGCGAACTCCCCGGCGATCTCCAGCCTCGGGTAGCGCCGCAGCACCTCCTGCCGCACGCCGTCGGGGATCCGGTCGGTGTTCCTGCCGGAGATGTCCATGCCGGTCGACAGCTCCAGCAGGTGCCCCTCCGGGTCCTGCTCGACCGGCACCTCGGCCCACATGTGCCGGACGATCACCTCGGCCGCCCGCTGCCTGCGCTCCTCCGGCCAGCCGGCGCCGGCGCAGAACGCCCAGGCCACGTGCCCGCCCGCCTCCTCGTACGGCACGGTGTGGCTGTCGAACTCGGCGGCGAGCCCGATGTCGTGCAGCATCGCCGACACCCACAGCAGCTCGGCGTCGAACGCGATGCCGTGCTCCGGCGCGTACGCGGCAGCCCACAGGTAGGCCCGGATCGAGTGGTTGAGCAGCGACGGCGTGTGGTAGCGGGTGGCCACCTCCAGCGCGGCGCGGCAGACGGACGTGTCGGGGATCACCAGGTCGTCGTATCGCATGGCAGAAGCATGGCGCATCGAGCCGCTAACGATCGCGGGGGCCAACTTGACCTTGAGTTCGCCGGTCGGACAGCATGTTGCGCCCCCGTCTTTCGGTCCGGAAGGAATCTGGCGTGCGCCGCCTCGCGATCCCCCTTGCTCTCACGCTCCTGCTCAGCGGGACGGTGAGCCCGGCGCGGGCCGACGCCCCGGTCAAGCGGACCGCCCAGTGCCAGGGCGACTGGCTGCCGGGCACCCCCACCGCCGCCGACGTGATGGCCGGCGAGATCTCCCTGGTGGGCCTGCCCGCGTTCAAGCTCGGCAAGAAGATCAACTGGGCGGCGAGCCCGTACAAGAACCGGTCCTGGGAGTACGTGTTCCAGTCGCTGCGCTGGATGGGCACGCTCGTCGTCGAGTACGAGCGGACCGGCGAGGAGCGCTACCTGCGGCGCGCCGAGGAGATCACCAAGGACTGGGTGGCCCACAACAAGCTGGGCGCGCGCGGCACCAAGGCGTACGTGTGGAAGGACCACCCGGTGTCGCTGCGCACGCAGCCGCTGGTGTGCCTGAGCATGCACGTCAAGGACGGGTGGCTGAAGGAGAGCCTGGCCACCCACGCCAAGCTGCTGTCCGACGCGCGGCTCTACAAGAAGGGCCACAATCACGGCATCGACCAGGACATCGCGCTGCTGGCGATCGGCTGCCGCTACGACCGGCGCGACTGGGCCGACCTGGCGGTCAAGCGCTTGCGGGGCACGGTCAGGCTCGACGTCGACTCGCAGGGCGCGCTCATGGAGCAGGCTCCGCGTTACGCCGTCTACGTCCACAACCGGCTGCAGGTCGCGATGGAGGGCATGCGCTCGTGCGGCCGCAAGGTGCCGGGCGACATCAGCGAGCGGACCCACGCGCTGAAGGACTTCATCGCCCACTCCACCCAGCCCAACGGCTACATGGTGCCGATCGGCGACGGCAGCGCCGAGACCGAGCCGAAGATGGACGCGGGCACGCCCAAGCAGGAGGTCAGGACCTACAACGCGGGTTATGTGTTCGGCCGGACGGCCTGGGGCAAGCCGGAGTCGGCTTTCTACTCGATCCGGTTCGGCCCCGGCATGAAGTGGCACGGCCACGAGGACCATCTGGGCGTCACCTATTACGCGCACGGCCGTGACATCCTGGTCGACGCTGGATTCCACTCCTACGAGAAGAACTCCTACCGTTACTGGACCCTCTCGCCGCAGGCGCACAACGTCCCGACCGTGGTGGGCGAGCGTTTCCGCCCGCGTACGGCCAGCAAACTCACCAAGACGAAGTACAGCTCCGGCCGCCAGTCGTTCCGCCTTTCCGACAAGGCCTACGGCGTGAGCCGCACCCGTTCGGTCCTGGTCAACCACGGCGACGACATGATGGCGGTGCTGGACGAGGCGTCGGGCGGCAAGAAGGTGCAGAGCCTGTGGCGGTTCGACGACGCGTTCAAGCTCGTGTCCAACCGGGGCGGCCGGGTGGTGCTGAGTGACGGCAAGTTCAAGGTGACGCTGGTCCAGCTCTCCTCGTGCAAGCCGGTCGGCGGGCAGAAGGTGCAGCGCGGGGGCAAGCTGGGCTGGATGTCGCCCACCTACCTGGCGAAGCAGCGGACCAACGTGGTGGTGTCGCCGGCGGCCAGGTCGCTGCTGACGATCGTGGTGCCGGGCACCGACTCGCCCAAGGTGTCGTGCTCGGGGGGCAAGGTCACGGTCGACGGGGTGAGCTTCGCCGCCGACCTCTTCTGACGGAACATTGTTTCGTCATTGATTTCATCGCGAATATCCAGGTCACCGACAGTTCCCGGCGTTCTTCGGACGCCGGGAATTGACATTTCAACGACCGCACTACACCCTAATGGGAACTGCGCCAATGGGGTCGCGAAAACTTTACTCACCGGTTTTCCTATTTCCTGCATTCACCCCGCAGGAGCGGCATTCGGAAGGTGATCCCATGCACCCCCTAGACCGGTTCGCCCAGCCCGTGCTCGCCCTCTTCCGCATCGTCACCGGATTCCTCTTCAGCATTCACGGCGTTACATCGCTGTTCGGCGTGATGGGAGGCAATCGCGGAACCGGCCAGGCCGTCGCCTTCATGGCGTGGCCGAGCTGGTGGGCGGCGCTCATCGAGCTCGTCTGCGGCCTGCTGGTGATGAGCGGCCTGTTCAGCCGCGTCGCCGCCACGCTCGCCTCGGGCACGATGGCCTACGCGTACTTCATGGTCCACCAGCCCGCCGACCTGCTGCCGTTGCGCAACGGCGGCGAGCTGGCGGCGATGTACTGCTGGGCGTTCCTGCTCATCGCCGTCCTGGGCCCGGGAGCGTGGGCCCTGGACAACCTGCTCGGACGCCGCCGCCAGCACCTGATCGCGGTGCGGTCCTAGGCGGTCTCGTGGCCGGCCCTGAGCAGGCCGTACGTGACCGCCTGCTCCAGGGCCTGCCAGGAGGCGTCGATGATGTTCTCGGCCACGCCGACGGTCGCCCATTCGGCGGTGTCGTCGCTCGAGGTGATGAGCACCCGGGTGATGGCGCCCGTGCCGTGGGTGCCTTCGAGGATCCGCACCTTGTAGTCGACCAGCTCCAGCCTGGCCAGCTCGGGGTAGAGCTTCTCCAGGGCCTGGCGGACCGCCTTGTCCAGGGCGTTGACCGGGCCGTTGCCCTCGCCGGTGGCGACGATCCGCTCGCCCTTGGCGTGGAGCTTGACCGTGGCCTCGCTGACCAGCTCGCCACCCTTGGTGCGCTCGACGATCACCCGCCACGACTCGACCTCGAAGTGGCGGCGCCGCTCGCCGTGGACGGTGTCGCGCAGCAGCAGCTCGAAGGAGGCGTCGGCCGCCTCGAACGTGAACCCCTTGGACTCCAGGTCCTTGACCCGCTCGACGAGCGTCTTGGTGTCGGCCGCGCCGAGCTCGTAGCCCAGCTCGCGGCCCTTGAGCTCGACCGAGGCCCGCCCGGCCATGTCGGAGACCAGCATCCGCATGTCGTTGCCCACCTGGGCGGGGTCGATGTGCTGGTAGAGGTTGGGGTCGACCTTGATGGCGCTGGCGTGCAGCCCGGCCTTGTGCGCGAAGGCGGAGGCCCCGACGTAGGGGGCGTGGGAGTTGGGCGTGACGTTGGTGACCTCGGTGATCGCGTGGGCGATGCGGGTCATGTCGGCGAGCGCCTCCGGCGGCACCAGGTCGAAGCCGCGCTTGAGCTGGAGGTTGGCCACGACGGTGAACAGGTTGGCGTTGCCGGAGCGCTCGCCGTAGCCGTTGGCGCAGCCCTGCACGTGGGTGGCGCCGGCCCTGACGGCGGCCAGCGTGTTGGCGACGGCGCAGCCGGTGTCGTCGTGGCAGTGGATGCCGACGCGGGCGCTGGTCTGCACGGCGGCGTGCACGACCTCGGCGAGCTCGTCGGGCAGCATGCCGCCGTTGGTGTCGCACAGGGCGATGACGTCGGCGCCCGCCTCGGCGGCGGTGCGGATGACCTCCAGCGCGTAGGCTGGGTTGGACGTGTAGCCGTCGAAGAAGTGCTCGGCGTCGAGGAAGACTCGCTGTCCCTCCGCACGAAGGTGAGAGACCGTGTCGCGGATCATCGCGAGGTTCTCCTGGAGAGTCGTGCGGAGGGCCAGCTCCACGTGCCGGTCGTGACTCTTGGCGACAAGGGTCACGACCGGCGCGCCGGATTCGCGCAGAGCGGCCACCAACGGGTCGTCGGCTGCCTTCACCCCGGCTCGGCGGGTCGCACCGAACGCGGCGAGCTGCGCGTGCTTCAGGTCGAGCTCTGTTTGAGCGCGCCTGAAGAACTCTGTGTCCTTGGGGTTGGCGCCCGGCCAGCCCCCTTCGATGAAGCCGACGCCCAGGCCGTCCAGGTGCCGCGCGATGCTGATCTTGTCGGCGACGGTGAGGTTGAGCCCCTCCTGCTGTGCGCCGTCACGCAGCGTCGTGTCGTAGACGTGGAAGCGGTCGTCGGCCATGGTTCTTCTTTCTGATGGAGGTCTGGAAAACAAAAAGACCCCTCACGGACGTGAGAGGTCTGCGCGCTGGCGTTGTCCCTGTGTCAGCCAGCGCGCCTGCCGATAATGAGCAGACCGTAGAACATGGTGCTTGTGAGTGTGCCACACCCACTCACCATCTGGCACATCGATCTCATCCTGTGGGACGGTGTCGTCAGACGGTCACGCCGGTGCCGCCCGTGATGGCCTGCTCCAGCGCGGCCGGGTCGAACGCCTCGTTGCCCAGCACCCGGCCGTTCAGCACCACGGTGGGCGTGCCCTCGATGCGAATCTTGGCGCTCGCGGCCACGTGGGAGTCCGCGTACGCCTGCGAGGTCACGCACTCGCCGGCGGCCGTCGCCCCGGCCGTGCTCGCGGCCTTGGCCAGCTCCTCCACGGTGAACCCGGACGCGATGCCGTGCGGCGCCGGCTGCATGGCGTAGAGGGCGTCGCGGAAGGCCAGCCAGTTGGCCTCGGGCACGCAGCGGGCGGCCGCGGCGGCCCGGATGGAGTTGGAGCGCATCGGCTCCTGCTGGAAGATCGTCACCGGGTGGAAGACGACCTTGACCCGGCCCTCCCTGGCCAGCCGCTGGATGGTGGCGTCGACCCGGCTGTGCAGCTCCTTGCAGACGGGGCAGTCGAAGTCCTCGTACAGGTCGAGCACGGGGGCGTCGCCGCCCTTGTCGGCCAGCACCATGGAGCCGTCGGGCTGGCGCATCAGCCGCACCTCGCCGGAGGCCGACGACCGGCCGGGCCCCGACACGGTCACCACCGCGATCACGGCCAGCGTCACGCAGGCGACCACCACTGCCGCCACCCTCTTCATCATCCGCCCGACCCTACCTGACCCGGCCGGGAGCCCTGCCGGGTGGTAAACCAGATCCATGAAGGCATACGTCCTGACCTCGCAAGTCGCGCAGTACATCCTCGACCACTCCACCCCGCCCGACCCGCTGCTGCGTGAGCTGGCGGCCGAGACCGCGGAGCTGACGGGCGACGACGCGGGGATGCAGATCTCCGCCGACCAGGGCACGTTCCTGACGATGATCACCCAGCTCGTCGCGCCCCGGGTGGCGGTGGAGGTGGGGACGTTCACCGGCTACTCGTCGGTGTGCATCGCGCGCGGCCTGTCGGGCGGGCGGCTGCACTGCTTCGACGTGAGCGAGGAGTGGACCTCCGTCGCCCGCCGCTACTGGAAGCGGGCCGGGGTGGCCGACCGGGTGACGCTCACGCTGGGCCCGGCCGTGGAGACGCTGGCCGGCTTCGACGAGCCGATCGACCTGGCGTTCCTCGACGCGGACAAGCCCGGCTACCCCCGCTACTACGAGCTGCTGATCGACCGGCTGCGGCCGGGCGGGCTGCTGATGGTGGACAACACGCTGCGGCGCGGGCACGTGGCCGACCCGGCGCACGACGACGCCCCGACGGCGCTGATGCGCGAGTTCAACGACCTGGTCCGGGAGGACCCTCGGGTGACCGTGCTCATGCTGCCGGTCGCCGACGGCCTCACGCTGGTGCGAAAGCTCTGACGCAGGGCGGCTTCGTCATGATCGTGTACGAGGCGGCCGCGACGAGCAGGCCGATCCCCCACACCGTGTAGCCGGGGATCACGGTCAGCGTCCACCAGAGCGGCTGCCCCGTGCCCTCGGTCAGCATCACGCTGAACCCTGCTATCCCGAAATATCCGGCAAGTCCGCCGCCGACCAGGAACGCGGGCACCAGCACCACCCACCGAGGCACCTCCCGCCCGGCCACCCCCGGCACCCAGCCCGGCCAGATCCGCCCCCACCGGTGCACCAGCGCCATCGGCAGCAGCGTCCCGGCCAGCGCGTACAGCGTCAGGAAGATCGGCCCCGCCGGGTCGCCCGTCGCCCACGGCCAGTCGGCGAGCTGCCCGGCGATCCGCGCGACGGCCCCCGCCACCGCCGCGTACGCCGCCACGTACGCCCAGCGCGGGGACGGGTCCGTACGGGACTCCGGGCTGCTGCCGTGGGAGCGCCCGCAGGCCGGGCAGGCGCCGGCGACGAGCCGCCGGGCGGCGACCGCACGCAGCATGGTCAGCACCCCGGCCGCCACGCCCGCGCCCCGGACGAGGAAGCCGGGCACGTCCAGCGGCTCGCCGAACAGCAGGCCCACCAGGTCCAGCGCGAACAGGAAGCAGTAGCCGACCAGCCCCGCCCCGGCCGCCCAGCCGAGCGCCACGGCGGCCCGGCCCGCCGGGAGCAGGCAGGCCGTCGTGGCCAGCACGGCCAGCGCGATCGGCGGCCACTCCCCCGGGACGAACGACTCGCCGAACCTCCCGAACTCGGGAGCCCCGGCCACCAGCCACCACACGTGCACCGCACCGTAGGCGGCGGTCCAGGCCGCCGCGAGCCGCTTCGCCATGCCGTCGAGTCTGCGGGCCGGGGCCCCGCCGCCGACTCCCCCGCCGCGGGGAGCCGCCTCCCCCGCGCCGGGGACCGCTCAGACGTCGAGCAGCTTGCCGGTGTCGAGCGTGCAGTCCCACGGCGCGGGCAGGCGCAGGGCCACGCCCACCGGCTCCACCGTCACCTGCGTGTAGCCGCTCACCTCGGGCGCGCTGTGCAGCTTGACCATCCGCTGGAACGGGTCGACCACCAGGTAGAGCGGCACCCCCGCCGGGGCGTAGCTCATCGGCTTGACGACGTGGTCGTCGTAGGCGTTGCCCGCGGCCACCACGTCGACGAGCAGCATCGTGCTGTGGCCGTGGACCGCCTCGTCGGTCTCCATCACCGGGTTCGGCGGCACCACCGTCAGGTCGGGCACGTAGCGGTCGGCCTCGGGGCCGATGAACACGCTGATGTTGGGCCACACCTCCCAGCCGCGCTCGGCCACGGCCGGCAGCAGCTGGAAGAGCGCCTGGGCGATGATCGTGTTGTGCTGCCAGGTGCCGGGCTCGTTGACCACGATGCGACCGCCCACCATCTCGATGCGCAGCTCGGGGAACAGGTCGCGCACCGTGCGGTATCGCTCTTCGACCGGCCTGATCATGCCTTTTCCCTCACCTGAGTGTGATCGCTTCCTGGCAGAGCGTATTGCTCCCAGGCTGGGACAGTCTCGGGAAACGGTGAAGTACGTCTCACTCCCGGGCGGCCAGCGCCTCGGCCGGACGGGCCCGCAGCGCGAACCTGGCCGGGACCGCGGTGGCGGCCAGCGCCAGCGCGACGGTGGCGGCGACGACGCCCAGGTAGCCGAGCGGCTGCGGGTAGGGCGTGGCCGATCCCGTCATCCCGGCGCCGAACGCGGCCAGCGTCAGCAGCGAGATCCCGGTGCCGAGCGTCACGGCCAGCGCGGCGGCGACCGCCGTCTCCGTGCGCAGCATCCGCAGGATCTGCCGCCGCGTGGTGCCGACCATGCGGAGCAGCGCCAGCTCGCGGCTTCTGGCCGAGGTGGACATGGCCAGCGTGTTGACCACGGCGATGGCGCAGAATCCGATGATCAGACCCATCGCGACGTACGTGACGGCCGCGTTGGAGGTGCCGGCCTCCGCCGCCTCGGCCCGGTCGCGCACGGTCACGCCGGGCAGGGCGCGCTCCAGCGCGGCACGTTCGCCACCGGAGACCAGGACGGTGGCGCGGGGGTCGTCCACGTGGTCGGCGACCAGCTCGTGGGGCAGCGTCAGGTCGGCGAAGCCGAGGCCGCGCGCGTAGACGGCCGCGATCGTGACCGTGGCGGGGGTGCCGTCGCCGAGCGTCAGGGCGAGCCGGTCGCCGACGCCGACGCCGAGCCTGTCGGCCGCGGTGCGGCTGACCGCCGCCGACGTGCCGCCGAAGCCGTCCAGCGAGCCCGCCGTCACGCCCAGGTCCACGGTGCGGTCCAGGCCGTCGGGCGTGACCGCCTGCACGCCGTACTTCTCCAGCTCGATCCGGGCGGTGGTGCGCAGCACCTCCGTGGCCGCGCGCACGCCGGGCACCTGGCGGGCGGCCTCGGCGGACGCGCCGGGGTCGAGCACGTGGTCGGCGGTGATGCCGGCGTTCAGCTCCTGCTGCGCGGCATGCCCGAGCGTGGCGGGAGAGAACAGGATGGTGCTCGTCATCGCGGTCATGAGGGTGAGCGGCCCGATCACCGCGGCGAGCCGCCCGGTGCCGGCGCGCAGGTTGCGGTGCGCCAGGTAGCCGCCGGCGCCGGGCACGCGCAGCGGCAGCGCGGTGACCGCGCGGGCGAGCGCCGGGCCGAGCAGGATCACCGCGACCGTCCAGACCAGTGCGGTCAGCATGGAGACCGGGCTGGAGGCCGCCTCGACGGACAGGTTCGCCAGCAGGATCGTCAGCGCCACGGCGCCCGCGAGGACGAGCACGCCGGCGACCGTCCGCGCCCGGGGCAGCCCGGCGGCGGGCAGCGCGGCCTCGCTCAGCGCCTCCACCGGCCTGATCCTGGCGACGCGGCGGGCCGACACGCGGGCGGCGGTCCACGCGGCGGCCAGGGTGGCGAGCAGCGCGGCGAGCGCCGGGAACGGGCTGACGACGAGCGCCAGGTTCTCCGGCACGGCGCCGAGCGCGACGAAGCGCTCACGCAGCCAGAGCCCCAGCAGGATCCCGCCACCCGCGCCGATCGTCCCGGCGACCACGCTGATCGTCAGCGCCTCGCCGCCGATGAGCTTCCTGATCTGCCGGGGCGTGGCCGCGACGGCGCGCAGCATGGCCAGCTCGCGCCGGCGCTGCTGGATGGAGAGCGCGAACGTGCCGGCCACCACGAGGATCGCCACGAGCAGCGAGGTGCCACCGAGCGCGCCGCCGAGGCTGATCAGCTTGACCCTGGCGTTCTCCGCGTCGAGGAACTCCACGGTGCCGCGCGCGTCGCCGGTGTAGGCGAGCGCGCCGTCGACCTTGACGTCCACCCGGGGGAAGACGCCGATCGCGGTGACGAGGCCGTCGCGCCCGGCCAGGCGGCGGGCTTCGGCCGTGCTGAAGAAGATCGTGTCCTGGCTGGGCAGCGCCTGCGCGGTGACGCCGACGACCCGGTATCCGGGGATCTTCGCCGTACGGTGCCGGGCGTCCACGACGACCTCGCCGGCGGCGCGCGGCGGCCGGCCGCTCGCCAGCGTGAACGGGGTGAGCGCGGCCGACTCCCAGCCGTGCGCGGTGAACCCGGCGAACGGGAACGTCACCTCCGTCACGACCTTCGTCACGCCCGGCGCCCGCCTGACCTCGGCGGCGATCCTCTCGGGGATCCAGCGGCGCTCGGCGAGCGGCTTCGCCTTCGTCTTGCCGTTCGCCTTGGTGTGCCGGGCGTACTGGTCGCCGGCCAGGACGACGGGGGCGCCCGCGTAGCGCTCCGGCGCCACCGCGCCCCGCAGGCCCGTCTCCAGCAGCATGCCGCAGGCCGTCACCAGCGCCGCCGCGCACAGCAGCGCCACGAACGCGCCCGCGAACCCCGCCCTGCGGTGCCCGATGGTCCGCCACGCGAAGGAGATCATCACGTCCACGCCCCCAGCCTGGTCATCCGCTCGGCGACCTTGTCGGCGGCCGGGGCGCTCATCGAGTCCACGATCCGGCCGTCCGCCAGGAACAGCACGGTGTCGGCGTACGAGGCGGCCACCGGGTCGTGGGTGACCATCACCACGGTCTGGCCGAGCCCGGAGACGACCTCGCGCAGCAGGACCAGCACGTCGCGGGCGGTCATGGTGTCGAGCGCCCCCGTGGGCTCGTCACCGAACACCACCTCGGGCCTGGTGACCAGCGCCCTGGCGATCGCCACGCGCTGCTGCTGCCCGCCGGAGAGCTGGGCGGGACGGTGCCCGGCGCGCCCGTCGAGCCCGACCCGGCGCACGATCTCCGCCAGCCAGGCCGGGTCCGGCCTGACGCCCGCCAGGGTGAGCGGGAGCGTGATGTTCTCGGTCACGGTGAGGGAGGCGACCAGGTTGAACGCCTGGAAGACGAAGCCCACGCGCTTCCTGCGCAGCTCGGTCAGCTGGGTCTCGTTCATGCCGGCCAGCTCGGTGCCGCCGAGCCGGACCGACCCCGAGGTGGGCAGGTCCAGGCCGGCGGCACAGTGCAGGAACGTGCTCTTGCCCGAGCCGGACGGGCCCATGATCGCGGTGAACGTGCCCGCCGGGATGCCCACCGACACCTCGCGCAGGGCGGCCACCGCGCCGTGTCCCTTGCCGTACACCTTGCTCACGGCGTTCAGCCGCACGACTTCTGTCATGGGAACCAGCCTGCTGATCTGGGCTTTCCCGGACCAGAGAGCCGATCATCACCCGGGCATGACCTCATCATGATCCGGACATACTGGTAGACATACCCTCGTGATTCGCATACTCCTGGCCGAGGACCAGCACGTGATCCGGGAAGCGCTCGTGACGCTGCTGGGCCTGGAAGCCGACATCGACGTCGTCGCGGCGGTCGAGTCGGGCGAGGCGGCCGTCGCCGCCGCCGTCGAACACCGGCCGGACGTGGCCGTGCTCGACATCGACATGCCAGGGGCGATGGACGGCCTCGACGCCGCCGCCGAACTGCGCACCCGGGCGCCCGGCTGCCGCACGCTCATGCTCACCGCGCACGGCAAGCCGGGACACCTGCGCCGGGCGCTCGCCTCGCAGGTGGACGGGTTCGTGCTGAAGACGGCGCCGCCGGACGAGCTGACCGCGGCGATCAGGAAGGTGACGCGGGGGGAGCGCGTCCTGGACCCCTCGCTCGCCGTCACCGCCTGGAACCTGGCCGACAACCCGCTCACCCCGCGCGAGGCCGACGTGCTGCGGCTGGCCGCGGGCGGCGCCGAGGCCACGGAGATCGCCGCCGAGCTGTTCCTGAGCGCGGGGACGGTGCGCAACTACCTCACGGCGATCGTCACCAAGCTCAACGCCCGCAACCGCACCGACGCCGCCCGCATCGCCGCCGAAGCCGGCTGGATCTAGCGGGCGCCCTCCGGCGGGGGCGGCTCATCGAGCAGGGGCCGGGGTCAGGGCCGGGGCGGGGATCGTGGCGGTCAGTTCGAACCAGCCGCCCTCGCCGGAGACGGCCAGGCGCCCGTCCAGCTCGGACAGGCGGGTGGTGAGGTTGCCGATCCCGGCCGAACCACGCCGCCCCTCCGAGGCGCGCGTCCCGTCGTTGCGGACGCTCAGCCGTACGACGCCGTCGCCGGCCGCGGTGGTGATCGAGCAGCGGCTCGCCGCGCTGTGGCGCAGCACGTTGGTCACGGCCTCCCGCAGCACGGCGCCGAGCACGTGCTCCACCTCCGGGTCGAGGCCGGGATGGCGGAGGTCGAGCGTGGCGGCGACCCCCGCGGCGGCCAGCACCGAACGCGCCGACTCCGCCTCGGCGGCCAGCGAGAGCCGCCCGTGCTCGCCCGAGACGGTCGCGAGGTCCGCCATCGCCCGCTCGGTCATCGCCGCCACATCGGCGAGCTCCTTACGGGCGCGTTCGGGGGCGAGGCGGCGGGCGAGCTCGCACTTCAGCAGGATCGCGGCCAGCGTGTGGCCGAGCAGGTCATGCAGGTCGCGGGCGGCGCGCAGCCGTTCCTCGACCACGGCGGCGCGGGCCAGGCCGTCCCTGGACTCGCGCAGCTCCCTGGTCAGCCCGGCCAGCGTGAGCATCCCGTACATGACCAGACCGGTCACGACCGTGCTGATGGCGTAGTTCACGGTCAGCGGGACCGGCAGGCGGAGCAGGACGCCGGCGGCCGTGACGACCGCGACGATCACGGCGGTGAGCGGCAGCGCCACCGCCCACCGGAACGCCAGCAGGACCGGACCGGCCAGGAAGCCGGCCACGCCCAGCCACGCCTGCCCGAACAGCGGGATCGGCGCGAACGTCAGCACCGCCATGATCACCAGCGCCGTCCTGTGGCGTCCCTCGATCGAGCGGAGCTGCATGACGATGATGACCAGCAGCAGCGGCGCGGGCCAGAACGAGCCCGCGAGCAGCAGCGCCTTGGCCGAGAAGCCGACCATGACGGTCGCCAGCAGCGCCGTCGCCACCGGCGCGTCGGCGGCGGGCGGGGCGGGCGCGCGGGTGGCGGGCAGCGTGGCCTCGACGACCAGCTTGGAGTCCGGTGCGATGCCGACCGTGAGCGTGCCTCCGGCCGCCTCGACCTGCGCGGGCAGCTCGCCCAGCCGGTCGTCGCCCGCGGTGCGCGCGCCGTCGTCGCAGACGCGCAGCCGTACCGAGTCCGCGACGGCGACGGTCTCGATCAGGCAGGTCGTGGCCGAACGCCGGCGTACGACGTCGGTCACGGCCTCGCGCAGCACGGCCGCGAGCAGCGCGCCCGCCGGGCCGAGCGGTTCGGCGTGGCTCATGCGCACCTCGGGGACGATGCCGGCGGCGGCGAGCATGGCCTTGGCCGTGGTCACCTCCGGGGCCAGCGACATCGCCCGGTAGCCGGCCGCCGCGGCCCGCGCGTCGGCCAGCGCGCGCCGGGCCGTCTCCACGTCAGGGGCGCCGGCCGCGGCGCTGCGGGCGATCGCGGCCAGCGCCTCGCCCAGGCCGCGGCTGAGCTCGGCGGCGATGCGCAGCCGTTCCTCGGCCGCGGCGGTCAGGGCCAGGGACAGGCGGGCGGCGTTCACCTCGTCGATCCGGTCGACCATCGTGGTGAGGCCGCGGACGAGCAGGCAGATCAGCACCATGCTGATCAGCGGGTCGGCGGGGCCGATGAGGGCCGCGACCCCGACGACGCCCAGCGCGAGCGGCCACAGCCTGGTCAGGAGCAGCGACCCGCCGACGAAGCCGAGAATCCCGACCGACGTGCCGTACAGCAGCACCGAGCCGCAGGTCACCACGGTCTGCGCGGCGAGCACCCACCACGTCCGGCGCCTGACGAACGCCACCTGGAGGGGGAAGGCGAGCAGCGCCAGCGGCGAGCCGGCCACCACGTAGACGCTGGTGAGTCCCGCGAACACCACGGTGACGATGACCATTGCCCGCTTCTGCACCCACGCAGCCTACGAGACACGCGCCCGCCCGCCCGCGGCGGCCAGCACGAGCGCGCTGCGCACCCGGCCCGGCGTGATCTCATCACGAACCGGACAATTGACTCTCCAGCAGGGGGAGACGCGAAGGTGAGGGCATGGACGGCACGCTCTACTCGATCGGCGACCTGGCCCGGCGCACCGGGTTGACGGTCAAGACCATCAGGTTCTACTCCGACCAGGGCATCGTGCCGCCCGCCGACCGCGGCCCCACCGGCTACCGCCGCTACGACGCCGCCGCCGTCGCCCGCCTCGATCTCGTACGGACGCTGCGCGAGCTGGGTGTCGGCCTGGCGACCATCCGCAGGGTCGTGGACCGGGAGGTCACGCTCGCCGAGGTCGCCGCGGCCCACGCCGAGGCGCTGAGCGTGCAGATCCGCACGCTCAGGCAGCGCCGGGCGGTGCTCACGGCGGTGGCCAGGCGGGGCTCGACCCCTGAGGAGATGGATCTCATGCACAAGCTGGCCAGACTGTCCGAGGAGGAGCGCCGGGAGCTGATCGGCGGCTTCCTGGACGCGGTGTTCGACGGGCTGGTGGTCGACGGGCTGGAGCTCGACGGCCCCAGGCGCTCGATGACGCCCGAACTGCCCGACGACCCCACGGCCGAGCAGGTCGAGGCCTGGGTGCGGCTGGCCGAGCTGTCCCGCGACCCGGACTTCCGCGCCTCGATGCGCCGGCTGGCCGAGGACCACCGGGACGACGGTCTCGGCCTGCGTCCCGGCCCGGTCGAGGCGGCCCGCGCCCGCGCCGGGGCGCCTCCGTCGGCGGCCGACGTGGCGGCGGTGGCGGGCGAGTACGCGCGGGCGCTCGGCGTCCCCGACGACGCCGCGCTGCGGCGCCGCCTCCTCTCCCGCCTGGAGGCCGCCGCCGACCCTCGCCGCGAGCTCTACCTGGACCTGCTCGCCGTGATCAACGGCTGGCCGGCCCCGGAGCCGCTCGCCCCGGCTCTCACCCCGTTCGTCGAGGCGCTGCGCGGGCGGCCCGGCCCCTGAGGTGCGCCAGGATGGTGGGGTGAGAATCTCGTACGTCCTGGTCGTGGCGGCCCTGGCGGTGGCCGGGTGCGGCACGCGGACGGCCGGCGCGGCGGGGGCCCCGCCGGCTCCGTCTCGGCACACCGTCCAGGTCACGCCGATCCCGCCCCTGGACTCCGAGCGCGCGGCGCCGGCCAGGAGCCGGTGTCCCCGGTCGGGGCTGCGGCTCACCGCCGAGCCGGCGAACGCGGCGATGGGCCTGCGGGCGCAGACGCTGATCCTCACCAACTGCGGCAAGCGGGTGCGCCAGGTCAGCGGCTACCCGAAGGTGCGGCTGCTGGACGCGGCCGGCGACCCGCTGAAGGTGCGCCTCGACCGGGGCGCCCAGGAGATCACCACGGCCGTCGCGGACCCGGGGCCGGAGACGGTGACGTTGCGGCCCGGCCGATCGGCGCACTTCAGCCTGGCCTGGCGCAACACGTACACGGACACGAGCCGCCGGTCCGAGGTCGGGGCCACGGCCGGGGCGACGGTGGTCGTCACCGCCGCCGGAGCCCGCCTCACCGTGGACACGCCCGTGGACCTCGGCTCGACGGGCGTCCTCGGCGTCACCGCGTGGACCTCCCCCAAGAGGGGCTGACTCAGGCCAGCCAGCGGCCGTCGCGCATCAGGTCGCGGCCCTTCAGCTCGTTCACCTCGCGCCACGCCTGGATCCGCTGCGGGCGGACGCGGAAGAAGGGGTAGGGCTCGCCGATCTCGCGCGGGTCGAAGCCGGTCTTGGCGGCGAACGCGTCACCGACCTCGGCCGTGATCTCGGTGATCTCCACGGTGCCGTCGATCAGGACGACGTCCCGCGTCAGCCCCAGCCCCAGCCGGACCAGCCCGGTGGCCGCCAGGTTACGGCCGGTGGGGCTGGCGGCCGGGGTCGACAGCAGCAGGCTGGAGCCGTCCCACAGGAAGGACAGCGGCACCAGGAACGGCGCCCCCTTCTCCGGGTCGGCCGTCGCCACCCACGTGTCGACGTCGGACTCCAGCCGGCGCAGCGTGTCCTGCTTACGCTGCTCGAACGTGCGGGGGTCGGGCAGGGTCATGCGGTGTGCTCCTGGAGGATCGGGGTGGCGGCCACGGCTAGAGGATCTTGTGGACCCAGTCGTGCGTGTCGGGGCGGGCGCCGTACTGGATGCCCACGAGCTCCTCGCGGATGCGCATGGTCACCGGCCCCGGGGTCCCGTCGCCGACGGTCCAGGCGCGGTCGGCGCCCTTGACGGAGCCGACGGGCGTGACGACGGCGGCCGTGCCGCAGGCGAACACCTCGGTGAGCTCGCCGGACTCGCACCCGGCCTGCCACTCGTCGGTGCTGATCAGCCGCTCCTCGGCCTCCAGGCCGAGCTCGTCGGCCAGGCCGAGGATGGAGTCGCGGGTGATCCCGGGCAGGAGGGTGCCGGTGAGCGCGGGGGTGACGAGCTTGTCGCCGAAGACGAAGAACAGGTTCATCCCGCCCATCTCCTCCACGTAGCGGTGCTCGTGGGCGTCGAGCCAGACGACCTGGTCGCAGCCCTGCGCGACGGCCTCCCGCTGGGCCACGAACGCGGCCGCGTAGTTGCCGCCGCACTTGGCGAAGCCGGTGCCCCCGGGAGCGGCGCGGGTGTACTCGGTGGACAGCCACACCGAGACCGGCTTGATGCCCCCGGTGAAGTAGGAGGCCGCCGGCGAGGCGATCACCAGGTACTTGTACGTCTTGGACGGGTAGTTCACGCCGAGCCCGACCTGGGTGGCGATGATGAACGGCCGCAGGTAGAGGCTGTGCCCCTCGGTGGTGGGCACCCAGTCGCGGTCGGTCTGGACCAGGAGCTCCAGCGACTCGACGAACGTCTCCTCGGGCAGCTCGGGCATGGCCATGCGGGCGGCGGACCGGTTGAACCGGCTCGCGTTGGCGTAGGGCCGGAAGGTGACCACGGACCCGTTGACCTGCCGGTAGGCCTTGAGCCCCTCGAACAGCTCCTGCGCGTAGTGGAAGACGGACGTGGCCGGGTCGAGGCTGAGCGGCCCGTACGGCTGGAGGCGGGCGTCGTGCCAGCCGCGGCCCTCGGTGTAGTCGATCGAGATCATGTGGTCGGTGAAGACCTGGCCGAATCCCGGGTTCGCCAGTACCTGCTCGCGCTCGGCCGCGGTGCGAGCGTGGTCGGATAGCTGCACGTCGAAGCTGAGCTTCTGAGCGATGGTCATGACGCGGGTCCTTCTCTCTGCGATTCCTGCGGGTGCTGCCGCGAAACGGCAGTCCGTACTTCCTATTGTCTCGCTATTTGGGATGGCAAGGGGGTGACGCCCGTTTGGACATGAAAAAGCGCCTGGCGGGTCCTCGTTCGGGACCGCCAGGCGCTGCTGAGCAGGGGCGGCCCCTAGCTCGATACGCGCGCGGTGATGTCGTCACCGATCTCGTGCGTGGTGCGTCCGGCCCAGCCGGTCAGGCGCTCGACGATGTCGTCGGCGACGGCCTGCTCGATCCTGGCCGCCTCGGCGCTGAGGCCGAGGTGGTCGAGGAGCATGGCGACCGACAGGATCGTGGCGGTCGGGTCGGCCTTGCCCTGCCCGGCGATGTCGGGCGCGCTGCCGTGCACCGGCTCGAACATGCTGGGCGCGGTGCCCTCGGGGTTGATGTTGCCGCTGGCGGCCAGGCCGATGCCGCCCGCGACGGCCGCGCCGAGGTCGGTGATGATGTCGCCGAACAGGTTGTCGGTGACGATGACGTCGAACCGCTCCGGCTGGGTGACGAAGAACATCGAGGCCGCGTCGACGTGGCTGTAGTCGGTGGTGACGTCGGGGTACTCCTCGGCCACCCGGTTGACGGTGCGCTGCCAGAGGTCGCCGGCGAAGGTGAGCACGTTGGTCTTGTGGACGAGCGTGAGCTTCTTGCGCGGGCGCGAGCGCGCCTTCTCGAACGCGTAGCGCACGACGCGCTCGACGCCGTGGGCGGTGTTGAGCGACTCCTGGGTGGCGATCTCGTACGGGGTGCCGCGCCGCATGGTGCCGCCGGTGCCGGCGTAGAGGCCTTCGGTGCCCTCGCGGACCACGATCATGTCGATGTCCTCGGCCGGGGTGTCGGCCAGGGGCGTCTCGACGCCGGGGAAGAGCTTGACCGGGCGCAGGTTGACGTAGTGGTCGAACTCGAAGCGCAGGCGCAGCAGCAGCTCGCGCTCCAGGATGCCGGGGGGCACGCTGGGGTCGCCGATGGCGCCGAGCAGGATCGCGTCGTAGCCGCGCAGCTCCTGCATCACACTGTCGGGCAGGGTCTCACCGGTGCGGTGATAGCGGGCGGCGCCCAGGTCGTAATGGGTGGCTTCGATCTTGGTCCCGACCGCTTCGAGGACCTTCAGACCTTCGGCCACGACCTCGGTGCCGATGCCATCACCAGGGATGACGGCCAGACGAATGTTGCGCGACTCCATGGGCGTACCTTACCGGCTCGTCTCGGCTGCCGAACACATGATCTCAATGGCTGGGATGCGGCGCGCCGCCGTTGTCGCGGCGGTCCAGGGCCGTCTGCAGGGCCTCGGCGGCCTCGTTCTCGTGCTCGTCGGCGCTGTTCCAGGCATACATCTCGTACATGAGGTGACTCATCTCGTTTCGCGGGGCGTCGGATGTGTGAAGTCGGATCCCGGTCGCGAATCCGCCCGGGCCTGTGTTCGCGGTCCGGATCACGGACCGGCGAAGGAGGGACTTACCGGCCGACAGCAACGCCACTCACCGCGGCGAGTCGTCGACCTGCCCTAACAGGCCCCGCCGCGGCAGGTAATGAGTACGAGAACCTGGCGCATTACTCGTCAGACTACCAGCGCGTCTCGTTGGATGTCCTACTATCTCGCATCCTGAGACACGAAGGAGGGGCCACCGGTGCGGCGGCCCCTCCTGTCGGAAGTGCGTCAGAGGTCGACCGAGCGGCCGCTCTCCGCGCCGATCTCGGAGCCGATCTGCTCCAGCACGTCGGACGGGATCGCGGTGTCGACGGTCAGCGCGATGAGCGCCTTGCCGCCCTTGACGTCGCGGGCCACCTGCATCGAGGCGATGTTGATGCCCTGCTCGCCGAGGATGCGGCCGACGACGCCGACGACGCCGGGCCGGTCGGTGTAGGTGAAGAACGACAGATGCTCGGTCGGCTCGATCTCCATCTGGTAGCCGTTGACCTCGACGATCTTGGTGATCTGCCGGGGGCCGGAGAGCGTGCCGGACACCGAGACGTGGCGGCCGTCGGCCAGCACGCCGCGCACGGTGATCACGTTGCGCCAGTCGGGGCTGTCGGAGCTGGTGACCAGCTCGACGGCGATGCCCCGGTCCTTGGCCAGCAGCGGCGCGTTGACGTACGTGACCTGCTCCTCGATCACGTCGGCGAAGACGCCCTTGAGGGCGGCGAGCTCGATGACCCGCACGTCCTGGGCGGCGATCTCGCCGCGGACCTCGATGTCGAGCTTGGTGGCCACCTCGCCGGCCAGCGCGGTGAAGACCCGGCCCAGCTTCTCGGCGAGCGGCAGGCCCGGCTTGACGTCCTCGGCGACGGCGCCGCCCTGGACGTTGACCGCGTCGGGCACGAACTCGCCGGCCAGGGCCAGCTTGACGCTGCGCGCGACCTGGGTGCCGGCCTTCTCCTGGGCCTCGTGCGTGGAGGCGCCCAGGTGCGGCGTGACGACGACCTGGTCGAGCTCGAACAGCGGGCTGTCGGTGCACGGCTCCTTGGCGAACACGTCGAGACCGGCGCCGGCGACGCGGCCCTCCTTGATCGCCGAGTAGAGGGCGGCCTCGTCGACGATGCCGCCGCGGGCCACGTTGATGATCCGCACCGACGGCTTGACCTCGTGCAGCTCGCGGTCGCCGATGAGACCCAGGGTCTCCTTGGACTTGGGCAGGTGGACGGTGATGAAGTCGGCCTGCTTGAGCACCTCGTCGAGGCTGAGCAGCTTGACGCCCATCTGCGCGGCGCGGGCCGGCGGCAGGTAGGGGTCGTAGGCGATCAGCTCGACGCCGAACGGCTGCAGCCGCTGGGCCACGAGCTGGCCGATCTTGCCGAGGCCGAGGATGGCGACGACCTTCTCGTCGAGCTCGACGCCGGTGTACTTGGACCGCTTCCACTCGCCGTTCTTCAGCGCGGCGTGGGCCTGCGCGGTGTTGCGGGCGCTGGCCAGGATGAGCGCCACGGTCTGCTCGGCGGCGCTGGTGATGTTGGAGGTGGGCGCGTTGACCACCATCACGCCGGCCTTGGTGGCCGCCTCGACGTCGACGTTGTCGAGGCCGACGCCGGCGCGCGCGACCACGCGCAGCTTGGGCGCGGCGGCGATGGCCTCAGCGTCGACCTGGGTGGCGGAGCGGACGATGAGCGCGTCCACGTCGGCCAGGGCGGGCAGCAGCTGGGAACGGTCGGCGCCGTCGGTGTGGCGGACCTCGAAATCGGCGCCGAGGACGGCGAGACCGGCCTCGGACAGCTCCTCTGCTACCAGAACGACGGGCTTGTTCACGAGTGTTGGATCCTTAGGCGAGCGGCGGGCGGGAGGGACACGTCCCTGGGTCCCTCGGAGCCCTCAGAGTCTATCCACCGCTTGTGAACGCGTTCACGAGAGACCCAGCATTCGAGACGCCTCCCGCGGTACCCAGCACCCGGAAACTCATCCACACTGCACCCATCTTTGTCTTGATCGGGAGATTTATTGGCCATTAGCCTGATAAGCCGTGGCCTACTACCTATGGTTCGTCATATGAGCATCGGGAATCCTGCGCTTGCCGACGTGCTCGCCCAGCATGGTGGTCCGCACCGCCTGCTGGCGGCTCTCGCTGACTGTGGAGTCCTGGTGGCCGTGCGACCAGATCGATCCGTCGTCCTCGGGACGACCCAGGCCGGTGACCGGGTCCTGCTCGGCTACACCAGCGCGGTGACCTATGCCCGGCACCGCGGCGGCCATTCCCTGTCGGCGTGCGACGCCGACACCATCCTCGACATCCAGCGCGTCACCGGCGTGCGGGAGATCGTGATCGACGCCGCAGGCCCCGCCGCCGCCGCCGTCCCCATCGACGACCTGGCGCGCTTCCTCACCTCCACCCGTACGGGCCCGACGCCGGTCCTGTCGGGAGCCGCGCCGGCCGCCTACGCGACGGGCGCGATGGCCACGGTGTCGCGCGGGACCGTGATGGCGCAGGCGGCCCCCGCCTCGCCCGAGGCGCCCCCGATGCCGTGGATCCCGGCGCCGCGCCCGCACCTGTCGGGCCCGATGCAGCAGGTCGACCCCGGCTACCGGCGCTGCACGCACCCGATCCTGCCCGCGCTGCGCCAGGCGATCGCCCAGCTCCTCCAGGACTTCCCGCTGGTGCACCACGTGTGGATCTCCGAGGCCCGTACGGCGTCCGGCGCGACCGGGATCATGCTGCACGTCAAGGTGCACATGTCGGCCGCCGAGGACGTCGTGCGCGACCTGCACCGGGGCGCCAGGGCCCGGCTGCCGCAGTTCGCGGCCAGCGGGGCGCCGATCCTGATGGCCCGGGTCGCGGACTCGCGCAGCGAGCGCCGGATGATCGAGATCGGGGCGCACGTGGTCTGCGCGAACGTCCACGAATAGCGAAACTGGGCCCTACCGAACAAGCCTCTGCTCGGCTTCAATGAGGCCATGATCGCACCCGGCGTGGCCGCCCCCACGGTCTCCAGAGGCGTGCGCCTGGGCTACGGCGTCGGGTCGTTCTGCACCGCGACCTTCACCGCCGTGCCCGGGCTGCTGCTGCTGTACTACATGACCAACTTCCTGGCGGTGCCCGCGTGGCTGGCCGGGGTCGTGGTGACGGCGCCCAAGGTGTGGGACCTGCTGATCAACCCGATGGTCGGCCGCTGGTCCGACCGCACCGCCTCACGGCTCGGCCCGCGCCGCCCGTGGCTGCTGGCGGGCGCGTGCACGCTGCCCGTCGCGTTCTTCCTGGTGTTCGCCGGCCCGCCGCTGACCGGCGTCCCCGCCGCGCTGTACGTGGGCGCCTGCTTCCTGGCGGCGGCCACGGCCTACGCCCTGTTCGAGGTGCCGTACAAGGCGATGCCCGCCGAGATGACCGACGACTACCACGAGCGGACGTCGCTGCTGCAGTGGCGGATGGTGTTCGTCGGCGCGGGCACCGCGATCGCCGGCATCGCCGCCCCGGCCATCGTCAACAGCCAGGGCGTCAGCGGCACGCTGGACAGCTACCGGCTGATGGGCGTGGTGATCGCCGTCGTGCTGCTCGCCGCCATGCTGGGCTCGTTCCTCGGCACGGCCCGCGCCCCCATGACGGGCGCCCCCGAGGCCGACACCGGCAGCCTGATCAGGCAGTTCGCCGTGGTCAGGGGCAACGCGTCGTTCCTGTGGCTGACGGTGCTGAGCTGCACCCAGCAGCTCGCGGTGGCCATCATGCTGGCCGCCGCGCCGTACTTCGCCGCGTACACGATCGGCGACCCGAAGGCCACGACCTCGCTGTTCGCGGCGCTGGTGGGGCCGATGATGCTGACCATGCCGCTGTGGTCGTGGCTGTCCAGGCGCTTCGACAAGCGGGGCGCGATGATCCTGGCCGCGCTGACGTTCGCGACCGGCACCGCGCTGGCCCTGGCCACCCCGATCTTCGGCGGCTGGTACGCGCACGCGATGATCCTGCTGGTGGGCACCGGGGTGGCGGGGGTGACGCTGCTGCAGTTCTCGATGCTGGCCGACGTGATCGCGCAGGACGCCGCGGACACGGGCAAGCGGCGGGCGGGCGTGTTCACCGGGCTGTGGACGGCGGTCGAGAGCGGCGTGAGCGCGTTCGGGGCGCTGATCTTCGGCGTGATCCTGTCGATCGGCGGCTTCCTGTCCTCGGAGCCGAGCAGGCCGGTCGAACAGCCGGACAGCGCGGTGACCGCGGTGCTCGTCGGGCAGACCGCGGTCCCCGCGCTGATCATCCTGCTGTCGGTGGCGATGACGCTCGGCTACCGGATCAAGGACCCTATGCGAGCCGCCGCGCCGGCGCCGGACGGGTCCGGGTGACGAGCCCGGCCACCGCCGCGGCCAGCAGTGGCAGGCCGAGCACGACCACGGCGCAGAACAGCCAGGGCACCGCGATGTGGGGCGTGCCGATCTCGAACTGGAAGTCCCCCGGAGCGCCCGGCCGCGGGACGCGCGACCTCGTCAACAGCCAGGCCAGCGTTATGCCCGTGACCGACCCAGCGACGGCGCCGACCAGCGCGCCGAGCCCGGCGATGTAGCCGGCCTGGGCCGCCACGATGAGCCTGCGCACCCGGGGCGGCGCGCCGACGGCCGACACGGTGTCGAGGTCGCGCCGCATGTCGGCCACCGCGAGCCCGGTGGCCGCGAACGTGCCGCCGAGCACCAGCACCACGGCGAGCCCCAGGGCCAGCCAGAGCACCCCCGCCGGGTAGTCGTCGTAGCCGTTCTCCACTTTGACGTACGCGTCGCGGTGGGCCGCCCCGATCTGCGCCGCCAGCGTCGCCGGATCGGCCGGCCGGTGCGCCGCGTACAGCGTGCGCTCGCTGATCTTCAGGCCGGCCGCCCGCAACGCGGTGGCCGGGATCAGGGCGCCGGCCTGCTTCGGCTGCGCCGGGCGGGCCTCGACCGCCGGGATCTCGAGGTCGCGGTGCTCCAGGGAGAGCCCGACGCGCACCTTGCCGTCGCGCACCGCTCCGGGCTGGAACACGATCGCCTTGCCCTCGGCCAGGGCCACCGCGGCCACCGGGTCCACCCGGCCCTGCAGGAGCGCGAGCAGCCGGGCGTCCCCCACGGGCAGGTTGAACACCGCGAGGTGGCAGAAATCCCTGCACGCCTCGAACGGGGCTTGCAAATGGAGCGAGGCCTCCTCGCCCTTCTCGGTGACGGCCCGATGCCCGCTCACCAGCGGCACCCCCGGGAGCGCCTTCCCGGCGGCGGCGCGCACCCGCGCCCACTCCTCGTCGTCCAGGCCGTTGCCCCTGATCACGAGCGTGCCCGTCGGCTCGACGGCCCACGTGTTCTCCTTGCGGACCGCGAACTGGCTCTCGGCCCCGATGCCCAGCGTGATCGCCCCCATGGTGGCGGCCATGACCGCCGCCACGGCGGAGGCCGTACGGACCCGGTGCCGGGAGGCGTCGCGCACGGACAGCCGGAGCGGGAGCGGCAGCCGCGCGGCGAGCCGTCCGGTGGCGCGCACCAGCCACGGCGTGACGGCGACCAGCCCCAGCACGAACGGGACCACGCCGATCATGATCAGCCGTCGTTCGCTCATGAGCCCGAGCACGCATCCGGCCAGCCCGGCCGCGATCAGCAGGAGGCCGAGGACCGGGTGGCCGGCGCGGTCGCGGGCCATGACCCGGGCCTCCCGTCCGGCGAGGACCCGCGCCGGGCTCTGCCGGGCGGCCTGCACGGCCGGGACGAGGGCGGCGATCACCCCGGTGGCCGTGCCGAGCAGGACGACGCCGAGGATCTGGAGCCAGGGCACGTCGGGCGGGCCGTAGCCGCCGATCATCTCGCGCACCAGCGGCGCCGGGGCGATCGCGGCGGCGATGCCGAGCGCCGCCCCGGCCGGCGTCGCGATCCCGCCGAGCACCAGCCCGTCCGCCAGCACGATCAGCTTCAGGTGGGCCGGGGAGCCGCCGTGGGCGGCGATCACGGCCAGCTCCCGGCGCCGCCGGCGCAGCCCGACCGCGAAGGCCGGCCCGGCGAGCAGGACGGTCTCCACGATGACGAGCACGCCGGCCACGGCGGCGGCGATCACCAGGTCGGTGTCCCTCGGGGAGTACGCCGGGTACAGGCGCGGAACCGCGGGCGGGTCCTCGATGACCGCGCGGGACTCGACGCGGAGCCCCGAGGCGTTCAGCCGGCGCACCTGGTCCCAGCCGACCGGAGCGGGCGCGTCGGCGAGCCAGCCGGTGCCGTGCCCGTCCCCCTTGTCGCGCAGCAGCGTGCCCGGCAGGCTCACGACCTCGCGCTGCAGCGCGTGGTACGGGTACGCGACGACGCCGACCACCCGCACCTGGCGGCGCTCGGCCAGCACGCTCATCGGCCCGCCCAGGCGCACGTCGGCGCCGAGCATCGCGGGCGTCACCGCGACCTCGTCCGGCGCGGCCGGGAAGCGGCCCTGGAGCAGCGGGCGCATCCCGCGCGTCATGGGATCGCGCAGATCCACCTCCGTGACGCCGGCCACGTCCTCGCCGTTCGGCAGGTTCACCATCACCGAGCCGTGGTTCAAGGGGATGAGCCGGGCGTCGAGCAGCGCGCCGACCTCGGCCTGTGTCCACGGCCGCGTGGACTTCGGCGTTCCTTTCGCCTCCTTGAAGACGCCGGAGACGTCCTGCCTGATCGGCCCGCGGAACTCGGTCGTGGCGATCTGCGCGTCGGCCGTGCCCAGGGTCCTGGTCAGGCCCTCCCGCCTGGAGACGTCGCCGGTGGCGAGCCCGGTCAGCAGGGTGGAGATCACCAGCACCGGCAGGCCGATCATCACCATGATCAGGGCGCTGCGGCCCTTCGCGCGCAGGGCGTCCCTGCGGGAGAGGCGTAGAGCCGCGCGGAAGGCGCTCATCGGGCGCTCTCCAGCCGCACGGCCGCCGCGTCCGCGATCGCGCCGTCGCGCAGGTAGACGACCCGGTCGGCCCAGGCGGCGTAGCGGGGCTCGTGGGTGACGAGCAGCACGGCGGCGCCCGCGTCGCAGCGCTCGCGCAGCAGCCGCAGGATGCCGTCGCCGGTCGCGGTGTCGAGCGCGCCGGTGGGCTCGTCGGCCAGCAGCAGCCGCCGCTCCCCCGCCAGCGCCCTGGCGATGGCCACCCGCTGGCGCTGGCCGCCCGACAGCTCCTCGGGGAAGCGGTCGGCGACCTGGCCGGCGCCCACCTCCTCCAGCGCGACCTCCGCCTCCTCACGGGCCCGGCCCGCGGCCACGCCGTCGAGCTCGCGGGGCAGCATCACGTTCTCGGCGGCCGTCAGGGACGGGATCAGGTTGAGGTCCTGGAACACGTACCCGACGCTCCTGCGGCGTAAGGCGGCCAGGTCCTTGACGGCGGCCAGGTCGGCGCCCTCGATCACGACGCTGCCGGAGGTGGGCCGGTCGAGGCCGCCCGCCACGTTGAGCAGGGTGGACTTGCCGGAGCCCGACGGGCCCATCACCGCGACCAGCTCGCCGCGCGCGACGTCGAGGCTCACGCCCTTGAGCGCGTGCACGTCCCCGTGGGTCCGGGTCACCTCACGCAGGCTCACCACAGTCATGCGTTCTTCTCCTTGAGTACGGCCTCGCAGTGGTCCAGCCAGCGCTGTTCCGCCTCGGCCTTGAAGATCATCGAGTCGATCACGAGCCGTTGCGCCGGTCCGCCCGTCCCTCGGTGCTTGGCCCTGGTCAGCTCCTGGAGCATGCGCATGGTGGCCATGCGCTGGGCCAGGATCACCGCGGCCACGTCCACGTCGGCGGCGGCCACGGCCATCGCGATCTTGATGACCAGCTCGTCGCGGGGCCGGTCGGTCTGGCCGACGGGGGTGGCGAACCACTCCGCCAGCTCCCGCCGGCCGGATTCGGTTATCTCGTAGACCGCGCGCCCCTGCTCGTCGGTGCCGCCGGGCGTGACGAGGCCGTCACGTTCCATACGGGAGAGCGTCGTGTAGACCTGGCCGATGTTCAGCGGCCAGGTCGCCCCCGTCGACGCCTCGAACTCCACCCTGAGCTGGTAGCCGTAACGCGGCCCGCTGCTCAGCAACGCGAGCAGCCCGTGCCTGATCGACATAAATACTCAGTATGCATACCGAGTATGCCCGCCGCAACAGATCCGCGTATTCTGGACAGCGAACACGGTTCAGGCCGATACTCAGGGCATGAGCTCGACGCACCCGCCGTTCCGCGCATCCGACGGTGAGCGTGACCGCGCGATCGGCGAGCTGCGTGACCGCGCGGTCGAAGGGCGGATCTCCCACGACACCTTCGTGGGCCGCGTCGACCAGGCGCTGCGGGCGCGCAACCAGGAGGAGCTCGACGCGCTCGTCGCCGACCTGCCCAGGCGGCCGACGTTCCGGGGGCGGGTGACCAACCTGGTGACCAGGGTGGTCGGCGCGGCCTCCGACTTCACCACCAGCCTGCAGTCCGCCTGGCGACGGCCCCGGCTGCCCCGCCTGGCACTGCCCGACGACGACCGGGTCCGCTACGTGGTCGGGCGCGGATCGGCGTGCGACCTGGTGCTGTCGGACCTGACGGTGTCGCGCGTCCACGCCGAGCTGCGGCGCGACGACGACGGCGGGTGGATGCTGGTCGACCTCGGGTCGCTCAACGGCACCCGGCTCAACGGCTGGCGGCTGGTGGGCCCGGCCAAGGTGCGCTCGGGGGACGAGATCTCGTTCGGCGACTGCGGCTTCCTGGTGAGCTCCGCCCTCCCGTAGCGGCCGGCCGCCGGTAAAGATACGGATATTTGCGGATTACAGCCCGCAGGCGCTCCTCGATGATCCGAAGGCGAGACCCCCAAGTCGCAGCCCCTTTGGAGACCCCCATGCGGCGCACCTCTGCATCCCTCGTCGCGGGCGCGCTCGTCGCGGCCCTCGCGTGGGCGTCAGGCCCCTCCTCCCCCGCGATCGCCCTCGAACCGTCACCCGGCCTGGCCGACCTGGCCCAGGACATCAACCAGATCCTCGGCGACTCGCGGCTGACCATCGCCCAGGCGGGCGTGCTCGTCAAGAGCGCCACCACCGGCGAGGAGCTGTACGCGACCGACGCCGGCAAGCTGCTGCTCCCGGCGTCCAACACCAAGCTGTTCACCTCGGCCGCGGCGGCCGAGACGCTCGGCCTCGACTACCGCTTCCCCACCACCGTGCTCAACGGCGGCCGCAAGCACGGCTCGGTGCTCCGCGGCGACCTGGTGCTGCGCGGCACCGGCGACCCGACGATGCTGGCCGAGGACTACGACGCGCTGGCCAAGAAGGTGGCCGACGCGGGCGTCAAGGTCGTCACCGGCAAGCTGGTGGCCGACGACACCTGGTTCGACGACGTACGGCTCGGCACGGACTGGGCGTGGGACGACGAGACGGCCTACTACGCGGCGCCGATCTCCGCCCTGACCACGTCGCCGGACCGCGACTACGACGCCGGCTCGGTGATCGTGGGCGTGGCGGTGGACGGCGGCCAGGTCAAGGTGACGACCACCCCGGAGACCGGCTACCTGAAGATCGTGAACAAGGCGACGGTCGGCGCCGAGACGGACGTGCTGATCCAGCGCCTGCACGGCACCCGTACCGTGGAGATCACCGGCACGGTGGCCGGGTCCTACCAGGAGTGGGTGTCCGTCGACGACCCCACGGCCTACACCGCCTCCCTGTTCCGCGACGCGCTGGCCAAGCACGGCGTGCGGGTGCTGGGCAAGACCGTGTCCGGCGCCGCGCCGTCGGGCGCCGGGGAGCTGGCCAGGCACGAGTCGATGCCGCTGAGCGAGCTGCTGGTGCCGTTCATGAAGCTGAGCAACAACATCCACGCCGAGATCCTCGTCAAGGCCATGGGCCGCAAGGTCGCCGGCCAGGGCACCTGGGCGGCGGGGCTCAAGGTCGCCACGGACTTCGCCAAGGCCAACGGCGTGCAGGTGCTGAACATGCGGGACGGCTCCGGGCTGTCGCGGCGCGACGGGTTCACGCCCGCCTCGATCGTGCAGCTGCTGACGGCCGTGCGGGGCAAGCCGTGGTTCGAGAGCTGGTACGCGTCGCTGCCGGTCGCCGGCAACCCGGACCGCTTCGTCGGCGGCACGCTGCGCAGCCGGATGCGCGGCACGCCCGCGGCCGACAACGTGCGGGCCAAGACCGGCTCGCTCACCGGCGTGACCGCCCTGTCCGGGTACGTCACCAGCGCCGACGGCGAGCCGCTGGTGTTCGCCATCATGCTCAACCAGTATCTGTCGGGCTCGCCGAAGGACATCGAGGACAAGATCGCCATCCGGCTGGCGCAGTTCAAGCGCGGCGCGGCGGTGGACGGGACGCCCGCCCAGCTCCGCACCGCCGCCGAGACGGCCGGGGACCTGGAGTGCTCCTGGCTGAAGCCGGTGATGTGCTAGCCCCGGAGCGGGTGGAGCTCCAGGTATAGCGCCGATTTTCATGACATAGCCGACGGGTGGCGGCCAGAATTCAGGGTCAAGCCAGGGAGCGCCGGGCACGACCGGCCCCACCCGCCGGTCTCCCACCGCACGCCCGCCGCGCTCCCCTCCGGCGGGCCCGGCCGCCATTCCCCCGCATCGGACCGCGGCCGGGCCCGCACCACCCGGCCCAGCGGAGCCGGAGAGACGCGCCGGGACGTCAGCGGGTGTCGGAGAAACGCGCCAGGACGAGCGACTCGACGACGCCCACCGCCGCGTACGCCACGATCGACACGCTGGTGACGACCACGATGTCCGCCCACACCTCGTCGTAGCGGAAGCCGCCGATCGCCCGCAGGATCTCGGCCCCGATCCCCTGCCCGGTGGCCAGCCACTCGGCGATGAGCGCGCCGATGATCGACGACGGCACCGAGATGCGCGCCGAGGCGAACACCGACGGCATCGCCGTGGGCACCGCCACCTTGCGCAGCACCGTCGTCCGCGTCCCGCCATAGGCCATGACCAGGTCGGTGGCCTGCGGAGACGCCGAGCGCAGCCCGAAGGCGATGTTCACCAGCGCCGGGAAGAACACCACGATCCCGCCGATGACGGCCACGCCGAGCAGGTCGCGCCCGAACACCAGCGTGATCAGCGGCGTCATGACCACCAGCGGCACCGACCGCAGCAGCATCGCGACCGGCATGAACGTCTGCTCGACCGTACGGAACAGCACGAACGTCATGGCGACGACCACGGCCGCGACCATGCCGGTGGTGAACCCGATGGCCGCGTCCCTGATCGTGATGCCTAGCGCGCCGAACACGGCGTCGCGGTGCGCGGCGGCCTCCGGCGCGGTGAACAGGTACTCCCACACCTGGTGAGGCCGCTTGCCGACGAGCGGGCTGATGCCGAACGCCTCCAGGAACAGCCACCAGGCGGCCACCACGATGAGCACGGAGGGCAGCAGCGGGCCGACGACCCGCAGCACGGTACGGCCGATCACAGCGCGGACCCCGTTTCGGCTCTGCCGGTCGACCAGGGCGTCACCAGCCGGGCGACGAGCGCGACGACCCCGTACCCGAGACCGGCGATCAGCCCCGCGACGAGGGCCAGCCCCCACGTGCGCGGCACCTGGAACTGCTGCTGGGAGATCATCAGCGAGACGCCGAGCCCCTGGTCGTTGCTGCCGAGGTACTCGCCGATGATGGCGCCGAGCAGCGCGGACGGGGCGGAGATCTTCAGCCCGGCGAACGTGCTCGGCAGCGCCGAGATGATCTGCACGTGGCGCAGCTTGGCCAGCTTGCCGCCCCCGTAGACGGTGATGAGGTCGAGGCTGGCGCGGTCGGCCGAGCGGAGCCCGAGCAGGGCGCCGATGAGCGTGGTGAAGAACACCGAGATCGCCGCCAGGAACACCACCGTCGCCTCGCCGCCGAACACGACGAGGATGATCGGCCCGATGGCCAGCAGCGGGATGCAGTAGCTGATCACCGCGAGCTGGGTGGCGACGGCTTCGAGCCTGGGGACGAGCAGGACGAGCACCGCGACGCCGATCGCCAGCCCGTTGCCCCACAGGAATCCCTGGAGCGCCGCCGTCAGCGTGGCCGACACGTTCGGCCCGTAGAAGCCCCAGCCGTCGGCGGCCATCCCGCCGAGCACCGCCCACGGCGTGGGCACGGCGCCGTCGCCGGCGAACACCGTGGCGGCGAGCAGCCACCAGAGCCCGACCAGGGCGACGACGCCGAGCAGGCCGTGCAGCCGCCTCATGAGCCGTGCCCGAACAGCAGGTCGCTGAGGTGGTCGTGGTAGGCGTGGAACTCCGGGGTGCGCATCATGTCGGGCGTGCGCGGGCGCGGCAGGTCGATCGGGACCAGCTCCACGACGCGGCCGGGACGCGGGCTCATCACGGCGACCACGTCCGACAGGAACACCGCCTCGCCGATGCCGTGGGTGACCATGAGCGTGGTGGCGGGCTTCTCGGTCCAGATGCGCAGCAGCTCCAGGTTGAGCCGCTGCCTGGTCATGTCGTCCAGCGCGCCGAACGGCTCGTCGAGCAGCAGCACGCTGGGCTTGACGACGAGCGCGCGGGCGATGGACACGCGCTGGCGCATGCCGCCCGACAGCTCGGCGGGCCGGGCCTTCTCGAAGCCCTCCAGGCCGACGAGCTTGATCAGGTCCTCGATCACGCCGGGCTCCGGCTTGAGCCCGGCGACCTCCAGCGGCAGCCGGATGTTGGCGTGCACGCTGCGCCAGGGCAGCAGCGCCGAGTCCTGGAAGGCGATGCCGAGGTGGTGGCTCCTGCGCAGCTCCTCGGGCGACTCGCCGTTGACGCGGATCTCGCCGGACGTCGGCTCCTCCAGCCCGGCCAGGATGCGCAGCACGGTCGACTTGCCGCAGCCCGACGGGCCGAGCAGCGACAGGAACGAGCCCTTGGGGGTCTCCAGGTCGACGCCCTCGACGGCCGTGACGCCCTTGCCGAAGGTCTTGCTCAGCCCGGTGATCGAGATGCCGCTCATGCGAGCTTCAGGCTCGGGTCGGCCTGGTAGACCTCGTCCAGGACCGACAGGTCGAACAGCTGCTCGGCCTTGACGGCGAGACCGGCCTTGCCCAGCGACTCGACGTTCTGCGCGATCAGCTCGGGCGTCATCGTGAACAGCCCGTTGGCCTTGGCGTCCGGGGTGACGACGAGCTCGTTCTGCATCTTGGCCTCCTCGGTCTGTTCCTTGACGTCGAGGTTGAGGTCCTTGCCGTAGGTGTTGGCGGCCATCTCGGCGGACTTGGCCGGATCGGCGACGGCGTCCTTCCAGCCCTTGATCTCGGCGGTCAGGAACGCCTTGAGCTTGTCGCGCTCGTTGTCGATCGTCTCCTGGCGGACCGTGAACGTCTCGGCGGCCAGCGGCAGGCCGTGGTCGGCGAACAGCAGGTAGGTGGCGTCCACGCCCTGCATCTTCAGCCGGACCGGGCCGCTGGTGACGAAGCCGACGTAGCCGTCGAGCTGGCCGGAGGTGAGCATGGACGGGTCCGACTGGAACGGCACCCGCGTCACGCTCGCCGGGTCGATCTCGTTGGCCTTGAGCAGCGCGTTCCACACCAGCTCGTTGGAGTCCTGGACGCCGATGCGCTTGCCGACCAGGGCCTTGGGGTCCTCGATCGGGTTCTTGCCGAGAGAGATGATGGCGAACGGGTTCTTCTGGAACGTCGCGCCGACGATCTTGAGCTGGGCGCCCTGGAGGACGGCGGGCGCGGTGATCGTGGGCGCCGACAGGCCGATCCAGCAGCGGCCGGTGGCCAGGCCCGACTCGACCGAGGTGCCGGAGCCGCCGCCGGACAGCAGCTCGACCTGGGAGAACCCGGCGGCCTTGTAGTAGCCCTTGCTGTCGGCGAAGTACTCGCCGGCGAACTCGACGTTCTTCTTCCACGACAGCTGCAGCTTCACGGCGCCGAACCCGCCGCCTTCGCCACCGCCGCCGGTGGACGTGCCGCCGCCACCGCAGGCGGCCAGCCCGAGCGCCAGCCCGGCCAGACCAGACGTCCGCAGGAACGCACGACGGTCGAGGGAAGCCATGATTCTCCTTGGGCTGAGCGATGAACGTGCAGGTCAGGAAGCTATACATCGATTATTACCATCGTGTGACAGAGTTTCGGCCACCTCGTCCGCCCGCACCCCGGTTTCCGCGCACGCAGGCAAAACACGGGGCCGATTCTGTAGCTCCCTACGAGCGCGCCACGCGAGGTCCGTAGATCCCTCCAGGTCGGGAGCGGGTCAGGTACCGTCGGGTGGAATGAGACTGGACGGAATCCCGCTTTGGGACGGCACTGAACCACGCGGCCCGGTGGACCTCACCTGGGAGCCGGACCGGATCACCGGCGTGACCCCGGCGGCGCCGCGCGACGACGACCTGTGCGTCATCCCCGGCCTGGTGGACACGCACGTCCACCTGATCGGCTACGCGGGCGACGGCTCGGCCGACTTCACCACCTGGCCGCTGGTCACCACCCGCGACGAGCAGGTGCTGCACGGCGTCGCGCACGCCCAGCGGGCCATGCGCCACGGCGTCACGACCCTGCGCGACCTGGCCGGGGACGAGGCGCAGGTGGCCATCCGCCGGGCCTTCGACGCCGGCATCCTGCCCGGCCCGCGCATCCAGGTGCACGGCGTGGTGGGGATGACCGCCGGGCACAACGACCTGTTCGTGCCGCCCGCGTTCCCGCTGCGCAAGCCCACCGCCGACGGCCCGGACGAGTGCCGCAAGCTGGTGCGCGCCTGGGCCCGCGCCGGCATGGACGGCATCAAGCTCACGACCAGCGGCGGCGTGCTGTCCATCGGCGACAAGAGCGTCTGGCGCAACTACACCCGCGAGGAGATCCGGGCCGTCGTCGACGAGGCGCACGCGCTCGGCATGCTCGTCGCCTCCCACGCCCACACCGAGGACGGCATCCGGGTGGCCGTCGAGGAGGGCGTCGACTCCATCGAGCACGGCACGCTGATGAGCCGCGACCTGGCCGAGAAGCTGGCCGCCCAGCGCACCCCGGTCGCGCCGACGCTGCTGATCAACGAGGCCATCACCGAGGGCCGCGTCCCGGTCCCCGAGGACGCCCGCATCAAGGCCGGCGAGCTGGTGGTCCAGCGTGACGCGCTGTTCGCGGAGGCGGCCAGGCTCGGCGTCCGGTTCGTGCTGGGCACCGACGCCAACGGCCACCACGTGCAGTTCGGCGACCAGCTCGCCGAGATCGTGCACATGACCCGGGTGTTCGGCATGGACGCGGGCGCGGCGCTGCGCGCGGCCACCTCCGACGCCGCCGACGCGATCCGCATGCCCGTCGGCCGGATCGCCCCCGGCCTCGGCGCCGACCTGCTCGTGATGCGCGGGCGGCCGTGGGAGCGCATCGAGGACCTGACCGTGGACAACATCGTCGCCGTGGTGTCACGGGGTCACGTCGTCGCCGGCCGCCTCCCCTGACCTGTGCTGTCCTGACCCGAGCTGCCCTGCCCTGAGGGCCAGGTAGAGGTCCGTCCGGTCGCGCATCGACGACATGCGGCGGCCGGTCAGCTCCTCGACCCGCTGCATCCGGTAGCGCAACGTGTTGACGTGCACGTACAGCTCGTCGGCGGCGCGCTGCCAGGAGCCGCACGTCTCCAGGAACACGTCCAGCGTGCGCAGCAGCTCCGAGCCGTGGCGCGCGTCGTACTCCTCGACCGGCCCCAGCAGGTGGTCGCGGAAGGAGCGGCGCACGCCCATCGGCAGCGCGGCCAGCAGCAGGTCGTAGCTGTCGATGTCGGCCACCGACATGATCGACACCGGGCCCTCGCCGTCGCGGGCCGACTCCATGCCCCGGCGCGCGGTCTCCAGCGCCTCGCCGAGCTGCGACACGCTGGCCGTCGCGTCGCTGATGCCGGCCGCGAGCCGCAGCCCCGGCTGGTCGGCCGCCAGGGCGCGCAGCTCCTCGCTCAGCGCCTTGCGCGTCGCCCTGCCGTTGACCAGCACGATCGCCTCGTCGGCCCGGCCGCCGACGATCAGGTGGCGGCCCTTCCTGGCCAGCGCCTCGTGCAGCATCGCGGGCAGGTCGTGCCCGCCCGGCCCGCTGACCACCATCGCGGTCGTCGGCAGGCCCGGATCGGCGCCGAGCAGCCGCAGGTGCGCCGACACCTCGCCGGGCGCGATCTGCTGGGAGGCGAGCACGTCCAGCAGCGTCTGCGCGCGGCCCCGCTCGGCCCGGCGCCGCTCGGCGGCGAACGCCTCCGCAACCACCGCCTCGGTGATCGCGCCGAACGACTGGTCGGGCGCGGCCAGGATCAGCGGCACCCTGCGCCGCTCGCACGCCGTCACCAGCGCCTGCGGCAGCTCGCCCAGCACGATCAGGCCCACGACCAGCCCGGCGACGTCGCTCGCCCACAGGGCGTCGGCGAACCTCTCGCAGTCGGCCGGCTCGCCGTACCAGACCCCGCTGGTCAGCACCAGGTCACCGGGCCGCAGGTAGCGGCGGGGATCGGGCAGGTCCGTCGGGTACGCGCGGCGTACCTCCCGGTCGAGCGTCCCGGTGCCGGTGACGAGCGTCAGCCGGAGGTCGTCACGCGCCAACAGCTCCGCCAACCTCATGAAATCTCATGTTATGCCAGGTCAAACAGCGAAGGTTCGGAGGTTCGCACGATACCTCGGCCGGTCATGGTCGGGTTTACTCGATCCATGCGCGCCAAAGCCGAACTCCACCTGCACATCGAAGGCACCCTCGAACCGGAGCTCGTCGTCGAGCTGGCCCGGCGCAACGGGGTCGCGCTGCCGACCTTCGACGTGGACGCCATCCGGGCGCGCTACGACTTCACGAACCTCCAGTCGTTCCTGGACGTCTACTACGAGAACATGGCGGTCCTGCGCACCGACCGCGACTTCTACGACCTGACCGCCGCCTACCTGCGACGGGCCGAGGCGCAGGGCGTGCGGCACGCGGAGATCTTCTTCGACCCGCAGGCCCACCTGGCGCGCGGGGTGCCGCTGGAGGCGGTGTTCGCCGGGCTGACGGGCGCCATCAAGGACGGGCCGTTCTCCGCGTCGCTGATCCTGTGCTTCCTGCGCGACCAGGGCCCGGAGGAGGCCGAGCGGGTGCTGCGGGCGGCGCTGCCGTTCCGGGACCAGTTCATCGGGGTCGGGCTGGACTCGGCCGAGGTCGGCCATCCGCCGTCGCTGTTCCGCCGGGTCTTCGAGCTGGCCGCCGCCGAGGGGCTGCGCCGGGTGGCGCACGCCGGCGAGGAGGGCGGTCCCGACTACGTGTGGGAGGCGCTGGACATCCTGCGCGTGGAGCGGATCGACCACGGCATCCGCGCCATGGAGGACCCGGAGCTGGTGGCGCGCCTGCGCGACGAGCGCATCCCGCTGACCGTGTGCCCGCTGTCGAACGTGCGGCTGCGCGCGGTGCCGTCGCTGCGTGACCACATCCTGCCCGCGATGCTCGACGAGGGCCTGGTCGTGACCGTGAACTCCGACGACCCGGCCTACTTCGGCGGCTACGTCGAGGACAACTACCGTGCCCTGCGCGACGAGCTCGGCCTGACGGAGGCGCAGCTCGACCGCATCGCCCGCGACTCGTTCGCCGCCTCGTTCAGCTACGAGGGCTGACACAGCGACGGGGCCCGCCTCCGGAGAGGCGGGCCCCGTAACGGTGCTTGGGACGACTAGTCCTTCGCGGTCAGGATGTCCGAGAGGACCTGGTTGAGAATGTCCAGGTCAAGGACGTCGTCGTCCGACCCGTTGTTGTTCCACTGCCCCTCGACTTCGTCGTCGTTGTCCTCGCCGAAGTTGTTCCGCTCGCCGTACGCGCGGATGTCGTTGTCGTTGTTGTCGTCGTCCCCATGCGTGGGCCACGCGACCACCGAGGCGGTGTTCATCGCGTAACCTTCGGCGAGCGCGGGACCGCCGCCCAGCATGACCATCCCGCCGACCAGACCGGCCAGGATGAGCCCCGTCTTGTACATACGAATCCCCTTTGTTACCTATCGACTACTCTCCGTCGGTAGCGGGAGGAGATCTTCCCGGTGATCGTCAGCGGCAAACGCCGCTAATCTGCTTTTGACGTGCGGAAACGGTCCTTTTGCGAAGACGGGGGTTAACGCGGTCACGCATTGCGGATCATTGACGAGACACGCGGCGACACCAGGCCCAAAGCAACGGGCGGGGGCGCATCAGCGCCCCCGCCCGTCCGCCGCGAACGCGCGAACTCAGCCCTTCAGCCAGCTCATCATCGGGCGCAGCTTGGCGCCGGTCTTCTCGATCGGGTCCTCCGCCAGCTCCTCACGGTGACGGGCGAACTCCTTCTGGCCGCCGTCGAACTCCTCGACGAGCTGCCGGGCGAAGGTGCCGTCCTTGATCTCACCCAGGATGCGGCGCATCTCCTCACGGGTCTCGTCGGTGATGACGCGCGGGCCGCGGGTGTAGCCGCCGTACTCGGCGGTGTCGGACACCGACCAGTACATCTTCGAGATGCCGCCCTCGTACATGAGGTCGACGATGAGCTTCATCTCGTGCAGGCACTCGAAGTAGGCCACCTCCGGCTGGTAGCCGGCCTCGATGAGCGTCTCGAAGCCCGCCTTGATCAGCTCGGAGACGCCGCCGCACAGCACGGCCTGCTCGCCGAACAGGTCGGTCTCGGTCTCCTCGGTGAACGTGGTCTTCAGCGCCCCGGCGCGGGTGCCGCCGATGCCCTTGGCGTAGGAGAGCGCCAGGTCGAGGGCCTTGCCGGAGGCGTCCTTCTCCACCGCGACGAGACACGGGACGCCTCGCCCCGCCTCGAACTGGCGGCGGACGAGGTGGCCGGGGCCCTTGGGGGCGACCATGCACACGTCGACGCCCTCGGGCGCCTCGATGAGGCCGTAGCGGATGTTGAGGCCGTGGCCGAAGAAGAGCGCGTCGCCCTCCTTGAGGTTGGGCGCGACGTGCTCGGCGTAGAGGTGGCGCTGGATGTGGTCCGGCGCCAGGATCATCGTGACGTCGGCCTCCTTCACCGCCTCACCCGGCGTGAGCACGCGCAGGCCGTCGTTCTCGGCCTTCTCGCGGCTCTTGGAGCCCTCCGGCAGGCCGACGCGCACGTCGACACCGGAGTCACGCAGGGAGAGCGCGTGGGCGTGGCCCTGGCTGCCGTACCCCAGCACGGCCACACGGCGCCCCTGGATGATCGACAGGTCGGCCTGGTCGTCGTAGAAAATCTCGGTCACTTGCTGAAAACCTTTCAGGCGGTACGGTCCAGTGCCCTGAGGGACCGGTCAGTGATGGAACGGGCGCCGCGGCCGATGGCCACCATGCCCGACTGGACGAGCTCTTTGATCCCGAACGGCTCCAGGACCTTGACGAAGGCCTCGAGCTTGTCGGGAGTGCCGGTGACCTCGATGGTCACCGCGTCGGCCGCCACGTCCACGCAGCGCGCACGGAAGAGCTGGACGAGCTCCAGCACGTGCGAGCGGCTGTCGGCGTCGGCCTTGACCTTGATCAGCATGAGCTCGCGCTGAACGGACTGCGAGGTGTCGAGCTCCACTATCTTCAGCACGTTCACCAGCTTGTTGAGCTGTTTGGTGACCTGCTCAAGCGGCAGCTCCTCGACGCTGACCACGATCGTCATACGGGAGATGTCGTCGTGCTCGGTGGGCCCGACGGCCAGCGAGTCGATGTTGAAGCCCCGCCTGCTGAACAGCGCGGACACCCGGGCGAGCACACCCGGCTTGTTCTCCACGAGCACAGAAAGCGTGTGTCTACTCATCGTCGCTCTCCCACTTCGGCGCCATGTCACGGGCGATCTTGATGTCGTCGTTGCTCGTGCCGGCCGCGACCATGGGCCAGACCATGGCGTCCTGGTGGACGACGAAGTCCACCACCACGGGCACGTCGTTGATCTCCATGGCCTTCTTGATGGTCGCGTCGACGTCTTCGGGACGCTCGCACCGCAGGCCAACACAACCATAGGCCTCCGCCAGCTTGACGAAGTCGGGGATGCGGCGGGTCGCCTGGAGGTCGGTGTTGGAGTAGCGCTGGTCGTAGAAGAGGGTCTGCCACTGGCGGACCATGCCCAGGTTGCCGTTGTTGATGACGGCGATCTTGACGGGCACGCCTTCCAGCGCGCAGGTGGCGAGCTCCTGGTTGGTCATCTGGAAGCAGCCGTCGCCGTCGATGGCCCACACGACGTCGTCCGGGCGGCCCATCTTGGCGCCCATCGCCGCCGGCACCGCGAAGCCCATCGTGCCGGCGCCGCCGGAGTTGATGAACCGGCCCGGCCTCTCGTAGCGGACGAACTGCGAGGCCCACATCTGGTGCTGGCCGACGCCCGCAACGTAGTAGGCGTCGGGACCGACGATGGCGCTCAGCCGCTCCATGACGTACTGCGGGGCCAGCGAGCCGTCCTCGAACTCCTCGTAGCCCAGCGGGTAGGTCTGCTTGTAGCCGTTGAGGATCGTCCACCACTCGTCGTAGTCGCCCTGGGCCCCGGCGGCCTCGACGGCGGCGATCAGGTCGCCGATGACCTCCTTGCAGTCGCCCACGATCGGCACGTCCGCGTGGCGGTTCTTGGAGATCTCCGCCGGGTCGATGTCCGCGTGGACGACCTTGGCGTAGGGCGCGAACGTGGACAACTGCCCGGTGACGCGGTCGTCGAAGCGGACGCCCAGCCCGATGAGCAGGTCGGCCTGCTGGAGCGCGCCCACGGCCGAGACGCTGCCGTGCATGCCCGGCATGCCCATGTGCTGCGGGTGACTGTCGGGGAACGTGCCGCGCGCCATCAGCGTCGTCACGACCGGGATGCGCGTCAGCTCGGCCAGCCGGATCAGCTCCTCGGAGGCGCGGGCCTTGTGCACGCCGCCGCCCACGTAGAGCACCGGGCGGCGGGCCTCGGCGATCAGCTTGGCCGCCTCGCGGATCTGCTTGGAGTGCGGCCGGGTCACCGGCCGGTAGCCGGGCAGCTGCATCGTCGGCGGCCAGCTGAACGTGGTCTCCGCCTGCAGGGCGTCCTTGGCGATGTCGACCAGCACCGGGCCGGGACGGCCGGTGGAGGCGATGTGGAACGCCTCCATGATCGTGCGGGCGATGTCGGCCGGGTCGGTGACCAGGAAGTTGTGCTTGGTGATCGGCATGGTGATGCCGGAGATGTCGGCTTCCTGGAAGGCGTCCGTGCCGATCGACTTGCTCGCCACCTGCCCGGTGATCGCCACGATCGGCACCGAGTCCATGTACGCGTCGGCGATGGGCGTCACCAGGTTGGTCGCCCCCGGGCCGCTGGTCGCCATGCACACGCCGACCTTGCCGGTGGCCTGCGCGTAACCCTCGGCCGCGTGGCCGGCGCCCTGCTCGTGCCGTACGAGCACGTGCCGGACCTTGGTCGAGTCGTAGAGGGGATCGTAAGCCGGGAGGATGGCGCCGCCCGGGATCCCGAACACGGTGTCGACTCCCACGTGCTCCAGCGCCCTGACCAGGGCCTGTGCACCTGTCATCCGTTCGGTCATCGGCTCGTTCCTTGCGTGGTCACACGTTCAGGACATAAAAAATGCCCCTCCCCGCCGGACGAACGGCGGGGCTGGGGCGGCGCGCAGGTCGGAGTGCTTCGCTAACGGCCTGCGCGCCGGCGAAGTACTACGAGAATCCCACTGCGAAGCATGTCTAACACCATAGCTGGTCGGAAGCACCAGGTGTCAACTTGGTGAGAAACACGTCTCACACGGTGAGACTCGTCCTCATCAGCGAGTCGACGCCCCTGGCCGCCATGGGCCGCGCGACCAGGAAGCCCTGGCCCTTCATGCAGCCCATCTCACGCAGCAGCTCAAGCTGCTCCGGGCGTTCGATGCCCTCGGCGACCACGGTCAGGCCCAGGTCGTGGCCGAGCCGCACGATCGTGCGGGTGAGCAGCGTCAGCGTGTCGTCGCGGCCCAGCCCGGACACGAACGACGGGTCGATCTTGATCATGTCGACCGGGAGCTGCCTGAGGAACGCCAGCGAGGCGTAGCCGGTGCCGAAGTCGTCGATCGCCAGCCGCACGCCGAGAGCGCGCAGCTCCGACAACCGCTTGACCGTCTCCTCGGCGTCCTCGACGAGCATCTCCTCGATCACTTCGAGGGTCAGCGCGGAGGCGGGCAGCCCGCTCTCCTCCAGCGCCTCCCGCACGGTCTCGACGAAGCGGGGCGCGGTGATCTGCCGGGCCGACAGGTTGAGCGACAGCCCGATGTCCCAGGACGAGGCCCGCCAGGCGGCCACCTCACGGCACGCCTCGCGCAGGATCCACTCGCCCAGCGGCACGATCAGCCCGGTGTCCTCGGCCGGGCCGAGGAACTGGTCGGGCGGCACGAACACCGAGCCGCGCCACCAGCGCACCAGCGCCTCGACCGCGGTCACCCGCGAGGTCGCCAGGTCGACCACCGGCTGGTACTCGATCGCGAACTGCTGCTCGATCAGCGCCCGCTGCAGGTCGGCGGCCAGCTCCAGGCGGCGCAGCACGTCGGCGTGCATCTGCGCGGCGAACACCTCGACCCGGCGCCCGCCCAGCTCCTTGGCCCGCGCCATGGCCACATCGGCGTTGCGGATCAGGTCGCCGGCGGGCAGGTCGTCCTCGGCGAAGGCCACGCCGACGCTGGCGGTCAGCGCCACGTCACGGTCGGCCACCCGGAACGGCTCCTGCGAGACCGCCCGCACCAGCCGCTCGGCGAGGTCGACGGCGAGCTGCGCCTCCCCGCCGGTCTCCAGCAGCACGGCGAACTCGTCGCCGCCCCACCGGGCCAGCGTGTCGTCGTGGCGCACCGCGCCGCGCAGCCGGCGCGCGGCCTGGCCGAGCAGGTAGTCGCCGCTGGCGTGGCCCACCGAGTCGTTGACCGAGGTGAACCCGTCGAGGTCGAGGAAGATGACGGCGACCTGGCCGACGCTGCGGCCGGTCAGCACCTCGCGGGTGCGCTCCTCGAAGTAGGAGCGGTTGGGCAGCCCGGTGATGCCGTCGTGGAAGGTCAGGTGGGCGACCTGGTTGCGCAGGGCCTCCTCGTCGCTGATGTCGCGGGTGGTGACCAGGACCTGGTCCTCGCCGCCCGCGTGGCGGGTGGCGACCGACTCGGTGGGCCGCCAGGTGCCGTCGGCGGCCCGCACCCGGCAGGCGATCAGGCAGGCGCCGGGGCTGGCCTCCTCGTCGTCGCCGTCGGGGCCCATGCCGTGCAGCGCCGACTGGATGTGCGGCACGTCCTCGGGGTGGATGTAGTCGAAGATCGACCCGCCGATCACGTCCTCGGGGCGGTAGCCGTAGGTGACCTCGATGCCGTCGCCGATCTCGTGCACCATGCCGTCGTAGTCGCAGATGAGCACCACGTCGCCGGTGCTCTCGGCCAGCTCGCGCAGCTGCGTGTCGCCGAGCGAGACGAGCGTGCGCAGCCGCGCGTTGGCCCCCGACAGCACGAACACGCGCAGCAGCAGGAGCAGCACGACGGAGGCGGCGACCGCCACGACGCCGGTGGCGGGGGGCTGGCGCATGCCGCCGGCCAGGTGCGCGAGCATCGTGACGGTGGCGACGGCGACCAGCGCCAGCGGCAGCGCGTCCACCAGGTTGTCAGGCGCCTGCGCGGCGGTGACCTGGCGCGGGCGCAGCCAGGGCACGGCGGCCAGCAGCAGGAAGGCCACCGGCGTGATGACCATGCTCCACACGGGCGGCGCGCCGCCGTCGAGCCGGGCCACGGCGGTCGCCATGCCGGCCACGGTCGTGGTGGCGAGCACGCCCACGCTCGCCAGGCCGAGCGGCCACGCGGCGGAGCGCACCGCGGCCACGGACGGCGCCACGGCGCAGGTCGCCACCAGTGCGAGCATCGGCGGCAGCATGGCGAAGGCGAACAGCGCGGGGTCGGCGGTCGCCTCGTAGACGTGGCGCAGCGCCACCACCCAGCCGATCAGGAACAGCGAGGCGGCGCACAGGTAGGCGTCGATGAGCTGTCTCAGCACCAGGGCGGCAGGCGGCCTGCGCCCGGCCGCGACGAGCGCGCCGCCTCCGGTCAGCACGGTGCCGAGCAGCACGAGCAGCTCGGCGAAGCTCACCATGAACGTGGAGCTGTCGGTGAACGGCCGCAGCGCCACGCCGGCGGCCCAGATGGCGGCGCCACCGGCCATCCAGCGGATGCCGAGTGCCGCCGAGGGGTGCTCGGCCGGCCGCACCGAGGCGGCCAGCAGTGACACGGTGGCCAGCAGCGCGGCGAGGCAGCCGGCGACCGCGCCGATGACGAGGGCCGGGCCGCCCGCAAGGAGCGCAGCCGCGAACCCCGCGGCACCGATCGCCGCCGCGGCGGTCAGCGGTGCCCGTGGATCACGCCAGCGGATCACAGTCGTCGCCCATCCCGTCTCGAACCCTGCTCCCGTGAACCGCCGGTCGGCGGTGCACATCGCCAGTGTGTGCGGTCGGTGGTGCGCGGGTGGTGACAACGCCGATGTCGTCACCGATCTGATAACCACACGGACCTGATTGCCGCCAGGATTTCCTTGACAGGAAGTCAGGAAACCTTGGTTAGACGCCACCGTACGCACCGCAGGTCACGGACCAGCCACGGTCCGGATTCCTCTCAATACGCGTCGGTGATGACGTTGTCGAGCGGCTCGCCCGCGAGATAGCGCGTCAATTGCGCGCGCATGAGCCGGAGCATGCGGCGGTCGGAGGCGGGCGTGCTGCCCGCCACGTGCGGCGTGATGAAGACGCCCGGCGCGCTCCACAGGGGGTGGCCGGCCGGCAGCGGCTCGGGCGCGGTCACGTCGAGCGCGGCCCGCAGCCTGCCGCTCTTGAGCTCGGCGAGCAGGGCGTCGGTGTCGACGACGCCGCCCCTGGCCGCGTTGACCAGCACCGCGCCGTCCTTCATCCGCGACAGGAACGCGGCGTCGGCCAGGCCGGCGGTGTCGGGCGTGGCGGGCACGAGCAGCACCACGACGTCGGCCCCGGGCAGCAGGGCGGGCAGCTCGGCCAGGCCGTGGACGCCCTCGCGGGCGCTCCTGGCGACCCGGACGACCTCGACCTCGAAGCCGTCGAGGCGGCGTTCGAGCGCCTGGCCGATGGAGCCGTAGCCGACGATCAGCACGGTGGAGTCGGCCAGCACGCCGGTGTGGCGGTAGGTCCACTCGCCGCGGCGCTGGGCGTCGGTGAAGCCGGGGAACTCGCGCAGCACCGCGATCATCGCGCCGACGGCCCACTCGGCGGTGCCCGCGTCGTGCACGCCGCGCGCGTTGCACAGCACCGCGCCCTCCGGCAGGTGCGGCCGGTAGGCGTCCACGCCCGCGGTGACGGTCTGGACCAGGCGCAGCGACCGCATCCGCGCCAGCGTGCCCGGCACGTCCGGCACGGTGACCAGGGGCGGGATCCACACTTCGACGTCCTCGATCCCGTCGGGCTCCGGCCCGGTGCCGTCGTACACGGTGCACGCCACACCCGGCAGATCGGACAGGACTTCGGCGACCGACTCGTACGGGACCCAGATCTTCATGCGGGAAACTTTATGGCTCGGGGGCAAGTATGGGAGACATGAGGGCACTCTGGCTGACCATGCTCGCGGTGGCGCTCGCCGCCTGTTCCGGCGCGGGCGGGGTGCCGCCGGCCGCCTCTGACCAGGGCGGGGGGCCGCCGGCCGCCTCTGAGCAGGGTGGAGGGCCGCCGGCCGCCTCGGCGTCCGGCGGGCCGTCGCCCGGCGAGCCGCGCGTGGTGGCGCGCGACCTGGCCGTGCCGTGGGCGATCGCGTTCCTGCCGGGCGGCGACGCGCTGGTGACCGAGCGCGACTCGGCCAGGCTGCTGCGGGTCACCCCGGCGGGCCAGGCGCGGGAGCTGGCCGTGATCGAGGGCGTGACGCCCGGCGGCGAGGGCGGCCTGATGGGCGTGGCGGTCAGGGGCGAGCAGGTGTTCGTGTACTGCTCGGCCGCCTCCGACAACCGGATCGTCCGCTACCGGCTGACCGGCGACACGCTGTCGGAGCCGCGGGTGATCGTCCAGGGCATCCCGAAGGGGACCGTCCACAACGGCGGGCGGCTGGCGTTCGGCCCCGACGGCCACCTGTACGCCACCACCGGCGAGACCGGCGACCGGTCCCTGTCGCAGGACCGCGACTCGCTCGCGGGCAAGATCCTGCGCATGACGGCCGACGGGCGGCCGGCTCCCGGCAACCCGTTCGGCACGCTCGTCTACAGTTTGGGCCACCGCAACGTGCAGGGCCTGGCCTGGGACGGCTCGGGCCGGCTGTACGCCTCCGAGTTCGGCGCCGACGCCCACGACGAGCTCAACCTGATCGAGGCGGGCGGCAACTACGGCTGGCCGGAGGTGGAGGGCCGGGGCGGCGCCCCGGAGTTCACCGATCCGGTCGTCACCTGGGACACCTCCGAGGCGTCACCGTCCGGTCTGGCGTTCGCCGGCGGCTCGCTGTGGATGGGCGCGCTGCGCGGCGAACGGCTGTGGCAGATCCCGCTGGCCGCCGACGGCTCGCCGGGCACGCCGGTCGCGCACTACGGCGGCACGTACGGCAGGCTCCGCGCGGTGACCGCCGCCCCCGGCGGCGGGCTGTGGGTGGGCACCAGCAACAGGGACGGCCGGGGCGAGCCGCGCGCGGGCGACGACCGGATCCTCGCGGTCACGCCCTAGCCGGTGCACACCACCTGGGCCTGGGGGCGGTACTTCGTGGTGACCTTCTTGTCCCGCTTGATCTCTTCGCCGTCGCGGATGAAGACCCGGGTGACGTCGACGGTGAAGCCCTGCTGGCCGGTGGTGGGCCGGCAGCCGGCGGCGTCGCTGGTCTCACGGCGGAACGGGGTGAACTCCCGCCGGTCGGACTCGACGGCCTTGATCTCGTCGTAGCGCCTGGTGCTCCACAGCACGACGGACACCGACGTGGCCGTGGACGAGGTCTTGATCAGCACCCCGTGGTCGGAGTCGTTGCGCCACTTCAGGTCCAGGTCGGGGTAGAGCAGCGCGGCGTCGCGGCCCGCCGGGTAGCGGGCGGAGAAGTAGTCCATCGGCGTGTGCTCGACGTCCTCGAAGCCGCCGTAGTAGGCGGCGTTGTAGAGCGCGGTGGCGAACTGGGAGGCCCCGCCGCCCATGATCGTGAGCGTCCGGCCGCCGACGATCTGGTCGGCCGGCACGTAGCCGCCCTCGGCGGTGCGCTCCCCCACCAGCTCGTTGAGCGAGAACGTCTCGCCGGGCTTGACCAGGACCCCGTCGACCTGCTCGGCCATCCGGCGGATGTTGGTCACGCGCGGCAGGCAGCAGTCGAAGGTCGTGGTGAACGACGACACCGTCTCCTTGATGCCGAGGTCGGCCACCTGCTCGGTGGTGACCTCGGGCGGGGCGTCGGCCAGCGTCACGGGGACGACCCGGTTCCCGCCGCTCCGCACCAGCTTGACCACGTCGCGGGCGAGCGCCTTGGCGCTGACGCCCCGGCCCTCGCGCGAGGGCACGAGCACGGGCTTGCCGTTCACGATCTCGTACGTGGCGTCGCGCGGCACCTGGGTCGCGTCCACCAGGCTGCTCTCGACGGTGGCCAGCGCTCCCTTGGCGTCGAAGTCGGGCCGCAGCCCCCCGTCGCCGTCGGGCACGAAGGTGAGGTTGGCGGCGATCGTGGCCGGGGTGAGCTGCGCCTGCTTGCCGCCGAGGGTCAGCGTGATGGGCGCGGACACCGCCCGCCTGGCCTGCGCGGTGGCCTTCTGGACGGCGCGGGCGCTGGTGGCGGGCTCGGCAGGCACCAGGCTGACGATCGCGGTGCCGGTGCCGTTCAGGAAGGCCTCGCTGATCACGCGGACGGCCTCGCCGCGGTCGAGCAGCGCGCCCGAGCGCGGCTGCGTCGCCACCGGGCGCAGCCCCTTGTACGTGACGCGGCCCTCGTGCGGCCGCCGGTCGACGGTCTCGGCCAGCGCCTCGACGGTCCTGGTGAGCTGGGAGGGGTCGACGGTGACCTTCGGCTCGATGTCGGTCGTGGTGGTGAGCGCCCGCCACACCTCGATCGGGCTGGGGAAGCCGCTGGGCGCCTGGCCGATCGTGGCCACCACGTCGAGCTCCAGCCCGGCCTCGTCGGGCTGGATGGTGTCCTTGCGCCCGCCGAGGTCGACGACGACGGGCTTGTTGAGCTTGACGGCGAGCTCGCTGCGCAGCTTGTCGGCCGCCTGGGTGACGGTCATGCCGCCGATGTCGACGCCGCCCACGCGGGTCCCGCGCAGCACGGCGTCGGACATGAGCACGGCCGGGACCAGGTAGGCCAGGGCGAGGGCGAGCAGCACGAGCACGGCGATGCCGGGCAGCAGGCGGCGCTTGCGGGGCGGGTCGGCGTCGGGCGCCGGGGGCCGCTCCAGCGGCGTGCGCATGCCGAACGGCGGCGGCTCGGACCCGTTGCCGTTGACCGGCCAGGGCTGCGACGCGGTCGGCACCGGGGGCAGGGTGCCGCTCTTGGGCGGCTCCTGCGGGCGGGGCTCCTGCGGCGGCTGCTCCTGCGGGCCGAAGATGTCGCGGGAGACGCCCGGGGGCAGGCCCTCGATCTTCGGCTTCCTGCTGGTGCCGCGCGAGGGCAGGGGCACCGAGGCGAACGGGTCGGTCGGTGATTCGATCGGTCCGGCGTTACGCACGCCTCAATCTCCTCCCGTTCCGCAGCCAAGTCTCAGGCAACAGTAAGGCACGAGGGTCGGCATATGTCACGAGAAAAGACTACGGAACTGTGTCAGCCGAGCCAGCGGTACCGGTGCTCCGGACGCCCGGCCGTGCCGTAGCGGGGCCGCAGCTCCGCCCGCCCTCCCGCGCACAGGTGTTCGAGGTAGCGGCGGGCGCTGACCCGCGACAGGCCCGCGAGCTGCGCCGTCTCGGCCGCCGACAGGTCGCGGCCGGCGTCGCGGAGGGTGTCGGCGACCAGCGCGCAGGTGGCGGGGGACAGCCCCTTGGGCAGCGGCGCGGCGGCGGCCGGCGTGCCGAACAGGCGGTCCACGTCGTCCTGGCGGGCCTCGGGGCCGATGGCGTGGAGCCGCCGCCGGGTGTCGGCGTAGTGGCGCAGCCGCTCGGTCAGCGCGTCGGCGGTGAACGGCTTGATGAGGTAGTTGATCGCGCCGCCGCGCATCGCCGCGCGGACCGTGGGCACGTCGCGGGCGGCGCTGATCACGAGCACGTCGACGCCGCTCAGCGCCTGCAGCACCGCCAGGCCCGACATGTCGGGCAGGTAGATGTCGAGCAGCACCAGGTCCGGCCGGTGCTCGGTCACCGCCGCGAGCGCCCCGGCGCCGTTGCCGACCGTCGCGACGACCTCGAAGCCGGGCACCCGCGCCACATAGGCGCCGTGCACGCGCGCCACCATGAAGTCGTCGTCCACCACCAGCACGCGGATGCTCACACCGTCACCTCCTCGGCGGGCAGGTGGGCGGTGAACACCGCGCCGCCCGAGTTGCGCACCTTGACCCAGCCGCCCCGGCGCAGGCACGCCTGCCGGGTCAGCGCCAGGCCGAGACCGCGCGGCCCGGAGTGGGCCGCCTTCGTGGTGAACCCCTCCCGGAACACCTCCTCGACCAGGTCGGGCATGATGCCGGGCCCGGAGTCGCCGACCCGTACGCGCAGCCCGGCCGCGTCGGCCACGACCGAGACCTCGATCGTGCCGGCGGCGCCGTCGAGCGCGTCGATCGCGTTGGCAACCAGGTTGCCGACCACCAGGACCGCGTCCTGCGGATCGCCGAGCACGTCCGCCGGCACCCGGGAGTCGCCGGAGAGCACCAGGCGGGCGCCGCGCTCGGCGGCCTCGGCCGACTTGGCCAGCAGCAGCGCGGCCAGCGTCGGGTCCTCGACCTTCTCGCGCAGGTCGCCGAGGTAGGCGGCCGGGGTGCCGCTGGTGATGAACGCGATCGCCGCCTCGTGCTCGCCCAGCTCCAGCAGCCCGACGACGGTGTGCATGCGGTTGGCGAACTCGTGCGCCTGGGCCCGCAGCGCTCCCGTGGCGCTGCTGGTGTCGTCCAGCTCGCGCGCCAGCCGTACGAGCTCGGTGCGGTCGCGCAGCGTGACCACCCACCCTCGCTGCTGGCCGCGCACGGACACCGGGGTGCGGTTGAGCACCAGCACCCGGTCGCCGTGCAGGACGATCCGGTCCTCGCCCGGGTCGGCGCCGCCCAGCACGTCGCGCATCCGGTCGGAGACCGGCATCCGGGTCAGGTCGTCGCCGACGTCGCCGAGCAGCTCGCGGGCGGCGTCGTTGACCAGCGTCACCCGGCCTTCGAGGTCGAGCGCGAGCACGCCCTCCTTGACGCCGTGCAGCACGCCCTCGCGCTGCTCCAGCAGGGCGGCGATCTCGCCCGGCTCCAGGCCGAACGTCTGCCGGCGCACCCGCGCGGTGATCAGCGCGGCCGCCGCGAGCCCGGCCAGCAGCACCGCCGTCGCCGTCCACAGCAGCGGCGGCAGCGCCTCGGCGACCTCGCCCGTGACGGTCGTCTCCAGCACGCCGACCGAGACCAGGCCGATGACGTCGCCGTACTCGTCCAGGACCGGCGTCTTGCCGCGCACGGTGACGCCGATCGTGCCCTTCTCGGTGCCGACCCAGTCGCGGCCGGTGGTGAGCACGTAGGTGCCGTCGGTCGACAGCTGCTTGCGGATGAGCGAGGCGTTGGGGTGGGCGTAGCGGATCTGGTCGTCGTTGGCGATCACCACGTAGTCGGCGCCGGTGGTCTGCTGCACGCTGAGCGCCAGCGGCTGGAGCACGGACTCCGGCCGGCGCAGCTCGAACGCCTCGCGCACCTGCGGCAGCCCGGCCACGGACTGCGCGATGGCCAGCGCCCGCTGCTGGTAGCGGCCGTCGAGCTGGCTGCGCGTGTGCTGCGCCCACACGCCGGCGGTGCTCCCCACGGCGAGCAGCACGATCGCCATCTGGAGCACGAACAGCTGGGTGCCGAGGGAGGCGTCACGGACCCACTTCACGGTCCACATGCAAACACTCCGAGGTCACGGCGGTGTTGCGACCAATACGACCATTACGACGCCTACCGGCAAAGGCTCGACTCCGGCGGGGTACGGGCTCACCATGCGGTTCCCAAGAAGGTGAAATCCCCCCTTGGAGTGATCAATGCGTCTGCGCATACTCGCCGCCCTCGCGGCGCTCTCGGTCGCCGCGCTCACCGGCTGCGGCGACACCGGCACGGGCGGCGGCACCAGCGCGCTGCGGATCATGGCACCGGCCTCGCCCGGCGGCGGCTGGGACCAGACCTCCCGCACGGCCGAGCAGGCGATCAAGGCCGCCGCGCCCGACCGCAAGGTCGAGGTGTTCAACGTGCCCGGCGCGGGAGGCACCATCGGCCTGGCCCAGCTCGCCGGTGAGAAGGGCAACGGCAACCTGCTGATGACGATGGGCCTGGTCATGGTCGGCGCCATCGAGCAGAACAAGTCCCAGGTCACGCTGGACGAGACCACGCCGATCGCCAAGCTGACCGAGGAGTACGAGATCGTCGTGGTCCCGGCCGAGTCGCCGCTGAAGACGCTGGCCGACCTGGTCGCGGCCTGGAAGGCGGACCCGGCCAAGGTCTCGGTCGCGGGCGGCTCGGCCGGCGGCACCGACCACATCGTGGCCGGTCTCATGGCCAAGGCCGCGGGCGTGGACCCCAAGCAGGTCAACTACATCGCGCACTCCGGCGGCGGCGAGGCGCTCAACGCGCTGCTCGGCAACAAGGTGACGATCGGCATCTCGGGCGTCGGCGAGTTCGCCGAGCACGTGAAGTCCGGCAAGCTGCGCGCGCTCGGCGTGACCTCCGGCGAGCGGCTGCCCGACCTCGACACCCCCACCCTGAAGGAGGGCGGCCTGGACGTGGAGCTGGCCAACTGGCGCGGCATGGTGGCGCCCGGCGGGCTCAGCGACGCCGACAAGAAGGCGCTGACCGACCTGGTCACCAAGATGCACGACTCCCAGGCGTGGAAGGACGCGGTGGCCAAGAACGGCTGGATCGACTCCTTCCAGACCGGCCAGGAGTTCGCCGACTACCTGGCGGCCGAGCAGACCCGGGTCAAGGCGATCATCGCCGAGCTGGGCGTCGTCTCCTGATGCCCTCCGCTGATTCCGGCAAGCGCCCGCGCTGGTGGCGGCCCGAGCTCGGGCTGGCACTGGTGGTGCTGGGGCTGGGCGTGTTCGTCGTCGTGGGCACGCTGGACGTGTCCGCGGCGGCCTCCCAGCTCGGCCTCGGCCCCCGCTTCTTCCCCATGCTCGTGGGCGGCGCCATGGTCCTCATCGGCCTGTTCTACGTGGCCGACGTGCTGCGCGGCGGGCGCGGCGACCCGGAGGAGAGCGAGGACGTCGACCCCGACGCGCCCGCCGACTGGCGCAGCGTCGGCCTGGTCAGCGGCGTCTTCCTGGGCTTCGCCGCGGTGCTCGACCTGCTCGGCTGGATCATCTCGGCGAGCCTGCTGTTCTTCGGCCTGTCGGTGGTGCTCGGCGCCGCCCACCGGCTGCGTGCCGCGGGCATCGCCGTGATCCTGGCCGTCACCACGTACCTGCTGTTCGTCAAGGGGCTGGGCGTCACGCTGCCCGCCGGGGTGCTGCGGGGGGTGATCTGAGTGGAGTCGGTGCAGCTCCTGCTCGACGGGTTCGCCGCCGCGCTCACCCCGGTCAACCTCATGTACGCGCTCATCGGCGTCACCCTGGGCACGCTGGTCGGCGTGCTGCCGGGGATCGGGCCGGCGATGACCGTGGCGCTGCTGCTACCGATCACCTTCACGGTGCCGCCGGCCAGCGCGTTCATCATGTTCGCCGGCATCTACTACGGCGGCATGTACGGCGGCTCGACCACCTCCATCCTGCTCAACACGCCGGGCGAGTCGTCGTCGATGATCACGGCGCTGGAGGGCAACAAGATGGCCCGGCGCGGGCGGGCGGCGCAGGCGCTGGCCACGGCCGCCATCGGCTCGTTCGTGGCCGGGACCATCGCCACCGCGCTGCTCGTGGTGGCCGCGCCCGCCGTGGTGAGCTTCGCGATCTCGTTCGGCCCCGCCGACTACTTCGCGCTGGCGATCCTGGCGTTCACCGCCGTGTCGTCGGTGCTGTCGCGCTCGGTCGTGCGCGGCCTGGCCTCGCTCGGGTTCGGCCTGGTGATCGGGCTGATCGGCATCGACCAGCAGACCGGGCAGGCGCGGCTCACGCTGGGCCTGCGGCAGCTTCTCGACGGCGTGGACGTGGTGATCGTCGCCGTCGGGCTGTTCGCGCTCGGCGAGGCCCTGTACGTGGCGTCGCGGCTGCGGCACGCCGCGCCCGAGGTGGTGCCCGTCGGGCGGGCCTGGATGGGCCGCTCCGACTGGGGCCGCTCGTGGCGGCCGTGGCTGCGCGGGACCGCGCTCGGCTTCCCGTTCGGCGCGCTGCCCGGCGGCGGCGCCGAGATCCCCACCTTCCTGTCGTACGCGGCCGAGAAGCGCCTGGCGCGCGGCGTCGCCCGCGAGGAGTACGGCAAGGGCGCCATCGAGGGCGTCGCCGGGCCGGAGGCGGCCAACAACGCCTCCGCCGCCGGCACCCTCGTCCCGCTGCTGACGCTGGGCCTGCCCACGTCCGCGACCGCCGCCATCATGCTCGCCGCCTTCCAGCAGTACGGGCTGCAGCCCGGGCCGCAGCTGTTCGACCACAACCCGGCCCTGGTGTGGGGCATGATCGCGTCGCTGTTCATCGGCAACGCCATGCTGCTCGTGCTCAACCTGCCGCTGGCGCCGCTGTGGGCACGACTGCTGCTGATCCCGCGCCCGTACCTGTATGCCGGGATCGTGGTGTTCGCGGCGCTCGGCGTCTACGCGCTGAAGGCCAGCGTCGTGGACCTGGTCGTGCTGTTCGTGCTCGGGCTGCTCGGGTTCGCGATGCGGCGCTTCGGGCTCCCGGTCGCCCCCGCGGTGATCGGGATGATCCTCGGGCCGATGGCGGAGATCCAGCTCCGCCGCGCCCTGGCCATCGGCGCGGGCGACGTGAGCGTGCTGGTGGAGAGCTGGGTGTCGGTGGTGCTGCTGCTCCTGTCGGGCGCGGCGCTGCTGACGCCGCTGTTCAGGAGGCTCTGGGCGCGGCGCGCCGGGTGACGCCCGCGGGCCCGGGACCGTCCCCGGGCCCGCGGGTCACGCCGACGCGGTGGCGGCGGGCACGGCCGAGCGGACCGCGCGGGGCGCGATCGCCAGGCCCGCCAGCGCCATCACCAGCGTGGCCGCGAACACCGCCCAGTAGGCGGAGCCGACGGCGGTGAACAGCGCGCTGGTGATGGCGACCGCCACCACCGAGAACACCGACTCCCCCACCTGCAGCGCCGAGCTGTTGACGCCCTCCTCGCCCGGAGCCGACAGCTCCAGCGTGAGCACCGACAGCGTCGGATAGATCAGCCCCATGCCGAACCCGGCCAGGATCCACGACGGGTAGGCCACCGCGACCGGCACCCCGTCGAACGTCACCGCGCCCATGAGCAGGATGCCGCCCGCCAGCGCGGCCGAGCCGAGCACCAGGTTCGTCATCCGGCCGAACACCTCGCGCCCCTGCAGCCACGAGGCGAACGACCAGGTCACCGCGCCGCCGGTGATCGCGATCCCGGCCAGGAACGGCGACAGCCCGCGCTCCTGCACCAGCATGAGCGGCACGATCACCTCGGCCGCGAACAGCGCCCCGGTCGCCAGCCCGCGCAGCCCGACCACCGCCGGAAGCCCGCGGGCGGCCCGCAGCGTCCCGGCGGGCAGCAGCCTGGGCAGCGCCACGGCCAGGATGACCAGCCCGGCGACCAGCAGGATCGGCGAACCGCCGCTCCCGTACTGCATGAGCCCGGCCGCCACCGCCGTCACGGCCGCCCAGGCGACCTTGGCCGCCAGCCCCGGCGCGGGCGTGCCCTGGCCGCCGCGCACCGGCTGCCCGGCGACCCCGCGCGCCAGCACCAGCCCGCTCACCACGGTCAGGATCGGCACCAGCAGGAACACCCACCGCCAGCCCAGCGTGTCGACCACCAGGCCGACGATCGCCGGCCCCACCATCGACGGCACCACCCAGGCCGTGGCGAACAGGGAGAAGATCTTCGGATGCAGCTCCTCCGGGTACGCCCGCGCCACCACCACGTAGAGGGCCACGCTCACCAGCGCGCCGCCGAAGCCCTGCACCAGCCGCCCGGCGATCAGCGCCTCCATCGTGGGCGCCAGCCCCGCCAGCAACAGGCCGCCGATGAAACCGGCCACCCCGGTCCACAACGGCGCCAGCGGCCCGCGCAGGTCGGCCCACCGACCGCCGAGCACCGTGCCCACCACGGCGGCGGCCATCGCCCCGCTGAACGCCAGGCCGTAAAGTCCCACACCGTCCAGATCCGCCGCCACGACGGGCATGGCCACCGCGACGGCGACGTACTCGAAGGCCACCAGTGACACCATCGCCACCAGGCCGGCTGTCAACGCAGTTCGTCTCATGGAACCCGACGTTAGGCCGTCGCGCGCGCGGGCACCTCCCGCCGCGGTCCTAGGTCCACCCGGTCAGATGGACCTAGGCCGCGTACGGACGTGCGGAGCCGCTAGGCGGAGACGCCCAGCTTCTCCAGGATCAGCTCGCGCGCCCGAGCCGCGTCGGCCTTGCCCCGGCTGGCCTTCATCACGCCGCCCACCAGCGCGCCGACCGCCGCGATCTTGCCGGACCGCACCTTGTCGGCCGCGTCGGCGTTGGCCGCCAGCACCTCGTCGATGATCGCCGACAGCTCGCCCTCGTCGTTGACGATCTTGAGCCCGCGCTTCTCCACGACGTCGTCCGGCGTGCCCTCACCAGCGAGCACGCCCTCCAGCACCTCGCGGGCCAGCTTGTCGTTGAGCGCCCCGGACGCCACCAGCTCGGTCACCCGGGCGATCTGCTCCGGCGTGATCGGCAGGTCGGCCAGCGGCGTCGCCGTCTCGTTCGCGCGGCGGGCCAGCTCGCCCATCCACCACTTGCGCGCGTCGGCGGCCGGCGCGCCCGCCTTGACCGTCGCCTCGACCAACTCGATCGCGTCGGCGTTGTGCATCGCCTGCATGTCGAGGTCGGACAGGCCCCACTCGGCCTGCAGCCGCTTGCGCCGGACCGACGGCAGCTCCGGCAGCGCCGCCTTCAGCTCCGCCACCCACGCCGGGTCCGGCGCGATCGGCACCAGGTCGGGCTCGGGGAAGTAGCGGTAGTCCTGCGCCTCCTCCTTGGACCTGCCGGGCGTGGTGGTGCCGGTGTCCTCGTGGAAGTGGCGCGTCTCCTGCACGATCCGGCCGCCGCCGGCCAGCACGCCCGCCTGCCGCTCGATCTCGCTGCGCACCGCCCGCTCGACGCTGCGCAGCGAGTTGACGTTCTTGGTCTCCGTACGGGTGCCCCACTCGGAGGCGCCGCGCTCCATGAGCGAGACGTTCACGTCGCAGCGCAGCGAGCCCTCCTCCATGCGCACGTCGGAGACGCCCAGCGAGCGCATGATCTCGCGCAGCTCCGTCACGTACGCCCTGGCCACCTCCGGCGCGAGCCGGTCGGTGCCCGGGATCGGCTTGGTGACGATCTCGACCAGCGGGATGCCCGCCCGGTTATAGTCGACGATCGAGTAATCGGCCCCGTGGATGCGGCCCGTCGCGCCGCCCACGTGGGTCGACTTGCCGGTGTCCTCCTCCAGGTGCACACGCTCGATCTCGATCCGCACCGTCTCGCCGTAGACCTCGACGTCGATGTAGCCGTCGAAGCAGAGCGGCTCGTCGTACTGGGAGATCTGGTAGTTCTTCGGCATGTCCGGGTAGAAGTAGTTCTTCCTGGCCATGCGGCACCACTCGGCGATCGAGCAGTTGAGCGCCAGCCCGATCCGGATCGTCGACTCGATCGCGGCGGCGTTGGCCACCGGCAGCGCGCCGGGCAGCGCCAGGCACGTCGGGCACACCTGCGTGTTGGCCGGCGCGCCGAACGCGGTGCGGCAGCCGCAGAACATCTTGGAGTTGGTGCCCAGCTCGACGTGCGTCTCCAGCCCGAGCACCGGCTCGAACCGTTCGAGCGCTTCGTCATAGACCATGGTCATAGCGACGGGGCCTCCTTCAGCAACGGGCCGCCCCAGCGGCTCTCCAGGGCCTTCTCGACGGCGGCGCCGACCCGGTAGCAGCGGTCGTCGCCCAGGACCGGGGCCATGATCTGCAGGCCGACCGGCAGACCGTCCTCGTCCGCCAGGCCGCACGGCACCGAGATGGCCGCGTTGCCCGTCAGGTTGGACGGGATGGTGTAGAGGTCGGCCAGGTACATGGCCATGGGGTCGTCGGCGCGCTCGCCGATCGGGAACGCCGTCGTCGGCGTCGTCGGCGAGATCAGCACGTCCACCTGCTGGTAGGCGGCCTCGAACTCGCGGGCGATGACCGTGCGGACCTTCTGCGCCTGGCCGTAGTAGGCGTCGTAGTAGCCGCTCGACAGCGCGTAGGTGCCGAGCATGATGCGCCGCTTGACCTCGGGGCCGAACCCGGCCGCCCGGGTCAGCGCCATGACCTCCTCGGCGCTGCGCGTGCCGTCGTCGCCGACGCGCAGGCCGTAGCGCATGGCGTCGAAGCGGGCCAGGTTGGAGCTGCACTCCGACGGCGCGATCAGGTAGTAGGCCGGCAGCGCGCTCGCGAACGACGGGCAGGAGACCTCGACGACCTTGGCGCCGAGCGACTCCAGGAGCTGGACTGCCTCGTTGAAGCGGGCCAGCACGCCCGGCTGGACGCCGTCGCCGCCGGCGAACTCGCGCACGACGCCGATGCGCATCCCGGCCACGTCACCGTTGCGGGCGGCCTCGACGACGGACGGGACCGGGGCGTCGATGGAGGTCGAGTCCATCGGGTCGTGCCCGGAGAACGCCTCCTGCAGCAGCGCGGCGTCGAGCACGTTGCGGGCGAACGGGCCCGGCGTGTCGAGCGAGCTGGCGAAGGCGATCAGGCCGTAGCGGGACGAGCCGCCGTAGGTCGGCTTCATGCCCACGATGCCGGTCACCGCGGCCGGCTGGCGGATCGAGCCGCCCGTGTCGGTGCCCGTCGACAGCGGCGCCTCGTAGGCGGCCACGGCCGCGCTGGAGCCGCCCGACGAGCCGCCGGGCACCCTGGTCAGGTCCCACGGGTTGTGCGTGAGCTGGTAGGCGGAGTTCTCCGTGGAGGAGCCCATGGCGAACTCGTCCAGATTGGTCTTGCCCAGGATGACCAGCCCGGCCTCGCGCAGCCGGCGCGTCACGGTCGCGTCGTAGGGCGGGCGCCAGCCCTGCAGGATCTTGGACGCGGCCGTGGTCGGCATGTCGCGGGTGGTGAAGATGTCCTTGTGCGCGATCGGCACCCCGGCCAGCGGCCCGAGCTTCTCCCCCGCCTTCAGCCGGGCGTCGACGGCCCTGGCCTGCTCCAGCGTGGTCTCGCGGTCGACGTGCAGGAACGCCTTGACCTTGGGCTCGACCTCGGCCATCCGGTCGAGGTGCGCCTCGGCCACCTCGGCGGCCGACACCTCACCGGCGGCGATCATCGCGCCCAGCTCGGCGGCCGTCTTGCGGATCAGGCTCATGCCTCCTCCCCGAGGATGCGCGGCACCCGGAAGCGGTCGTCCTCGACGGCGGGAGCGCCCGAAAGGGCCTGCTCGGGCGTCAGGGACTGTCGCACCTCGTCGGGACGGAAAACGTTGGTCAGCGGGAGAGCGTGCGACGAAGGCGGCACGTCCTCGGCGGCGACCTCTGCCACCTTCGCGACCGACTCGATGATGGCATCGAGTTGCGTGGCGTAGTGGTCGAGCTCGTCGTCGGTGAGCGCCAGCCTGGACAACCGGGCCAGATGCGCGACCTCGTCGCGGGTTATGGCGGACATGAGTCGTTGAACCCGTTTCGTGGATGGAGTTTGGACACTCACATCCTAGGGGCGTCGGCCGATCGCCTCCGAACCATTACCCGTGCGCCGGTCCGCTGGTCAGGCGGTCTGGGTGACCTCGGAGCGAAGGTCGTAGGGGGCGTCGGCGCGGCGCAGCAGCCAGGCGGTGGCGTCGGCGGCGGGCATGGGCTGGCCGAACAGCCATCCCTGGCCGACGTCGCAGCCCATCTCGGCCAGCCGCAGGGCGACCTCGTCGGACTCTACGCCCTCGGCGACCGAGCGCAGGCCGAGGGAGCGGACCAGGTCGACGATGGAGCGGACGATGCGGTCGTCGTCCTCGGACTCGGCGATGCGGCGCACGAACGAGGCGTCGATCTTCACCTCGGAGACCGCCAGCCGCTGGAGCCGGATGAGCGAGGAGTAGCCGGTGCCGAAGTCGTCGAGCGCCAGGGGGACGCCGAGGGTGGCCAGGGCCTTGATGGTCTCGTGGGTGTAGGCCTGCTCGCCGGTCAGGATGCGCTCGGTGACCTCCAGCTGGATGGCGGCGGGCGGCAGCCGGAGCTTGGCCAGGCCGGCTTCGAGCTGTTCGGGCAGCGCGGAGCCGAGCAGGTCGCGGGCGGAGATGTTGACCGAGATCGGGATCTGCAGCCCGGTGTGCCACCAGCGGGCGGCCTGCTCCAGCGCCTCGTGGATGACGTACTCGGTGAGCTGGCGCATGAGGTAGGACTGCTCGGCGAGCGGGATGTAGTCGGACGGGGCGATCGGCCCGTGCACGGGGTGGTGCCAGCGCAGCAGCGCCTCGACGCCGTGGATGGCGCCGCCGGTGAGGCCGACCTTGGGCTGGTAGTGCAGCTTGAGGTCGGCGTTGTCGATGGCGCGGCGCAGGTCGCCGAGCAGGTTGAGCCGTTCGGGCGAGTTGCGGTCCTTGTCCGGCTGGTAGAGCTCCACCCCGGTGCGGCCTTCCTTGGCCAGGTACATGGCGACGTCGGCGCGCTGGAGCAGCAGCTCGAAGTCGGGGGCGTGGTCAGGGTAGAGGGCGATGCCGACGGAGCCGTCGAGGTCGAAGGACATGCCTTCGAGCCGTACGGGCTCGGTCAGCGCGGCCCGCAGCCGGGCGGCGACCTCACGGGCCGCGTGGGCGTCGCGGATGGACGGCAGCAGCACCGCGAACTCGTCGCCGCCCAGCCGGGCCACGACGTCGCCGGGCCGGACGGAGTGGGTGAGGCGGTGGGCGACCAGTTGCAGCAGCCGGTCGCCGACCGGGTGCCCCATCGTGTCGTTGACCTCCTTGAACCGGTCGAGGTCGAGGAGGAAGAGGCCGACCCGCTCGTCCTGGCGGGCCTCGGCGAGCGCCTCCTCGGTGGAGACGATGAGCATCTTGCGGTTGGGCAGCCCGGTCAGCTCGTCGTGCAGCGCCTGGTGGTCGCGGCGCATGGAGAGCGTGGCGGTGAAGTAAACGGCCGCGAGCGGCGCCACGAACAGCGGCACCAGCCCCGGCGAATGGCTCATGACGACGACGACCAGCGGGGCCAGGCCGAGGAGCGCGGCGTACACGAGGCTCTGCGGGCCGGCGGTGACCCGCAGGACGCGCACGATCGAGCGGCGCTCGTGCAGGGCGACCGCGCCGCTGACGAGCATGGCGCGGGCGGCGAAGTAGGCGACGCCGGACAGCGCGATGGCGAGCAGGTCGGGACCCGAGGGCACCCACGGCAGGGCGGCGCTGGGCACGATGCGGAACACGCCGAGCACCACGGCGGCGGTGGTCAGCGCGAGCGTCGACTGGGCGATGTTGAACATCACCCGGTGCCAGGCCTTGCGCGTGGCCACGCCGTTGACGACGACGGCGACGGCCTGCATGAGCGCGGCGACCGGCAGCCCGAAGTGGAGCAGCACGGCGAAGGTGAACATCGTCGACGGGTAGGTGCCGCCCACGGCGGTGGCGGACGACACCATGACGGGCCGCAGCTCACCGAGGACGACCAGGACCGCGAGCACCCAGAACAGCGGCGTGCGGACGAGCTCGGCGAACTCGGCGGTGTCGAGCCTGAGCAGGGCGACGACGAGCGCGGTGAAGCCGATCACGGTGACGCCCGCGAGGAACGCCCAGAGGGGCGTGCCGACGCGCGGTCCTGTGTCGCGGGTGTCGGTTGGGTCAGTCATCGGTAACAGAACCCCCATTAGGTCACTATGGGAGGGTACGACCTTAACCCCACTTCGCGAAACCAAGCGCGTACGTTCCGTCACGTCGCCTTCCCGGCATATACCCACCCAGCGTGTCATTAGCCCAACGCTACGTAGGCGGGGTTTCTTCCTTGAAGGCCAGCTCGGCGGCGGCTTCGGGGCCCTGTTCGAGCAGGGCGCGGAAGCCCTCGGCGTCCAGGATCGGCACCTTCAGCGAGAGCGCCTTGTCATACTTCGACCCGGCGTTCTCCCCCGCGACCAGGAACGACGTCTTCTTCGACACCGAGCCGGCCACCTTGCCGCCCCGCGCGGCGATGGCCGCGCCCGCCTGCTCGCGGGTGTGGTCGGGCAGCGTGCCGGTCACCACGAAGGTGAGCCCGTCGAGCGTCTGTGGCAGCTCCTCGACGTCCGCGGGCGGCTCGTCGCGCATGCGCACCCCCGCCGCCTTCCAGCGGGTGACGATCTCGCGGTGCCAGTCGACCTGGAACCACTCCCGGATCGTCGCCGCCACGCGCGGGCCGATGTCGGGAACCTCGGCCAGCTCCTCCTCCGAGGCGTCCATGACGGCCTCGATCGACCCCATCGCCTCGGCCAGCGCCTGGGCAGTGGGCGGGCCGACGTGCCGGATCGACAGCGCGACCAGGACCCGCCACAGCGGCGCCTCCTTGGCGCGGGCGAGCTCGTCCATCAGCAGGTGGGCGTTCTGGCTGGGCCGGCCGTCGACGTTGGAGAAGAACGAGACGACCTTCTCCTCGCCGGTCTTCTCGTCGAGCTTGGGCAGGCCGGAGTCCTTGTCGCGCACCACGGACCTGATGGGGACGAGCTGCTCCAGCGTGAGGTCGAACAGGTCGGCCTCGGTGCGCACCACCGGCTCCTGCGAGGGGATCGGCTGGGTGAGCGCGGTGGCCGCGACGTAGCCGAGGCCGCGGATGTCGAGGGCCGAGCGCCGCGAGGCGAAGAACAGCCGCTCGCGGATCTGCGCCGGGCAGCCGCGCGCGTTGGGGCAGCGCAGGTCGGCGTCGCCCTCGCGCTCGTAGGCCAGCTCGGTGCCGCACTCGGGGCAGTGGGTCGGCATCTCGAACGGCCGCTCGGTGCCGTCGCGCAGCGCGGCGACGGGGCCGATGATCTCCGGGATCACGTCGCCCGCCTTGCGCAGCACGACCGTGTCGCCGATGAGCACGCCCTTCTTGACCACCACGGCCGCGTTGTGCAGCGTGGCCCGCTCGACCGTCGAGCCGGACACCACGACCGGCTCCATCACCGCGAACGGGGTGATCCGCCCGGTGCGCCCCACGCCGACCTGGATGTCCAGCAGCTTGGTGTTGACCTCCTGCGGCGGGTACTTGTACGCGATCGCCCAGCGCGGCGCCCGCGAGGTGGAGCCCAGCTCGCGCTGGATGCGGAACCTGTCGACCTTGACCACCACGCCGTCGATCTCGTACGCCGGGTCGTGGCGGTGCTCGCGGTAGTGCTCGATGTAGGCGTTGACGCCGTCGAGGTCGTCGACCACCTTGTACAGGTCGCTGACCGGCAGCCCGAACTCCCGCAGCCGGTCGTAGACCTGCGACTGGGCCTGCGGCTCGGCCGCGCCCTCCCAGACGCCGACGCCGTGCACGAGCATGCGCAGCGGCCGCTGCGCGGTGACGCGCGGATCCTTCTGGCGCAGGGTCCCGGCGGCCGAGTTGCGCGGGTTGGCGAACGGCGCGACGCCCTGCTCGACGAGCTGCTCGTTCAGGATCTTGAAGTCCTCGACCGGGATGTAGACCTCGCCGCGCACCTCGACCAGGCTCGGCACGTCGTCGCCGGTGAGCCGGTGCGGGATGCCCTTGATCGTGCGCACGTTGGCCGTGACGTCGTCACCGGTGCGCCCGTCGCCGCGGGTGGCGGCCCGCTCCAGCCTGCCGTCACGGTAGACCAGCGCCACGGCCAGCCCGTCGATCTTCAGCTCGCACAGGTAGGGGCCCGGGTCGTGCTCGGCCAGCCGCTCGGCCCTGGCCGTCCACTCCGCCATGCCCTCGGCGTTGAAGACGTTGTCCAGGCTCTCCATCCGGGCCAGGTGGTCGACCTTGGCGAAGTCGCCGGCCGCCGGAGCGCCGACCTTCTGCGTGGGCGAGTCGGGCGTCTGCAGCGACGGATGCTCCCGCTCCAGCTCCAGCAGCTCGTTGAACCACGCGTCGAACTGGGCGTCGCTGACCGTCGGCTGGTCCTCGACGTAGTAGCGGTAGCGTGCGTCCTCGACCAGCTCGCTCAGCTCGGCGTGCCGCTCCAGCGCGGTCACGGGCACGCCCCCTGCCTGCTCGCTCACCCCGTGCACTCCCCTCCGTAGCCGCTCCAGCCTATTCGCTGCCAGGATCGTCCCGCAGCACGTCGGCGGCCCGCCGGCACGCCGCCAGCGCCGCCTTGGCGTAGGCGGGCGAGGCCCCGGCGAGCCCGCACGACGGGGTCAGCACGACCTGCCCGGCCAGCCGCTCCGGCGCGAACCCGAGCCGCCGCCACAGTTCCAGCGCCGGCTCGGCCACCACGCCCACGTCGGGCAGCCGCGCGTCCCTGCCGGGCACCACCCCGAGCAGCAGCCCGATCCCGGCCTCGACCAACTCGCCGACGGCGTCCTCGTCGCGCCGCCTGATCAGCGCCGCGTCCACCGAGACCGCCCGCACGCCGGCCCGGCGCAGCAGCGCGAACGGCGTCGACGGCGCGCAGCAGTGCACCACCGGGTCGGTGAAGGAGCGCAGCGACTCCTCCACCCGCCACTCCTCGACCGCCGCCAGCCGCCCGAACCCCGACGCCGTCGGCACCGTGCCCGCCAGCACGCCGGGCAGCCCCGGCTCGTCGAGCTGCAGCACGATCCCGGTCACGCCGGGCAGCCGCCGCCGCACCTCCGCGCAGTGGTCGGCGACGCCCTGGGCCAGCGAGGCGATCATGTCGCGCACGGCCCCCGGGTCGGACAGCACCTTGTCGCCGTGGCGCAGCTCGATCGCCCCGGCCAGCGTCCACGGCCCGCACACCTGCAGCTTGAGCGGCCCGGCGTAGTCGTGGCCGACCTCCTCCAGGCCGTCGAGGTCACGCCGGAGGTGGTCGAGTGCCCGCTGGTGGTCGCGGCCCGGCCGGCCGGCGATCCGCCACCCGGAGGGCTGGACCTCGACGGGCAGGTCGACGAGCAGCGCCGCCGTACGGCCCACCAGGTCGGCCCCCACCCCCCGCGCCGGCAGCTCCGGCAGGTAGGGCAGCCCCGGCACCTCCCCGAACACGACGCGCAACGCCTCAAGATGATCCTCGCCCGGATGCGACCCGACTCCGGTGGCTCCCCACGTCAGCATGGGACAAGCGTAGGCTCTCGAGGATGAAGCTCACGAAGTACGGTCACGCCTGCGTACGCCTGGAGAAGGACGGCAAGGTCCTGGTGGTCGACCCGGGCACGTTCACCGCCGATCCGGTGCTCGACGGCGCCGACGCGGTCCTGGTCACGCACGAGCACGCCGACCACCTCGACATCGACCGGCTGGCCGCCGCCTCGCCCGGCCTGGAGGTCTGGACCTGCGCGGCCGTCGCCGCCGAGCTGTCCGGCGTGCCGGTCCGGGTCCACGTGGTGGAGCACGGCGACGACTTCCAGGCCGCCGGTTTCTCGGTCCGGGTGTTCGGCGAGTGGCACGCCAAGAACCATCCGGACGTGCCGATCGTCAGCAATGTCGGGTTTCTCGTGGACGACGAGGTGTTCTACCCCGGCGACGCGCTGACGGTGCCGGGCGTCGAGGTGCCCACGCTGCTGGTGCCCACCAACGCGCCGTGGATGAAGCTGTCGGAGATGGTCGGCTATCTGCGGGAGGTGCGGCCCGCACGGGCGTTCTCCACTCATGACGGGCTGCTCAACGACTTCGGGCTGGGCCTGGTCGACAACTACCTGCGGCTGGAGTCGGACGTGCAGAAGGCCGACATGCGGCGGCTGAAGACCGGCGAGTCGGTCACGCTCTAGGCGGCCGAGGCAATGGTGGCGGAGCCGATCACCGTGGCGCCCGAGTAGAGCACCGCGGCCTGGCCCGCCGCCACCCCGGTCGCGGGCCGGTCGAGGTCGATGACCAGACCGCCGTCGCGCTCCTCGAAGCGGCACCCGTAGACCTCGCCGTGCGCCCTGAGCTGGACGGTCAGCTCGCCGTCGGGCTCGGGGCCGTTCCACACCGGGCGCTCGCAGGAGATCGAGGTGACCTCCAGCGCCGAGCGGGGGCCGACGGTCACCGTGTTGGACACCGGCTCGATCGACAGCACGTAGCGCGGCCGGCCGTCGGGCGCGGGCCGGTCGATGCGCAGGCCCTTGCGCTGGCCGACGGTGAACCCGTGGGCGCCGTGGTGGCTGCCGACGACCTCGCCGCCCTCGTCGACGATCGGGCCCTCGGCCGAGCCGAGCCGCTTGGCCAGGAAGCCGCGCGTGTCGCCGTCGGCGATGAAGCAGATGTCGTGGCTGTCGGGCTTGTCGGCGACGGTCAGGCCGCGCCGGGCGGCCTCGGCGCGCACCTCGGCCTTGGTGGAGCCGCCCAGCGGGAAGATCGCGTGGCTGAGCTGCTCGCGGGTGAGCACGCCGAGCACGTACGACTGGTCCTTGCCGGCGTCGACGCTGCGCGAGAGCACGCCGTCGACGAGCTGGGCGTGGTGGCCGGTGGCGACGGCGTCGAAGCCGAGCGCCAGCGCCCGGTCGAGCACCGCCGCGAACTTGATCTTCTCGTTGCAGCGCAGGCACGGGTTGGGGGTGCGACCGGCCGCGTACTCGGCGACGAAGTCCTCCACCACGTCACGCTGGAAGCGCTCGGCCATGTCCCAGATGTAGAAGGGGATGCCGATCACGTCGGCGGCGCGGCGGGCGTCGCGCGAGTCCTCGACCGTGCAGCAGCCGCGCGCGCCCGTGCGGTGCGATTGCGGGTTGGCCGACAGGGCCAGATGCACACCGGTGACATCGTGACCGGCCTCGGCGATCCGCGCGGCGGCCACGGCTGAGTCGACGCCGCCCGACATGGCGGCAAGCACACGCATTCCCATGACCATCCCAGCGTACTTGCTGTGCGACCCGCGGCTGCCGTCTGGGAGTATCTACGGCATGCGACTGTTCGGGCGCAAGAACGGCGAGGACGACTCCGCCGAGCGCATCGCGGAATTCTGGCGGTGGTGGGAGGACGCCCGTCCCGGGCTCGACGCGAAGGTGGCCGCCGGCGACCGCGCCTCCCTCGCCGAGACGCTGGCCCCGGCCGTCAGCGCGCTGCACTCCGGCCTCGTCTGCGAGGTGGCGCCGGGCCGCAACGCCGTCCACGCGCTGGTCGTGACCGCCGCCGGTGACGCCGAGCTGCGGCCTCTGGCCCACCGCTGGGCGCTGGCGGCTCCGCCGGCCGACCTGGTGTGGGAGTTCCACCCGTCGCGGCAGGCCAACCCGCAGGCTGGTGAGCTCACGCTGGAGGCGGGCGGCTACGAGCTCGGGGTGGGCAAGCTGGTGCTCGGGCTGCGGGTGCCGCGCGGCGCGCCCCGGGTCGACGTGTCCGCCTACCACCCGATCTTCTCCGAGCTGGACGACGACGCCCGGCTAGACGCGGCGCTGCTGGCGCTCGACGCGGTGCTCGGCGAGGACGACGTGGCCCGCTGGGTGGGCGAGATCACCGCGGTGACGTTCCAGCCGATCGACGCGGTGCCCGCCGTCCACCTGCCCGCCGTGGTGGCCGACCTGGCCGCGGAGTTCGACGGGGAGCAGTGGGTGGCGCTGGAGGGCAGGACGGCCCGGGGCAAGCCGCTGACGGCGGCGGCCCGCTTCCCGCTGCGGCCGGTCGACTACCCGCTCTACGACGAGCACCTGGCCGTCACCCTGCCCTACGCCGGCCGCGACGCGGGCAAGCTGCCCGCCGGCGACTCCGTCGAGGCGCTGCGCGACTTCGAGGAGCGGCTGTCGCGCGTCCCGGGCGCGTGGGTGCTGGCCGCCCACCTGAGCGCCGAGGGGCACCGGATCTTCCACCTCTACGCCGACCCGGCGGGCGAGGTGCGCGGTCAGGTCGAGGAGCTGGCCGCGACGTGGGGCGAGGGCAAGGCCCGCGTCGACGTCGCCACCGACCCCGCGTGGAGCGCGGTGGCGGCGTTCATCAGCTGAGGCCGGCCCGGCGGGCGCGTTCGACGGCCGCCGGGAGCACCTCGATCAGCCGGTCGACGTCGGCCTTGGTCGAGGTGTGGCCGAGCGTGAAGCGCAGCGAGCCGCGGGCCGCCGCCGCGTCGGCGCCCATCGCCAGCAGCACATGTGACGGCTGGGCCACCCCGGCCGAGCAGGCCGACCCGGTCGAGCACTCCACGCCCCTGGCGTCTAGCAGCATGAGCAGCGCGTCGCCCTCGCAGCCGGGGAAGGAGAAGTGCGCGTTGCCGGGCAGCCGGTCGTCGGGGTCGCCGTTGAGCACGACGTCGGGGACGGCTCGCCGTACGCGCTCGATGAGGTCGTCGCGCAGGGCGGTGAGGCGGCGCTGCTGCTCGGCCTGCTCCTTGACGGCGGTGCGCACGGCGGCGGCGAGGCCGGCGATGGCGGGGGCGTCGAGGGTGCCGGAGCGCACGTCGCGCTCCTGGCCGCCGCCGTGCTGGACGGAGACCGGGGTGAGGCCCCTGGCCAGCAGCAGGGCGCCGACGCCCATCGGGCCGCCGATCTTGTGGCCGGTGAGGGTGAGCGCGTCGGCGCCGGACTCGGCGAACGACACCGGGAGCTGGCCGACGGCCTGGACGGCGTCGGTGTGGAACGGGATGCCGTGGTCGCGGGCGATGGCGGCCAGGACGTGGACCGGCTGGATGGTGCCGACCTCGTTGTTGGCCCACATGACGCTGATCATGGCGACGTCGTCGGGGTCGCGCTCGACGGCGGCGCGCAGCGTGTCGGGGTGGACGCGGCCGTGCTCGTCGACCGGCAGCAGCTCGACCTGGGCGGCCTGGCTGTCGGCCAGCCACTGGGCCGGGTCGAGGGCGGCGTGGTGCTCGACCGAGCTGATCAGCAGGCGCTGCCGGGGGCGGCGGGCCCAGTAGAGGCCCTTGATGGCGAGGTTGTCGGCCTCGGTGCCGCCGGAGGTGAACACGACCTCGCTGGGGCGGGCGCCGAGCGCGTCGGCGATGGTCTCGCGTGACTCCTCGACGACCCGGCGGACCTCGCGGCCGGCGGCGTGCAGGGAGGAGGCGTTGCCGACCCTGCCCAATTGCTCCGTCATGGCCTCGATCGCCTCGGGAAGCATGGGCGTGGTCGCCGCGTGATCAAGATAGGCCGACGGTCTGCTCACCCGGCTAGGGTATCTCGTTTGCTACTGTACCGTCCGGACGGTACAGTAGACGGCATGAGAAGGGACGAGCTGCTGGACGCCGCAGAGGATCTGCTCTGCGACCAGGGCTCGGCCGCGCTGACCCTGTCCGCCGTCGCCGACCGCGCCGGTGTGAGCAAGGGCGGCCTCCTCTACCATTTCGCGACCAAGGAAGCCCTGATCAAGGGCATGGTCGAGCGGCTGATCCAGGAGTTCGACGATCTCCTGGCCGCCCAGGACGACGCCACCTACACCGAGCGCTACCTCGGCGCCACGCTGGCCGCCGTCCGTCAGGGCAGGCTGCGACGATGGGCCGTCGTCACCGGCGCGTCGGGCAACATCTTCCTGCTCGCCCCGCTGCGTGAGGCGATGGCCCGATGGCACCGCGAAGAGCTCGCCGACGAGCCCGACCCGCTCGCCTCGCAGATCGTGCGCCTGGCCTGTGAAGGGCTCTGGGACGTGGCCAGCCACGAGCCGGAGCTCAACAGCGAGAGCGACCTGAGGGCCCTGGAGGCCCGCCTGCGGTCCATGCTCTGACCTTTCCCCCTTCTCCCTCCCCCCTTTTTCTCCTTTCCGTTCGTTCCCGCCCGGCTCGCGCGAGCCGGGCTTTTGTGAGGTGCCTTATGACGCGCGACCTGAGGATGGCCCGGTACGGGGCGGTCCTCACCTTCGTCCTGGCCGGTCTGATGGTGGGCACGATGACCGTGCGCATCCCCGCGCTGACCGACAAGCTCCATCTGTCGGAATCCATGGTCGGCACCATCCTGCTCGTGTGGGGGCTGGGCGCGCTGGTGACCATGCAGTCGATGCGCCGCGTCATGGCCCGCGCCGGCAGCCGGACGGTGTTGCGCGTGGGCGGGCCGCTGACCGCGCTCAGCCTGGTGGGGGTGGCGTTCGCGCCCGACCTGCCGGTGCTGCTCGGCGCGGTGACGCTGTTCGGCATGGCGTTCGGCATGGTCGACATCGCCATGAACGCCCAGGGCTCCACGGTCGAGCGCGCCTACGGCCGGCCGCTGATGAACGGCATGCACGCCGGCTGGTGCGTCGGCGCGATCGCGGCGGGCGGCGTCGGCAGCCTGTCGATCGCGCTGGGCCTGTCGTTCACCGCCAACGTGGCGCTGGTCGGCCTGCTCGCCCTGCCCGTGATGATCGCCGTCGGCCGGACCTACCTGCCCGAGGCCCCCGTCGCCGAGGGCGCGACGGCGGCCCGCCGCCGCATGCCGCCGGTCGTCTACCTGCTCGGCGCACTGATGTTCTTCGCGTTCATGGTCGAGGGCACGGTCGCCGACTGGAACGGCCTGTACATGCGCGACACCATGGGCGCGCCGGAGGCCGTGGCCGCGCTCGGCTACCCGATCTTCGAGCTGGGCATGCTGATCGCCCGGCTCACCGGTGACCGGCTGCGCTCCCGCTTCGGCGTGCGCGGCATGCTGACCGTCTCCGGGCTGGCCACGGCCGGGTTCTTCGCCGTCGTGCTGGCCGCGCCCGCCGCCGTGGTGGCGCTCGGCGCGGTGTTCTTCGTCGGCCTCGGCGTGGCGACGATCTCGCCGCTGACGCTCTCGCTGGCCGGCACCGCCACCCCCAACCCGGGCCCGGCGATCGCCCAGGCCGGGGCGATGGGCTACGCGGGCCTGCTGCTGGGCCCGGTGGTGATCGGCTTCCTGTCGGACGCCACGTCGCTGCGTACGGCGCTCGGCCTGGCCGTCGTGCTGGGCCTGCTGATCGCGGGCGCCGCCCGGTTCCTGCCCCGCCGGGAGAGCGCCGAGATCACCCCGCTGCCCACCAGGACCGAGCACGCGGCGGCCGCATGACAAATGTCACCGTCTGACCCCGCGATCCTCCCGGGAGATCGCTGAGAACGCACACTGCCGGGCGGGCCCCTCCGCCCGGCAGAGTGAGGTCCGTGAACACGACAGCGATCGAGGTGCGGGACCTGCACCAGAAGTACGGCGACTTCGAAGCGGTCAGGGGAATCGGCTTCGAGGTCGGCCGCGGCGAGCTGTACGCGCTGCTCGGCACCAACGGCGCGGGCAAGACGACCACGCTCGACGTGCTGGCCGGCTACGCGCCGCCGACGAGCGGCCAGGTACGCGTGCTCGGCCACGACCCGATCGGCGAGCGTGCCGAGGTGCGCCACCGGATGGGCATCGTGCTCCAGGAGGCGGGCTTCTACAAGGACCTCACGGTCGCCGAGACCGTCGACGCCTGGCGCCGCTGGACCCCGAACGCCCTGCCCAGGGGCGAGGTGCTGGAGCGGGTCGGGCTCCCCCACCGGGCGGGCGTGCGCGTCTCCCAGCTCTCCGGCGGCGAGAAGCGGCGCCTGGACCTGGCGCTGGCCGTGCTCGGCCGGCCCGAGCTGCTCTTCCTCGACGAGCCCACGACCGGGCTGGACCCCGAGGCGCGGCGCAACGTGTGGGAGCTGATCCGCGACATGGTCGCCGAGGGCACCACCGTCCTGCTCACGACCCACTACCTGGACGAGGCCGAGCAGCTCGCGCAGCGTCTGGCCATCATGCACGGCGGCCGGATCGTCACCGAGGGGTCGCTGGCCGACGTGGTCGGCGGGCGCGGCACCCGTGTCACGTTCCGGCTGCCCGGCGTCCTGCCCGGCGACCTGCCGTACGTGCCGGGCACGGCCGGGCGCTCGGTGACGCTGAGCGGCGATGCGTACACGGTGGAGACCCACCAGCCGCAGGAGGACCTGCGGGTGCTGCTGAGCTGGGCGCACCAGCACGGCAGGGAGCTGGACGGCCTGGAGGTCCGCAGGCCGACGCTCGAAGAGATCTTCCTTGAGGTGGCAGCGGCGGAGAGGGTGGCGGCGTGAACTGGTTGTCGATGGTGTGGGCGCAGGCGCGGCTCAACCAGACGGTCCTGCTGAGGCAGCGCGGCATGGCGTTCACGGTCCTGCTGCTGCCGCTGTTCCTGGCGTTCGTCTACACGAGCGGCCCGCAGGGGGCCGAGATGGTGAACGGCGTGCCGGGCGGGGTGTTCGCGGCGGTGAGCGCGATCGCGGTGGTGCTGCCGTTCTCGTACATGACGATCGCCACCGCCGTGGTGGTGCGGCGCGAGGAGCGCGTCTACAAGCGGCTGCGCGGCAGCGCGCTGCCCACCAGCGCGATCTTCGCCGGTGACATCGTGCACGCGACCATCCTGGGGGCGGTCCAGGCGGTGATCATTCTGGTGTTCGCCATGGGCGTGGCCGGCGCGCCGATGCCGAGCAACGTCCCGCTGCTGCTGCTCGCGTTCCTGCTGGGCGCCGCCGTGTTCGCCGCGCTGGCGATCGGCACGGCCGGGCTGATCCCCAACTACGAGGTGGCCCAGCTCGTGGCGCTGCCCGTGCTGTTCGTGAGCATGTTCGGCGCCGGGCTCATGTTCCCGGTGAGCGTGCTGCCCGAGTGGGGTCAGCGGGTCGCCGAGATGCTGCCGCTGTCGCCCATCGTGGCGATGATGCGCACCGCGATCCTGGGCCGCGACTTCGCCGCCGACGCCGCCCCCGCCGTGGGCTTCCTGGAGTCGTTCCAGGTGTCGGCCGTCGCGATCGGGATCGGGCTGCTGTGGATCGGCGTCGGCCTCTGGTCCACCCGCCGCTACTTCCGGTGGGACCCGCGCCGCGCATGACCGCCATAATGCGACGTGTGAGCGCGCCCGTCGTCAGCACCAGGGTCATCGCCGGCGTGGCGGTGGCCCTGTTCGCCGCTCCCATGGTGTTCTCCCTGGCGTCGGCGGTCGTCGCCTTCTCCACCGGCACCGCGGGCCGGTGGTGGCCGCTCACGCTGGCGATCCTGCTGGTGACGCTCCTCACGGTCAGCTACGCGCGGGTGCTGTGGGCGGCCTTCCTGGGCCGGCTGACGTGGCGGCACCGCCTCGACGTGGCCGCGATCGCGGTGATCGCCTACGGGGTGCCGCTGTTCGCCGGGGCCGGCTGGGTCGGGCTGCCGATGGCGTTCATCTCGGTGGCGTCCGTGGTGTTCGTCCGGCCCGCCGTGACCTGGACCGTCACGCTCGCCGCGATCGCCGTCACGCCGGTGCTCATCCTCCTCATCGGGATGCCGCTGCCGGTCGCCCTGCTGTACGGGCTGCTGGCCATGCCGACGATCGCGCCGATGACGTACGGGGTGGCCTGGCTCTGCCGCCTGATCGACGACCTGCGCGAGGCGCGGGCCGAGCTGGCGCGGCGGGCCGTGGACGAGGAGCGGCTGCGCTTCTCCCGCGACCTGCACGACACCCTCGGCCACACCCTGCACGCGATCGCGCTCCGCGCCGAGCTCGGCGAGCGGCTGGTCACGACCAGCCCGGAGCGGGCGGGCGCGGAGCTGGCCGAGATCCAGCGGATCGCCCGCACCTCCGTGCACGACGTGCGCGAGCTGGTGCGCGGCTACCGGGCCACGTCGCTGGCGACCGAGCTCGACGGCGTCGCCGCCGTGCTCGGCGCGGCCGGCATCCGCTGCGACAAGCCCGAGCTGCCCGCCGAACTGCCCGGCCACGTGCACGCGCCCCTCGGCTGGGTGGCGCGCGAGGCCGTCACCAACGTCCTGCGCCACAGCACCGCCACCTGGTGCGAGGTGACCGTCCACACCGAGGAGGGCAGCGTGCACCTGGAGATCGTCAACGACGGCGGCCCGAGCACCGGCCGCTTCAGCCGGGGCAACGGGCTGACCGGCCTGGCCGAGCGCATGAAGGCCGCCGGCGGCGCGCTGGAGGCCGAGTGCGGCGGCGGCCGCTTCCGCATCACCGCGTCGGTGCCGCTGTGATCAAGCTGCTCCTCGCCGAGGACCACCACCTGGTACGGGGCGCGTTCGTGGCGCTGCTGGGCACCGAGCCCGGCATCGAGGTGGTCGCCGAGACCGGCCGCGGCGACGAGGCCGTGCGCCTGGCCGTCGAGCTGCGCCCCGACGTGGCCATGCTCGACATCGACATGCCCGGCCTCGACGGCCTGGCCGCGGCCGAGCTGATCGGCGCGCAGGTGCCCGGCTGCCGCATCGTCATCGTCACCGGCCACGGCCGCCCTGGTTACCTGCGCCGGGCGATGGCGGCGGGCGTGCGCGGCTTCGTCGGCAAGGACAATCCGGCCACCACGCTGGCCAAGGTGATCAGGCAGGTGCACGACGGCGGTCGCTACATCGACCCCGAGCTGGCCGCCGACGCGCTGTCGAGCCAGGAGTGCCCGCTGACGCCCCGCGAGCTCGACACGCTCCGCGCCGCCTCCGGGGGCGCGCCGGTGTCGCGGATCGCCCGCCAGCTGAGCCTGTCGGAGGGCACGGTGCGCAACTACCTGTCCTCGGCGGTGACCAAGCTGGCCGTGGAGAACCGGCACGCCGCCGTCCGCCGCGCCCGGGACCTCGGCTGGCTCTGACACGACCGCCGGCTTCATACGGTCGTTGGCTTTAATGTGATCATGGAGAGAAACGTCCGCTTCGACGTCGACGCCTACGTGGCGCGCGTCCGGTCCTCGCCGTGCTTCATCTGCGCCATCGTCGCCGGCGACCCGGCCTACGACGCGGAGGAGATCGTCTACGAGGACGAGCACCACCTGGCGTTCCTGAGCCGCTACCCGACGGTGCCCGGCTACGTGCTGGTGAGCCCCAAGGCCCATCTCGAACACGCGGTGCGCGACCTGGACGAGGACGCCTACCTGGCTTTGATGCGCGTGGTCAGGAAGGTGGCGCTGGCCGTGGAGGCCGTCGTGCCGTCGGAGCGCACCTACCTGCTGACGCTCGGCAGCCAGCAGGGCAACTCGCACCTGCACTGGCACATCGCGCCGCTGCCTCCGGGCACCCCGTACGAGCAGCAGCAGTTTTACGCGCTCATGTCGGAGAACGGCCTCATCCCGTGGACCCGGGAGCAGGCGGCCGACCTGGCGCGGCGGTTGAGAGAGCACCTGTGAGCGAACCGGCGGGCCCCCGCGTGGGGAGCCCGCCGGGTCCGGTCACTTGCGCTTGTTCACCTCTTCGGTGAGCTGCGGGACGATCTGGTGCAGGTCGCCCACGATGCCGTAGTCGGCCAGCTCGAAGATCGGCGCTTCCGGGTCCTTGTTGATCGCGACGATGGTCTTCGCGGTCTGCATGCCGGCCCGGTGCTGGATGGCGCCCGAGATGCCCGCGGCGATGTAGAGCTGCGGGGACACGGTCTTGCCGGTCTGGCCCACCTGGAACTGGTGGGGGTACCAGCCGGCGTCGGTCGCGGCGCGGGAGGCGCCGACGGCCGCGCCAAGCGAGTCGGCCAGGCCCTCGATGACGGAGAAGTTCTCCGCCGAGCCGACGCCGCGGCCGCCGGAGACCACGATCGCGGCCTCGGTGAGCTCGGGGCGGGCGCCCTTCTCCTGCTTGACGCGCTCGACGATGCGGGCGGCCTTGGCGGAGTCGGTCAGCGCGACCGACACCTCCTCCTCGGCACCGGCCCCGGCGGCGGCCACGGGGGCCGTCGAGTTGGGGCGCACGGCGACGATCGGGGTGCCCTTGGCCACCTTCGCCTGGACGTTCACGCCGCCGCCGAAGATCGACTGCTCGGCCACGAAGCCCTCGCCGAGGCCGACGGCGTCGGTGATGACGCCCGAGTCGGTCTTGACGGCCAGCCGGCCCGCGATCTCCTTGCCCTCGGCCGTGGCGGCGACCAGGACGGCGGCCGGCGACTGGGCGGAGACGAGCTGGGCGAGCAGCTCGGCCTTGGGCGCGACCACGTAGCCGACGATCTCCTCGGAGCCGGCCACGTAGATCTTGTCCGCGCCGTATTCGGCGAGTTTGGCCTTGGCCTCGGCGGTGACGCCGGGGCCGGCCCAGACGGCGGACGGCGAGCCGAGCGAGCGGGCGAGGGTCAGCAGCTCCAGCGTGACCTTCTTGACCTCGCCGTCGACCTGCTCGACGAGAACGAGAATCTCCGACATATCAGTAAAACCCCCGTTCTCAGATGAACTTCTTGGACGCCAGGAAGTCGGCGACCTTCGCGCCGCCGTCGCCCTCGTCCTTGACGATCGTGCCGGCCGCGCGCGGCGGGGCGGCGGCGAAGTCGACGACCTGCGACCAGGCGGCGCCGAGGCCCACCTGGGCGGCGTCGATCTCGGCGTCGGCCACGGTCAGCGTCTCGACCGGCTTCTTCTTGGCCGCCATGATGCCCTTGAAGGACGGGTAGCGCGGCTCGTTGATCTTCTCGACCACGGACACGACGGCGGGCAGCGTGGCCTCGACCTTGTCGTAGCCGTAGTCGGTCAGCCGCTGGATGCTGATCGAGGAGCCGTCGACGTCGACCTTGTTGGCCAGCGTGAGCTGCGGCGTGCCGAGGCGCTCGGCCAGCATCGCGGGCAGCACGCCGGTGCGCGCGTCGGTGGACTCGGAGCCGAGGATGACCAGGTCGAACCCGATCTTCTTCAGCGCCTGCGCCATCGCGTAGGAGGTCGACAGCGCGTCGGAGCCGTGCAGCGCGTCGTCGGTCAGGTGGACCGCCTTGTCGGCACCCATCGCGAGGGCCTTGCGGATGGTCTCGGTGGCCTTGCCCGGCCCCATGGTCAGGACCGTCACCTCGCCGCCGTGTGCTTCCTTGAGCTTCAGAGCCTCCTCGACGGCATACTCGTCAAGCTCGTTCACCACGCCGTCGACCGCGTCACGGTCGAGCGTCTTGTCATCGGACCGCAGCTTGCGCTCGGTCGCCGTGTCGGGGACCTGCTTCACGCAGACGACGATGTTCATGGCCGGTGGCCGACCTCCCGTGTTCGCGTGCGCCACCGCGTCGTTGCGGCGGCGCCGGATGCATGCTGTCCAGACTGCCAGGTGCCCCGTGGCGTTGTGACATCGGGGCTCCAGCGGTCATGTTACGCATCAGTAGCTTGCGTGCAAACGCCAGCGACTCTCACCATACCGAACTTTATTCGGTCACGCGGAGAGCAGGAACACGACCCCCACCACCAGGGCCGTGCCCGCGAACAGCGCCAGCACCGGCGTGGTGAAGATCGCGCTCAACGCCACCGACAGCCCCAGCGCCCCCGCGATCCCCGCGAAGTCCGCCACGATCCGGCCCTTCCTGAACGGCCCGCGCGAATAGAGCCCGAACCCCGCGTCGATGACCACCACCAGCGTGAACGCCGACAGCAGGAACAGCGCCACCTCCGGCAGCGGCTCGCGCGCGGCGGCGGCCAGCAGCGAGACGAACACCCCCGAGCCGATCAGCCAGCGCCTGCGCACCCGCTCGCGGTGCCGGGCCCTGGCGACCTCCGCCGGCTCCTTGCGGGGCAGCCGCATCTCACGGGTGGACAGGTGATGCACATCACCCGCCGCGCGCCGCCGGGAGAAGCGCGGCTTCGCCGGCGCCTCCACCCCCAGCCGCTCGCAGATGCGCGCCGCCGTCGGCCGCGCCGCCGGATCGACGGCGAGGCAGTCACGCAGCAGCGGCTCCAGCCACCCCGGCGTGCCCTCCAGATCGGGCTCGTGATGGACCACCCGGTAGGCGACCGCCGAGGCGGGCCCCTGACCGTACGGCTGCCGTCCCGTGGCGGCGTAGGCCAGCGTCGCGCCGAAGGAGAACACGTCCGCCTCCGGCCCCGCCTGTCCGCCCTCCAGGACCTCGGGGGCTAAGTAACCGGGCGTGCCGACCACCGCGCCCGACGCCGTGACCGACAGGGAGTCGAGCGCGCTCGCGATGCCGAAGTCGATCACCACGGGCACCCCGTCGGCCATCATCACGTTGGCCGGCTTGAGATCGCGGTGCACCACCCCGGCCTCGTGCATGGCCAGCAGCGCGTCGGCCAGCCCGGTGGCCAGCGACCGCAGCTCCGCCACCGGCACCGGCACCGCGCTCAGCGGCCTGCCCTGCACGTAGCGGGTGACCAGGTAGGGGCGCGAGACGTCCAGCGAGGCGTCGAGCACCTCCGCCACGTGCGGCCCGCCCACCCGGCGCATGGTCTCGACCTCACGGGCCAGCCGCGCCAGCGCGCCCCCGTCGGTCACCACGTGCGGGTGCAGCACCTTGACCGCGACGGTCCGGCCGTCGGGATCGAGCGCCAGATGCACTTCGCCGAACCCGCCCGAGCCCAGCCGCGAAAGCAACTGGTAGGGGCCGAGGTGCTCGCTCATACCCCCTACTTTCCCCCCGGGCGGCTCCGGAGACACTCACGACCAGGGTGACAGGAAGCCGAGCCCCAGATCCTTCAGCAGGTCGCCGATCAACCCGGTGATGAGGCCCACCGCGCTGTCCTGGGCGCGTTCGGTCAGCTCGTTGATCACCGTCTCGGGTGCGCGCCACGGCTCCCACGACGGATCCTGGCCCAGCGCGAACATCACCGCGAACAGCGCCAGCGTGCCCACGGCCACGGTCGCGACCAGCGCCGCGCCCGGCGAGCGCAGGGTCGCCGTCAGCGTGCGGGTGACCGCCTTGCGCGGCGCCCCGCCGCCCGGCAGCAGGAACAGCCCGGCGGTGAACGCCCCGGCGGCGTAGGCGGCGGCCTCGTTGACGCCCATCCCGCCGCCCCAGCGCAGCACCCCCCACACGCACACGCCGAACAGGATCGACAGCGGCACCTGCGCCACGCTCACCAGCGCCGCCTTGACCAGCGCCCACGGCGTGCCGACGAGCACCAGCAGCGGATCGGCCGCGCTGCTGCCGCGCACCTGGCGGCGCTTGACCATGTCGCCGAACAGGTATTCGCCCATCCGGAACACCAGCGCCAGCACGATCGCGACCATGCTCACCACGACCGGCATCATCACGGCCAGCGCGACGAGCGACACCATCAGCAGCAGCCCGACGAACTGGCTGCCCACCAGATAGCGCTTGCGCTCGGCCGGCCTCGGCTGCGGCGGCGGCGTGTAGGGCCTGGCCTGCGGCTGCGCCGAGGGCCTGGTCGGCGGCGGCGCCGGATAGCCCGCGACCCGCTGGTCCGGCCTCGGCGCCGCCGGGGGCCGCGCCGAGATCGGCGCGGGGACGTAGGGCGGCGGCCTCTCCTCACGCGCCGGCGGGCGGCGGTCGTAGTCGACCGGCGGCAGCACGTCGGCGAACGACTCCATCACCCGCGTGCGGTTGAGCAGCCGCCTGGTGCGGCTCGGCGCCTCCGGCGGCGTCTCGTGGAACGTCGTCACCGACGGGTCCAGCGCCTTGGCCATCTTGAGCAGCTCGCGGGCGTCGGGCCGGTCCTCCGGCTCCACCTGGAGCGCCCGGCTCAGCCAGCCGCGCAGCCACACGGGCGCCTTGTCGAGCTGGGCCCGGCCCTCCATGATGTTGAAGCAGACCGCCTCGAACGTGCCCGTGCCGAACGGCGGGCCGCCCACCGCGGCGAAGAACACCGTCGAGGCCAGCGAGTGCACGTCCGCCTTCTGCGTGATGTCGGAGTCGCGGATGATCTCCGGCGCCAGATAGCCCGGCGTGCCGACGAACATGCCCGTCTGGGTCAGCCGCGTGGCGTTGACCAGGTGGGCGATGCCGAAGTCGATGACCAGCGGCTCCTCGCCCACCAGCATGACGTTGGACGGCTTGAAGTCACGGTGGATCACGTCGGCCGCGTGGATGGCCACCAGCGCCTGGCACAGGCCCTGCGCGAGCTTGATGATCTGACGCGCCTCCAGCGCGCCGTCGGCCAGCACGGTCTCCTCCAGCGTGCGGCCGGGGGCGAACCGGGTCACCACGTACGGCTGGCCGCCCACGAGCTCGGCGTCGAGCACCTCCGCCACGTACGGGCTGCGCACCCGGCGCATCGTCTCGACCTCGCGGGTCAACCGGTCGCGCGCCTTGAGGTCGGCGGCCACGTGCGGATGCAGGACCTTGACCGCGACCTCGCGGCCGTCGCCGTCGACACCGAGGTGGACAACCCCCATGCCGCCCTCGCCGATTCGCCTGACCAGACGGTAGGGGCCGAGCCGCTCCGGCGTCTGGGTGTCGCCGCCCGTGCTCATCGCAACCGTCCCCGCGTCATCCGTCGTCGCCCCCGTTCAGCTTCTCCAGCAGATCCGTCGCCGAGCCGACGTCGACCGGACTCCATACGGCCTCCCTCGCGTCGTCCCCGTACGTGCTGTAGGCGAGGATGAGGGAGAGGGCGGCCCCTGCCGCCAGGACTCCCGCCATCACCATCGCCGCTGTCCTCGAGGGTACGAGCGATGAGAGCGTCCTGCGCATCTGCCTTCCGGGGCCCTCCACCCCCGGGCCGGCGCAGACGGTCCACAGCGCCACCGCCGCCCCCCAGGCCAGCGCGTTCGACGGGTCCATCTTGACTACCACGGTGAGCAGGAGCGTAACGGGCAACCCCAGAATGAGAGCGTAAAGAACGAGCGCCAGCGTGATGCCCGCCGACTTGGCCAGCGCCTGCGGCAGCCCGAACACCCTGACCACGTCGAGGGCCGCCGCGCTGCTCGGGCGGCGCACGGTCAGCGACGGCTGGGCCAGGTCGGCGGCCCGCAGCAGCACCGCGACCGGCACCGCCACCACCGCCACCAGCACCGGGGCCAGCGCGGCCAGCACGATCATGATGATGAGCAGCATCGCGCCGGCCACCGCGTAGGCGGCCGACTGCTTGAGCGGCTGGCCCGGGAGCGCGCCCGGGATGAACGGCTCGCGCCGCGTCTGCGGCTCGGGCGGGAACTGCGCCTGCGCCGGGATGTAGGGCGGCGGCGGCACCGGGGCGCCGCGGCCGTAGTCGGGCGCCTCCGGGCGCACCCGCCGGGTCGGCACCTCGCCCTCCGGCGGGTGGACGGCGGGCGCCTGGTTCCACGGCAGGCTCTGCCGGCCCGCCTCGCGCTGCATCTGGCGCAGCTCCTCCGGGCTCACCCGGCGGGTCGGCCACGGGTCGCCCTGGCCGGGGAGCAGCGACACGTACTGCTGGTCGGCGGTCTGCGGCGGGGCGTGCGGCGGGCGTCCGTCGACGACCTGGCGCGGCGTCACGGGCGGCGTGGCGGCCTCCCACGGCTGCCGGTCCTGCCCGTGCGCTGCCACGTCGCTCCCGTACGGCCGCGCCACCGGCGCGCCCTGCGGGCCGCTGCCGTGGAGCGGCACCGGCGCGCCCTGGGGGCCGCTGCCGTGGGGGTGTCCTGCCGGTGCGTCCTGGGGGCCCGTCCCGTACGGGGGACGCGCGGGCGGTTCCTGCGCGCCCGTGACCGGAACGCCCTGCGGGCCGGTGCCGTAGGGCGGGCCGGGGCGGTCGGCGTAGGGCGGCGGCAGGTGCTCGCCCGTGCGCGGCGGCCCGTCGGGGCGCGGCACGGTGGAGATCTGGTCGGGCGCGCCGCCCGGCGGCCTGGGCAGCATGCGCGCGGTCTGCTCGGCCAGCTCGGCCGCCTTGGGGCGCTTGGCCGGATTGCGCTGGAAGGCGGCCTTGAGCAGCGGCTGGATCGCCTTCGGGGCGGCGCTGACGTCGGCCTTGCCGGCGGTGATGTTGTAGAAGACCATCTCCAGCGTGCCCTTGCCGAAGGGCGGCTGGCCGGTGCCGGCGTAGAGCAGGGTGCCGGCCCAGGCGTGGATGTCGACCTCGGGCCCGGCCTCCTGGCCCTCGATGATCTCCGGCGCCAGGTAGCCCGGCGTGCCGATGAACATGCCCGTCTGGGTCAGCCGGGTCGCGTCGACCGCCTGCGCGATGCCGAAGTCGATCAGCACCGGCTCACCGTCGAGGATGAGCACGTTGCCCGGCTTGAGGTCGCGGTGGATGACGCCCACCGAGTGCACGGCGGCCAGCGCCGCGGCCACCCCGTAGCCGACCTTGAGCAGCGCGGGCAGGTCGAGCGGCCCGTCGTTCTTGACGATCTCGTCGAGCGCGCGGCCGGGCACGTAACGCGTCACGATGTACGGCCGGTGACCGGTCACGTCGGCGTCGAGCACCTCGGCGATGTAGGAGCTGCGCACCCGGCGCATCGTCTCGACCTCGCGCGCGAGCCGTCGCCTGGCGACCTCGTCACCGGCGACCTCGGAGCGCAGGACCTTGACCGCCACCTGCCGCCCCTGAGGGTCGGTGGCGAGGTGGACCACGCCCATTCCGCCCTCGCCGAGCCGCCTGAGCAGCCGGTAAGGGCCGAGTCGGTCATCGTTCATGGCATGAAGCACCATACCGGCTTAATCCCCGCCCACGAGATGAACCACGAGGCCACATTCCCACTCGTACAACGTCCAGAAGGGCCTCATCGGTTTCCCAATCAACGGTCTCGAATTGGCTACGGTGACCGATCAGCCGGCCAGAGGAAGCACTTCCGCCTGCTTGAGCCCCGCCAGGGTGGCCCCGGCGACGGCGAGCTTGGCCCGCCGCACCCCGGCGCCGATGACCACCTGAGGGTGCTCGGCCACGTTGACGTCCACCAGGACCGGCCAGCCGTCGGGCAGGCCGAGCGGGGTGATGCCGCCGTACTCCATGCCGGTGAGCTCGACTGCCTCCGCCATCGGGGCGAAGCTCGCCTTGCGCGCGTCGAGGTGCTTGCGCACCACGCCGTTCACGTCCACCCGCATCGTCGCGAGCACCATGCACGCCGCGTAGCGGATCTCACCGCCGCGCTTGGCGGCGACCACCACGCAGTTGGCCGACTCCTCCAGCGTCACGCCGTAGCGTTCGCAGAACGCCGCCGTGTCGGCCAGCTCCGGGTCGATCTCGGCCACCCGTACGCCGTCGAGCTCTCCCACGGCCCGCGCCACCGGCTCGGCCAGCAGGTCGGGCCGGTCGGCGGCGGGCACCCAGTGCAACGTCATCCCCAACTCCTCGGTCGCTCTCCCAGGACCTTACGCCGGTCCCGGGAGCGGCATGCGACGTCACGGCGACCGCAGCACCCGTTGGTGCAGTTGCGTGACGGCGCCGCGGGCGGACTCCATGGCCCCCGCCTGCCAGGCGGTCAGCCGGGTGAGCCAGTCACCCGCGAAGTACACCCTTCCGCTGGGGCGTTGCAGAAGAGTGAAGGACGAATCAAAGTCGGGCCAGCGCACCCAGCCGCCCTGGATGTGCTCCTGGCGTTCCCAGGCGATGGAGACGCTGGACAGCACGCCGGTGCGGTACTTCTCGCCGTGGATCTTCTTGCCCTGGGTGAGCGCGCGGCGCCTGCGGTCCTCCGGCGTGAGCGCGCCGTAGAGCTCGGCGTGCGCGTCGGTGTTGTAGTAGCCGACCACGATGCCGCGCTCGGCGTGGTAGTCGTGCGACGGGTACCAGATGTGGGTGATGTCCAGGTCGGTCTCGGTGACGCCGCCGTAGATCCGGTCCTCCAGCTCCCACCAGCGGCTCGCGTACTCCAGGCCGATCTTGCCGGCGGCCACGGGGACGGGCCGCCGGAGCGCGGCGGTGACGGGTTCGCCCAGGTTGTGGGGGATCTTGGCCAGCAGGTGCGGCGGGAGGGTGGCGACGCAGTAGTCGGCCTTGACGCTGCCGCCGGCCCAGGCGACCTCGACGCCGTCGGGCAGGTCGGTGATGCGGGTGACGCGGGCGCCGGTGGTGATCCGGTCGGCGCCGACGGCCGCGACGAGCCGGTCGACGATCGCGTCCATGCCGCCGACGGGCTGGAACATGGGGGTGGCCTGGTCGTACCCGAAGTCGTTGGTGATCGCGCGGCCGGTGCCGGCGGCGAGGACCTGGTGCAGGGTGCCGGGCGGGGCGAGCGGGGTGCCGCCGTCCAGCGCCGGATATTTCACGAAACCGCGCCTGCCGGACCCCTCGTACTCCAACCGCGGCCCCAGGTCCCCGAACCGGCGCAGGAAGTCCAGCAGCACCTCCTGGTCGCCCTTCGACACCTTCCTGTCGAGCGCGCCGACATGGGTGGCCTTGGCGAGCAGCTCGGCGATGTATCCGTACATGTCGGCACGGGCCGTCCCGGACCGCACCGTCTGGCCGTTCGTGTGCACGTACGTCTGCGCGCTGCGGTTGACGAACGTCTCGATCGGGACGCCCAGCTCGCGGCAGTAGTCCATCGTGACCATCCACGGCGCGATCCGCGCCGGACCGGCGTTGAAGTAGCTCCCCTCGCCGAACCGCACCGCCTGCGCCGGCCCGTTCAGCTCGGTCAGCCGGTCGCCGCCCCGCAGCGTCAGGCTCCGCCCGCCCGCCTTGGGCCTGGCCTCCAGCAGCGTGCAGTCGTAGCCGGCCTTCCCCAGCTCGTACGCCGCCACCAGCCCCGCCACGCCCGCGCCCAGGATCACCACCTTCGCCGCCGCCCGGCCCTGAAGGGAGAAATCACTCTTCTTGGGCGGCGTGAACGCCTTGTCCTGCTCCGCCGGCGCCAGCCCCAGCGCGCCCATCGCCGCGTACATGGCCCCGGCGCCGCCCGCCGCACCGATCCCGACCAGCAGCCCGCGCCTGGTCAGCGCCGCGCCGTCCATCACACCTCGCCGCCGTCCCCGGTCCCTCGATCAGCCGTACGGGCCACTGCCGCACGCCACCTGACCGCCGATGGTGGCGAAGATGCCGAACAGCGCCATGATCTGGGTGTAGTCGTCCGTCGTGAACTCCGTGTGGCGAGGCCCCACCGTCTTCACCCCGGGAACCAGCGCCACAGCCGCCGCGATGGCCGTGGAGTTCCACTCCACCCCCAGCGTGTACGGAGCCTCCAAGGTGTAAGGCGTGAAGTCGCTCAACCGGTTGAGCGCCCTGACCGTCGCCTCACGAATCCGCTGCTGCGCGACGCTCGGCGGCAGCAGTTCGGCCGAGAACTTCCCGATCCCCTTCTTGACCGCCACCGTCTCCACATCGCCCAGCAGCTCCCGCGCCTCCTCACCCACGGCCTCGTCACCGGTCACCACCACCACCGGGACCCCGTGGTAACCGGCGCACGCCGCCACCACCCGCGTCTCGCCGCACACCTCGCCGTTGAGGTACACGTTCTGGATCTCCTTGCCCATCCACGTATGGTTGAGCACCCCGTCCGCCACGCCCGCCCGCGCGTGGTAGCCCACGAAACAGGCCGCCGCGAACGAGCCGTCCAGGCCCTGCGCCATCCGCTGCGACTTCCCCGGGCCCCGGATCAGGCTCGCCCTCGGGTCCAGCAGATCGATCCGCAGGTTCTTCGTCGACCCGTGCGCGTCGTTGACCAGCACGCTCTCCGCCCCGGCCGCGAACGCCCCGTCGATCGCCGCGTTGGCGTCGGCGGTCATCAGCTCACACCCGCGCTCGTAGCCGCGCTGCCCGGCGTGCATCTCCTCCGGGTCCGTCAACCCGGTCACGCCCTCCATGTCAACGGACAGATATACCTTCACGCCTTGCTTTCCTCTCCGCTCCCGAACCCGCCCACAGCCCCAGCCGGCCTAGCATCGCACCCCGGCCCCCAACACACCCACCCCATACCAGACCGCACCACCGCAAACCGGCCCCCACGGGCGCGGGCGCATCCCCATGCCCGAGGCGACAACGGCACCAGAGAGGCACGCGGCCCCCCGGGCCAGCCTGCCCCGGACGCGGGCCGTCCCCGCCGCGAGCACGCCGGCAGCAGGAGGCCGCGGACCACGCAGAAGGGGCGGCGGCCCGTCGCCGAGTCCCGGTTGGGCACCGGCCGGCTCGTTCGCTGCGTACGCGTGGGAGGGCAGCGCCGCGTGGGGGCGCACCTCTCGTCCCGTACGACGGCGGCCCCGAGGGGCGCGGCGACGCGGGGCCGACCTGCCGCACGCAGGCCGTCCCCGCCGCGAGCGCGCCGGCAGCCCGTGGCCACGTCCCGCGAGGGAGCGGGGCGCGGCGGCCGTCCTGCCCGTATGGGACGGGCGCAGCGGCAGCCGGTGGCCACGGCACACGCGGAAGCGGGCGGCGGGTCGTCGCCGAGTCCCCCGTGGGGCTGGGCACCGGCCGGCCCGTTCGCCGGGGGGCGTTCGGGAGGGTGGGGCGGCCGGGGTGTGGGGTGGCTGGGGTCAGGAGCCCCATGATTCCACCCGGTGGCGTTCCGGGTCGGTCATGAGGCCGACGTGGGTGGTCAGGAAGGCGGCCGCCTGGTCGCGCCAGGGGGGTGGGATCTCGTCCAGGGACGGGGGGTAGCAGTGGTCGAGCCAGCGGGTGGACTCCTCGGTGGCCTCGAAGTGGTCCAGGGCCTTGGCGAACATGGTGTGCTCGATGCCGGGGATGCGGGCGAGGCCGTACTCGATCATCTCCTGGCCGCCGTAGGGCGGCGGCTGGAGCCACTTCTTGGCTTTGCCGCTGGTCGGCGGGATGGGGGTGTCGAGGGGGCGGCGTTCGACGGCGGCCTGGATGATCTCCTTGTACAGGCACTTGGCGCAGTTGCGGCAGGGCCCGTCGGTGCCGATGAGGCACCAGCGGACGTAGTCCTTGAGGTCGGAGTTCAGGGCCAGGCGCATGGTGACGGCCTCGCTCACGCCGCCCACGGGGAGGACGATGTGCACGCCGGCGGCGGCGAAGAGGCGGCCCCACGCGCCGTGCGGGGCCCACATGGGGTTGTCGGGCGTGTAGCGCAGCAGGTAGCGGTCGCCGCCGAGCCAGCGTGAGCCGAGCTCGTAGCCGAAGGCGAGCCCGCCGAGGTCGAGGCGGTCGGCGAGGAGCAGGGCGCCGGCGGCGACGGCGTGGTGCTCGGGGTAGCCGGGCCGGGGTTCGGCGAGCGTGAACTCCAGGTCGGAGGAGACGGTGGTGAGGTCGCGCCCGGTCCGCGCGGCGAGTTTGGCGAGCACGTCGGAGCGGTAGTGCGGCCAGCGGTTCGGCACGCGGGGGTGCGGGACGCGGCGGAAGTGGACGAACGGCGCGTCGGGGTAGATCGCGGCGGCGGCCACGGAGTCGGCGCCGCCGCTGTAGGAGATGGCGAGGGCGCGTCCGGTACGGCGTGGCTCGGCGGCGACGGGGCCGGCGTCGACGCCCCAGCCGTCGTGCAGCGCGGCGGCGACGTCGGCGGAGACGGCGCGGTCGAAGGTGATCCGGCGGCGGGTCCAGGGGGCGACGACGGTCCAGGCGGCGACGGCGAACAGGTCGGGGTGGGCGTCGTCCGGCACGCCGGCGATCGTGCAGGTGTTGGTGGCGAGCTTGACCGGGTGCTCGTCGGCGGCCCGGCCGGTGATCTCGTCCTCGGGGTCGAGGCGGAAGGTGAGCCGTCCGCCGGTCCAGTTCACGCGCACGGGCGTGCCTCCGTTCCGCGGTCAGGCACGGCGCCGGGGCCCGCCGAGCGGAGTTCGTCGACGGCCTGCCAGAGGAGGACCTCGTTCTGCAGGAGCCCGTCGAGCGCCTGGGCGGTCTCGTGGGCCAGGCGGCAGGTGTCGGGGGCGGGCGGCGGGGGCGTCTCCTTGAGGCGTTTCACCTCGGCCCGGAGGGCGGCCAGTTCGTCGCGCAGGGCGCGGGTCTCGCGGTGGGCGTCCTGGAGGTCCCGGCGGTGGTCGGCGATCGGGACGTAGTGGGAGTCGAGCCAGGCACGCACCTTGGCACGCAGCCGGGAGGGGACCAGGACGCGCATCATGACACGCCACCATAGTGGCAAAAAGCCCCCCCAGACCCGCCCGCCCTGGCAACACCGGCATCACGGCGGCCGGGCGTGGCGGCGGCGGGCGGAGGGTGTTGACGTCGCGGCGCCGGGCGCTTACGTTTCCCGCTGACGGCGAAAATTATCGCCTTCATTCCGAAATTTTCGGAGGCCAGGCGTGATGTCACGAAGCGTTGTCGCGATCGGCCTGCTCGGGATCACAGCGGTGAACCCAGCGGTGAACCCAGTGGTGAATCCGGAGGGCCGGCCCGTCATCACGGTCCAGGAGCACGTCCGCCATCAGGAGATCGACGGGTTCGGGCTGTCGCAGGCGTTCCGGCGCAACGAGCTGGTCCGCGCCCTGCCCGAGGAGCGGCAGCGGGAGCTGCTGGATCTCTGGTTCGACCGGGAGAAGGGCGCGGGCCTGAGCATCCTGCGCCTGGGCATCGGCTCCTCCCCCGCCGGCAGCCCGTACGACCACATGGTCTCCATCCAGCCCGAGGACCCGGGCGGCCCGGACGCGCCGCCGCGCTACACGTGGGACGGCGAGGACAACGGCCAGGTGTGGGTGGCCAAGGAGGCCCAGCGTTACGGGGTGCGGCGCTTCTACGCCGACGCCTGGAGCGCCCCCGGCTACATGAAGGACAACGGCGACGACAGGAACGGCGGCACGCTGAAGCCGGAGTGGCGCGAGGCGTACGCCCGCTACCTGGTGCAGTACACGAAGTTCTACGCCCGCGAGGGCATCCGGATCACCGACCTCGGCTTCACGAACGAGCCCGACTACACGGCCCCGTACGCGTCGATGCGGTTCACCCCGGAGCAGGCGGCGCAGTTCGTCAAGGTGCTGGGCCCGATCGCCCGGGGCGTGCGGGTCGCGTGCTGCGACTCCTTCGGCTGGAGCGAGGCGAAGGCGTACACGGCGGCGATCGAGGCCGACCCGGAGGCGCGCCGGTGGGTGCGGACGCACACCGGGCACACGTACGCCAGCCCGGTGGACGGGCCGCTGCCGACCGGCAGGAAGACGTGGATGTCGGAGTGGAACCCCGGCGGCGGCACCTGGAACGAGAGCTGGGACGACGGCAGCGGCTACGACGGCCTCACGGTGGCCCGCGCGGTGCACGACGCGCTGACGCTGGGCGGGGTCAGCGGTTACGTGTACTGGTTCGGCGCCTCGCGGGGCGCGACCAGGGCGCTGACGCAGATCGACGAGGCGGCGGGCACCTACCGGGTGTCCAAGCGGCTGTGGGCGCTGGCGGCCTACAGCAGGTTCGTCCGGCCGGGCGCGGTCCGCGTCGGGGCGGAGTCGGCCGACCCGGCGCTGAAAGTTTCGGCGTTCCGCAACCCCGGCGGCCCGACGGTCGTCGAGGTGCTCAACACCGGCTCGGAGGCCGTCACGTGGCACGGCGTACGCGGCAGGGCGGCCGCCTACGTCACCGACGGCACGCACGCGCTCGACCCCCTGCCCGTCGCCGGCCGGAGCGTGACGCTCCTGCCGCGCGCCCTCACCACGATCGTGATCGGAGATCACCGATGAGAGCACTCGCCCTCGCCCTGGTCCTGCTGCTGGCCCTGCCGGGCACGGCGTACGCCCAGGGCGGGCACGACCCGCGTGACCTGCGTGACCTGGCGCGCAAGAACGGCATCAGGATCGGCTCCGCGGTGGACGTGGCCGCGCTGCGGGCCGAGCCGGACTACCGGGCCGCGCTCAACCGCGAGTTCAACCACGTCACCGCCGAGAACGCGATGAAGTGGGAGTCGGTCGAGCCGGAGCGCGGCGTCCACACCTGGGACGACGCCGACGCGGTGGTGCGCAACGCCCGCCGCCACGGCCAGAAGGTACGCGGCCACACGCTGGTCTGGCACAACCAGCTCCCGGCCTGGCTGACGGCGGGCGTCGAGGACGGCTCGATCGGCGCCGCCGAGCTGCGGGAGATCCTGCGCGAGCACGTCACCACGCAGGTCCGCCGCTACCGGGGCCAGATCCGGGCCTGGGACGTGGTCAACGAGGCGTTCGAGGACGACGGCACGATGCGGCAGAGCATCTGGCTCAAGCATCTGGGCCCGGGCTACATCGCCGACGCCTTCCGGTGGGCGCACCGGGCCGACCCGCACGCCAGGCTCTACCTGAACGACTACAACCTGGAGTGGAGCGTCCCCAAGATCGAGGCGACGCTGGCGCTGGTCAAGGAGCTGAAGGCGCAGCGGGTGCCGATCCACGGGATGGGCTTCCAGGGCCACCTGGGCATCCAGTACGGCTACCCGGGTGACTGGGCGAACGTGATGGGCCGCTTCGCCGAGCTCGGCCTGGAGATCGCGATCACCGAGCTGGACGTGCGGATGGAGCTGCCGGTGACGGCGGAGAAGCTGGCCACGCAGGCCGAGTATTACACCCGCGCGCTCACCGACTGCCTGAGCGTGCGGGCGTGTGCGGAGGTCACGGTGTGGGGCTTCACCGACCGGCACTCGTGGGTCCCCGAGTGGTTCGACGGGGAGGGCGCCGCGTGCCTGATGGACGAGAGCCTGGCCGGGAAGCCCGCCTACGACGCCCTGCTGGCGCTGGGGAAGGTCAGCGGCCGGTGAACTTGGGGGTGGATTTCTCGGCGAACGCGGTCATGCCGATCTTGGCGTCGTCGGTCGCGAACAGGCCGGAGAACTGCAGCCGCTCGATCTCCAGGCCGGTGTCGAGGTCCACCTCCAGCCCCTGGTCGACGGCCTGCTTGGCGGCCCGCAGCGCGACGGTGGGGCCGCCGGTGAAGGTCGCGGCCCACTCGCGGGCGGCGCGGTAGACGTCGGCGTCGGGGACGACCCGGTCGACGAGGCCGATGGCCAGCGCCTCGGCCGCCGGGACGTGCCGGCCGCTGAAGATGAGGTCCTTGGCGCGGGCGGGGCCGACCAGGCGGGGCAGCCGCTGGGTGCCGCCGGCGCCGGGGATGATGCCGAGCTGGATCTCCGGCTGGCCGAGCTTGGCCGACTCGCCGGCGACCCGGAAGTCGGCGCACAGCGCCAGCTCGCAGCCGCCGCCGAGCGCGTAGCCGGTGATGGCGGCGATGACGGGCTTGCCGATGCGGGCCACGGCGGTGAAGCAGTCCTGGAGGGTGCGGGAGTGGGCGGCCATGTCGGCGTAGGACATGCCGGCCATCTCCTTGATGTCGGCCCCGGCGGCGAAGACGCGCTCGCCTCCGTAGAGGATGACGGCGTGCGCGTCGGGGTCGGCGTCGGCGATGCGCGCGGCCTCGGCGATCTCGCGCTGGACCTGGCCGTTGAGCGCGTTCATCTTGGGACGGTCAAGCGTGATCGTGGCGATCTGGTCGGCCACCTCGACACTCACGAAATCAGCCATGAGCCGACCCTACTAGTTAACGTCTGAAAAATTCCTTCGCAAAACTCTCGCCGGAGAAGGAAAATGTTGAGACGCTGACGGGGTTACAGCACCCCCCAGTCAAGGAGCGGTACATGCGCAGAGCGCTGGCGATCGCCGCGGTCGCCATTCTGCCCTTAGTCAACCTCACCGGCGCCCGCGCCGCCGCCGAACCGGACGACCGGCAGGCCGCCTTCGCGGCCGCGGCCGAGGAGTTCAAGGTTCCGCAGAGCGTGCTGCTGGGCGTCTCCTACCTGGAGTCACGCTGGGACGCCCACGCCGGCCAGCCCAGCAACGACGCCGGCTTCGGGCCCATGCACCTGACCGACGCGGCCGCGTACACCGGGACGAACCACCACCACGAGGAGGGCGCGGAGGACGCGCGCGGCGACGAGAGCAGGCCGCTGGTCGTCCCCGAGCACCAGGCGGCGCCGGTGGAGATCCCCGCGTCGCTGCGCACGATGGAGAAGGCCGCCGAGCTCACGGGCGAGAGCCACGAGCGGCTGCGCACCGACCCGGCGGCCAACATCCGCGGCGGCGCGGCGCTGCTGGCCGAGTACCAGAAGGCGCTCGGCGCGCCGTTCAGCGACAATCCCGGCGAATGGTACGGCGCGGTCGCCCGGTACTCGGGGGCCGAGGAGGCCGAGGCCGCCAGGTTCTTCGCCGACGAGGTCTTCGCCACCATCGAGCAGGGCGAGCAGCGCGTCACCGACGACGGCCACCGGGTGAAGCTCGACCCGGTCCCCGGCCTGGACAAGGTCGAGAAGTGGCTGGAGAAGCTCGGCCTGCGCCCGCCGCGCCGCGACGGCGTCGAGTGCCCGCCGACGATCTCGTGCGAGTGGATCCCGGCCGCCTACGCCGAGCTGCCGCCCGACGACTACGGCAACCACGACCTGTCGAACCGGCCGCACAACCAGAAGGTCGACTACATCGTCATCCATGACATGGAGGGCTACTTCGGCCCGTCGATCGGCCTGGTCCAGCGGGCCACCTACGGCGCGAGCTGGCACTACTCGCTGCGCTCCTCCGACGGCCACATCGCCCAGCACATCAAGACCAAGGACGTCGGCTGGCAGGCGGGCAACTGGTACATCAACGCCAAGTCGATCGGCCTGGAGCACGAGGGCTTCCTCGCCGAGGGCAGCACCTGGTACACCGAGGCGATGTACCGCACGTCCGCCAAGCTCGTCCGCTACCTGGCGTTCAAGCACGGCGTGCCGCTCGACCGCGCGCACATCATCGGCCACGACAACGTGCCCGGCACGCTGCCGACCACCGTCCGCGGCATGCACGAGGACCCGGGGCCGTTCTGGGACTGGGCGCACTACTTCAAGCTGCTCGGCAAGCCGCTGCACCCGTTCGGCGGGCCCAACTCGGGCAGCGTCATGATCAGGCCCGACTTCGCCACGAACAAGCCGTACTTCTACGGCTGCGACCGCAAGAACCCCGAGGCCGCCTGCCCGCCGCTGCCCGCCGGCACCGTCTGGCTGCGCACCGAGCCGCGCGCCGACGCGCCGCTGGTCAAGGACATCGGCAAGCACCCCACGGGCGAGTCGCTCTACAGCGTGTACGACCACAGCGCGCGGGCCAGCACCGGCCAGCGCTTCGCCGTGGCCGACCGGCAGGGCGACTGGACGGCCATCTGGTATCTCGGCCAGAAGGCGTGGTTCCACAACCCGGCCGCCGCGCCGACCGCCATCCCGTCGATGGGCCTCGTCGTGACGCCCAAGCCGGGCCTGGCCACGGTCCCGGTGTACGGCAGGGCGTACCCGGAGAAGGAGGCCTACCCCGAGGGCATCCCGTACCAGGCGGTGACGCCGTTGCAGTACACGTTCTCGGCGGGCGAGAAGTACACGCTGTCAGGCACGGCGGCGGCCGAGTACTACCGGGCCGTCACCTTCGACCCGGCCGGCCACACCGTGGTCCGCGGCAAGACGAAGTATCTGCAGATCCAGTTCGGGCACCGGGTGATGTTCGTCAAGGCTGACGACGTGCGGGTGACGCTCGCTTAGTGAACTCCTCGACGGCGCGCCTGGTGCTCGCGAGAGCCTCCTGTGAGGAGTCGAACGTGCGCTGGGCGACGCCGACGAAGACGCAGTCGACGACGAGGAGCTGGCTGATGCGGCTGGCCAGCGCGCCGGGCCTGAACTCGGTCTCGCGCCCGGCCGAGATCAGCACGTGCTCGGCCAGCTCCGCGATGGACGAGCGGGGGTTGTTGGTGATCGCGACCGTGGTCGCGCCCGCCTCCCCCGCCCTCGTCAGCGGCTCGATCACGTCGGGCGTCTCACCCGAGGTGCTGATGCCGATCGCCACGTCGCCTTCCCGGAGCAGCACCGCGCTGGTCAGCGCCAGGTGGGCGTCCTGGAAGGCGTGGCTGGACAGGCCGATCCGCATCAGCTTCTGCGCCATGTCCTCGGCGACCAGGCCGGAGGCGCTCACCCCGTAGGCGTCGATCCGGCGGGCCCCGGCGATGGCGTCGACCACCAGGCCGAGCCGCTCGGAGGTGAGCTGGGCGACGGTGTCGTTGATCGCCTCGGTCTCGGCCCGCGCGACCTTCAGGATGACCTCCGACAGCGGGTCGTCGGGCGCGAGGTCACCGGGGACGAGCCGGTCCGGCTGGGCGGCGGCCGCCGCCAGGGCCAGGCGGAGCTGCGGGTAGCCGGCGAAGCCGAGCAGCCGGGCGGTGCGCACGATCGTCGCCTCGCTGGTGCCGGAGGCGGCCGACAGCTCGGTGATCGTGCTGCGCGCGACCGTCGCCGGATCCTCCAGGATCAGCCTGGCGACGGTGCGCGCGGCCGGGGTCAGGGACGGCAGCACGCCGCGGACCGTCGCCACCAGTGTGTCTGCCCGCAGGCCGTTCCCGCTGTCGTCCACAGTGCAGATTATGCCGCTGGTTCAGCACATTTCTACCGGGAGCCGCCCTACCGCAACGTCCCGTTGGTCATCCCGGCGGGCTCCTCCGGAACGGCGACCAACCCCAGCTCCGCGCTGGCGGCCACCAGCGGGTGGTGGGGCACGACGCGCACGGTGTAGCCGAACGCGCCGGTGCGGTCGAGCGGGACCACGCCGATGTAGTGGGCGCGACCGTCGTCGTCGACGCCGTCGGCGGAAAGCGCCAGGTAGGCGGGGTGCAGCAGCTCGTCGTGCGGGCCGACCCGGCCGTAGGCGGCCTCCACGCGGACGTCGCCCGGCTCCAGGTCGCCCAGCGCGACCGTGGCGCGCAGCTCCAGCGACGCGCCGACCTCCGGCGTGTCACCCACGCCGGACGCCTCCACGTGCTCCACCCGCACCCCGGGCCAGCCCTTGGTCACCTTGAGCCGCCAGGCCGCGAACGCCCTGGCCGGCGCGTGGTGATCGGCGGACAGCTCGCGCGCGGCCCGCGCGGCCGGGGTGTAGAGGTCGACCACGTAGTCGCGCAGCATCCGCCCGGCGAGCACCTTGGGGCCGAGCGAGGTCAGCGTGTGCTTGACCATCTCCATCCACCGGCGTGGCAGCCCGTCGCCCGCCCGGTCGTAGAACCGGTCGGACACCTCGTGCTCGATCAGGTCGTAGAGGGCCGCCGCCTCCAGCTCGTCGCGCCGGTCGGGGTCGCTGACGCCGTCGGCCGTGGGGATCGCCCAGCCGTTGGTGCCGTCGTACCACTCGTCCCACCAGCCGTCGCGGATGGACAGGTTGAGGCCGCCGTTGAGCGCCGACTTCATGCCGGACGTGCCGGACGCCTCCAGCGGGCGCAGCGGGTTGTTGAGCCACACGTCGCAACCCTGGGTCAGCAGCTGGCCCAGCGCCATGTCGTAGTCCGGCAGGAACACGATGCGGTGGCGCACCTCGGGCCGGTCGGCGAACTTGACGATCTGCTGGATCAGCTTCTTGCCGCCCTCGTCGGCCGGGTGCGCCTTGCCGGCGATCACGATCTGCACCGGCTTGTCGGGGTGGAGCAGCAGCTCGGTGAGCCGTTCGGCGTCGCGCAGCATGAGCGTGAGCCGCTTGTAGGACGGCACCCGGCGGGCGAACCCGATCGTCAGCACCTCGGGGTCGAGCACGTCGTCGATCCAGCCGAGCTCGGCGGGCGAGGCGCCGCGGTCGCGCCACGAGGCGCGCAGCCGCTCCCTGGCCCCTTCGACCAGGCGGCGGCGCAGCGTGCCCCGGATGTGCCAGATCTCCGCGTCGGAGATCTTCTGCACGCCCTCCCAGCCGCGCGCCCGCTCCAGCAGCGACGGCAGCTCGCGCCCGGCCAGCTCCATGAACTCGCGGCCCACCCAGGTCGGCGCGTGCACGCCGTTGGTGATCGAGCCGATCGGCACCTCGTCGAGGTCGAAGCCGGGCCACAGGTTCTTGAACATCTCCCGGCTGACCTCGCCGTGCAGCTCGGAGACGCCGTTGACGCGCTGGGCCAGCCGCATGCCCATGACGGCCATGTTGAACCGGCTCGGGTCGGCCTCGGCGCCGAGCGCCAGGATGCGCTCGACGGGCACGGTCGGCCAGGCGTTGTCGCCGCCGAAGTGGCGGGCGATCATGTCGACGGGGAACCGGTCGATGCCCGCCGGAACCGGCGTGTGCGTGGTGAACACCGTGCCGGCCCGTACGGCCTCCAGCGCCTCGTCGAACGAGAGCCGCGCCTCGGTCAGCTCGCGGATGCGTTCCACGCCGAGGAAGCCGGCGTGGCCCTCGTTGGTGTGGAAGACCTCGGGGTCGGGGTGCCCGGTGATGCGGCAGTAGGCGCGGATGGCCCGCACGCCGCCCACGCCCAGCAGCAGCTCCTGCATCAGGCGGTGGTCGGTGCCGCCGCCGTAGAGGCGGTCGGTGATGTCGCGGGCGGCGCTGTCGTTCTCGGCCACGTCGGAGTCGAGCAGCAGCAGCGGCACCCGGCCGACCTGCGCCACCCAGACCTGCGCGTGCAGCACCCGGCCGGCGGGCAGGCCGACGCGGACCTTGACCGGCGTGCCGTCGGCCTCCTTGAGCTGGCTCAGCGGCAGCCCGCCCGCGTCGAGCGACGGGTAGTGCTCCAGCTGCCAGCCCTCGGGCGAGAGCGACTGGGTGAAGTAGCCGTGGCGGTAGAGCAACCCGACGGCCAGGATCGGCACGCCGAGGTCGCTGGCCGCCTTCAGGTGGTCGCCCGCCAGGATGCCGAGGCCGCCGGAGTACTGCGGCAGGGCGGCGGCGATCCCGTATTCGGGCGAGAAGTAGGCGATGGCCCGGGCGGCGTCGGGCAGGGTCTGGTACCAGCGCGGCGCGGTCATGTATTCGCGCAGGTCGTCGGCGGCGTCGGCGAGCCGGCGCTGGAAGCGGCGGTCGGCGGCCAGCTCGGCCAGCCGTTCGTGGCCGACGGCGCCCAGCAGCGCGACGGGGTCGTGGCCGATCTGCTCCCAGAGTGCGGCGTCGACCTCGGCGAAGAGGTCCATCGTCTCCGGGTGCCACGACCAGCGCAGGTTGTGGACGAGCTCGCCGAGTGCGGCCAGCTCCGCGGGCAGGACGGTCCGGACGGTGAACCGGCGGATAGCTCTCACAATTTCGAACCCTATGGGCTAGGAGGGACCTCTGAGTCCTTCACCGGGAGGGAGGAACTTCAAACCCCTTCCAGGAGGAAGCATGAAGAGGGACTATTGGGGCAACTTCTTCCAATGTCAGTTCTCCCGGGGACACTCGGGGGTTCTATCCACTGCTGCCCGCAATTCACATGCAAGGATCGTTCCTGCCACGGAAAGCCTCCGGCGGTACCGAGTGTGCCGTCGCAACCTTTGAATGCGATGATCGGACGAATTCCCATCACGGACATCTCCCCCGTCGTCGACTGCGGGCAGTGGCCCGCCAAGGCGGTCGCCGGTGAGACCTTCGAGGTCTCGGCCACCGTCTTCAGGGAAGGCCATGACGCCGTGGCCGCCGGGGTGGTGCTCACCTCGCCCGACGGCCGCCGCGAGCGGCTGAGACGGATGCGCGAGCTCGCCCCGGGCACCGACCGGTGGGCGGTCGACGTCTGCCTGCCCGCCGAGGGCGAGTGGCTGTTCCGCGTGGAGGCGTGGAGCGATCCCATCGCCACCTGGCTGCACGACGCGGAGATCAAGATCCCGCGTGGCATGGACACCGACCTGATGTGCGAGGAGGGCGCCCGGCTCTTCGAGCGCGCCGCCAGGGCGGTGCGCCAGGCCGACTGCCCGGGGCCGAACGGGACGGGCCACCCGGCGGTCCAGGCCCGCACGACCGGCACGGCCGCCCCGGGGACCACTGCGGGAACCACCGCAGGGGCCACTGCGAGGACCACCGCCGGGAACGGGGGCGCCAACGGCCGCAACGGGGCCAACGGCGGCAACGGAAGCAACGGGGCCAACGGCAACGGCAACGGCGACGGGGCCTGCGGGCACCGGGCCGCGCTGCTCGCGATCGCCTCGACGCTGCGCAACGAGGAGCTGGACCCGCGGGCCAGGCTGTCGATCGCGCAGTTGCCGGAGACGGCCGCGCTGCTGGCCGCCCACCCGCTGCGCGACCTGGTGACCAGGGCGAAGCAGCACCGGATCAGGGTGGACCGGCGCCGGGCGCTGTACGGGTCCTGGTACGAGTTCTTCCCGCGCTCCGAGGGCGCCGTGGTGAGCGACTCCGGCATCACCAAGTCCGGAAATTTCCAGACTGCCGCCAAGCGCCTGCCCGCCATCGCCAAGATGGGCTTCGACGTCGTCTACCTGCCGCCGATCCACCCGATCGGCCACACGTTCCGCAAGGGCCGCAACAACACGCTCAGCCCGGAGCCCGACGAGCCCGGCTCACCGTGGGCGATCGGCTCGGAGGACGGCGGCCACGACGCGATCCACCCTGATCTGGGCACCATCGGCGATTTCGACGCGTTCGTCGCCAAGGCCCGCGAGCTGGGCATGGAGATCGCGCTTGACTTCGCCCTGCAGTGCTCCCCGGACCACCCGTGGGTCAAGGAGCACCCCGAGTGGTTCACGATCCGGGCGGACGGGACGATCGCCTACGCCGAGAACCCGCCGAAGAAGTACCAGGACATCTACCCGCTGAACTTCGACAAGGACCCCGAGGGCATCTACGCCGAGGTCAAGCGGGTGCTGCGGCACTGGATGGACCACGGCGTGCGGATCTTCCGGGTCGACAACCCGCACACCAAGCCGGTGGCGTTCTGGGAGCGGCTGATGGCCGACGTGCACGCCACGGACCCCGACGTGCTCTTCCTGGCCGAGGCGTTCACCCGGCCGGCGATGCTGCAGACGCTGGCCAAGATCGGCTTCCACCAGTCCTACACGTACTACACGTGGAAGAACTCCAAGTCCGACGTCGAGTCCTACCTGTCGGAGCTGGCCCACCAGACCTCGCGCTTCCTGCGGCCCAACCTGTTCGTCAACACGCCGGACATCCTGCACGAGTACCTGCAGCACGGCGGGCTGCCCGCGTTCAAGATCCGGGCCGTGCTCGCCGCGCTGGCCTCGCCGACGTGGGGCGTCTATTCGGGGTACGAACTCACGGAAAATGTCCCAGTACGCCCCGGTAGCGAGGAATACCTGGATAGTGAGAAATATCAGTACAGGCCGCGCGACTGGGCCACGGCCGAACGTGAGGGCCGCAGCCTCGCGCCTTTCATCACACAGCTGAATTTGTTCCGAAGAGCCCATCCGGCGCTCCAGGAATTGCGTAATCTACGGTTCCACATGGTCGACCAACCGGACATCATCTGCTTTTCCAAACGACTCCCGGGCGCCTATGACACGGCCACACGAAGGCACGGGCTGGGCGACGTCGTTCTGGCGGTGATCAATCTGGATCCGCACCACACCCATGAGGCCACGGTCGAACTCGACCTGCCCGCGATCGGTCTCGACTGGAACGCCGAGTTCGTCGTCGACGACGACCTGTCGGGCGAGTCGTACCGCTGGCGGCAGCGCAACTACGTGCGCCTCGACCCTCACATCCAGCCAGCCCACATTCTGACCGTCCGGGCCTCGCCACGGTAGAACTGAATTCAGCGGGGAGTCTTCAACGTGTGTGAAAGCGCCTCCCTCATGAGCAACCCTGGGGGTCGCTCATGAGCTCCACACCCATTCCCAACTCCTTCGACGAGGAGAAGCCGCGCGATCCGCAATGGTACAAGCGCGCGGTGTTCTATGAGGTGCTGATCAGGGGCTTCGCCGACTCCAACGGCGACGGCACCGGCGACATCAAGGGCCTGATCGGCAAGCTCGACTATCTCCAATGGCTCGGCGTCGACTGCCTGTGGCTGTTGCCGCTGTACGAGTCGCCGCTGCGCGACGGCGGTTATGACATCGCCGACTTCATGAAGATCCTGCCCGAGTTCGGGGATCTGGGAGACTTCGTGAAACTGGTCGACGAGGCGCACAAACGCGGCATGCGGGTCATCGCGGACCTCGTGATGAACCACACCAGCGACGCCCATCCCTGGTTCCAGGCGTCCCGCCACGACCCGGAGGGCCCGTTCGGCGACTTCTACGTCTGGTCGGACTCCGACAGCGCCTACTCCGACGCCCGCATCATCTTCATCGACACCGAGACCTCCAACTGGACCTACGACCCGGTGCGCGGCCAGTACTACTGGCACCGCTTCTTCCACCACCAGCCGGACCTCAACTACGAGAACCCGGACGTGCAGGACGCGATGCTGGAGGTGCTGCGCTTCTGGCTCGACCTGGGCATCGACGGCTTCCGCCTGGACGCGGTGCCCTACCTGTTCGAGGAGGAGGGCACCAACTGCGAGAACCTGCCGCGCACGCACGAATACCTCAAGCGGGTGCGCGCCGAGGTGGACCGGATCTACCCGGACCGGGTGCTGCTGGCCGAGGCCAACCAGTGGCCGTCGGACGTGGTCGAGTACTTCGGCGACCCGGTCGGCGGCGGCGACGAGTGCCACATGGCCTTCCACTTCCCGCTGATGCCGCGCATCTTCATGGCCGTGCGCCGCGAGTCCCGCTACCCCATCTCCGAGATCCTGGCCCAGACGCCGAAGATCCCGGAGAACTGCCAGTGGGGGATCTTCCTGCGGAACCATGACGAGCTGACCCTCGAGATGGTGACCGACGAGGAACGCGACTACATGTACGCCGAGTACGCCAAGGACCCGCGCATGCGCGCCAACGTCGGCATCCGCCGCCGCCTGGCGCCCCTGCTGGAGAACGACCGCAACCAGATCGAGCTGTTCACCGCCCTGCTCCTGTCGCTGCCCGGCTCACCCGTCCTCTACTACGGCGACGAGATCGGCATGGGCGACAACATCTGGCTGGGCGACCGCGACGGCGTCCGCACGCCCATGCAGTGGGACCCCGACCGCAACGCGGGCTTCTCCGACTGCGACCCCGGCCGCCTCTACCTGCCGGTCATCATGGACCCGATCTACGGCTACCAGGGGCTCAACGTCGAGGCGCAGCAGAAGAACGCGGGCTCGCTGCTGCACTGGACCCGGCGCATGATCGAGATCCGCAAGCGCCACCCGGTCTTCGGCCTGGGCGAGTTCGCCGAGCTCAACTCCTCCAACCCGAGCGTGCTGGCGTTCGTCCGCGAGCTGGGCGACGACCGCATGCTCTGCGTGAACAACCTGTCCCGCTTCCCGCAGCCGGTGGAGCTGGACCTGCGCAGATTCGTCGGCGTCTCCCCGGTGGAGACGATGGGCGGGGTGCCATTCCCGGCAATTGGCGAACTTCCGTATCTTTTGACGCTTCCTGGGCATGGGTTCTACTGGTTCACCCTCCCGCCGGCCATCACCCAGGAGGAGTAAGACGTGCTGGATGAGCTCCTTGCCGCATGGATCAGCAGACAGCGCTGGTTCGGTGGCAAGGGGCGCCCGATCGACTCCCTGTCGATCGAGTCGGACGTCGTCATCCAGTCCGGCGACCCCAGCCTGCGCCACCTGATCGTCTCCGTGTGGCAGGACGGCTCCCGCGAGCGCTACCAGCTCCTGCTCGGGCTGCGCACCGAGCTGCCCGACACGCTCAACCACGCCCTCATCGGCCCGTACGCGACGGGCGGCGCCGAATGGTCGGCCTACGACGCCGTCCACGACAACGAGCTGACCCACTGGATGCTGGAGTCGATGGCGGGCGGCACCGGCCAGGACGGCGTGCGGTTCCGCCACCTGCCCGGCGTCGAGATCGACACCTCGCCGCGCAGCCTCGTGCTGGGGGCCGAGCAGTCCAACACCTCGCTGGTCTTCGGCGACGCGTACATCTGCAAGCTTTTCCGGCGGCTCATTCCCGGCGTCAACCCCGAGCTGGAGGTCGTCACCGCGCTGGCCGAGCGCGGCGCGCCGCACGTCGCCCAGCCGTACGGGTGGATCGAGACCGACCTGGACGGCACGCCCACCACGCTGGCCATCATGCAGGAGTTCCTGTCGAACTCCACCGACGGCTGGGACCTGGCGCTGACCAGCGTGCGCGACCTGTACAACTCGCTGTCGGGGCTGTCGGCCGCCGACGCGGGCGGCGACTTCGCGGCCGAGGCGGCCAGGCTCGGCGCGGCCACCGCCGCCGTCCACCGCGAGCTGGCCGCCGCCTTCCCCACCGGCGTGGTCGAGATGCACGAGGTCAAGCGGATGGCCGAGGGCTTCAGGCGCAGGCTCGGCCGGGCGGTCGCCGAGGTGCCCGAGCTGCGCCCGTACGTCGGCGTGCTGGAGGCCGCCTACCACCAGGTCGAGGAGCTGACCACCGAGGTGCCCGTGCAGCGGGTGCACGGCGACTACCACCTCGGCCAGGTGATGCGCACCACCACCGACTGGGTGGTGCTCGACTTCGAGGGCGAGCCCGGCCAGCCGCTGGCCGAGCGCCGCGCCCTGTCCTCGCCGCTGCGCGACGTGGCCGGGATGCTGCGCTCCTTCGACTACGCCGCCCGCCACCTGCTCGCCGGGCACTCCGAGGCCGAGAGGCTGGAGCCCAAGGCCGAGGAGTGGTCCGCCCGCAACCGGTCGGCGTTCCTCGACGGCTACCTCCAGGGCGGCGGCCTCATCACGCCCGGCGACGCCGCCCTGCTGCGGGCCTTCGAGCTGTCGAAGGCCGTCTACGAGGTCGTCTACGAGGCCCGCAACCGCCCCGCCTGGATCTCCATCCCCCTTGCGGCCTTCCGCCACTGATCAGGCCCCGCGGCCGGTCAGTCGTGGGCCGGGGCGGGGGTGTCGGCGCTGAGGGCGGGGACGTGGCGGAGCACGGTGGCCGCCATGATCGCCGCCGCGAGGACGACGATGGCTCCCGCGCCCGCCGCGACCGCCAGCCCCGAGCCGAACGCCTCCCTGGCCGCGTCGGCGAGGGCGGCGGCGACGGGACCGGGCTGGCCGGACGCGACGGCGATCGCGCCGCCGAGGGTGTCGCCGGCCGCCTCGGCCGCCTCCGGCGACACCCCGTCCGGCACGGTGAGCCGCGCCGTGTAGACGGCCGCCGCGATGCTGCCGAAGATCGCCAGGCCGAGCGCGCCGCCGAACTCCTGGGCCGTCTCCGACAGGGCCGCCGCCGAGCCTGACCGCTCCGGCGGGGCGGAGCCGACGACCATGTCGGTGCCGAGCACGAGCAGCGGCGACGCGCCGAGGAAGAACAGCGTCTGCCCGGTCACCAGCGGCGCGAGACCCGGCTGGGTGAGCAGGAGCAGGCCGCCCGCGCCCAGCACCAGCCCGGCGGCGGCCACGTACCCGGGCCTGATGCGGCGCGCCAGCGGCGGCGCCGCCACGAAGCCCGCGACGACCGCCAGCGTGGACGGCAGCGTCCACAGCCCGGCCTCCAGCGGCGACAGCCCGAGGACGAGTTGCATGTACTGGCCGGCGAGCAGGCCCAGGCCGGGGCCGACCAGGATGACGAGCATGAGGCTGGCCAGCGAGCCGCTGAAGCGGCGGTCGGCGAACAGCTTGAGGTCCAGCAGCGGGGCGGGGATCGTGCGCTGCCGCCGGATGAAGACCACGGCCAGCGCCAGGCCGGCGGCGAGGGCGAGGATCGCGAGCGGGCCCGGCTCACCGGCGGCCAGCTCCTTGACGCCGTAGGTGGCGGCGAGGGCGGCCACGACCGACAGCACGACGCTCACCAGGTCGAGCCGGCCCGGGTCGGGGGCGCGGTACTCGGGCAGCAGCAGCGGCCCGGCCACGAGCAGCACGGCCATCACCGGCACGCCCAGCAGGAACGCCGACCCCCACCAGAAGTTCTCCAGCAGCGCGCCGCCGACCAGCGGCCCGATCACCATGCCGCCGCTGAACCCGATCATCCAGAAGCTGATCGCGGTGGTCCGCTGGGCCGGGTCGTGGAACATGTTCCGGATCAGCGACAGCGTGGACGGCATCAGCGTGGCCCCGGCGACGCCGAGCAGCGCCCGCGCGGCGATGAGCACCTCGGCGCTCGGCGCGTAGGCGGCCAGCGCGGAGGCCACGGCGAACGCGCCCGCGCCGATCAGCAGCAGCTTCCGGCGGCCGATGCGGTCGCCGATCGTGCCCATCGTGATCAGGAACCCGGCTATGAGGAACCCGTAGATGTCATTGATCCACAACAGTTGCGCGCCGGTCGGGCGCAGGTCCTCGCTCAGGGCCGGGGCGGCCAGGTGGAGCACGCTCACGTCAATGGACAGCAACAGGGTCGGCAGGATGAGGACGCCGAGTCCGATCCACTCCCGCCGGCCGGCACGTTCTATGTTCATGCATGGAACGTTAAGAACTCAATTGCGCTTGAGGTCAAGTTCTCCCGGATAAACCCAAGATTCCGCACTTTCGGTGATTGTCTCGGTGAAAGCGGGCAGTGGCTGGGTTGGACGGTCGTCGTAGGGCAGGGTTGGGAGCATGCCGATGAGGACAGAGCTCGACCGCCTCGCGGGCGGGGCGCACCATGATCCGCACTCGGTGCTGGGCGCGCACCCGGTTCCGGGCGGGGTCACGTTCCGGGCGCTGCGCCCGCTGGCCGAACGGGTCAGGGTGGTGCTGGACGACGGCACGGCCCACGACCTGAAACACCAGGCCCACGGCGTGTTCGAGACCACGGTCCAGGGGCTGGACAAGGTGCCCGCCTACACGCTGAGCGTCCAGTACCCGGGTCACGACCCGCACGAGACGCGCGACCCGTACCGCCACTGGCCGACGCTGGGCGAGGTGGACCTGCACCTGATCGGCGAGGGACGCCACGAGCGGCTGTGGGAGGTGCTCGGCGCGCGCGTGATGGAGCACCAGGACGTACGCGGCACCGCGTTCGCCGTGTGGGCGCCCAACGCGCGCGGCATCCGCGTCGTCGGCGACTTCAACCACTGGGACGGCACCGCCTACCCGATGCGGTCACTGGGCCGTTCGGGCGTGTGGGAGCTGTTCATCCCCGGCCTGGAAGCGGGCGAACGGTACAAGTACCAGATCCTGGGCGCCGACGGCGTGTGGCGCGACAAGGCCGACCCGATGGCCCGCCGCACCGAGGTGCCGCCGCAGACCGCCTCCGTCGTCGAGGAGTCGCTCTACACCTGGGAGGACGACGCCTGGATGGCCGCGCGCGGCGACAAGCAGGCGCGCAGCGGCCCGATGAGCATCTACGAGGTCCACCTGGGCTCGTGGCGGCCCGGCCTGTCCTACCTGGAGCTGGCCGACCAGCTCTCCGAGTACGTGGCCGACATGGGCTTCACCCACGTGGAGCTGCTGCCGGTGGCCGAGCACCCGTTCGGCGGCTCCTGGGGCTACCAGGTGACCTCCTACTACGCGCCGACGGCCCGCTTCGGCACGCCCGACGAGTTCCGCAGGTTCGTCGACCGGATGCACCAGCGCGGCATCGGCGTGCTGCTCGACTGGGTGCCCGCGCACTTCCCGATGGACGACTGGGCGCTGGCCCGCTTCGACGGCACGCCGCTGTACGAGCACGCCGACCCGGCCAGGGGCGAGCACCCCGACTGGGGCACGTACGTGTTCGACTTCGGCCGCAGGGAGGTGCGCAACTTCCTGGTGGCCAACGCCCTCTACTGGCTGAAGGAGTTCCACATCGACGGGCTGCGGGTGGACGCCGTGGCCTCGATGCTCTATCTGGACTACTCGCGGCGCGAGGGCGAGTGGACGCCGAACGTCTACGGCGGGCGCGAGAACCTGGACGCCGTCGAGTTCATCAAGGAGATGAACGCGGTCTGCTACCGGGAGGCGCCCGGCATCACGACCGTGGCCGAGGAGTCGACCGCGTGGCCGGGCGTGTCACGGCCGGCGCACCTGGGCGGCCTCGGGTTCGGCTTCAAGTGGAACATGGGCTGGATGCACGACACGCTGGAGTATCTCCGGCACGAGCCGGTCTTCCGGCAGTATCACCATCACCAGATGACGTTCTCCCTGATCTACGCCTATTCGGAGAACTACGTGCTGCCGCTCTCGCACGACGAGGTGGTGCACGGCAAGGGCTCGCTCATGGGCAAGATGCCCGGCGACGAGTGGCAGCGGTTCGCCCAGTTGCGGGCGCTGCTGGCGTTCATGTGGGCGCATCCGGGCAAGCAGCTGCTGTTCATGGGCGGGGAGTTCGGCCAGGGCTCGGAGTGGTCGGAGGAGCGCGGGCTCGACTGGTGGGTGCTGGAGTTCGACGGGCACCAGGGCGTGCAGCGGCTGGTGCGCGACCTCAACCGGCTCTACCGCGACACGCCCGCGCTGTGGGAGCAGGACTCGACGCCCGACGGGTTCCGGTGGATCGACGCCGACGACGCCCCGGGCAACACGTTCTCGTTCCTGCGCTACGCGGCCGACGGGTCCGCGGTGGCGTGCGTGGTCAACTTCAGCGGCGGGCCGCACGAGAGCTACCGGCTGGGCCTGCCGTACGGCGGGGAGTGGACGGAGGCGGTCAACACCGACGCCTACGAGTACTGGGGCAGCGGCGTCGGCAACATGGGCGCGATCGAGGCTGTCGAGGATCCCTGTCATGGGCTGCCCTACTCCACGACGTTGCGGGTGCCGCCGCTGGGAGCTGTCTGGTTGACGAAGCCCGCCTGAAAGTCTGGTGAGAAAGGGGCTCCGGCCCTATATCTGGGGGATAAATCGCCCTAAACTCCGAGATCATCCCCTTCTCGGAGGACGCCGGTGCGATTCCGCCCCCTGATCGTGTGCTCGCTCGTGCTCGCGCTGCTGCCCGCGGCGCCCGCCCTCGCCGCCGATCCGACGGCCGCACCGGTCCCGACCGCCGCCCCCAGCCCCGCTCCCAGCACTGCTCCGAGCACTGCTCCCAGCCCTGCTCCGAGCACCCCTGAGGAGAAGGTCGAGGAAGGGTTAGGCGTCGACGGCGGCACCGTGCGGGCCATCGTCGAGCTCACCCAGCCGATCCCCGCCCCGATCTCCGAGATCGGCAACGCCGAGGTGCTGCTGCAGCCCGAACGCCAGCCGTTCGTCGTCGTCGAGGGCACCGCCGAGGAGCTGGCCGCGCTCGCCGAGGACCCCAATGTCACCTCGATCCGCCGCGACCGCGCCTACCCGCCGTCGCTCGTCTCCAGCCTCCCCCAGATCGGCGCCGACAAGGCGCACGCCGCCGGCTTCACCGGCAGCGGGCAGAACGTCGTCGTCCTGGACACCGGCATCGACGCCGGCCACCAGGCCTTCACCGGCCGCATCACCGCCGAGGCCTGCTTCTCCGCCGTCGACCAGGGCGTCAAGTCGCTCTGCCCGAACGACCAGACCAGCCAGACCGGCCCCGGCGCCGCCGACGCCACGACCGCCAACTGCCTGGCGGGCGGCGTGAACCTGTGCGACCACGGCACCCACGTGGCCGGCATCGCCGCCGGCGTCGCGCCCCAAGCCGGGATCATCGCCGTCCAGGTGTTCAGCCGCGTCGAGGACATGGACGTGTGCGGCGAGCCCGTCTGCCTGCTGGCCTTCGAGTCGTCGCTGCGGCTGGCCATGGACCACGTGGCGTCGCTGACCGCCCCGATCGCCGCCGTCAACCTCAGCCTGGGCGGCATGCCGTCCGAGACCTCCTGCGACACCAGCGAGGAAGGCCAGGTCCTCAAGCCGAAGATCGACGCGCTGCTGGCCAAGGGCATCGCGACCGTGGTCGCCGCCGGCAACGAGTACTTCGAGGGCGCCTCCTACCCGGCCTGCATCACCTCCGCCGTGGCCGTGGGCGCCAACGACGACGGCGACGCCATCGCCGACTTCTCCAACCGGGGCGCGCTGCTCGACCTGTTCGCGCCCGGCGTGGACATCGAGTCGGCGGTGCCGGGCAACCAGACGACCGTCTACAGCGGCACCTCGATGGCCACCCCGCACGTCGCCGGGGCGCTGGCCCTGATGAAGGCCGCCTCGCCGCAGACGCCCATGCCGGAGCTGATCGACAAGCTCAAGACGACCGGCAGGCCGTACGTCTACCAGGCCAACGGCGTCCAGGTGCGCACGCCGCGCCTGGACCTGGCGGCGGCGCTCGCCGGGGCGGCCCCGCAGCCGGAGATCAGCCAGAACCCGCCGACGCTCCCCGGCGGGCCGGGTGACCCCGACTCGCCGGACCCTGATTCGCCGGACCCCGGCACCGATCCCGAGCCGGAGCCGACCGGCAGCGGCCCGACGCCCCAGCCCGACCCGGTGGACCCGGACCCGACGCCGGTCCCGCTGCCGACCGTCACGGTCACGGTGACGATCACCGCCACCCCGAAGGCGCCCGCGACCGTCTGCACGCGCGGAACCTCGGCCAAGCCGATGACCACCAAGCAGTGGGCCGTGGAGGTCTACCGGGGCACCGGCTCGATCGACGACGCCACCCTGACCTGCTACCTCAAGCTCGCGCACAAGGCCAGCAAGGTCTTCCCCGAGCTGACCAAGGCCTCGTCGCTGGGCAAGGCGTACCGGGTGCTCAAGGCGAGCAGGACGGCCAAGCAGCGGCTCGACAGCGCCCTGCTCACCGGCTGGCTCAACTGGGCGCACGGGATGAACAACACCAAGGTCCTCAACTCCTCCGAGAAGGTGCGGCTCTCCGCGAAGTCCACGAGCACCGCGCTCAAGAAGGCGGCCGCGAACGTCCTCAAGACTCGTTAATCACTCGGGAAACCCCGACATCACGCGCCCCAGGTGCGGGCATCTGTCCCGCCGTGAGACGAATGCTCCTGGTGGCTGCGGCCACGACCTCGGCCTTGCTCGCCGCGACGGCCGCCGGGCAGGCCGACACCGGTGACCCGGTGATCAGCCCGGCACTGATCGCCCAGCTCGACACGCACCAGAAGGTGCGCTCGATCGTCGAGGTCAAACCCGGGCAGAGCGTCACCGCCGTCGCCGGCGACGTCGAGAAGGGCTCCTCCTCCGCCCGGGTGCTGGAGTCCACCGAGTCGCCCACGTTCTTCGTCGCCGAACTCGACGCCGACGCGCTCGCCCTCCTCAGGAAGGACGCCCGGGTCAAGGCCGTGTACGAGGACGCGCTCAGCAAGCCGTTCCTGGCCGAGACCACCAAGGTGATCGGCGCCGACAGGGCCCACGCCGCCGGCTGGACCGGCAAGGGCGCCACCGTCGCCGTCCTCGACACCGGGATCGACCGCGACCACCCGTTCCTGGCCGGCCGGATCGTGGACGAGGCGTGCTTCTCCACCTCCGACGCGGCGAGCCAGGCCGTCTCCCTCTGCCCCAACGGCCAGGCCAACCAGACCGGGCCCGGAGCCGCCGACGCCGAGACCCGCCAGTGCCTGGACGGCGGCGCCAACCGGTGCGACCACGGCACCCACGTCGCCGGCATCGCCGCGGGCAAACTCGTGACCGGCGCCCCCGCCAACGGCGTCGCCCCCGAAGCGGGCATCCTGCCCATCCAGGTCTTCTCCCGCATCAACAGCGCCGTCGCCTGCGGCACCACGCGGGTGCCGTGCTTCCTGAGCTACACCTCCGACCAGAAACTCGCCCTCGAATACGTCGCCAGGGTCGCCAAGGAACGCAACGTGGCCGCCGTCAACATGAGCCTCGGCGGCGGCGGGCCGCACCGGCGGCACTGCGACGCCGACCCCGGAGCGGGCGCGCTCAAACCGCAGTTCGACCAGCTCATGGCCCTCGGCGCGGCCCCCGTCGTCGCCGCCGGCAACGACGGCTGGACCGACGCCGTCGCCTCCCCCGCCTGCGTCTCCACCGCCGTCACCGTCGGCGCCACCGACGACGCCGACCGCATGGCGCCCTTCTCCAACCGGGGCGTGCTGCTCGACCTGCTCGCCCCCGGCGCCGACGTCACCGCCTCCGTGCCCGACGACGCGTACGGGCTGATGAGCGGCACGTCCATGGCCGCACCCCACGTCGCCGGCAGCTTCGCGCTGCTGAAGCAGGCGTACCCGAACCTGACCGCCGCCCAGGCGCTGCAACGGCTCCAGACCACCGGCCTGCGCATCGACACCACCGCCCGCGTCGACGCCGCGGCCGCCACCACCGGCACACCGCAAGTGTGAGCGCACGCCCGGCTCCTGCCGCTTAGGGTGGCTTTCATGGACGCAGGCAAGGCGATCAGCGAAACCGTCGGCAAGCTCCGTCAGCGGCGCACCGCGCCCCTGGTGCTGGAGCTGGACCTCACCGAAGGCGTGATCGAGGGGCCGCCCGCGGACCCCCTCGCCGCGGTGCTGTCCATGCGCAAGCCACGCCTGTCCGACGTGCTCGCCGGGCTCAAGCGCGCCCGGCAGGACTCCCGCGTCAAGGCCCTCATCGTGAAGATCGGCGGCAACCCGCTCGGCCTGGCCACCGTCCAGGAGCTGCGCCAGGCCGTCGTCCGCTTCCGCGCCTCCGGCAAGCTGACCGTGGCGTTCGGCGAGACGTTCGGCGAGTTCGGCAGCGGCACCGTGCCCTACTACCTGGCCAGCGCCTTCGAACGCGTCTACCTCCAGCCCAGCGGCGACGTCGGGCTCACCGGCATCGCCCTGGAACAGCGGTTCGTCAAGGGCGCGCTGACCAAGCTCGGCGTCGGCTACGAGATGGGCCAGCGGCACGAGTACAAGACCGCCGCCAACACCTTCACCCACGACCACATGACCGAGCCGCACCGCGAGTCGGTCGGCCGGATCGTCGAATCCGTCACCGGCCAGCTCACCGCCGGCATCGCCGACGGCCGCCGCCTCGACCCCGCCAAGGTGCGCGAGCTGTTCGACCAGGGGCCGTTCATCGGCGCCGAAGCCCTCCAGGCCGGGCTGGTCGACGGCCTGGCCTACCGCGACGAGGTGTACGACGAGGTCAAGCGCGCCGCCGGCGACGAGGCCCACCTCCTGTACGTCTCCCGCTACGCCAAGGGCGCCGCCGTCCGCAAACTGCCCAACCCGACCGCCGACGGCATCGCGCTCATCCACGGCATGGGCCAGATCCGCACCGGCCGCTCCGGCCGCAGCCCGCTCGGCGGCAGCGGCGCCATGGGCTCCGACACGATCAGCGCCGCGCTGCGCGCCGCCCGGCGCGACGACCACGTCAAGGCCGTCGTGTTCCGCGTCGACAGCCCCGGCGGCTCGTACGTCGCCTCCGACACCGTCTGGCGCGAGGTCGTGCTCACCCGCAAGGTCAAGCCGATCATCGTCTCCATGGGCGACCTCGCCGCGTCCGGCGGCTACTTCGTCTCCATGGCCGCCGACGTCATCGTCGCCCAGCCCGGCACCCTCACCGGCTCCATCGGCGTCTTCGGCGGCAAGCCCGTACTGTCGGAGCTGCTCGAACGCATCGGCGTCACCTCCGAGACCGTCGCCGAAGGCGCCAACGCCGGCATGTTCTCCACCTCGCGCGGCTTCTCCCCCGAGCAGTGGGAACGGGTCAACGCCTGGCTCGACCGCATCTACGACGACTTCGTGGGCAAGGTCGCCGAAGGCCGCTCCCTCACCCGCGAACGGGCCCACGAACTCGCCCGCGGCCGCGTCTGGACCGGCGGCGACGCCCGCGACAACGGCCTCGTCGACGAGCTCGGCGGGCTGGAGGACGCGCTGGCCCTGGCCAGGAAGCGGGCCGGGCTCGCCGACGACGCGCCCGTACGCACCTACCCCCGGCTCAACCCGCTGGAGCGGCTGCGCGGGCCCGACTCCAGCGAGGACCGGGCGGCGGCGCTCACCCGGGTGCGGCTCGACGCCTGGGGGCCGCTGGCGCGGCTGTCGGCGGAGCTGGGGCTGCCCGCCGGGGGGCCGCTGTCGTTGCCGGGCTGGTACGTCATCCGCTGACCGCAAGGGCCTCACCGGTGGCGCGCTGCGCGCGTGGCCGGTTCGGGCCGTGTCTCCAGGGGGAGCCGGCTCCCCCTGACCCCCTTGGCAAGGGCCTCCGGCCCCCTGCACCCCCGGGCGTGAGGTGGTTTCCGCAGGCCCGGCCGTGCGCCGCTGCCGTGGCAAAAGAGCGGCAAGGCATCCGGCGTCGAACCCACGGGCAACCGGACCTGGCAGATCAGCCCAGGGGCCGGTATCGCCCTCGGAGCCGGACCAGGGGGTGCAGGGACGGGGTGACGTACGAGACGGCGAGGACCTGGGCGATGAAGAGCGTGTGGTCACCCGCCGGCACCACCTGGACGGTCTCCGCCTCCAGGGCGGCGACGCCGTCCTCCAGCACCAGGGCGTCCGAGTGCGGTCCGCGATGGTGGGGCGCGCCGGCGACGAGGTGGCGGGCGCTGGGCCGGCCGGGGGCGGCGAAGCGGCTGGCCATGGCGGCCTGGCCGGAGGAGAGCAGGGAGCACGCCCAGCGGTCCTGGCGGCACAGCACCTCGCTGAGGTAGCCGCCGCTGGACAGGCTGATCAGGACGAGCGGCGGCGCCAGGGAGACCGACAGCAGCGCCGAGATCGTCACGCCCACGTCGTCGCGGCCGTCGCGGACGGTGACGACCGCGACGCCGCCGGCGAGCTGGGCCATGGCCTCGGTGAACTCGCTCACGGCGAGGGCCTCAGGGGAGAGGCCCCCGCCGGGCGGGTCAGCCGAGGCCGTTCGCGCTCAGCCATTCCTTGGCCACCGTGGCGGGCTCGTCCTTGTTGACGGCGATCTTCTGCATCATGTCCAGCAGCGAGTCGGTCGTCAGCTTGGCGGAGATCGCGTTGAGGGTGGTGCGCACCGTGTCGGTGGCTCCGGCCTTGTTCAGGAGCGGGGTCACGTTCTGGGCGGGGAAGATGTTCTTGGTGTCCTGGAGGGGCACCAGGTTGTTGGCGGTGATCTTCGGGTCGGTGGAGAACACATTGCCGACCTGGATGGAGCCGTCCTTGATGGCGTCGGCCGTGGCCGGGCCGGTGGGCTTCCACTGCTTGAACTCGATGCCGTAGACCTCCTTGAAGGGGGCCTCCCAGCGCTTCTTGAACTCCGGCGGACCGCCCACGATCATGTCCTTCGACACCTTGGCCAGGTCTTCCATCGTGTTGATGGACTGCTTGGACTGGGTGTCCTTGCTGATCGACAGCGTGTCCTTGTCCTCGGCCGGGGAGGATTCGAGCACTTCGAGCTCGGCGGGGAGCTTCTCCTTCAGGGCGGCGTTGACCTCTTCGGTGGTCGCGGCCTTGTTCTGCTGGTCGATGAAGGCCAGCAGGTTGCCGTTGTACTCGGGCACCAGCGTCAGGCCGCCGCTCTTGACCTGGTCGTAGACGACCTCGCGGCTGCCGATGCGGGGCTTCTCCTCGACCGTCACGCCCTTGGCCTCCAGCGCCTGGGCGTAGATGGAGCCGAGCAGCACGCTCTCGTCGAAGTCGAAGGAGCCGATCACGATGGTCCCCCCGCCGCCGCCGGTGGCGGAGCCCGTGGGCGCCGCGCTCGTGGTGTCGAGCGGGTTGCCCCCGCCGCCGCCACCACCGCAGGCCGTCAAGGTGAGCGCCGCGGACAGGACGACCGCCGCGGTGCTGAACATGCGTCTCATTAAAATGTCCCCTTCTTGCGGGAGGTAGTACGAAAAATCAACGTGTCTTCAGTCGTTGGCTCACCCCCGGGGAGACCGTCACTCTCTGCGCGAGGGTGAACGCGATCTGCACCACGAGCGCGAACAGCACAATCAACACTGAACCCCCGACGACGCTCGCGTAATCCTTCGTCGCGAACCCGTCGATCACGAACCTGCCCAGACCGCCCAGCCCCGTGTAGGCGGCGACGGTCGTGGTGGCGACCACCTGGATGGCCGAGAGCCTGAGCCCGAGCAGGATGAGCGGCAGCGCGACCGGCACCAGCACCCGCCCGAGCACCTGGCCGCCGCGCAGCCCCATCCCGTACGCCGCGTCGCGCAGCTCGGGGTCCACTCCCCTGATGCCCTCGAACGTGTTGACCAGGATCGGCGGCACGGCCAGCAGCACCAGCGGGATGATCACCGGCCAGATCGACGCGGTGCCGAGCAGCAGCACGAACAGCACCAGCAGGCCGAGCGTCGGCAGCGCCCTGGCCAGGTTGGCCGAGACGACCACGAGCACCCCGCCCCGGCCGGTGTGGCCGATGAGCAGCCCGATCGGCACCGCGATCAGCATCGCCAGCGCGAGCGCCAGGGCCGAGAACTCCAGGTGTTCCAGCAGCCGTACGGGGATGCCGTCGAGGCCCGTCCACCGGGCGGGGTCACCGAAGAAGTCGATCAGCCAGTTCACGACGCCCCCCTCGCCCGCACCCACGGGGTGAGCAGCCGCTGGGCCAGGAGCAGCAGCCCGTCGGCGATGAGCGCCAGCGCCACGATGAGCACGATGCCGACGACGACCGGAGGCAGGAACGGGTTCTGGTAGGCCCGGGTGAACAGCATGCCGAGACCGCCCTCCCCGATCAGCGCGCCCACGCTCACCAGGCTGATGCTGGAGACCGCGACGACCCGCAGCCCGGCGATCACCACGGGCGCGGCGATGGGCAGCTCCACCTGGACCAGCCGGCGCAGCGGCGTGAAGCCCATGGCCACCGCCGACTGGCGGACGTGCGGAGGCACCGAGCCGATGCCGTCGACCACGGCCGGGATGAGCACGGCCATGGCGTAGAAGGTGAGCGGGACGATCACGGTGATCGGTGACAGCCCGGTGACCGAGATCAGCAGCATGAACAGCGGCAGCGACGGCAGCGCGTAGATCACGTTGAAGAGGCCGGCCGTCGGCTGGTAGAGCCACCGCCAGCGGACGCTGGCCAGCCCCAGCGGCAGGGCCAGCGCGAGCCCCAGCACGATCGGCACCAGCGACATGAGCAGGTGGTCGCCGAGCAGGTCCCTGATGCTGCCGACCCGCCCGGTGTCCCAGTTGCGCGCGATCCACTCCCAGAGTGAGGGCGGGCCGTCACCCATGGGCGGCCTCCGCCAGCGCCTCGTCCAGCGCCTCCCTCGTGGCCACGCCGACCACCTCGCCCCGCTCGTCCACGGCCACCGCGGTGCCCGACGGCGACAGCAGCGCCGCGTCGAGCGCGGTGCGCAGCGAGTCGGTGCCGAACACGAACGTGCCGGCGCCCTCGGGGGCGGGCAGGTCGGTGCGCAGCCGCAGCCCCTCGGTGGAGACGAACTGCAGCCGCCGGATGCCCCGGTCGCGGCCCAGGAACTCGCGGACGAAGTCGTCGGCCGGCTCCGACAGCAGCGTCTTCGGGGGGGCGAGCTGCGCCAGCTTCCCGCCCACCCGCAGCACCGCGACCTGGTCGCCGAGCTTGATGGCCTCGTCGATGTCGTGGGTGACGAACACGATCGTCTTGTTCAGCTCCGACTGCAGCCGCAGCAGCTCGTCCTGGAGGCTGGTGCGGACCACCGGGTCGACGGCGCTGAACGGCTCGTCCATCAGCAGCACCGGCGGATCGGCGGCCAGCGCCCTGGCCACGCCCACCCGCTGCTGCTGCCCGCCGGAGAGCTGGAAGGGGTAGCGGCCGGCCAGCCCCGGGTCGAGCCCGACGCGCTCCAGCAGCTCCATGGCCCTGTCGCGGGCCTTCCTGCGGTCCCAGCCGAGCAGGTAGGGCACGGTGGCGACGTTGTCCAGGATCTTGCGATGCGGGAACAGGCCGGCCTGCTGGATCACGTACCCGATGCCGCGCCGCAGCGTCGGCGGGTCGATGTCCTGGACCGGCTCCCCGTCGAGCAGGATGCGCCCTTCGGTGGCGTCGATCATCCTGTTGATCATCCGTAGTGACGTCGTCTTCCCGCAGCCCGACGGGCCGACGAACACGGTGATCTCGCCCGTGGGCGCCTCAAGGCTGAGGCGGTCCACGGCTACCGTTCCGTCTGGGTAGCGTTTGGTGACAGCGTCGAATGTGATCACGCGCGACCTTCCGCTTCGTGGCAGGGCCGCAGCCCCCCTGCCACGACCGCCGCATGATCTAACGGCAACCACCCTACGGCGATTGAACGTGGTCTGTCCCATCGGGAGGAGGTTAAGCGGTTCACTGACCTGCGATTCCGTACGAATTCGTGATCTGGTAGTGCGCCGGCCTGGGTGGAGTTGGCATGATTGCCTCCACATGCACAGACGCCGCACCCTCACCCGCAGCGTCCGCTTTTCCCAGTAAGAGGATCCGGTCACGTGACACACCCGCTCACCGGTCAGCACTCGCGCGCCGAGCTGATCGCAGAGCTCTACGACCGTCACGCCGCCGGGCTGTTCGCGTACTGCGCGGACCAGCTCGGCGACCCTGGCTCCGCGGCAGACGTCGTGGCGACCGTGCTCGCCGCCGTGCCGTCGCAGCCGCCCCCGCGTGCCGCCCTGTACGCCTACGCCCGGCGCGAGATCTTCCGGCGTGACGTCGTCTACGCGCCGCCCGTCGTCGACCCGCTCATCGACCCGGCCTCGGCGCTGGTCGAGCGGGCGCTGCGCGAGCTGCGTCCGGCGCAGCGCGAGGTGCTCGTGCTGGTCCAGGTGTGCGGGCTCAACCGGGAGGAGCTCGCCTGGGTGCTCGACGTGGCGCCCGACACCGCCGAGGAGCTGGCGGTCAGCGTGGCGCACCGGTTCACGCAGGCGCTCGGGCTGGCGCTGGGCGGCGCCGGCGGGCGCGTGTCCAAGCCGGTCGCCGACGTCTACGGCGCGCTCGCCGTCGCGCCGCTGCGCGACGTGCTCGGCCGCCTGCCGTGGCCGACGCCGCCGGCGGCACTGCGCGTCCACTTCGCGGGATCCCGTACGGCCGAGCCCGCGCCGATGTTCGTCAAGCCGCGCTGGCCCGTGCCGCCGACCTGGCCGCTGCCGCTGGGCGCCGCCGACCCGGCGAGCACCACGGGGATCTTCCCCGCCGAGCTGCTCGCGCCGCCGTCGCCGTCGCGGATGCCCGACCACGAGGCCACCACGGCGCCGATGCCCAGGCTGCGTGACCCGCTGGCGCCCTCGCCCGAGCGCACCGGCCGGCCGACGACCTTCCGTGCCTTCGAGGCGGCCCCGCCCGCCCCGTCCGGCCTGTCCACCCCGTTCGCCGCCTTCGAGGCCCGCCGCCCCATCGGCGGCGCGCCGGCCAAGGACCTGCTCGGGAGGGACGTACCCGCCAAGGACGCGCCGCAGGCGCGGCTGGAGCGGCCGTTCGTCATGCCCGCGCCGGTCCCGGCGGACGTGCTGGACGACGAGCCGGTGACCCAGGACCTGCCCGCCGTCACCGACGCCCGCGCCCCGCGCGAGGCCGGGCCGCTGTTCACGCCCCGGGCGCAGCCGAAGGAGCCGGTCTACCGGATGCCGCTGCCGCCGGAGCCGCCCGCCGCGCCGGACGCTCTCCCGGCGAGCACGACGGAGCCGGAGCAGGACTCGGTGAGCGAGCCGCAGGCCGGGCCCGCGCCGGCCCCGATCCGGACGCCCGCCCCGCGGAGGGCGTCCGGATCGGGCAAGGCCGCCCGGCGGCCCAAGGGGAAGAAGCGCCGCAGGCACCACGACTGGGCCTGGGAGCTCACCGGCTTCCTGATCTGCGTGGTCATCGCGATGATCGTGTTCTTCTCCGTCCCGATGATCGTCAGTCCGTGATCACATGGTGTTGACGATCAGCCCGATGTGCGTGAAGTAGTTCAGCGCCCCGAACAGCGCGAACACCACCCCGGCCACCAGCCAGCACACGCCCGTCACCGTCGCCGCGGGCCCGCCACGGGCCCGCAGCGCGAACGGGAACACCACGGCCCCGATGCCCACCAGCACGTACAGCCCGGAGATGAACGTCGCCTCCAGCATCGGCATGTCCGCGAACGCCCCGGAGATCGGCTCCTGCGGCGGCGCGGCGAACAGCGTGTACGTCCACCCGGCGGCGGCGATGCCGAAGCAGGCCAGCCCCATCGCGAAGGCGAACAGCGAGATCGGCCCCGCCACCCGCGCCACGTGCTCGCGCCGGTCCGCGGCCCCCTGCGGCGGCGTCCAGCGCTTCCACAGGTAGAGGGCGGCGGCCAGCAGCATCGCGCCGAACGCGAGCGACGGCTCGCCGAAGATGATGTTGTCGAACGGGAACCCCTGCCCGGCGAGCGGCCAGGTGAGCGTCATGTGCAGCCCGGTGAGCGCCAGCAGCGCGCCGAGCACGCCGAACGCCAGCGCCCACCCGTCGACGTGCTCCATCGGGTCGCCGCGCAGCAGCTTCCTGCCGAACCAGACCACGAGCACCAGCCCCACGCCCGCCGCGACGGCCATGATCGTGTTGTACGTGGGCATCTTCGTCCAGTCGATCTTCAACTCCGGCTGGACCAGCAAATATCCGATCATACAGGGATGACTACCCTGGGTGATCAGCCCGACACGCCGGACAGGATCAGCCCGCTGGTCGGCACCCCCGTTCCGGCCGTCACCAGCACGTTCCGCACGCCGTCCACCTGGTTGGCGGCGGTGCCGCGGAGCTGGCGCACGGCCTCGGCGATGCCGTTCATGCCGTGGATGTACGCCTCGCCGAGCTGCCCGCCGTGCGGGTTGACCGGCAGCCGCCCGCCGAGCTCGATGCCGCCGTCGCGCACGTACGCGGCGGCCTCGCCGCGCCCGCAGAACCCCAGCTCCTCCAGCTGCGTCAGGACGAACGGGGTGAAGTGGTCGTACAGGATCGCGGTCTGGATGTCGGCGGGCGTCAGCCCGGACGTCTCCCACAACTGCCTGCCGACCACCGACATCTCCGGCAGGCCGGTCATGTCGTCGCGGTAGTAGCTCGTCATCATCATCTGCCCGGCGCCGGAGCCCTGGGCGGCGGCGGTGACGACGGCCGGGGTGCGGCGCAGGTCACGGGCGCGCCCGGCGGTGGTGACGACGAGCGCCACCGCGCCGTCGCTCTCCTGGCAGCAGTCGAGCAGCCGCAGCGGCTCGGCGATCCACCGCGACGCCTGGTGGTCGGCCAGCGTGATGGGCCGGCCGTGGAACCAGGCCGCCGGGTTCGTCGCCGCGTGCCGGCGCATGGCCACCGCCACCCGGCCCAGGTCCTCGGACGTGGCTCCGTGGGCGTGCAGGTAGCGGCGGGCGAACATGGCCACCCACGCGGCGGGCGTCACCAGCCCGTACGGCACGTGCCAGCTCATCTCCATGCCCTGCGAGGACTGCTGCCCGGCGAGCCCCGCGTCCGGCCGGCCGAACCGGCGGCCCGAGCGCTCGTTGAAGGCCCGGTAGCAGACGACCGCGCGGGCCGCCCCCGTCGTGACGGCCATGGCCGCGTGCGCCACGGTCGCGCAGGCCGCGCCGCCGCCGTAGTCGACGCGGGAGAAGAAGCTCAGGTCGCCGATGCCCACCTCGCGGGCGACGGCGATCTCCTGGTTGGCGTCCTGCGTGAAGGTGACCAGGCCGTCGACCTCGGCCGGGGACAGCCCGGCGTCGTCCAGCGCCGCGAGCACCGCCTCGGCCGCCAGCCGCAGCTCAGAACGGCCCGAGTCCTTGCTGAACTCGGTCGCGCCGATGCCCGCGATCGCCGCGTCCAGGCGCGTCACGGCCGCACCTCCGGCAGCAGCAGGGTGACGGTCCCGGTGGCGTGGTCGCCGAGGCTGACGCTGCCCGTGACCCCCACCGTGACCTCGCCGTCCGCGAGCGCGGTGACGCCGCCCCGGAAGCTCAGCCGGTCACCCGCGTAGGCGGGCACGCCGAGCTTCACGTCGATCCGCCTGATCACCGCCTCCGGCCCGGCCCAGTCGGTCACGTACCGCTCGACCAGCCCCATCGTGGTCAGGATGTTGAGGAAGATGTCCTTCGCCCCCTGCCCCCTGGCGACCTGGACGTCATGATGGACAGGGGTGAAGTCCATCGTGGCCAGCGCGGTGGAGACGACCACCGTGGGCGTGAGGTCGAGCGACAGCTCGGGCAGCGCCGCGCCCACCTCGACCTGATCTCGCGTCAGCATCACGGCTCCCCGGGCGTCCAGACGGGCAGGACCAGCTCGTCGTCCATCGGCCGGTACGCGACCCGTACCGGCATGCCGACCGCCACCGACTCCGGCGGGCAGTCGATCACGTTCCCCACGATCCGCACCCCTTCGGGCAGCTCCACGACCGCCACCACGAACGGCGTCTCGCGGCCCGGCACCGGCGGATGGTGGTGGACCACGTAGCTGTAGACGACGCCCTCGCCGCGCGCCACCACGTGGGCGCGGTTCACCGAGTGGCAGCGCGGGCACATCGGGCCCGGCGGGTGGCGCAGCTCGCCGCAGTCGGCGCAGCTCTGGACCCGCAGCTCGCCGCGCCGCACGCCGTCCCAGAAGAACGCGGTGTCACGGTTCACCGAGGGCCGCAGCGGGTACGGCTCGGCCCGCTTCTCCGGCGGCCGGAACTTCAGCACCCGGAACAGCATCTCGGCCACCGGCTCTCCCTCGCCGGCGTACCAGGTGACGACCCAGGTCGCGAAGAACCCCTCGCCGAGCGCGGTCCGTTTGGGCCCGGCCAGGCCGGTGAAGCGAGTGGCGGGGGTCAGCAGCTCGCCGACGCGCACGTAACGGTGGTAGGTCTGTTCGCAGTTGGTCGCCACGACGCCCGTGTAGCCGGCCGCGTCCAGCGCGCCCATCATGACGCTGACCGGCGAGCGGTCGCCGGGCGCCGGCGCGGTCATCGTCCACACCTGCGCCATCGCGGGCGGGGCCAGGCCCCTGTCCAGGTAGACCGGGTTGCGGTCGCCCATCGCGGCCAGCCAGTGGCGGATCATCGGCACGTTCACCGGGTCGTCGGCCGGAGCCCCGGCCAGCTCGCCCAGCGCCGCCTGCTTGGCTGCCAGGTCCAGCAGCTCCTCGCCGGTCATCGGGGCGGCCTCGGCAGGCTCAGGCCGAGCATCGCGATCAGCTCCCGCTGCACCTCGTTGACGCCGCCGCCGAACGTCAGCACCACCGCGCCCTTGACCGCCCGGTCCGTCCGCTCGATCAGCTCGGCCGTCTCCGGATCGGCCGGGTCGCCGTAGCGGGCCAGCACGTCGCCGAGCAGCCGGCCGGCCTCCTGCATGCGCTCCGAGCCGTAGACCTTGGTGGCCGACGCGTCGGGGGCGCCCAGCCAGCCCAGGTCCATGTTGGCCGCGACCTGCCAGTTCAGCAGCTCGTTGGTGCGGAACCAAGCGCGCACCCGGCCGAGCGCGCGCCGTACGTCGGGCTCGTCCGCCAGCCCCGCGCGGCGGGCCCAGGTCAGGAAGCGGTCGTAGGTCTGGCCGAGGTTCCCGGCGGGGCCGAGCGTGACGCGCTCGTGGTTGAGCTGGTTGACGATCAGGTCCCAGCCCTTGTCCACCTCGCCCACCACCAGGTCCACGGGCACCCGCACGTCCGTGTAGTAGGTGGAGTTGGTGTGGTGGCGGCCGTCCATCGTGACGATCGGCGTCCAGGAGAAGCCCGGGTCGTCCGTCGGGACGATCATCATGGTGATGCCCTTGTGCTTCCTGGCCTCCGGGTTCGTGCGGGCGGCGAGCCAGACGTACTGGGCGTGGTGCGCGCCGCTGGTGAAGATCTTCTGCCCGTTGACGACGTAGTGGCCGCCGTCGAGCACCGCGGTCGTGCGCAGCGCGGCCAGGTCGGTGCCCGCCTCCGGCTCGCTGTAGCCGATGGCGAAATGGCACTCGCCGGCCAGAATGCTCGGCAGGAACCGCTCCTTCTGCTCCTTCGTGCCGTACTGCATGAGCGTCGGGCCGACCGTCTGAAGGGTGATGATCGGGTACGGGACTCCGGCGCGGGCGATCTCGTTGGCGAAGATCTGCTGTTCGAGCGGGCCGTGGCCGCCTCCGCCGTACTCCTTCGGCCAGCCGAGGCCCAGCTTGCCGTCACGGCCGAGGCGGCGGCAGTGCTCCAGGTACGCCTCGCCGAACGGGTCCTCGGCCAGCTTCGCCCGGTCCTCGGGGGTGAGGCAGCCGGCGAAGTACTCGCGCAGCTCGTCGCGGAGGCGGCGCTGCTCGGGGGTCAGGTCGATGTGCATCAGGCGAGCCCTCCGATCAGGTCGAGCTGGGCGTCGGCGCCGCCGAGCAGGTGCGTCAGGTGCTTGGCCTGGGCGAAGTAGCGGTGCAGCGGGTAGGTGACGTCCAGGCCGAGGCCGCCGTGCAGGTGCTGGCAGGTGTACAGCGCCCGCGCCGCCTCGTCGGCGTGCAGTGCGGCCACGGCCAGGTCCTCCTCGGCGGGCAGCCCGGCGTCCAGCCGCCAGGCGCCCGACCACATGGCCACGTCCAGCGCCCGGCCGGTGATGTAGACGTCGGCGATCTGCATGGTGACGGCCTGGAACTCGGCGAGCGCGCGGCCGAACTGCTTCCTGGTCCTGATGTGGGCGGTGGTCAGCTCCAGCGCGCCGGCCAGCACGCCGCTCGCCTGCGCCGTGACCGCCGCGGTGAACAGCCGCCGCACGTCGCCGGCCGCCTCCGGGCCGCCGACCCGCTCGGCGGGGCAGCGCTCCAGCGTGATCGTGGCGGCGGGCTCGCCGGTGGAGGTGAACTCGGGGGCGGCGGGCGGCGCGTGGACCAGAAACAGCCCCTGGTCGGCGGTGACCAGCACGTCGCCGCCGGGATGGGCGACCCCGGACTTGCTGCCCGTCAGGAACCAGCCCGCGGCCAGGTCGGCGGGCGCCCGCTCGGCGATGGTCACGGGCGGCGCGGTCAGCGGGCGGCCGGGCTCCCGGATCGCCACCGAGGCGGGGGTCTCGCCGGACAGGCGGCGCTGCTGCCCAGGGCTGCCGTGCCGGCTCGCGGCCAGCGTGCTGACCAGCGTCTCGCGTAACGGGCCCGGCGCGGCCCTGGCGCCCAGCTCGCGCAGGACGACCGCCATCTCGACCGGCCCCAGCCCGGCGCCGCCCGCGTGCTCGGGCACGCAGATCGCCGTCAGGCCCGCCTCGCGCAGCGCGTCCCACAGCCGGGCCGCGTCCTGCCCGTCCTCCCTGGCCAGCAGCTCCGCGGTGAGGGTACGCAGGTCCCGCTGGGTCTCGTCGAGGTTGAAGTCCATGCACCACCACCAAGCGCTCGGTCGGTAGAATGGCAAACTAGAACAGATTCTAATATCTGTCCAGAGGGGGCCCATTTCGACAAGTCCAGATATAGCCGTGTAACGCCAAAGACATGCATCTATACGGCTTGTTAGTGACTGGCGAGTAACAAGCCGGGTTATCGAGAAATCAGATAACGTGTTCTCATGCGCACTCCGCAGGCGGACGTCGCCACGCCCCCCGCCGACCCCGAGGGGCCGACGGAGCAACACCCCGCGCCCGGCGGCAACAGCGCCCGCTCACGCAGCCAGCACCAGCGCCGCAAGCGCATCGTCCAGGCCGCCGCGGCCCTCGCCTCGCGCGGCGGCGTCGAGGCGATGCAGATGCGCACGGTCGCCGAGCGGGCCGGCGTCGCCCTCGGCACCCTCTACCGCTACTTCCCGTCCAAGATGGACCTGGTCGTGGCCGTGGTCGGCGAGGAGATCGACCTCCTCGAAAGCAGCATCCAGCGCCGCCCGCCGAGCTCCCCCACCCCGTCCGGCCGCGCCGTCGACGTGCTGATGCGCGCCACCCGCGGCCTCATGCGCGAGCCCGAGCTGGCCGACGCCCTCATCAGGTCGCTGATCCTGGCCGAGGTCGAGACCCCGTTCGGCGACCGCATGACCGGCCTGCTGCTGCGCGTCTCGGCCGGCGGCCTCGACCCGGCGCGGGCGTCGGAGGAGCAGCTCGCCCTGGCCGGCTCCCTGTCGAGCATCTGGGTCCAGGAGCTGCTGGAGATGCTGCGCGGCCGGCGCACCTACGACCAGATCCAGCGCCGCATCGAGATCGCCTCCGACCGCCTGCTGAGCGACCTCTGACCTGCCCTTTCGCGTAGAAGAGGCGATCTGTCGGTGGCGTCGTCTATACAGGGGGTATGAGCGACAAGCCGTCCAACGAGGACTTCCTCCGGCAGGCTGACCCGATGCGCCGGGAGCTGCTCGCGCACTGCTATCGCATGATGGGGTCGGTGCACGACGCGGAGGATCTCGTCCAGGAGACCTATCTGCGTGCCTGGCGGGCCTACGACGGGTTCGAGGGGCGCTCGTCCCTGCGCACGTGGCTCTATCGCATCGCCACCACCCAGTGCCTGACCGCGCTCGACAGCCGGGGCCGCCGCCCGATGCCGACGGGCCTGGGCGCGCCCGCCACCGAGCCGAGCGCGCCGCTGGTGCAGCGGGGCGAGGTGCCGTGGCTGGAGCCGGTGCCCGACGGGATGGTGGGCGCGGGCGGCGACGACCCGGCCGCGATCGTCACCTCGCGCGAGAGCATCCGGCTCGCGCTCGTCGCGGCCCTGCAGCACCTGCCGCCGCGCCAGCGCGCGGTGCTGATCCTGCGCGACGTGCTCAAGTGGCGCGCGGCCGAGGTCGCCGAGGCGCTCGAGACCACGACCACCGCCGTCAACAGCATCCTGCAGCGCGCCCGCGCCCAGCTCGCGCAGGTCGCGCCCAGCCTCGACGACCGCCCGCAGCCGCTGACGCCTGAGCAGAGCGAGCTGCTCGACCGCTACGTGGCCGCGTTCGAGAGCTACGACATCAAGACGATCGTCGACATGTTCACCAAGGAGGCGATCTGGGAGATGCCGCCCTTCGAGGGGTGGTATCAGGGGCCTGACGCGATCGTCGAGCTCGTCGAGACCCAGTGCCCGGCCCAGGCGCCGGGCGATCTGCGGCTGGTGCCGGTGCGGGCCAACGGCCAGCCGGCGTTCGCCCTGTACTTCCGGGAGGGCGACGGCTATCGGCGCTTCTCGCTGCTGGTGATCGACTTCGACGGCCCGCTGATCAGCCATGTGGCGATGTTCTTCGACCTGGCGCTGTTCGAGCTGTTCGAGCTGCCGGAGAGCCTGCCCGCCGGGGCTTTCGCGGCTAACTAGAACCGGTTACAGTCGCCACCAGAGCATCGTTCTGGAGGTGGCTGTGGGCACACCCGTGATCGTCGAGGCCGTACGCACGCCGATCGGCAAGCGCGGCGGCTGGCTGGCCGGCCACAAACCGCAGCAGGTGCTGGCCACGGCGCTGAACGGCCTGCTGGCCCGCTCCGGCCTCGATCCCGCCGCCGTCGAGCAGGTGTTCGCCGGCTGCGTGACGCAGGCCGGTGAGCAGGGCGGTCACGTCGGGCGGCACGCCTGGCTCTACGCCGGACTGCCCTACCAGACGGGCGTCACGACCGTCGACGCGCAGTGCGGCTCCTCGCAGCAGGCCGTGCACCTGGCGGCGGCGATGGTCCGCGCCGGGGTGATCGACGTGGGCGTGGGCTGCGGGGTCGAGGTGATGAGCCGGGCGCCGCTCGGCAGCAACGTGTTACCGGCCCAGCCCCGGCCCGACGACTGGAGCATCGACCTGCCCGACCAGTTCACCGCGGCCGAGCGGATCGCCCGGCGGCGCGGGCTCACGCGCGAGCGGCTCGACTGGTTCGGCGCGCGGTCGCAGCGGCTCGCGGCGCGGGCCTGGGCGGGCGGCCGGTTCGCCCGGGAGATCGTGCCCGTCGGCGAGGTCAGCCGCGACCAGGGGCTGCGCGAGACCACCGTCGAGGGCCTGGCCGCGCTCAAGCCGGTCCAGGGCGAGGGCACGCTGCACACCGCCGGGACCTCCTCGCAGATCTCCGACGGGGCCGCCGCCGTGCTGGTGATGAGCGAGGAGGCCGCCGCCAGGCACGGGCTGCGCCCGAGGGCGCGGATCCTGGCCCAGGCGCTCGTCGGCGCGGAGCCGTACTTCCATCTGGACGGGCCGGTGGACGCGACGGCGAAGGCGCTCGCGGCGGCCGGCATGTCGGTGGGCGACATCGACAGGTTCGAGGTGAACGAGGCGTTCGCGTCGGTGGTGCTGTCGTGGGCGAGCGTGCACCAGCCGGACTTCGACCGCGTCAACGTCAACGGCGGCGCGATCGCGCTCGGCCACCCGGTCGGCGCGACCGGCGCGCGGCTGATCACCACGGCGCTGCACGAGCTGGAGCGCTCGGACTCGGCTACGGCCCTGGTCACGATGTGCGCGGGCGGCGCGCTGGCCACGGCCACGATCCTTGAGCGGATCACGTGACGGGACGGATCCCGAAAAATCATTCCCATCCACCCGCCCCCGCACCCACACTCGACGAAGACCACGCACGCACGACGGGGGCCACTCCAATGACACGAACGCGGCGCAGGCCGTTCACCGAACAGCGCACCCAGGACCTCGGCGGCGGGGTGTGGAGCGTGCCCGTGCCGATCCCCGGCAACCCGCTCGGCTACACGCTCGTGTACGCCGTCGAGTCGCCCAACGGCCCCCTGCTCGTCGACGCGGGCTGGAACCACCCCGACGCCTGGGCGGCGCTGTGCGACGGGCTGGCCGCCGCCGGCATGGCCGTGGCCGACGTCAGCGGCGTGGTCGTCACCCACTTCCACCCCGACCACGCCGGGCTCGCCGGGCAGGTCAGGCAGGAGTCGGGCGCCTGGATCGCGATGCACGAGGCCGACGCGGCGCTGGTCGCGATGATGCACGGGCTGGCCCGCGACGAGCACCGGGACTTCCAGGCCGAGATGCTGCGGCGGGCCGGCGCGGACCCCGAGGCGGTCGCGGCGGCGTCCGGCGGCAGGGGCGAGCCGCCCGCGCGGCCGGACCGGGAGCTGCGCGACGGCGACCTGATCGACCTGCCCGGCCGGAAGCTGCGGGCCGTGCACACGCCGGGCCACACCCCCGGCCACGTCTGCCTGCACCTGGAGGACGCCGACCGGCTGTTCACCGGCGATCACGTCCTGCCCGGCATCACCCCGCACATCGGGATCTACCCCTTCGACCGGGACGACGTCGACCCGCTGGGGGACTTCCTGGACTCGCTGCACCGGGTGGGCGAGCTCGGCCCGCTCGACGCCCTGCCCGCCCACGAGTGGACTTTTCCGGATGTGGCGGCACGGGCGGCCCAGATCCGCGATCATCACGAGGAGAAGCTCGAACGACTCCACGCCCAGCTCCGCGACCGGTCCGAGCCGCCGACCATCTGGGAGACCGCCGCCATGATGACCTGGAACCGGCCCTGGTCCGACCTGCCGCCGATGCTGCGCGGCCTGGCCGCCGGCGAGGCCGCCGCCCACCTGCGCACGCTGGAGGCCCGCGGCGCGATCCGCCGCGTTCCCGGCGACGGCGCCGTACGGTTCCAGGCCCTAGACTCCTAGACCTCCGATGTCCAGGGGGAAGAGCGTGGCGGTCACCGACGCGGCCATCGACCGGATCAAGCAGATGATCCTCTCCGGCGAGCTGGCCCCCGGCGACCGGCTGCCCAAGGAGGCCGACCTGGCCGAGCGCCTCGGCCTGTCACGCAACTCGCTGCGCGAGGCCGTCCGGGCGCTGGCCCTGATCAACGTCCTGGACGTGCGGCAGGGCGACGGCACCTACGTGACCAGCCTGGAGCCCCGGCTGCTGCTCGACACCCTGTCGTTCGTGCTCGACCTGCACCGCGACGACACCGTCATCCAGTTCTTCGAGGTGCGCCGCATCCTCGAACCCGCCGCCACCGCGCTGGCCGCCGAGCTGATGACCGACGAGGAGGTCGGCGAGCTGCGCGCCATCCTGGAGGCGCTGCCCGCAGATCCGACCATTGAGGAGCTCGTCGCCAACGACCTGGAGTTCCACCACCGCATCGCGCGCGGGTCGGGCAACAGCGTGCTGTGCTCGTTCGTCGAGAGCCTGTCCGGGCCCACCACCAGGGCCCGGATCTGGCGCGGCCTCACCCAGGAAGGCGCCCTGGACCGGACGCGCGAGCAGCACGCGGCCATCTACGAGGCCATCGCCGCCCGCCAGGCCGACGTGGCCCGGTCCTGGGCCACGGTCCACATAGCGGGCGTCGAATCCTGGCTGCGCAAGGCCCTGCCCTAGAGGCCCGGCCGGGTGGCCGGGCCCGGGCTAGTGGGCGGCCCGGCCCTTGAGGCTCAGGCCGGTCGGGAAGCTCGGCACCTTGCCGACCTCGTTCGACGCGATGACCTCCTCGACGCCCGGCATCGGGATCATCTGCCAGCGGCCCCACTCAGAGAAGCGGGTGTCGACCCTCTTCAGCCACGCGCCCTTGGGCGAGTAGTTGGTCGTCACGAAGCGCTGGATCACCCCGGAGGAGTTGGTCCAGAGCTGCCACTTGATCTTCGACTTGGCCTTGGCCTTCGACTTCACCCCGTCCACGTCCACGGCGTAGTGGTCGCGCGCCACCTTGTTCAGCTCGGCGTAGGTCACGTCACCCTGGAAGTGGTAGCCGCCCGAGACGGCCTTGCCCTTCGCGCCCTTCAGCGTGACCTGGAGGCTCGCCGGGTCGAACACGTCGATCGTCTGCTGCGTGGTCCAGAACTCGGGCGCGACCTGGCCCTTCGGGTAGCGGTAGGCGACCCAGTTCTTGTCCTTGGGCAGCGGGACGTCGGAGGTCGTGTAGAGGGCGTCGCCGCCGGCCACGGCCTCCGTCTCGTCCTCGGGGTCGGTGGCGTTCACGTCACGCACGGTCAGGTACGCGGCCACGGGCCCGCGGGTGCCGAACTGGATGCCGCCCTGCCGCCGGGTCGGCGGCTCGGCGTCACGCAGGCGCGCGACCTCGGTGAAGTCGACGCCCCGCTCGGCGCGGAACTGCTTCTTCATCGCCTGCACCGGGTCGGGCGCGGCGGCACTCTGCGCGGAGGCGGCAGTGGGGGCCAGCGTGAAGCTCGCGGCGGCCACCAGAACGATCCATCGTCTCATCGGGGGGTTCATCCTTATCGGGAAGTGCGGAACGGGCCGAGATCGAAGCCGGGCTCGTCGTAGGGCTGGTCCCAGAGCTCGCGCCAGGACATGACCTCGTCGGCCGGCGGCAGGGGTATGGTCATCCGCTGCCCCCACCCGGCGTAGCGGGTGTCGGCGCCGCCGCCGAGCCGGTTGCTCATCAGGCGGGTGACCAGGCCCCGCTTGTCGGTCCAGAGCCGCCAGGAGACCTTCCGCTTGGCGAACTCGCCGGCGACGTCCCCGCCGAACTGGGCGGCGTAGTGCTTCGGGGCCGCCTTGAAGAGGTCGCCGTACGTCACGGCCCCCTGATAGAGGTGACCGCCCGGCACGCTCTTGACCTTGGCGCCCTTGAGGATCGCCTTCAGGATCGCCGGATCGAGCGGGTTGATCGTCTGACTGCTGAGGAGCAGGCCGGGCACCGGGGTGACCTTGGTGCCCTTGTCGGGCTCGAACACGACCCACTTCTTGCCCGGGGGCAGATCCGGCGCGGAGAGGTGGAGCTGACCAGGCGTCATGATCAGCTCTACCTCGGTCCCCTGATCTTCGCCCTTCTTCTGAACGGCGGAGAACGTCATGTACGAGGCGACGGGCCCGCTCGCACCGAACTGGATCCCGCCCTTGGCGCGGACCCGGGTCACGGATGCGTCGCCCGTCATGCGGGACACCTCGGTGAAGGTGACGCCGTGTTCGGCGCGGAACTGCCTCTTCAGGGCCTGTACGGGGTCCGGCGGCGCGGCCTGCGCGGCGGCGGCGTCCGGTGCCAGCGCGACCAGTGCGGCGACCGCCAGGACGATCCAGCGTCTCATTGCACGTCTTCATCCTCATGGGGGGAAATGCGGATAGATCATCCTTGCAGAGCCATAACCGGGTAGGAGCCATTTGTGGCCGACAAACTTCACAAATACCGGAGCAAACGCGACGCCAGCCGCACCCCCGAACCCGTCCCCCAGGACGCGCCACGACCGCAGGACGGTGACGCGTTCGTCATCCAGGAGCACCACGCCCGTTCCCTGCACTGGGATCTGCGCCTGGAACGCGACGGCGTGCTCGTCTCGTGGGCCGTCCCCAAGGGCCTCCCGCCCGACCCCGGCACCAACCATCTGGCCGTCCACACCGAGGACCACCCGATGGAGTACCTCACCTTCCACGGCGAGATCCCCAAGGGCGAGTACGGCGGCGGCACGATGACGATCTGGGACCGGGGCACGTACGAGACGGAGAAGTGGTCGGAGCGGGAGGTCAAGATCGTCCTGCACGGGGAGCGGGCGGAGGGCAGGTTCGTGCTGTTCCGGACGGACGGCAAGAACTGGATGATCCACCGCATGGACCCGCCCGTGACCGACCCGTTCCCCGACGTGGCGCCGATGCTGCCGGTCCGGCGCAAGGCGCCGCCGCGCGACGCCGCCGCGTACGCCTTCGAGTTCGCCTGGGGCGGGCGGCGGCTGCTCGTCCCCATCCAGGGCGGGCGCACGGACGCGGCCAGGGAGCACCCGTGGCTGCGCCCGCTCGCGGAGTCGTTCGGCAGCCGCACGGCGGTGCTGGACGGCGAGCTGACCACGCTCGCGGGCGCGGAGGTGCTGGTCTTCTACGACCTGCTGTACGACGACGGGCACGCGCTGGTGGATCGCCCGTACCGGGAGCGGCGGGCGGCGCTGGAGGCGCTCGGCCTGTCGGGCGCCCGCTGGCAGACCGCCCCCTCCTGGCCGGGTGAGGCGGCCCCGGTCCGGCAGGCGGCCCGCGAGCAGGGGCTGCCGGGCGTCGTCGGCAAGCGCCTGGACTCCCCCTACGAGCCCGGCGAATCGGCGGCCTGGGTGTTCGTCCCCTCCTGACGCCGGACCAGGACGGCGAAGGCGAGGGCGACCAGCAGCGCGCTCACCCACAGCGGCGAGCGGAACCCGTAGCCCGCGCCGATGGCCAGGCCGCCCAGCCAGGGGCCGAGCGCCGCGCCGACGTTGAACGCCGCCGTGGCGAACGCGCCGCCCAGCCTCGGCGCGCCCGCCGCCGCGTACAGAACCTGGGAGATCAGCGTCGAGCCGACGGCGAAGGCGAGCGTGCCCTGGATGAGCACGAGCACCACCGCCGCCACCGGGCTCCCGGCGGCCAGCGCGAACACCACCCACCCGGCCAGCAGGCACGCGCCGCCGGCCGTCAGCAGCCGTGCGGGCCGCGTGTCGGCCAGGCGACCGGCGGCGGTCACGCCCGCGAACGACCCGGCGCCGAACAGCGCCAGCACGACCGGCACCCAGGCCGCCCCCAGGCCGGCGACCTCGGTGACCACCGGCGCCAGGTACGTGTAGGCGCAGAAGGTCGCCCCGTTGACCAGCGCGCCGAGCAGCAGCGTCACCCGCAGCCGCCCGTCACGCAGCACCCGCAGCTCCTCGCGCGCCCCCGAGGAGGCCGAGTCCGCGCGGGTCGCGGGCACGGCCCGCAGGATCGCCACGAAGGCGGGGACCGACACCAGGGCCACCGCCCAGAACGCCGAGCGCCACCCCCACACCTGGCCGAGCAGCGCCCCGGCGGGCACCCCCGCGACGCAGGCGACGGTGACGCCGCCGAGCAGGACGGCGGTGGCCCGGCCCTTGGCGTCCGGCGCGACCATGCCGGTCGCCGCCGACAGCGCCACGGCCAGGAACCCGGCGTTGGCCAGCGCCCCGGCCACCCGGGTGAGCAGCAGCACGTCGAAGCTCGTGGTGACCGCGCCGAGCACGTGCACGAGCGTGAAGATCGCGAGGAACGCCAGCAGCGCCCGCCGCCGGGGCCAGCGCAGGCTGAGGATCGCCATCAGCGGCGCGCCGACGATCATGCCGACGGCGAAGGCCGTGGTCAGCTGACCGGCGGCGGGAATGGAGACGCCCAGCTCCTGGGCGATGCCCGGCACCAGGCCGGACAGCATGAACTCGGACGTGCCCATGGCGAACACGGCAAGGCCGAGCAGGTATACGACGAAAGGCATGAAGAGGCTCCGCACCCAGAGGAAGATCGGCAGGACATGCGGCAGCGGTGATCCGGAGCTCTCACTCGTGACAGGAACGGCGAAAGGCCACCGGACGACCGGTGGCTAGTGTCTTGACGCCTCTGGGCTGGACATGCCGGGCAACCTAGCAGGGCCGCCCCGGTGGGGCCAACCGGTTTTTCGGATGGGCGATACTCGCCAGATGCTGATTTCCGAAATATCGCCCGACAGAGCCCTCTTCGAGGTGCAGCGTGCCGCCTATGCCGTCGAGGCGGAGCTCATCGGCGACGACCGCATCCCGCCCCTGCGCGAAAGCCTGGACGACCTGCTGGCCCAGCCACTGCGCTGGCTCGGCGCGCTGGACGGGGAGCGGCTGCTGGGGGCGATCGCCTGGACGGAGAGCGACGAGGAGGTGGACGTGGACCGGCTCGTGGTCGATCCGGCGGCGCACCGGCGCGGCATCGGCCGGGCCCTGGTCACCGAGGTCATCGCCAGGGCGGGCGAGCGGCGGATCGTGGTGTCGACCGGGCGGGACAACGTACCGGCCCGGACTCTGTACGAGAAGCTGGGATTCGTCCTGAAGAGTGAGTTCGAGCCGATCCCCGGGCTGTGGGTCGTCGGCTACGCGCGCTGAAGGTCCGCCCACAGGGCGTCCGGCACCGGGCGCCGCCACAGGGCGGCGTTGGCGCGCACCTCCTCCGGCGAGCGCGCGCCCAGCACCACGGCGGCGACCGCCGGGTGGCGCAGCGGGAAGGCCATCGCCGCCTGCGGCAGCGTCACCCCGTGCGCCTCGCACACGCGGGCCAGCCGGGTGGCGCGGGCGACCAGCCCGGCCGGGGCGGGCCGGTAGTCGTAGGCGCCCGACGGGGTGTGGGTCGCCAGCAGGCCGCTGTTGAAGACGCCCGCCGCCAGCACCCGGGTGCCGCGCGCCGCGCACTCCTCCAGCAGCGGCAGCCCCGACCGGTCGAGCAGCGTGTAGCGGCCGGCCAGCATCACCACGTCCACGTCCGTCTCCCGGACGAACCGCAGCGGCGCCCGCCACTGGTTCATGCCGACGCCGACGGCCTTGACCACGCCCTGGGCGCGCAGCTCGGCCAGCGCCGGGTACGCCTCGTCGAGCGCCTGCTCCAGGTGGTCGTCCGGGTCGTGGACGAGCGCCAGATCCACGTACGGGAGTCCGAGCCTGGACAGGGAGTCGTCCAGGGAGCGCAGCACGCCGTCACGCGAGAAGTCCCACCGCCGCTCGAAGGCGGCGGGGACGTCGAAGCCCTCGTCGTCGACGCCGCCACGGCCGGACGGGACGAGCAGGCGGCCGACCTTGGTCGACAGCACGTAGCCGGTGCGGCCCGCCAGCGCGGCGCCGAGGCGGCGCTCCGACAGGCCGAGCCCGTAGTGCGGCGCGGTGTCGAACAGGCGCACGCCGCTGTCCCACGCGGCCTCGACCGTGGCCCGCGCCTGCTCGTCACCGACCGCCTCGTACAGGTTGCCGATGGGCGCGGCGCCGAACCCGAACCGCGGCAGCTCGATCACCTGAACTCCTGGACCGGCCCGCCGGGCCGGAGCCGCAGCCCCTGCATGCCGCCGTCGACCGCGAGCGCCGTCCCGGTGGTGGCGCCGGCGTCCGGGCCCGCCAGGTACGCGATCGCCGCCGCGACCTCCTCCGCGCTGACCAGGCGGCCCATCGGCTGCCTGGCGCGCAGCGCCGCCCGTTCCGCCTCGGGGTCGTCGGCGGCGTCGAGCAGCCGGGCGACCCACGGCGTGTCGGCGGTGCCCGGGTTGACGCAGTTGACCCGGATGCCCTCGCGGACGTGGTCGGCCGCCATGGCGAGGGTCAGCGACTGCACCGCGCCCTTGGTCGCGCTGTAGAGGGCGCGGCCCGGCAGCCCGGCGGTGGCCGCCACGGAGCACGTGTTGACGATCGAGGCGTGCGCCGACCGGCGCAGGTACGGCAGCGCCGCGCGGGCCACCCGGACCATGCCGAACACGTTGACGTCGAACACCCGCCGCCACTCGGCGTCGTCGTTGTCCTCGACCGTGCCCTGCGCGCCGATGCCCGCGTTGTTGACCAGGATGTCGATGCCGCCCAGGCGCTCGGCCGCCTCCGTGACGGCCCGGCGTACCTGCTCGTCGTCGGTCACGTCGGCCTTGACGCCGACGAACGGCTCGCCGGGCGGGTCCAGGTCCAGGCAGGCGACGCGCATGCCGCGCCCGGCTAACAGGGTGGCGGTGGCCAGGCCGATGCCTGAGCCGCCTCCGGTGACGACGGCTTTGAGCGTCATGCGTCCCTCCAGACCGCGCCGCCCGGGTAGGTGTGGGCGGCGACCGACTCGGCGTGCATCGCGGCGCTGAACCCGGGCGCCGCAGGGGCCCCGTAGCGGCCGTTCTCGATCACCACCGGGTCGGTGAAGTGCTCGTGCAGGTGGTCCACGTACTCGATCACCCGCCCGTCCAGGGTGCCGCTGACGGCCACGTAGTCGAACATGGCCAGGTGCTGCACCAGCTCGCACAGCCCGACGCCGCCCGCGTGCGGGCACACCGGCACGCCGAACCTGGCCGCGAGCAGCAGGATCGCGAGGTTCTCCGGCAGCCCGCCGACCCGGGCGGCGTCGATCTGCAGGTAGGAGATCGCGCCGGCCTGGAGGAGCTGCTTGAACACGATCCGGTTCTGGACGTGCTCGCCGGTGGCGACCGGTACGGGGCTGACGCCCTCGGCGATCGCCGCGTGGCCGAGCACGTCGTCAGGGCTGGTCGGCTCCTCGACCCAGTGCGGGGCGTACGGCTTGAGCGCGGTCACCCAGTCGATGGCCGTCCCGACGTCCCAGCGCTGGTTGGCGTCGATCGCGATGGGGAAGTCCGGGCCGCACACCTCGCGGGCCACCTTGAGCCGGCGCACGTCGTCGGCCAGGTCGGCGCCGACCTTGAGCTTGATCTGGCCGAAGCCCTGGTCGAGGGCCTCCCGGCAGAGGCGGCGCAGCTTGTCGTCGGGGTAGCCGAGCCAGCCGGGCGAGGTGGTGTAGGCGGGGTAGCCGTCGGCCTGGAGGCGGGCGATCCGCTCAGCCTTCCCCTTTTCCGCCTTTTTCAGGATTTCGAGTGCTTGGCCGGGTGTCAGGGCGTCGCTGAGATAGCGGAAGTCGATCAGCGCGACGATCTCCTCGGGCGGCATCTCCGACAGCAGCAGCCACACCGGCCTGCCCGCCCGCCTGGCCTTCAGGTCCCACAGCGCGTTGACCACGGCGGAGATCGCCATGTGCATGACGCCCTTCTCCGGCCCCAGCCAGCGAAGCTGCGAGTCGTAGACCATCTCCCTGTAGAGCGCGCCCAGGTCCTCGGCGTCCCGGCCGATCACGTACGGCCTGAGCGCGCCGATCGCCGCCGTCTGCACGTCGTTGCCGCGCCCGATCGTGAACGCGAACCCGTGCCCCTCGAACCCGTCGTCCGTCCGCAGCACCACGTAGGCGGCCGAGTAATCAGGGTCGGGGTTCATCGCGTCGGAGCCGTCCAGCTCCCGCGAGGTGGGGAAGCGCACGTCGTGCGTCTCCATCCCGACGATCCGGTACGAGCCTCCCGCGCCCATGCCACCCCGCACTCATCGGATGTCTGTATCGCCATGCTGATCCCGTCCTCGGACACTGTCAAGGACCGGACCGTCAGCTTCCGTGAGACATCGGATCATCGCCTCCCCGTGCCGCACCCGCTCCTTGACGGTCGTACAGTGCCGTAATAGAACACGTTTCAGTACGGCTTTCCTGTACCAAGCGCTTGATAAGAGGGTGAACCGGGTGCACATCGACCTTGTCGACCAGGACCGCTACGCCACCGCAGGACCGCCCCACGAGCAGTTCGCCTGGCTGCGCGCCCACGACCCCGTGCACTGGCACGAGGGCGAACCGGGCTTCTGGGCCGTCACCCGTCACGAGGACGTCGTGCACGTGTCGCGGCACTCCGACCTGTTCTCCTCGTCGCGACGGCTGGTCCTGTTCAACGAGATGCCCGAGGAACAGCGGGCACTGCAACGCCTGATGATGCTCAACCAGGACCCGCCCGACCACACCCGGCGCCGCTCGCTCGTCAACCGCGGCTTCACCCCCCGGACCATCGGCGCCCTCGAACAGCACATCCGCGACATCTGCGACGACCTGCTCGACAAGTGCGGCACCGAAGCGGACTTCGTCACCGAAGTCGCCGCGCCCCTCCCGCTCTACGTCATCTGCGAGCTCCTCGGCGCCCCCGTCACCGACCGCGACAAGCTCTTCAGCTGGTCCAACCGCATGATCGGCGCCCAGGACCCCGACTACGCCGACACCCCCGAAGAAGGCGCCGCCGCCGCGGCCGAGGTCTACGCCTACGCCAACCAGCTCGCCGCCCAGCGCCGCGCCAACCCCAAGGACGACATCGTCACCAAGCTCATCCAGCCGGACGACAGCGGCGAGACCCTCGACGAGAACGAGTTCGACCTGTTCGTCCTCCTCCTCGTCGTCGCCGGCAACGAGACCACCCGCAACGCGGCCTCCGGCGGCATGCTCGCCCTCTTCGACCACCCCGACCAGTGGAACCGCCTCGTCGCCGACCCCACGCTCGCCCGCACCGCCGCCGACGAGATCGTCCGCTGGGTCTCCCCCGTCAACCTCTTCCGCCGCACCTCCACCGCCGACCAGATGCTCGGCGACCGGCAGATCAAGGAAGACGACAAGGTCGTGGTCTTCTACTCCTCCGCCAACCGCGACACCGCCGTCTTCCCCGACGCCGAGACGTTCGACATCGGCCGCGACCCCAACCCGCACATCGGCTTCGGCGGCGGCGGCGCCCACTTCTGCCTCGGCAACCACCTCGCCAAGCTGGAGCTCCGCATCCTCTTCGAGCAGCTCGCCCGCCGCTACCCCCGCCTCACCCGGACCGGCGAAGCCCGCCGCCTGCGCTCGAACTTCATCAACGGCATCAAGGAACTCCCGGTCAAACTCGCCTAACCGGCCGGAACACGGCCGCCGCCCGGAGAGGCGGGCCCGAGCCCGCCCCTCCCTTCAGGGTGCCCTCAACCGATCAAGGGTCCGGCCTCAGTCCCGCCGCGCGGGCAGGCCCGGCCGCTCGTCCGTCCAGCCGATCGCCTGGAACGAGGTGGAGTGGCGCAACTCCACCTGCCGCCCGTCGGCGAGATCGGTGGTGTGCCTCCGCACCTCGGCAAGGAGCAGCCCGCTGCCCGGATCCACCACGAGCTGAACCCGGGCGAACACGCCCGGCTCGATCTCCTCCCGGTAGCCGAGCGCCTGCCCGCGCCGCCCCTGCGGGTCCGTCACCTCCCCCTCGGCCCGGATACCGGGCAGAGACGCCAGGATCCGGTACGCGGACGCGCGCACCTCGGGCGACGCCGGCAGCTGGCTGATGATCTCCACACAGTCGCGCAGGAGGATGTGCGCCCTCGCCTCCTTCACGTCCATCCCGGATCCGGCCAGATCCAGCCGGCCGATGCCCTCTTCCAGGTAGCTCCGGAGCTTCCCGGGGTCGCTCGGCAGCGCCCGTACCTGCTTCCAGGTCAGCGGCCCCCCGATCAGGTGACCGGCCGTGCCCTTCCACTTGCCGTACAGCCGTTCGGCGGACCGCTCCCCCGCCGCCGTCCTCAGCGGCCGGGACGGGACGGAGAACAGGTTGTCCGTCCTCATGTCCTCGGTATATCGCCAGCTCGCGGGCGCCCCCGCGGCCCGCCACGCCTGCTCGTCCCGCGCGGTCGCGGGCTTGACCCCGAGATCCTGCCGGATGCGCCAGCTCCGCAGCTCCGGCCGTACCGCCAGCCACGTCTCCAGGGACCGGCTGCCCTCCAGCATGTAACCGCGCGTGGGATCGGGCAGCATCCACCGTGAGACGGTCGTGGTGCGCCAGTAGTCACCACTCGCCGGAGCCCGCTCCGTGGCGACGGCCGCGGCCAGCAGGATCTGCTGAGCGGTCGATCCGCCCGCCGGAGCCGACAGCGACGCACTCGGCTGCGGCATGCCCGGCTGGGACTCGCCCGGGTGGAACGCGCCCGGCTGGGACTCGCCCGGCTGCGGCACGACGGAGATCGTGCCGCCGGACAGCATCGCGGGGACCACGACCCCCGCCGCCACGGCGGCCGCGGCCACGCCGAGCAGCGCGCGGCCGGGAGCGCGCAGACGCCGCCGCCGCTGTTCGGGCACGCGCTCCAGCGACACGACCTCGGCCAGCAGCGCGTCCGCCCCCGGAGTGGACACCCGGCCGGCCAGCTCCTCGTCCAGCACGCGCGCCCGGCCCTTGAAGATCTCGTCGTTGTTCACCCTGACTCCTTCTCGATGAGCGTCCGCGACACGAACCCGGCGGCCGACGGGCGGGTCTTCTCCAGGGCCTTGGCGAAGCGCTTGCGGGCCCGGTGCAGGCGGATCCGGACGGCGTTGCGGGAACAGCCCAGCACCGTGGCGATCTCGCCGGGGTCGAGCTCCTCCCAGAGCGCCAGGGCCAGCAGTTCCCGATCACCGTCGGCCAGCATGCCCATCGCCTCGGCCACGCCGTCATGCCCACCGGACGGGTGGACGGGCGGGGCGTAGAGGCGTTCGAGCTCGGCGGTCAGCTCGGTGTGCCGGGTCAGCCTGCGCCGCTCGCTGCGGCGATGATTGGCCAGAACCCGGCGGGCCACGCCGTACAGCCACAGCCTGCCCGCCTCGCCGTCGGGCAACTCGCTCATCCGCCGCCAGGCGACCACATAGGTCTCGGCCACGACATCGGCGGCATCCTCCGGCGAGGCGCACCGCCGCACGGCATACCCGAGGATCTGCTCATACGTTCGCCGGTACACCGCCTCGAACCGGGACCGGTCGTCTCGTTCACTCACGCGTCATCCTCGTCAGGCCTTCCGAACGCTGCTGGCTTCCACCCCCTACGTGTCCGCGCGAACCACCAGAATTTCACCCACCCCCGCCCCACCCGCCTCACCCCACCCGACCACCCCCACAACCCGGGTGACCCCCGAGCCAAGGGCCCGCGAGCCGAACCCGCCCCACCGCACCGGCCGACCAACCCGGGGGGCGTACGGAGACGGGCTCTGGAACGACGGGGCCTGGGAAAGGCGGGCCCTGAGAGCGGGCCTGGAGGGTGAGACCCGGTGGATGCGGCCCCGAAGGCCGCAGCCGGGCACCGGGCCTGCCGACCGGCCCTGAGGGTGGGACCCTACCGACCCTCTGGGGCCCTGCCCACCAGCCCTGGACACGGGGCCTGGGGAGGGCGCCCGCGCCGCCCTGGGACGGGGGCCTGGGCACGGCCCCTTGGGGACGGCTCAGCGGGCCGCCAGGTTGGGGCGGGCTTGGAGCGCCGGCCCCAGGGGGCACCGCCCCGGGACGCAGACCGGAGGGCGCGGACCCGAGACGCGGACCCAGGGCGCGAGCACAGGGAGCGGGCCCCCCAAAGTGCCGGCCCCGAGGGCGGGACCTGAGGGCCGCACCCGCGCACTGGCCCCCGGGAGTGCCGGGGCCTGAGGAGCGGCGGGCGGCGGCGCCTACGCGGCGGAGGGTCCGAAGGTCCGAAGGTCTCGAGGCACCGGGGGGCCGGAGCCGGAAAGGGGCTGAAGGCCGAAGGGGGGCTGAAGGCCGGAGAGGGGCTGAAGGCCGGAGAGGGGCTGAAGGCCGGAGAGGGGCTGAGGGGCCGGAGGGCGGGCGTTCAGGGAGGAAAAACGGTGCGGCCATCGCGGGGAGACCTTCGGACAGCAGCGGTAGGACGAAGGAAGGAGGGGGCGATGGCCGCAGTCACATTGTGACGCCTGGGGGTGGCCCCGCGAAGCCGTTCAGCCATATTGACCTGCGAATATTCCCTGCGGCGGTGGTGAACGGGCGGCATTGGCGGGGTTTGCCCCGGCGCAACCGGCGTCAGTCCCGACGGGGGGTGTAGTAGCGGCGGCGTTGGTGGGGCAGGGCGGGGCGGCGGCGGAGGGCGCGGATGCGGGACAGGATGCGGATCGTCTCGTCGGGGGTGGGCCGCCAGCCTCGTTCGATGAGGGCGTTGGCGACGTTCTCCAGCAGGTCGGCGCTGTGGGCGGGGATGACGTCGCGGCCGACGACGATGATGCGCCAGCCGTGGTGGCGGAGCTCGTCGCGCCGGGTCTCGTCGTGGCGCCGGTCGGCCGGGGTGGTGTGGTGGGCGCGGCCGTCGTACTCGACGGCGAGCCGGTGCGGCTCCCAGCCGAGGTCGAGGTAGGCGTTGCGGCCTTCGGGGAGGGGGACGCGGATCTGGGTGGCGGGTCTGGGGAGGCCGCCGTCGACGAGGATGACCCGCAGCCAGCTCTCCCTGGGTGAGGCGGCGCCCCGGTCGGTGAGGGAGAGCAGGTCGTGGACGCGGTCGGACGGGGAGCGCCGCCACACGGCGTCGAGGTCGACCCCGGCGCGCAGGAACCGGTCCAGCAGGGCGACGGCGTCGAGCCTGGGCAGGTGGGCGGCGCAGTCGAGGGCGGTGCGCTCCGGGGTGGTGACGCGGACGCCGTCGTGCTCGGTGATGTCGCGGGCGGGCAGGCGGGTCACGTGGGTGACGCAGCCGGGGATGGCCACGTGGGCAGGGGCGATGACCTCGACGGGCCAGGCCGCCTCGGGGGTGGCGGTGCTCAGCGGGTGCAGGCCCCAGATGTGCGCGGCCGTCTGGCGGCACGCCACGGCCCTGGGGACGGCACGGGTGACGCGGCGGGCGCGGTCGAGCAGGGATCCGGCGCCCGTACGAGGGACGGTGCCGGCGTCCGTACGGAAGGGAGAGGGGCGGGGGCCAGGGGCGTTCACGGGCACCATGATGGGCCGGACCAGGACGCCCCCCGAGGCCAGAACGCGGTTCTGTGGACAACCCCGGGAGGCAACCTCCAGGCCCAGACCGTCAGCTCACCCAGAGGGGCTGCCAGGCGGGGATCTCGTGGTAGCGGCGCAGTTCGGCGAGCCCCGACAGGTTGCCCGCCCAGGCGGCGTACGGCGGCCGGTCGAAGCCGCTCTGCACCATCGTCAGCCGGGTCCGCCCCTCGCTGCCCTCCAGCTCCCAGGAGCTGATCCCCACGGGCCCCCAGTCGACGGTGAGGCGCTGCTCCGGCTCCAGCTCCAGGACCTTGGCCGGGTGCGGGTCGTTGTCGAATCCGCCCATGGCGTAGCGCCCGCCGACGTGCGGCTCGATCTCGATCGGGTAGCCGAACCAGCGCGTGACGGCCTCGCTGTCGATCAGCGACTCGAACACCGCCGACGGCGCGGCGTCGATCGTCACGGTGGCGCGCAGGTCGTCGGAGGTGAAGTCGACCTTGGGCGTGAGCTCGCGGCCCTCGAAGTGCTCGGCCAGGTTGGCCAGCGCGAGGCACCAGTAGGTCTGGAGCACGCCCCGGATGCTGCTCTCCGTCATGGCCTCGCGGTAGTCGAAGTGGGTCTGCGAGACGGTGACGATCGTGCTGTCGGGCGTCTCCTCCTCGACGGACAGCTCGGCCGTGGTCTCGACGCCGTCGAGGGTCCAGGCGACGCGTACGGTGTCGTCGTCGGCGTGGAGCAGGCGCTGGTGGGGCGCGTCGCCCTCGGGCGTGTGGCGCCCCCAGAAGGCGTAGCGCTCGGGCAGTGAGACCTCGGCGTGCTCGGCCAGCCACACGCGCAGCAGCGCCGGATCGGTCAGGGCGTTGCGGACCTCCTTGACCGGGGCCTGGACTCGGGCACGGAGGATCATCGGCTCACTCATCGTCGTCTTCCTTGGGATAGCAGGCCACGACGAGCTTGAAGGCGTCGCCTTCGGCTCCGCCGTAGCGGGTGAAAAGGTCTCGCAGGGTGTTCTGGAGGTCGTTGAGGAATTCCTGCCGGTTCTCTGGACGTACGCGGATCTCGCCCGACAGGCCGATCGACGGGAGCTCCGGAGCGGACCTGTCGAGGGCGGCGATGTCGGCCTGGACCTCCTCCATCAGGTCGAGGAGGTGGCCGAGGCTCAGCTCGTCGCGGGCCTTGGCCAGGCCGATGCGGCCGACCAGGCGCGGCGACAGCCAGTAGGAGCGGGCGCCGGCCTGGTAGATGCCTTCGTTGATGCCCCGGACCTTGCGCTCCGACACCAGGTCGACCAGCCCGGCGTCGACGAGGCGTTTGACGTGGTAGTAGACCCGCTGAGGCGTCTGGCCGAGCCGGGCGGCGACCTCGGTGCAGGTGCGCGGCTCGGCGAGTTGCCGCAGCACTTCCACGCGCTGCGGCTTGAGCAGGGCCTCGGCCTGCTCGATCGCTTCCAGGTACAGGACGTCTCTCATTGCAAAAATCACTCTTTACGTAAAAAACTTGCTTGTCAATAGGGCGCGCGGAGCGCGGGGTGGTTCCGGGGGCACTACGGCCACAGGGCGCGCGGAAGCGCCGGGCGGTTCCGGGAGGGCACTACGGCCAGGAACTCTCCTGGTCCGGGTCGCCGCCGTCGGTCAGCAGCCGCAGGTCGGACTCGACCATCATGGCCACGAGCTCGTCGAACGAGACCGTCGGCTCCCAGCCGAGCTGCACCCGGGCCTTCTTCGGGTCGGCGCAGAGCAGGTCCACCTCGGCGGGGCGGTGCAGGGAGCTGTCGGTGACGACGTAGCGCTCCCAGTCGAGCCCGGCCGCCGCGAACGCCGCCTCGGCCAGCTCGCGCACCGACTTCATGTGGCCGGTGCCGATGACGTAGTCCTCGGGCGTGCCTGCCTGCAGCATCAGGTGCATGGCCCGGACGTAGTCGCCGGCGAAACCCCAGTCGCGCCGGGCCTCCAGGTTGCCCAGGCGCAGCTCGGCGGCGAGGCCGAGCTTGATCCGCGCCACGCCGAGCGAGACCTTGCGGGTGACGAACTCGGCGCCGCGGCGCGGCGACTCGTGGTTGAACAGGATGCCGGAGACGGCGAACATGCCGTAGGACTCGCGGTAGTTCTGCGTGAGGAAGTGGCCGTACGTCTTGGCCACGCCGTAGGGCGAGCGCGGGTGGAAGGCGGTGGCCTCGTTCTGCGGCGTCTCGGCGACCTGGCCGAACATCTCGGAGGACGAAGCCTGATAAAAGCGGATCTGTCCGGAGCCCCGCGACCCTCGCGACACGCCCGAGCACACCCGGATCGCCTCCAGCATGCGCAGCACGCCCATCCCGGTGACCTCGGCGGTCAGCTCGGCCTGCTCCCAGGACATCGGCACGAACGAGATCGCGCCCAGGTTGTAGACCTCGTCGGGCTGAACGCGTTCCACCGCCGAGATGAGCGAACCCTGGTCGAGCAGGTCGCCGCGCACCACCTGGACGTCGGCCAGCAGCTTGCGGATCCGCGACAGCCGCGGGTTGGCCTGGCCGCGAGCCAGCCCCCACACCTCGTATCCCTGGCCGAGCAGGTGCTCCGCCAAGTAGGAACCGTCCTGGCCGGTGATGCCGGTGATCAGAGCGCGCCTGGCCAACGGGTCCTCCAACTGTGCCGCCGCATCCATTCGGATGGAATGTACTGCCATGCCCATGACCGCTCACCTAGAACACGTTCCACCGAACCACGCTCGGTCACGGCAACGTCGCAGTTCGCACGGCCTGTCGAAGCCGTTGTGAACAATTCCAGATGACCTACCGAATGGTAGCCTTCTCGGACTAAGGTCATCTTTCACGGTACACGCCCTTCCACAGGGCCTACCGGGCAGGAGAAAGGGGTGTCCGTGAGCGACTCGCTGCGGATCGCGCTGCTGTCCTACCGCAGCAAGCCCACCTGTGGTGGCCAAGGCGTGTACCTCCGCCACCTGACACGCGAGCTGGTGGCGCTCGGCCACCACGTCGAGGTGTTCTCCGGACCGCCCTACCCCGAGCTGGACGAGGGCGTCATCCTGCGCGAGGTGCCCAGCCTCGACCTCTACCGCGACGAGGACCCGTTCCGCACGCCGAAGCTCGCCGAGTACCGCGACTGGATCGACGTGCTGGAGGTCGGCACCATGTGGACGGCCGGCTTCCCCGAGCCGCTGACGTTCACGCTGCGCGCCCACCGCGAGCTGAAGAAGCGCGTCGGCGACTTCGACGTCGTCCAGGACAACCAGACGCTCGGCTACGGCCTGCTCGGCATCCAGAAGCTGTTCCCGGTGGTCGGCACCATCCACCACCCGATCAGCGTCGACCGGCGCATCGAGCTGGAGGCGGCCAAGGGCGCCAAGAAGCTGACCATGCGCCGCTGGTACGGGTTCGTAAAGATGCAGGCCAAGGTCGCGCCCCGGCTGAACCCGATCCTGACCGTCAGCGAGTCGTCGCTGGCCGACATCCACCGCGACTTCAACGTGCCGCAGGCCAACATGCGCCTGATCCCGCTCGGCGTCGACACCCGCTACTTCCACCCACGCCCGGACAAGCCCCGGCGCAAGGGCTCGATCGTGGCCGTGGCCAGCGCCGACTCCCCGATGAAGGGCGTCTCGACGCTGCTGCGGGCGGTCGCCAAGCTCGCCACCGAGCGCGACGTCAACCTGACCGTCGTCAGCAAGCCGACCCCCGGCGGGCCGACCGAGCAGCTCGTGAAGGAGCTGTCGCTGGAGGACCGGGTCCGGTTCCTGCACGGCATCTCCGACGACGAGCTGGGCGAGCTGATCGCCACCTCGGAGATCTCGGTCGTGCCGTCGCTGTACGAGGGCTTCTCGCTGCCGGCCGTCGAGCACATGGCGTGCGCCACGCCGCTGGTCGCCAGCCGTACCGGGGCGCTGCCCGAGGTGGTCGGCGACGCCGCCGTGCAGGTGACGCCGGGCGACCCGGAGGAGCTGGCCGCCGTGCTGCGCCGCCTGCACGACTCGCCCGAGGAGCGCGAGCGCGTCGGCAAGGCCGGCTACGACCGGGTCATGGAGCGCTACACCTGGACCGTCGTCGCGAAGAAGACCGTCGAGGCCTACCGCGAGGCCATCGCGGCCCGTCGTACCCGCTGACCTGCAAGGGAGATTCGCCCAGTGCTCACCGTGGACTTCGACCGCCTGCCCGTCGGGCCCGGCGTGCGCGTGCTCGACCTCGGCTGCGGCGGCGGGAGGCACGCCTTCGAGGTGTTGCGCCGCGGCGCCGACGTGGTCGCGTTCGACATGGACCAGGCCGAGCTCGACAGCGTGGCGGCCATGTTCGTGGCCATGGACAAGGCGGGCGAGGTGCCGCTGGGGGCCTCCGGCGAGACCGTCCAGGGCACCGCGCTGGACATGCCGTTCGAGGACGGCGGGTTCGACCGGGTCATCGCGGCCGAGGTGCTGGAGCACATCCCCGACGACATGGCGGCCATGCGGGAGATCTTCCGGGTGCTCAAGCCGGGCGGCACCGCCGCGATCACCGTGCCGAGCTTCCTGCCCGAGCGGATCTGCTGGGCGCTGGACGAGGACTACCACACGGCCCCCGGCGGGCACGTGCGCATCTACACGCTGGCGGAGCTGTCGGCCAAGCTGAAGGCCACCGGGTTCGTCATCGGCCCGCACCACCACGCCCACGGCCTGCACGCGCCCTACTGGTGGATCAAGTGCGCGGTCGGCGTCAACAACGACGACCACCCGCTCGCCAAGGCGTACCACGAGCTGCTGGTGTGGGACATCATGAAGCGCCCGGCCGCCACCCGCATCGCCGAGGCCCTGCTCAACCCGGTCATCGGCAAGAGCGTCGTGCTCTACGTCAGGAAGCCCGAGGCGTGATCCCGCGCGAGCGGGTCGTCCGCACGGCCGAGAGCATCGCGGCGATCCAGCAGGACGACGGCGGCGTGCCGTGGCCGGAGGGGCACGTCGACGCGTGGAACCACGTCGAGTGCCTGATGGCCATGACGGTGGCCGGGCTCGCCGGGCCGGTCGCGCGCGGCTACGACTGGCTGGCGCGCCACCAGCGCGAGGACGGCTCGTGGCCGATGAAGGTCACCGGCGGCGCGGCCGTCGAGCACGGCGGCGAGTCCAACCACGCCGCGTACGTCGCGGTCGGGCTCTGGCACCACCTGCTCGTGAACGGCGACGAGGACTTCGCGCGGGAGCGCTGGCCGATGGTCAAGGCCGCGCTCGACTACGTGGCCGGGCTGCAGACCGGGCGCGGCGAGATCGTGTGGGAGCGCGACGCGCACGGCCGGGCGGCCGACTACGCGCTGCTGACCGGCTGCTCCTCGATCCACCAGGGCCTGCGCTGCGGGGTGCGGCTCGGCGACCGGCTGGGCGACCCGCAGCCGCACTGGGAGCTGGCCGCCGACCGGCTGGCGCACGTGCTGGCCGCCCACCCCGAGGCGTTCGCCGACAAGAGCCGCTTCTCGATGGACTGGTACTACCCGGTGCTCGGCGGCGCGGTGCGCGGCGCGCAGGCGATGGAGCTGCTGGAGCGGGAGTGGGGCACGTTCGTGGTGCCGGGGCTCGGCATCCGCTGCGTGTCGGACCAGCCGTGGGTGACCGGGGCGGAGACGTGCGAGCTGGTGCTGGCGCTGGACGCGGTCGGCGACCGTGACCGGGCCGCGGCGCTGTTCGCCGACATGCAGCACCTGCGGCACGAGGACGGCTCGTACTGGACGGGCTGGCAGTTCGCCAACCGCAAGCACTTCCCGCACGAGCGGTCCGGCTACACGGCCGCCGCCGTCGTGCTCGCCGCCGACGCCCTGTCGGGCCTCACGGGCGGCTCGGGCCTCTTCCGCGACGTCGCCGCCACCTCGCCCGCGCCCGTGCGCGCCGACGTCTGCGGCTGCACCCCCGCCCGCGCCTGACTTCCCCGTACGAGCCGCGTTCCGAGGCCGCAAGGGGTTTTGCCGATCCTTTGCCCGGACAAGCCGAGCGGTTGCGGGCAATGGCGTATTGCGGTTACTAGGTTCGTGGGTGGCCGTACGAGGCGTCTTCGGGGGAAGCGTGGGCGACACGGGCACAACAACGTTCTTGGAGCAGGTCGGGACCGAGCCGACGCCGGCGCAGGTGCGCGGGTGGCGGAGGTATCTGATGAGGGATGCCTGCGAATCCGATCTGAGCAGGCGGAGGTTCCGGCTGACGCGGGGACCTTCCCGGACGGTCATCGAGAATGCCGAAAAGTCATATGTCTTCGGCTTCAATGCCGTTATTTCGGAGGAAATCGAGAAGATCGAGGATCTGCCGCACGACCAGCGGGCCTTCGCCTACGAAGGCGCCGGGGCCGCGTGCGCGGTGCTCGATCTGATCACACTGACCCGGGGCCGGCGCCTTCGCGAGCTACTGGCCGGCCCCGCCGCACATCACCCGTTCGCCGCCCACCTGGGCGCGGGCCGGGGCTACGCGCTGCTGCGGCTGCGCCCGGTCCGCGCCGGACGCCGGGCGCACCCGCTGCTGCGCTGGCTGGCCGTCGACGGGTTCGGGTTCGGGTGGAGCATGGCCAGGGCGGACCGGATGGTGGGCGAGCGGGCCATGCCCGACCTGCTGTCCCGGGCCCACTGCGCGCTCTTCGACCAGGGGCTCGGCAGGCTGCTGTGGTATCACGACTGCGCCTCGCCCGACGACGTGGCCGCGAGGGTGGCCTCGTACCCGGCGATCCGGCGGGCGGCGCTGTGGAGCGGCGTCGGCTTCGCGGCGGCCTACACGGGCGGCGCGGAGGCCGACGAGCTGTGGTGGCTCACCGACCACGCGGGCGCCGACGGCTTCCGCCCGCACCTGGCGCAGGGCTGCGCGTTCGCGGTGGCCGCCAGGGCGCAGGCGGGCCCGCTGCCCGACCATGTGGCGCAGGCGGTGCCGATCCTCACCGGCGGCGAGCCCGAGGAGGCCGCCGCGTGGGCCGACACCGCGCTGATGATCCTGGGCCACGATCCGCACACCCACGAGGACTACCAGGCCTGGCAGGCGCACACGCGCCGCCTCTGGGCGCGCCGCCACCAGGTCTAGATCCCGTCGGCCACCCGCTCCAGGACCCGCAGCGAGCCCTCGGCGCGCACCTCGGTGAACGCGCCGGACTCCAGCGCGCGCCGGTAGACGCGGTAGGGCGCCTGCCCGCCGTCGGCCGGGTCGGGGTAGACGTCGTGGAAGACCAGGGCGCCGCCGATCACCACGTGCGGCGCCCAGCCCTCGTAGTCGCGGGTCACCGGCTCCTCGGAGTGGCCGCCGTCGATGAACAGCATGCCCAGCGGCGTGGCCCAGAGCGCGGCCACCCGCTCGGACCCGCCGACGATCGCGATCACCTCGTCCTCCAGCCCGGCGGCCGCGATCGTGGCGCGGAAGGTGGGCAGCGAGTCCATCTTGCCGAAGCGCAGGTCGACGAGCGTGGGGTCGTGGTGGGCCCAGCCGGGCTGGATCTCCTCCGAGCCCCGGTGGTGGTCGACGGTGACGACCACGGACCCGGTCTGCCGGGCCGCCGCGCCGAGGTAGACGGCCGACTTGCCGCAGTAGGTGCCGATCTCGCAGATCGGCCCGCGCGGGCCGTAGACGCAGGCCGTCTCGAACAGCGCCAGGCCCTCCTGCGACGGCATGAATCCCTTGGCGTGCTCGGCTGCGTAACGCAGCGCGGGGGGCATCGTCATAGCCCTGCACCCTAGTCGAACCGAACAACATTCCGTCGCCCTCTTGCCCGGCATAATGCAACCTGTTCTACTGGCAGCGTGAATCAGCGCGCTCGCATCGCGATGCCGGACGACGAGGTCACCGCGTTGCTGGAGGGGGCCAGGAAGCTGCAACTGGCGACCATCAACCCCGACGGCACCCCGCACCTGGTGACCATGTTCTACGGGCTCGACGGCAAGGGCCGGATCACCTTCTGGACGTACGCCAAGTCGCAGAAGGCCCGCAACCTGGCGCGCGACCGCCGGGTGAGCTGCCTGATCGAGGCCGGCGAGGAGTACGCCGAGCTGCGCGGGGTCCTGATCTACGGCGAGGCCGTGCGGCTGGACGACCCGATGGAGGTCGGCATGGCCGTCGCCCGCAGGACGACCCCGGGCGTGGCGGACGACCTCCTGCGCCCCTATGTCGAGCAGACCGGCCGGAAACGGTTCGCGTACGCCGTGGAGCCCGGCAAAGTGGTCTCATGGGATCACCGGAGGCTCACATGAAGATCAACGTCGACTACCTGGTCTGCGAGGCCAACGCCGTGTGCATGGGGCTCGCGCCAGAGGTGTTCGAGGTGGACGACAACGACGAACTCCACGTCCTGCTGCCCGAACCGCCCCCCGAGATGCTGGACCGCGTGCGTCACGCGGTGCGGTCCTGTCCCAAAGCCGCACTTTCCCTAGAGGAATAGCCTGACAGGAGGAATCCCCCATGCGCGCCGCGCTTCTGCACGCCGTAGGCGATGACAAGCTCGAGATCCGCGACGACGTGACCCTGGCCCCGGTGGGCCCGGCGGACGTCCGGGTGCGGATCCGGGCGACGGGCGTCTGCCATTCGGACCTGTCGGCCATGTCAGGCGTGCTGCCGCAGCCCGTGCCGCTCGTCCCCGGCCACGAGGGCGCGGGCGAGGTGGTGGAGGTCGGCGCCCACGTCACCTCGGTCGCCCCGGGCGACCACGTGGTGATCAGCTGGCGCCCCGCCTGCCAGGAGTGCGACCTGTGCCTGGGCGGCCAGCCGTTCCTCTGCCCGAAGTACATGATCGAGTCGTTCACCAAGGGCAACTTCCGGTTCGGCGGCGACACCACGGCCTTCGGCATGGCCGGCTGCGGCACCTGGGCCGAGGAGATCGTGGTGCCCTGGCAGGGCGCCATCAAGATCGACCCGGAGGTGCCGTGGGAGGCGGCGGCGCTGATCGGCTGCGGCATCACGACCGGCGTCGGGGCCGTGGTCAACACCGCCAAGGTGCGGCCCGGCTCCACGGTCGTGGTGATCGGCTGCGGCGGCGTCGGCCTGTCGGTCATCCAGGGCGCGCGGGTGTCCGGCGCCAGGACGATCCTGGCCGTCGACCCGCTGGAGTCCAAGCACGAGCTGGCCAGGAAGGTCGGCGCGACCCACGCGGTCACCCCGGAGGGCGTCCCCGGCGCGCTGGCCGAGCTCACCGGCGGCCAGGGCTTCGACTACGGCTTCGAGGTCGTCGGCAAGGCCGCCACGATCCAGAGCGCCTGGCAGCTCACCCGGCAGGGCGGCGACGTCGTCGTGGTGGGCGCGGGCGCCACGGACGACATGGTGTCGATCTCCGCCTTCAGCCTGCTGTTCGAGGGCAAGAACCTGCTGTCCAGCCTGTACGGCGAGGCCGACGTGCGGCACGACTTCCCCTACTTCGCCAAGCTCTACAAGGCCGCGCAGCTCGACCTGGAGTCGATGATCAGCTCGCGGATCCGGCTGGCCGACCTCAACGACGCCGTGGCCGCGCTGCGGGGCGGCGAGGTGCTGCGCCAGATCGTGGTGATGGACTGACGCTCAGCGGTGCGCCCACAGGTCGCGCAGCAGCGCGACCTCGGCGCCGTGGTGGATGACCTCCCGGTTGATGTGGAGCACCAGGGTGGCCAGCGGCCGGTCGGCGTACGGGCCCTCCGAGGGGCCGACGGGCCGCGCCAGGTCGCGCGGCCCGAGCGAGCGCACGCCGCTCGACCAGCGCTCGTACGCCTCGTCGAGCTGCTCCAGCGCGCCCGCCGCCGTCGTCGCGTACGGGAACGTGCCGTAGTCGACGGCGGGGCCGCCGAACTGGGCGGCGGTGCGGGCGCCGAGGACGCCGACGATGACGTGGGCCAGCCGCCAGGCGATCGTGGTGACGGGCGCGGGCTCCGGCGGCGGGTAGGCCGTGTCGATGACGCCGTCACGGATGCTCCAGGAGCCGGGGGCCGGCTCCCAGAGATACTCCTCGTCGCTCAGGCCGTCGAGGCGGGGGCGGAGCTGCCTGGTCCAGTGCCAGGAGAGCTGCTCGTGCAGCTCGGCGGTCCAGTCGAGATCCATCCCCCCGTCCTACCCGATCTAGCGCCAGTAGACGACCGCCAGCGTGGGCGGCTTGACGCCCTGCTCCTTGTTCTCGGAGGCGGCGAACGCCCGCCAGTTCGTGGCCTCGCTCTCGTCGGCGCCGCGCAGCTGGATGCCGTGGTTGGGGGCGCCCTTGGCCCACGCCTGCGCGATGCCGGTCACGCCCCACGTCAGGAACCCGGGGCCGCCGGCGCAGGGCTCGGTCCAGGTGCGGCCGAGTCCTGCACGCGCGGTGGAGGAGCCCTCCTTGACCGTGGGGGGCTTGTTGTCCCAGTTGAGGTTGTTCTCGTCCCACGGGCCGGTGACGCGCTCGGCGGTGAGGCCGGAGCCGACGCGCAGGCCGCAGGCGTTGGTCTCGACGTTCCACATGCCGAGGCCCGCCCACAGCACCCGCTTGCCGGTGAACGCGCTGGTGTCGAACTTGACCAGGCTGCGCATCACGTCGCCGCCCTGGCCGTTCTCCCACGGCATGGTGCCCGCGATGATCATCGCGTCGCCGGGGTGCGAGGCCCAGGAGGTGGCCACGTCGGTGTCGACCTCCACGCCGGGCAGCGTGATCGTCGGGTCGACGGTCACCGGGTAGACCCGCTCCGGGTCCGACAGGAACTCCGCGTCCGGCGTGAGCACCAGGACCTTGGCGCCGTTCTCGGTCCGCACGGCGGCCTCGACCGGGGCGATGGCGTCGCCGCGCGGCTTGCCGCGCCCACTGGCGTCCCACATCACCGGCTTGGCGCCGGCCGCGACGACCTCGCCGGCGTCGCTCCTGAGCTCCAGCCGCCCGTCGGCGGCCTCGCCCAGCTCCACCCCTTCGGTCCGTACGGGGATCCGCAGCTCGATCGGCCCGGACGGCTTCGTACGGAGGACCACGTCGTGCCGGAAGCCCGTCGGCAGGACGGTCACCACCAGGTCGGCGCCCGGCCCGGCGGCGTCGGCGAACGTGGCGACGTTGCCCGCGACCTCGGGCGCGGGCAGCGCCTGCGGCCACTGGAGGGAGAACTTCCGCCCCTGCTCGTCGACCATCGCGGCCAGCGGGCCCTCGCCGCCGGCGGACACGGTGACGTCGGCCTTGGCGGCCTTCGGCTTGAGCACGCCGCCCTCGGCGACGAGCGTGGTGTCGATCGGCACCCACCGGTCGCCCTGCTTCACGTTGGACGGGCCGGAGGTGATGGTGGCGGTGAGGGTGCCGTCGGGGTTGGCGACGGTGGTGCTGTTCGCGTCGGTCAGGCTCGGCACGGGCACGGCCTGGCCGGTCTTGGCCGCCTGCGCGGAGGCGGCCTCCACGGCGGTGGGCGGCTCGGCCGCGTGAGCGGCGGGAACCCCCGAGAGAGCGGTTACGGCGGCGACCCCGAGCGCCAGTTTGCCGACAGTGCTCTTCATGACGGTGCGCAAATGGTTTCCTCACGTCAAGTGCCTGGCGACGTGCGACCGCGGAGGGGCGTAGTACGGTGTCACGCCCCTCCGTCCCCTGATCGCACGGCGTCACAGAAGTATCACGACCGCATATCAGGGTGAAATAGGAAAAAGAGAATGCGACCTAGATCACAAAGCGCTGAGTTACCGATTTAAGCGCACCGTCATAAAAAGGTTGGTGTTTAAAGCACTTTTTCCGAAATATCCATAAAAAGCACGGGCCGCGCCCCCGTACTGGACGCGGCCCGTGCAGGGAGAGGTCGTCAGCCCGACGAGAACGCCGCGTCGAACGCCGTCGCCGGCGGCGTGATCGCGTTGAGGTCACGGATGTAGGCCAGCGCCTCCCTGGCGCCGTCCAGCCGGTCCATGCCCGCGTCCTCCCACTCGATCGAGATCGGGCCCGCGTAACCGATCGAGTTGAGCGCCCGGAAGCAGTCCTCCCACGGCACGTCACCCCGGCCCGTCGAGACGAAGTCCCAGCCCCGGCGCATGTCCGCCCACGGCATGTGCGACGACAGCCGGCCCCGGCGGCCGTCCCCCACGCGCATCCGCGTGTCCTTGCAGTCGACGTGATAGATGCGGTCGGCGAAGTCCAGGATGAACGCCACCGGATCGAGGTCCTGCCACACCATGTGCGACGGGTCCCAGTTCAGGCCGAAGGCGGGCCGGTGGCCGATCGCCTCCAGCGTGCGGACCGTCGTGTAGTAGTCGTAGGCGATCTCGCTCGGGTGGATCTCGTGCGCGAACCGCACCCCCACCTCGTCGAACACGTCCAGGATCGGGTTCCAGCGGTCGGCGAAGTCCTGGTAGCCCGCGTCCACCATCGACGCCGGCACCGGCGGGAACATCGCCACCGTGTGCCAGATCGACGAGCCGGTGAAGCCCACCACCGTGTCGACCCCCAGCAGCGCGGCGGCCCGCGCGGTGTTCTTCAGATCCTCGGCCGCCGCCTGGCGCACCGACTCCGGATCGCCCGACCCCCAGATCCGGGCCGGCAGGATCGCCTTGTGCCGCTCGTCGATCGGATGGTCGCAGACGGCCTGGCCCACCAGGTGGTTGGAGATCGTCCACACCTTGAGGCCGTGCTTGTCGAGCTGGGCGCGCTTCTGCTCCACGTACGACGGGTCGGCGACCGCCTGCGCCACGTCGAAGTGGTCACCCGAGCAGGCGATCTCCAGGCCGTCGTAGCCCCACTCGGCGGCCAGCCTGCACACCTCCTCGAACGGCAGGTCGGCCCACTGACCGGTGAACAGCGTGATGGGTCTCATGAGTCCTCCACAGCGGTGAAACGGCTCCCGTCGGCCGCGCTCCGCTCGACCGCCGCGAGCACGCGCTGCACCCGCAGCCCGTCGGCGAACGACGGCGAAGGGTCGCGCCCCTCGGCGATCGCCTCCAGGAAGTCCTTGATCTCGTGCGTGAACGTGTGCTCGTAGCCGAGCCCGTGACCCGGCGGCCACCAGGCTCCGACGTACGGATGGTCGGGCTCGGTCACGAGGATGCGCTCGAAGCCCCGGCCGCCCTCGCTGAACCACAGCTCGTTCATCGACTCGAAGTCGAAGGCGAGGCTGCCGAGCGAGCCGTTGATCTCGATGCGCAACGCGTTCTTGCGGCCCGTGGCGAACCGGGTGGCCTCGTACGAGCCCACCGCCCCTCCCGACAGCCGCGCGGTGAACAGGGCGGCGTCGTCCACCGTGACCGTCCCCCGGCCCGAGCCGCCCCCGGCCGACAGGCCCGACGACGACTCCGGCAGCGGCCGTTCCTTGACGAAGGTCTCCATCAGCGCGGACACCCCGACGATGTGCTGCCCGCTGATGAACTGCGTGGCGTCGATGATGTGCGCGCCGATGTCGCCGAGCGCGCCCGAGCCCGCCTTGTCCTTGCGCAGCCGCCACACCAGCGGGAAGTCCGGGTCGACGATCCAGTCCTGCAGATACTGGGCCCGCACGTGCCGGATCTCCCCCAGCCTGCCCTGCTCCACGAGCTGCCTGGCCAGCGCCACCGCCGGGACCCGCCGGTAGTTGAAGGCCACCATGCTGCGCCCCGTCGCCGAGGCGGCCGCCTGCACCATGGCCTCCGCCTCGGCCACCGTGTTGGCCAGCGGCTTCTCGCAGATGACGTGCTTGCCCGCGCGCAGGGCGGCGATCGCGATCTCGGCGTGCGTGTCGCCGGGCGTGCAGATGTCGACCACGTCGACGTCCGCACGCGCGATCACCTCACGCCAGTCGGTCACCGCCTCCGCCCAGCCCAGCTGCTCGGCGGCCGCCTCGGTCGCCTCCTTCGACCGGCCGGCGATCACCCGCATCCGCGGCACGGCCGGCACGTCGAAGAAGGCGGCGACGCTGCGCCAGGCCTGGGAGTGGACGCGGCCCATGAAGGCGTAACCGATCATGCCGACGCCGACGGTTCTTGCTGACATGCAACCCCCGATCAGGATTCGAAGCCGAGGTCCAGATACTTCTCGACGTTCTCCTTGGTAATGGTCTCGGACGCGAGCGTGATGGACTGCGGAACCTGGTTCTCCACGAGGTCACTCATGCCCTTGCCTTGGGCGATCAGGCGCGCCAGTTTGATGGCCGAGGAGGCCATCGTGGGGCTGTAGGTGACCGTGGCCTGCAGCACCGACGTGCCCGACTGGATCTCCCGCATGGCGTTGGCCGACCCCGCGCCGCCCACCATGACGAACTCGTTCCGCCCCGCTTCCTTGATCGCCGCCAGCACGCCGACCCCCTGGTCGTCGTCGTGGTTCCACATCGCGTCGATCTTCTTGTGCGCCTGGAGCAGGCCGGTCGCCACCTGGTTGCCCGTCTCCACGGTGAACTTGGCGTCCTGCTTGGCCGTCACGCTGAACCCGTACGTCTTCAGCGCGTCCTCGAAGCCCTTGCTGCGGTCCTGGGTGAGCGGGAGCGTGGCGATGCCCTGGATCTCCACGATGACCGGGTTCGACACGCCCTTGTCCTTGAGCGCCTTGCCGATGTGGTGACCGGCGGCCACGCCCATGCCGTAGTTGTCGCCGCCGATCCACGTCCGGTAGGCGAGCTTGTCCGGGAAGACGCGGTCGAGGTTGATCACGGGGATGCCGGCCTCGGTCGCGCGCAGCGCGATCTGGTTGAGCTGCTGGCCGTCGTTGGGCAGGATGACCAGCGCGTTCACCTTGGCGGCGATGAGCGACTCGACGGCGGAGATCTGCTGGTTGATGTCGTTGGTCGGCTCGACCGGCTTGAACTCGATGTCGGGATACTGCTTGGCGGTGGCTTCGGCGTTCTTGGCGATGGCGGCGATCCAGCCGTGGTCGGCGGCGGGCGCCGAGAAGCCGATGACGACCTTGTCGCCGGGCTCGTCGTTGCCGCTGGCCGCCGGGGCCGGCTGCGGCGCGGCCGTGGTGGGCGAGGCCGACGGCTCGTTGCTGGTGCAGCCCGCCGCTAAGAGCGCGGCGCCGCCGAGACCGCCGACGAGGAATCCCCTGCGCGCGACGTTGTTGCTCATGGTGCTCTCTCCTTCAGGTTTCGCCGCTGGAGAAGGACGGCGACGACGATGATCAGGCCCTTGGCGATCAGCTGGTCGCTGGTGTTGAGGCCGTTGAGGATGAACAGGTTCGTGATGAGCGTGAAGATGAGCAGGCCCAGGATGGAGCCGATGATCGTGCCGCGGCCGCCGGTGAGCAGGGTGCCGCCGATGATGACGGCGGCGATGGCGTCGAGCTCGTACAGGTCGCCGTGGGTGGACGAGCCTGTGGTCGTGCGCGCCATGATGAGGATGGCGGCGATGCCGCAGCACAGCCCGGACAGGGCGTAGAGGAGCATCGTGTGCCGCCGGACGTCGATGCCGGCGAGCCTGGCGGCCTCCGGGTTGCCGCCGACGGCGTAGGTGCGGCGGCCGAACGTGGTGCGGTTGAGCAGGATCCAGCCGAGCACCACGACCAGCGCGAAGATGTAGACGAGCAGCGGGATGCCGAGGATGCGGGTGGTCGAGAGGGCGGCGATCGCGCCCTCGCCGTCGATGAGCTGGGTCTTGCGGTCCGACATGCGCTGGGCCAGGCCGCGCGCCGCCACCAGCATGGCCAGCGTGGCGATGAACGGCACGAGCCGCCCGTAGGCGATGAGCAGGCCGTTGACCAGCCCGGTGCCGGTGCCGACGAGGATGGCGCAGACGGCCATGACGACGGGCCCGAACTCCTGGGTGGCCACGGTGGTGGCCCAGACGGACGCCAGGGCCATGATCGCGCCCACGGACAGGTCGATGCCGCCGCCGATGATGACGAAGGTGGCGCCGACGGTGATCACGCCGATGGTGGCCGCGAGCGAGAGGATGCTGACGAGGTTGGAGGCGGTGGCGAAGTTCTCCGGCCGGGTGACGAGGCCGACGACGACGAGCAGGCCGAGGGCCACGAGCAGGCCCAGGTGGCGGGCTCCGGTGAGGGAGTTCAGGGTGGCGCGGGCCGGTGGTGGCGCGGCTCCGCCGGTCTCGGGGACCGCCGCGGGCGGTCTTCGGGCGTCGCTCATCAGGCCGCTCTCCCATTCATGATCATGTCGAGCACGCGGTGCTCGTCGAGTTCTCCGGCGGCGGCCTCGTGGATGACCGCGCCTTCGCGCACCACCAGCACGCGGTCGGCCAGGCCGAGCACCTCGGGCACCTCGCTGGACACCAGCAGGACGCCGATGCCCTGGTCGGCCAGGTCGCGGATGACCGCGTACAGCTCCGCCCTGGCGCCCACGTCCACGCCTCTGGTCGGTTCGTCGAGCAGGAGCAGGCGGCGGCTGCCGAGCAGCCAGCGGGCGAGCACCGCCTTCTGCTGGTTGCCGCCGGACAGGGTCTTGACCGGCCGTTCGGGGTCGGGCGGCCGGATGTCGAGCGCTTTGACCAGGCGTTCGGCTTCGGCGCGCTCCCGGGCCCGGTTCATCCAGCCGAACCTGGCGAAGCCCGGCAGGCTGCCCAGCGTGATGTTGGCGGTGACGCTCTGGTCGAGGAGGAGGGCCTGGGCCTTGCGTTCCTCGGGGGCCAGGCCCATGCCGCGGCGGACGCTGGTGACGACGCCGCCGCGGCGTAACCGCTTCCCGGCGAGCACGACGCTGCCGGAGGCGGGACGCGCGCCGTACACCGCCTCGAGGATCTCCGAGCGGCCGGAGCCGACCAGGCCGGCCAGTCCGACGATCTCGCCGGCGCGGACGCTGAAGCTGACGTCGTGGAAGGCGCCGGGCGAGGTCAGGCGCTCGACCTCCAGCACCTGGTCGCCGGGGGGCCGGGCGGCGCGGGGCGGGAAGACGTACTCGACGTTCCTGCCGGTCATCAGCGAGACGATGCGGGAGGTGGGGGTGTCGCGGGCGGGCAGGCCGACGGCGACGGTGCGGCCGTCCTTCAGCACGGTCACGCGGTCGCCGATCTCGCGGATCTCCTCCAGCCGGTGGGAGATGTAGACGACGGCCACGCCCTGGCCGGTGAGCTCGCGGATGATGCGGAAGAGGTTGGCGACCTCGTCGTGGGCGAGGGCGGCCGACGGCTCGTCCATGATGATCAGGCGGGCGTCGTGGGAGAGCGCCCGCGCCATCGAGACGACCTGCTTGGCCGCGGGTGAGAGCCTGCCGACCTCGGTGGAGGGGCGGATCTCGCCGTGGCCGAGACGTTCGAGCACCTGGCGGGCGGCGCGGTGGCCGGCGCCGGTGTTGACGAAGCCGAGGCGGGCGTGCTCGTGGCCGAGGAAGATGTTGTCGGCGACGCTGAGCCCGTCGACCAGGTCGAGCTCCTGGTAGATGGTGGCGAAGCCGAGCCGGATGGCGTCCATCGGGCCTGACGGGCGCACCTGCGCGCCGTTGAACTCCACGGTGCCCTCGTCCGGCTGGTGGACGCCGGCCAGGACCTTGATCAGTGTCGACTTGCCGGCGCCGTTCTGGCCGAGCAGGCAGTGCACCTCGCCCGCCCGCACGTCCAGGTCGACCCCGTCCAGCGCGCGCACGCCGGGGAACTGCTTGACGATCCCCCTCATGACGAGCATCGGGTTCCCTTTCAGGCGATCTCCCGCAAGGTCAGGCGTTGACGATGCGGTTGATGTTGTCCGGTGACAGGTAGTGCTCGATCGCGAGAATCCCGGCGCCCAGTGCGGCGGCGTTGATCCCCATGCGGCTCGGCACGATCGACAGGTGGTGGGTGGCCAGCGGCAGGGAGCGGCGGTAGACGGTCTCCCTGATGCCGGCGAGCAGGTGTTCGTGGACCCGCGAGAGGGCGCCGCCGATGACGATGACCTCGGGGTTGAAGAAGTTGACCAGGCTGGCCAGCACCTCGCCGATGAGCCGGCCGGCCTCTCTGACGAGCCGCAGCGCCTGGGTGTTGCCGGCCTGGACGAGCGCGACGACGTCGGCTCCCGACTCGGCGGCGACGCCCAGCTCGGTGAGGCGGCGGGCGACGGCGGCGCCGCCTGCCACGGCTTCCAGGCAGGCGCTGTTGCCGCAGCGGCAGCCCGCCTCCTCGTGGCCGTTGACGCGGATGTGGCCGATGTCGCCGGCCGAGCCCTGCGCTCCCCTGTGGAGGGTGCCCTCGGCGACGATGCCGCAGCCGATGCCGGTGCCGACCTTGACGAACAGCAGGTGGCGGATGTCGCCGAAGGCGTTGCGGTGCTCGCCCAGGGCCATGACGTTGACGTCGTTGTCGACGAGGACGGCGGTGCCGCCGAAGTATTCAGGGATCGGGTACTCGTTCCAGCCGGGCATGATCGGCGGGTTGTTGGGCCGCCCGGTGGCGAACTCGACCGGGCCCGGCACGCCCATGCCGATGGCCCGCAGCGCCGCCCTGGGCCGCCCGGCCTCGGCGAGGAGCCGGTCGAGGCGGCCGTCGACGTGCGCGAGCACGGTCTCGGGGCCCTCCTCGATCAGCAGGGAGTCCTCGCACTCGGCGAGCACGTCGCCGGACATGTCCATGAGGGCGATGCGGCAGTGGGTGGCGCCGAGGTCGACGCCGGCGAAGGCGTGCTCCTCGGTGTGCAGGCGGAGCTGGCGGGGCGGGCGTCCCCCGGTCGACTCGCCGCTCTCGGTCTCCTCGACCAGACCGCGCTCGATCAGCGCGTCGACGCGCTGGGAGATCGTGGATCGGGCCAGCCCGGTGAGCCGGGCGAGGTCGGAACGGGTCGTCGCGGAGCCTGCGCTGATCAGCGTCAGGACGTCGCCGGGCGAGCCCGGGGCGGGGGTCATGCCGCGACAATAAGATCACTCATCCGGCAATTCAAGAGTGCGAGCCGCCCAAACTCGCCGTACTTCTGTCGATGATCGAACAAAGCCCGATTTTTCGGCATAAAACAGGGCACCGACCCGTACGGATCGGCGCCCCCGAACGTGAACCCGCCGGCGCAGCGCCTGCTAGAGCATCGCCTTCATCGAGTCGCCCGCCGTGAGCACGTACGGCTGCTCGGCCATGACGGACGCCCAGTTGTCCGCCAGCGCCTCCGGCGTCAGGTCGTCGCTCTTCCAGCCGGGCCCCTCGGCCACGAACACCCGCGCCACGCGCCCGCCGCCGACGCTGAAGACCTCGCCGCTCGCCTCGCACGAGTCGTGCACCAGGTAGGCGACGAGCGCGCTGACCCGCTCGGGCGTGAACTTCGCCTCGAACTCGGCGGGCAGCAGCGCCTCGGTCATGCGCGTCCAGGCGATCGGGGCGATGGCGTTGGCCTTGATGCCGCTGCGCGCGCCCTCGATGCCGAGCGTCTTGGTGAGCCCGACCAGGCCCATCTTGGCGGTGGAGTAGTTGGCCTGGCCGAAGTTGCCGAACAGGCCGGCGGGGCTGGAGGTGTTGACGATCCGCCCGTAGCCGGCCTCCTTCATGAACGGGTAGGCCGCCTGGCTGACCAGGTAGGAGCCGCGTACGTGCACGGCGAGGACGCTGTCGAAGTCCTCGACGGTCATCTTGCCGAACGACTTGTCACGCAGGATGCCGGCGTTGTTGACGACAATGTCGATCTTCCCGAACGCGTCGACGGCGGCCTGCGCGATGGCCCTGGCGCCTTCGGGGGTGGCGACGTTGTCGGTGCTCGCGACGGCCTGGCCGCCGTTCTTGGTGATCAGCTCGACCACGTCGGCGGCCGGGCCGCTGGAGGCGCCGGTGCCGTCGAGCGCGCCGCCGAGGTCGTTGACGACGACCTTGGCGCCCCGCTCGGCCAGCAGGAGCGCGTGGGAGCGGCCGAGGCCGTGCCCGGCCCCCGTGACGATCGCGACCCTGTCATCGAACCGAAGCATCGAACCTCCAGCCAGGAGAACAACATTCTGGTAGGAGCACCATAACCCGAGCCGGGGCGTTCAGCCGAGCAGCTTGGCGACGGCCCGCAGCCCGTCGAGCACCTCGGCGGCGCTGGGCGCGCTGTCGGGGTCGCTCAGGCACTGCACCATCACGCCGGTCATCAGCGCGACCTGGACCGTGCCCAGCGTGCGCGCGGACCGCTCCGGCACCGTGTCCTCCGGCACGCTCTCCAGGATCGCCGCCATCCCGGCCCGCCCCTGCCGGGTGCCCTCGGCGAGCGCCGGGCGCAGCTCGGGCTGACGCTGGGCCTGCATGAACAGCTCGACCGAGGCCAGCCACAGGTCCGGATGGGCACTGAAGTCGGCGAGCAGGCCCTCCCACATGCGCGCGTAGTGCTCGGCCGCCGCGCCGCCGGACTCGGGCACGAGCGCCCGGCCCATGGCGTCGCCCCACTCGTCGAGGATCTCGAACAGCGCCTTGTTCAGCAGCGCCTCGCGCGACCCGTAGTGATAGCCGATGGCGGCCATGCTGACGCCGGCGGCGGAGGCGATGTCGCGCACGCTGGTGCGGTCGTAGCCCTTCTCGCGCAGGCACCGCTTGGCCCCGTCGAGCAGATCTTCCCGGTTTCCCATGCCGGGCAGCATAGCAACCGTGTCATGCGACCGCCTTAGGCGAACGACTTGCGCGATCGCCCAAATGCCCGTACCGTCGTCTGCAGATCACCACGAGACGGGAGAAACACCCAGATGACCCCCTCCTACGGACGGCTCGCGGGCGTGCTGGCCGCCGGCCTGCTCGCCACGGCGACCCCCGCCCTGCCCGCCGCCGCCGCGACCGCTCCCGTCGTGGTCGGCACGGCCGCCGGCGAGGTGCGCGGATCGGCCGCCGCCGGCGTCCGCTACTTCCAGGGCATCCCGTACGCCGCGCCGCCCGTCGGCGACCTGCGCTGGACCTCGCCCCGGCCGGCCGCGTCGTGGACCGGCGTGCGCGACGCCACCCGCCCCGGCCCGGCCTGCGCCCAGCCCACCGGCTACCCGATCGGCGTGCCCAGCGAGAACGAGGATTGCCTCTACCTCAACGTCACCACCCCGGCGAAGGCGAAGGGCAAGCTGCCCGTCGTCGTGTGGATCCACGGCGGCAGCCTCATGTACGGCACGGGCGACATGTACGGCCCGGCGCGGCTCGCCTCGGCGGGGGCGGTGGTCGTGTCGATGAACTACCGGCTGGGCGTCATGGGCTTCCTCAGCTCCCCCGCGCTCGGCGGATCGGGCGGCTTCGGCCTGGAGGACCAGCAGGCGGCGCTGCGCTGGGTCCGGGCGAACATCGGCGCGTTCGGCGGCGACCCCGGCAAGGTGACGATCATGGGCCAGTCGGGCGGCGGCTACGCCGTCTGCGGCCACCTGGCCTCGCCCGCGTCCAAGGGCCTGTTCCACCGGGCGATCGTGCAGAGCGCCCCCTGCGCGACGGGCGGATCGCGGACCCGCGCCGCCGCCGAGGCCGAGAGCGCCAAGGTGATCGAGAAGGTGGGGTGCGAGGAGGCCGGCGACGTCGCGGCATGCCTGCGCGCGGTGCCGGCTGCCGACCTGCTCGCCGCCTACGGCGCCTTCGCCGAGCCGCGCCCGGTCGCGGGCACCGCGCTGCTGCCCCGCACCCCCGCGCAGGCGCTGCGCGACGGCCGGTTCAACCGGGTCCCGGTGCTGGTCGGCGTCAACCACGACGAGGAGCGCGGCATGGTCGCCGGCGCGGAGCTGGCTCCCGGCGGCCGGCCCATGCGCGCCGGGGAGTACGCGCCCGCGATCCGAGCACAGTTCGGCGCCGACGCCGCCGCCGTGCTGAAGCGCTACCCGCTGCGGGCCCACGGCTCGGCCGGGGCGGCGCTGGCCGCCGTGCGCACCGACCACGCCTGGGCGGCGCCCACGCTCGACACCGCCCGGCTGCTGTCACGCTGGACGCCCACCCGGATGTACGAGTTCGCCGAGAAGGACACGCCCTGGTTCGCCGGCTACCCCGCCACGAGCTTCCCGGTGCGCGCCCAGCACATGGCGGAGCTGCCGTACCTGTTCGACCTGAAGCTGTTCGAGAAGCTGCCGCCCCGGCAGGCGCGGCTGGCCGAGCGGATGACCGGCGCCTGGGTGCGGTTCGCGGCCACCGGCGACCCGGGCTGGGCGCGGTTCGCCGAGCGCGACCGGCACGTGCGCTCGCTCACGGCCGGGACGTGGAAGCGCGCCGCGTTCGAGCGCGACCACGCGTACGCGTTCTGGACGGGGCTCAGCCGCTGACCCAGCGGTCCGGCTCGCCGGGCTCCCGGCGGGCCCGGCCGCGCGCCTCCAGCCACACCAGGTGGGCCAGCGTCTCGTTGTTGGCCGCTCGGCGCATGAACGCCGGGATCGACTCCCACGGCCGCGACCACGTCAGCCGGGTCGCCGCCTCCCAGCAGCTCACGCCGTCCGACGCGGCGAGCACGCCCTCGATCTCGGCCAGCCGCTCCTCGTGGTGGGCCATCACGTGGTCGACCCGCCCGGCCAGCTCCAGGAAGCGGTACTCGTGCGCGGGCAGCACCTCCTCCACGTCCAGGGCGCGCACGGCGGCCAGCGCGCCGAGGTAGTCGGCCAGCGGGTTCGGCCCCGACTGCGGGTGCACCGCGACGATCGGCGTGATCCTGGCCAGCACGTGGTCGCCGGAGAACAGCAGCTTCCTGGACGGCGAGGTGAAGCAGAGGTGGCCCGGCGAGTGCCCCGGCGTCCACAGCGCGCGCAGGTCCCAGCCGGGCAGGCCGAGCCGGTCGCCGTCCTCGATGAGCCGGTCGGGCTTGGCCGCCGACACCAGGTGCCTGATCATCATCGACGCGCCGGCCAGCTCGTCCAGCGTGGCCGGGGGCACGCCGCAGCGCGCCAGCAGCGCCCGCTCCCGGGCGACCAGCGACTCGATGGCGGCCTCGTCGTAGCGCTCGTGGACCAGCTCGGCGTCCGCCGGGTGCAGCCCGATCCACGCCCCGGACGCCTCCCGGACGCGTCCCGCCAGGCCGTAGTGGTCGGGGTGGATGTGGGTGACGAGCACCGCCTTGACGTCGGTGATCGCGTAACCGGCCACGGCTAGCCCGGCGACCAGCGCGTCGTACGCCTCGTCGGTGTTCCATCCGGCGTCGACGAGGGCCACGCCGTCGTCGCATTCGAGCACGTACACCAGGACGTAGCGCAGCGGGTTGATCGGGATGGGCACCGGCACCGACCACAGGCCCGGCCGCACCCGCTCCACCTCGGGGATCGTCCCGCCCGTCCATGCCGCACGCTGCTCCTCGCTGGAAGGAGTCACCACGAACTTCGCCATGCCCGAGATTCTGCCCGGCGTTCCGGAAGCATGTTCTACTGGGGGCATGAAACGTGAAATCGCCGATGACGGGCGCTTCGTCAGGCAGCCGAACCGTTTCACCGACCGCCTCGGCCCGCCCGAGCCCGGCCGCTACCGGCTCTACGCCTCCTACGCCTGCCCGTGGGCGCAGCGGGCGCTGATCGTGCGCCGGCTCCTGGGCCTCGAGGACCTGCTGGACGTGACGATCGTGGACCCGATCCGCGACGAGAAGGGCTGGCGGGTCCCCGGCGGCATCTACCTGTCAGAGCTCTACCTGGCCACCGACCCGGACTTCCGGGGCCGCTACACGGTGCCGTGCGTCTGGGACGCCAAGGAGGGGCGGATCGTCACCAACGACTTCCCGCGGATCACCCTCGACCTGGAGACCACCTGGAGCCGCACGCCCGACCTCTATCCCGAGGCGCTGCGCCCCGAGATCGACGCCATGAACGAGCGCGTCTACCACGGTCTCAACAACGCCGTCTACGAGGCCGGGTTCGCCACCGCCCAGGAGGCGTACGAGGAGGCCGTGGGCCGCGTCTTCGCCACGCTGGACTTCCTGGAGGAGCGGCTGACGGGCAGGGAGTTCCTGTTCGACGCGCTGACCGAGAGCGACGTGCGCCTCTACACGACGCTGGCCAGGTTCGACAGCGTCTACTACGGCCACTTCAAGTGCTCGGTGCGCCGCCTGACCGACTATCCGGCGCTGTGGTCGTACGCCAGGAGGCTGTACGCGATCCCGGCGTTCGGCGAGACCACCGACTTCGACCACATCAAGCGGCACTACTACGTCACCCAGACGAACATCAACCCGAGCCGGATCGTACCTGTGGGGCCGGAGCTGGACTGGTCCGCGGCATCCTGACGAACAGCAGCGCCGAGGCCATGATCAGGCAGGCGGCCACCGACCAGGCGGCCACCGTGCCCGCCCCGGTGGCCAGCGCGCCGAACCCCAGGTTGGACGCCGCGGCGCCGCCTTGCAGGGCGAGCGAGCTCGTCGAGGTGACGGTGTTGCGCCGCCCGGCGTCGACGGCCTTGTGCGTCATCTCCAGGCAGAGCAGGCCCGCGACGGCGAGCCCGGCGAACAGCACGACGTAGGCGGTCGCGGCGGTGATCAGCCCGGCCGCCCCGCCGAGGCCCGCGGTCGCGGCCAGCGCCCCGACGGAGGCCGAGGTCAGCACGGTCCCCGCCACGGCCCCGGCCACCGGCGACGGCCCTCCCGCACCGGTGACGCGGCCCGCCAGCCGGGCCGCCCGGGGCGCCATCGCGCTCCCGAAGGCGCTCCCGGCGAACCCGAGCGCCGCCACGATCGCGTACGCGGTGCTACCTTCCTCGGCGGTCCCGGCGAGCTCGGCCAGCCGTCCGGGGGTGAGCAGCTCGACGGCGGTCAGCGCGACGCCCGACCCGGCGGCGACCAGCATGAGCCGGCGCAGCACCGGCGCCCCGGCCACCAGGCGCACGCCCTCGCCGACGGTCGCGGGCACGCCGCGCAGCAGCCCGCGCGCCGTCACGGCGGAGGCGTGCTCGCGGGCGGGCTCGGGCAGCGCGAGCAGCGCCACCACCAGCAGGACCGCGGCGGCGACGGCGCCGCCGGCGGCAGGGACGGCGAGCGGGGGCAGCGGTCCGGGCGGCACGAGGAGGGGGACGAACCCGCCGGCAAGCACGCCCACGCAGAGCGCCACAGACTCCATCGCGCCGCCCCTGGCCAGCCCGCGCCCCAGGTCGGCGTCCGGCCCCTCCAGCTCGTGCAGCGTGTCGACGTACCAGGCGGTGGCGGGACCGCTGGACAGCGCCCGGCCCACGCCCTTGAGCACCGCCATCGCCAGGAACATCCACACCGTGGTGGAGACCGCCATCAGCGCGAGCGCGGCGAGCGTGAACGCGGCGGAGGCGGCCAGCACGACGCGGCGGCCCGCGACGTCGGCCAGCCCGCCCGTGGGCAGCTCCAGCGCGATGGTGACGACCGAGAACACGGTCGTCACGAGCCCGACCTGGGCGAGGCTGAGGCCCCGCTCGGTCATGAGCAGCACCATGACGGGCAGCATGAGCCCCAAGGGCAGCCACGTCAGGAAGTTGACCAGCATGTAGCGCCGCAGCGCCGAGCGGGGGGTCACGTCTCGTCCTCCTCCTCCGGACGGCGCGGGAAGCCGCCCACCCACACGTGCACCTGCTCGGCGTCGGGCGCGCCTGCGTAGCGGGCCCCGAGATCCTCCAGCAGCTCGTCCACCCGCTCGTGGAGCTCGCGCAGGGCCGAGGCGGGCAGCCGGACCAGGCTGTCGCTCAGCCCGGCCGCGCGCACCCACGCGTCGGCCCACTCGCCCTCGTCGAACTCCCGGACCCGCTGCTCCAGCACCGCCACCTGGCGCAGCCGCATGATCTTGACGGCCTCGCGGCCCTCGGGGCTGGCCGACATCTCCAGGTTGTCCCAGGAGGTGTAGCGGTGGCGGGAGCGCCAGCGCCGCTCGCGGCCGTCGCGCCGGTCGGGGTCCTCTTCGATGAAGCCGTACTTGGCGAGCTCGCGCAGGTGGTAGCTGGTCGAGCCGGAGCTCTCCCCCACCACCCGACCCAGCTCGCTGGCGGTGGCCGGCCCGTCGGCGCGCAGCAGGCCCAGCAGCCGCACCCGCAGCGGGTGCGCCACGACCTTGAGCACCTGCGGATCGCTGATCTTGAACTCGTCCTCCATGCCCTGACGATAAACCGCAAAGACAATTTTGCAAAGAGCTTTTTGCGGTATGGCCGCCTTCTAGACTGAGGCGCATGCTTGACGACATCACGGTGGACGAGGCGGTCCTGGCGCTGCGCCCCGACTTCGCCGTCCTGGCCATGACGGCCCACGGCCTGCGCAACGGCCCCACCGACGACCTGACCCGCGGCTGGCTGGCCGAGGCGTCCGCGCACAAGGTCCAGCCGGCCAAGATCGACGCCTGGAAGGACGCCTACCGCGCCTTCGGCGCCAAGCCGCAGCGCACCCGGCCCTCGGTCGACGCGCTCACCCGCAGGCTCCCGCTGCCGGAGATCAACCAGGTCGTCGACGCGTACAACTCGATCAGCGTGAAGCACGCGCTGCCCATCGGCGGCGAGGACCTCGACCGCTATTCCGGTCCGCCCCGGCTCGTCAGGGCGACCGGCGAGGAGGCGTCGGAGGAGGCGCTGGGGCAGCCCGAGCCCGGCGAGGTGATCTGGCGCGACGACCTGGGCGTCACCTGCCGCAGGTGGAACTGGCGCCAGGTGGTCCGCACCCGGCTCACCGAGGAGACCACCAACGCGATCTTCCTGCTGGAGCGGCTGGAGCCGATGTCGCTGGAGGAGCTGAAGGAGGCGGGCGAGGAGCTGGCCGATCTGCTCACCCGGCTGTCCCCCGACGTCCGGATCGCCTCCAGGCTCGTCGTAGGCGGGAACTAAACCTCCGTTCCCGCTGTTGATACCAAACGGTAATGTTGACGGCACCACCTGGATTGACTGGGGGCGCGTGACCTCTCGGGACACTCCTGAGAGGATCAGGCGAGGCGGCAGCGGCTCGCGGGCGCGCGCCGTCGGTCCGGGCGAGTAGCCTTGGACAGGTTCTCTAACATCAACGCCGATCTGCGGAAGAGGGCGATTTGCGCCGTGTCGTCTGAGTCGTCGCGGACAAACCCGCTGGCAAGCTTTGGTCAGAATGAGTGGCTTGTCGACGAGCTGTACCAGAAGTATCTCCAAGATCCCGAGTCTGTCGACAAGGCTTGGTGGAACTTCTTCGCTGACTACAACCCTGATTACGGACCGGGCCGTACCCCGGTCAGGGAGGCGGCGAACGGCACTGCAACCGCGCCCGCTTCCGCTCCGGTCAAGGCGCCGCCACCGGCGCCCGCCGCGAAGCCCGCCGAGAAGCCCAAGCAGCCCGTCACCCAGGTGCCCAAGGGCGCCGAAGAGGTGAAGCTGCGCGGGGCGGCGGCCCGCACGGCCGCCAACATGGACACCTCGCTGACGGTCCCCACCGCCACGAGCGTCCGGGCCATCCCGGCCAAGCTGCTCATCGACAACCGCATCGTGATCAACAATCACCTCAAGCGGGGTCGCGGCGGCAAGGTCTCCTTCACGCACCTGATCGGTTTCGCGATCGTCAAGGCGCTGAAGAGCATGCCGGAGATGAACTACTCCTACGCCGAGGTCGACGGCAAGCCGACGCTGGTCAAGCCCGAGCACGTGGGCTTCGGCCTGGCCATCGACGTCCAGAAGAGCAACGGCGAGCGCCAGCTCCTCGTGCCGTCCATCAAGGCCGCCGAGGACATGGACTTCCGGCAGTTCTGGATGGCCTACGAGGAGGTCGTCCGCAAGGCCCGCGCCGGCAAGCTCGGCGTCGACGACTTCACCGGCACCACGATCTCGCTGACCAACCCCGGCACGATCGGCACGGTCCACTCCGTCCCGCGCCTGATGCCCGGACAGGGCACGATCATCGGCGTCGGCGCGATGGAATACCCGGCCGAATACCAGGGCGCGTCCCCCGACACGCTCTCGCGCCTGGCCGTCTCCAAGGTCATGACGCTCACCAGCACCTACGACCACCGGATCATCCAGGGCGCCCAGTCGGGCGACTTCCTGCGCACGATCCACCGGCTGCTGCTGGGCGAGGACGGCTTCTACGACGAGATCTTCGAAGACCTCCGGATCCCGTACGAGCCGGTCCGCTGGGTGCGCGACATCTCGGCCTCCCACGACGAGGACGTGGCCAAGTCGGCGAGGGTGATAGAGCTCATCCACGCCTACCGGGTGCGCGGCCACCTCATGGCCGAGACCGACCCGCTGGAGTACAAGCAGCGCAAGCACCCCGACCTCGACATCCAGTCGCACGGCCTCACGCTGTGGGACCTGGAGCGCGAGTTCGCCACCGGCGGCTTCGGCGGCCGGCCGCTGATGAAGCTGCGCGAGATCCTGGGCGTGCTGCGTGACTCCTACTGCCGCACCGTCGGCATCGAGTACATGCACATCCAGAACCCCGAGGAGCGGGCCTGGATCCAGGCACGGGTGGAGAAGCCCTACGCCTCCCCCGAGCGTGACGAGCAGCTCAACATCCTGAGCAGGCTCAACACCGCCGAGGCGTTCGAGACGTTCCTGCAGACGAAGTTCGTCGGCCAGAAGCGGTTCTCGCTGGAGGGCGGCGAGTCGCTCATACCGCTGCTCGACTCCGTCATCAGCGACGCCGCCGACGAGGGCCTCGACGAGGTCGTCATCGGCATGGCCCACCGCGGCCGCCTCAACGTGCTCGCCAACATCGTGGGCAAGTCCTACGCGCAGATCTTCGGCGAGTTCGAGGGCAACATCGACCCGCGCACCGCGCACGGCTCCGGCGACGTGAAGTACCACCTCGGCGCGACCGGCACGTTCACCGCGCCCAGCGGCAAGACGATCACCGCCTCGGTGGTCGCCAACCCGTCGCACCTGGAGGCGGTGGACCCGGTCCTGGAGGGCGTCGTCCGCGCCAAGCAGGACCTGCTGGAGCGCGGCGAGGAGGGCTTCACCGTCCTGCCCGTGCTCGTCCACGGCGACGCGGCCTTCGCCGGCCAGGGCGTCGTGGCCGAGACGCTCAACCTGTCGCAGCTGCGCGGCTACCGCACCGGCGGCACCGTGCACGTGGTGGTCAACAACCAGGTGGGCTTCACCACCTCGCCGGCCTCCTCCCGGTCCTCCGTCTACGCGACGGACGTGGCCCGGATGATCCAGGCGCCGATCTTCCACGTCAACGGCGACGACCCCGAGGCCGTGGTGCGCGTGGGCGAGCTCGCCTACGAATACCGCCAGGCGTTCCGCAAGGACGTCGTGATCGACCTCATCTGCTACCGCCGCCGCGGCCACAACGAGGGCGACAACCCGGCCTTCACCCAGCCGCTGATGTACGACCTGATCGACGCCAAGCGCTCCACGCGCAAGCTCTACACCGAGGCGCTGATCGGCCGGGGCGACATCACGGTCGAGGAGGCCGAGTCGGCGCTGCGCGACTACCAGGCCAAGCTGGAGCAGGCGTTCACCGAGACCCGCGAGGCGGCCAAGAAGCCGCTGGAGGCGGGCGCGATGCGGGTGCCGCCGACCGAGGTCGTCAAGTGGTCGCACGCCGACACGCCGACCGCGATCAGCGACGAGACGCTCAAGCGCATCGTCGACACCCAGCTCAACCTGCCGGAGGGCTTCACCGTCCACCCGCGCCTGGCTCCGGTGCTCCAGCGCCGCGGCCAGATGGTCGAGCAGGACGCGATCGACTGGAGCATGGGCGAGACGCTGGCCTTCGGGTCGCTGCTCATCGACGGGCACCCGGTCCGCCTGGTGGGCCAGGACTCCCGCCGCGGCACCTTCACCCAGCGCCACGCGGTGCTGGTCGACCGGGTGACCGGCGCGGAGCACACCCCGCTCAAGTCGTTCAACGAGGGCACCACGAAGCTCTACATCTACGACTCGCTGCTCAGCGAGTTCGCGGCGCTGGGCTTCGAGTACGGCTACAGCGTCGTGCGTCCCGACGCCCTCGTGGCGTGGGAGGCGCAGTTCGGCGACTTCGTCAACGGCGCCCAGACGATCATCGACGAGTTCATCTCGTCGGGCGAGCAGAAGTGGGGCCAGCGCTCCGGTGTCGTGCTGCTGCTGCCGCACGGCTACGAGGGCCAGGGTCCCGACCACTCCTCCGCCCGCATCGAGCGGTTCCTCCAGGTCTGCGCGCTCGACAACATGACGGTCGCGCAGCCCACCACCCCGGCCAACTACTTCCACCTGCTGCGCTGGCAGGTCGAGTCGGGGCGGCACAAGCCGCTGGTCGTCTTCACGCCCAAGGTGCTGCTGCGGCACAAGCGGGCCACGTCCAAGGCGTCGGACTTCACCTCCGGCACCTTCCAGCCGGTGATCGGCGACACCACGGTCGATCCGGCCAAGGTGACGAAGGTCGTGATGTCGTTCGGCAAGATCTACTACGACCTGCTCGCGGCCCGGGAGAGCGCCGGCCGTGACGACGTCGCGCTGGTCCGGATCGAGCGGCTCTACCCCTACCCGGCCGAGGAGCTCGACGCCGAGCTGTCCCGCTACGGGGCCCAGGCCGAGCTGGTGTGGGCGCAGGACGAGCCGGTCAACATGGGCGCCTGGCCCTACCTGTCGCTCAAGCTGGCCGAGGACCCGCAGCTGCTGGGCGGCCGCCCGCTGCGGCGCGTCTCGCGTACCCCCAACAGCTCGCCCGCGGTCGGCTCGCACGCCGCCCACGACGCCGAGCTTGAGGAGATCGTGAAGCAGGTCTTCGGCTGACCGTCGCCGACCGCCTGAGTGAGCCCCCGCCCCGGCGGGGGCTCACTGCTCGATAGGGTCGGAGCGCGGGCGTGCGGACGCCCGGATTCCGGCCGCGGATCTCGCTTCGCGGCTGACGAGTTGACTGAACGGGAGCACCATGTATTTCACTGATCGGGGGATCGAGGAGCTGGTCGAGCGGCGGGGTGAGGAAGAGGTCAGCCTGCTGTGGCTGGGCGAGCGGCTGCGTGAGTTCGTCGACCTCAACCCGGAGTTCGAGACCCCGGTCGAGCGGCTGGCGACGTGGCTCGCCCGGCTGGACGACGAGGACTGACCCTGCTCCACAACGCGATACATCTTGAGTTTTCGACAGACGCGACATATCGTGTCTGTCGGTAGGAGTGTGTCGCCAGAGAGGCGGGATCATGCAGCAGTGGACGATTGAGGGCCCCGAACAGCTCACGTTCGGGGCGGTGGACTCGCTCGACGTGCGCATCGTGGCGGGCAGGCTGGCCGTGCTGGCGAGCGACGGGCCGCCGACCCTGGAGGTGGCGGAGTTCGACTCGGCCTCCCCGCTGATCGTCACGTACGACGAGGACACCCGCGAGCTGAGCGTCGCCTACAAGGACCTGACATGGGACGGGCTGCTCGGCTGGCTGCGGCGCGACCGCCGCCGCACGGTCGCGACGCTCGCCGTGCCGCGCCACTGCCGGGTCAGCGCCGGGGTGGTCACGGCGTCCGCCGTGGTGGCCGGGTTCGAGCGGACGACGCTGGTCAAGAGCGTGTCCGGGGAGATCGTGCTCGACGGTGTGAGCGGCGAGGTGAGCGCCACGACCGCCTCCGGGGCCGTGGAGAGCCGGGCGATGGAGGGCGACCTGTCGTTCAAGAGCGTCTCAGGCGAGCTGACCGTGGCCGGCGGCACGCCGCGCAGGCTGCGCGCCAACACCGTCTCCGGCCGCATCACCGCCGACCTGCGGCTGCGTCCGACCGGGCACGTCACGCTCAGCACCGTCTCGGGCGCCATCCTGGTCAGGCTGCCCGAGACAGCGCAGGCCGACGTCAGCATGAGGTCCACCTCCGGACGGCTGGTCAGCGCGTTCGACGAGCTGGCCGGCACGAACGGGCCCGGTATGAAGACGATGTCCGGGCGGCTGGGCGGCGGCATGGCGTCCCTGAGCGCGACGACCGTGTCCGGCGAGGTCACGTTGCTCAAGGGGGAGAAGCGATGAGTCCCGTCTTCGGTCATGGCCGGCTCCGGCTCTACCTGCTCAAGCTGCTGGAGGAGAGCCCGCGCCACGGCTACGAGGTGATCCGGCTGCTGCAGGACCGCTTCCTCGGCGTCTACTCGCCCTCCCCCGGCACCATCTACCCGCGCCTGGCGCGGCTGGAGGAGGAGGGCCTGGTCACCCACGAGGTGGTCGACGGCAAGAAGGTCTTCTCCATCACCGACAAGGGCCGCGAGGAGCTCAACGACCGCCTCGACGAGCTCGACGACCTGGAGGAGGAGATCGCCGCCTCGGTGCGCGACATCGCCCGCGAGGTCAAGGAGGACGTACGCGACACCGTCAGGTCGCTCCGCGAGGAGCTGACCAGGATGGCCAAGGACGTCCGGGTCGACGCGCGGGTCGACGTCCGCCGCCAGCAGGCCGAGTTCAGGCGCCTGCGGGAGGAGCAGGCCCGCCAGTGGCGCGAGCACGCCCAGCACTGGCAGGACGAGAGCGGCCGCCTCACCGGCGAGTGGCGGCGCATCTGGAGCGAGGTGTGGAGCACGCTCGGCGGCGCGCCCCCGTCGCGGGCCAAGCTCGACAACGAGCTCGGCGAGCTGCTCGCCGACTTCGTCGGCGGCGTGCGTGAGGAGGCCTCGCAGGCCAGCCTCACGCGCGAGAAGATCGACGAGCTGCGCACGGCGCTCGACGAGGCCGCCACCCGCGTCCGCGACACCCTCCGGTCATGATCCGGTACGGCCTGCGCCCACCGCTGCAGCGCCTGTCAGCCAGTAAAGACGATCTTGCCGAACACGTCGCCCTCGTCCATGGCGGCGAACCCCTCGCGGGCCCGCGTCATGGGCAGCGTCCGGTCGATCACCGGCCGGACGCCGGTCTGCTCCAGGAAGACGGCCAGCCGCTGGAGCTGGTCGCGGGTGCCCATCGTGGAGCCGACCACCGAGAGCTGCAGGAAGAAGACCCGGTTCAGGTCGGCGGGCGGCACGGCCCCGCTGGTCGCGCCGGAGACCACGATCCGGCCGCCCGGCCTGAGCGACTTGAGCGAATGGTCCCAGGTGGCCTGGCCGACGGTCTCCATCACCGCGTCGACCCGCTCGGGCAGCCTGGCGCCCGGCTCGAAGACCTGGTCGGCGCCGAGCTCGCGAGCCCGCTCCCGCTTGTCCCCGGACCGGCTCGTAGCCCAGACGCGATAGCCGCCCGCCCGGCCGAGCGCGATCAGCGCGGTCGCCACGCCGCCGCCCGCGCCCTGCACGAGCACGGTCGCGCCCGGCTCCAGCCCGGCCTTGTCGAACAGCATCCGGTAAGCGGTCAGCCAGGCCGTCGGCAGGCACGCGGCCTCCTCGAAGCTGAGCGCGGCGGGCTTGGGCACGAGGTTGCGGCACGGCACGGCCACCCGCTCGGCGAACGTGCCGTCGTAGGTCTCTGACAGCAGCGACCGCTTCGGGTCCAGCGTCTCGTCCGCGCCGGAGCCGATCACGGCGTGCACGATCACCTCGTTGCCGTCCTCGTCGACGCCGGCCGCGTCGCAGCCGAGCACGATCGGCAGCCGGTCCTGCCGGATGCCGACGCCCTTGAGCGTCCACAGGTCGTGATGGTTGAGCGCGGCCGCCCGCACCGAGACGGTCGTCCACCCGTCGGGCGCCTTCGGCTCCGGGTGGTCGCCGAGCGTCAGCCCGGCGAGAGGATTGTCGGGGTCGGTCTGTGTGGCGGTAACGGCGAACATGGCCGCACCCTACTTCAGAGTGATCCTGATCCCGTCGAGCGCCGCCTTCACGAACCCCGGGTCGCCCGCCGCCGCGATCCGCACCCCGCCCCGGCACACGCTGCTGACCGGACGGCCACGCCCCCGCACCCCGCGCGGCAACCGGTCCACCTCCGCGCACGAGGGAATCAGCACCACCATGTCGCTGATCCCGCCGCCGAACCACAGCTGCGGCCCCACCGGCTCACCCCGCACCCGCTCCCCCGGCTCCGCCATCCGCACCCGGTCCGTGCCCGACAGCGTCAGATAGCCGCCGGTCACCTCCCCGCGCACGTCCCCGGCCACCGCGACCCGCTGCGCGTAGTCGAGCCCGCCCGGCCTGTCGTACATCGCCATCCGCCACCGCCCGAACCTGAACAGCAGCACCTGCCCGTACGCGCCGCTGCCCGCCTGGCGCGGCCAGAGCGTCACATGCGGGGCGAACGCCCGGATCGGCTCCCCGCCCCTGGTCACCTCGGCCTCGCCGTTGTAGGGAGCGACGAGCTCCCGGTAGTCGCCGTCGACCCACACGCCCTGGAACGGCCGCACCCCCAGCCGGTCGAGCCCCAGTCGGGCCGGATAGCGCACCTCGGCCCGCACCCCGTGCGGGAACACCACCTCGATCGTCTCGCGCCCGTCCCGCTCCCGCGCCTCGGGGTGCAGCACGTTCGGCGCGCTCTCCACCCGCTTCAGCGACCGGATCGGCGCCGTCTCGCGGACCGGCTCCGGCATCGGGTCGCGGCTGGCCAGCAGGCTGACCACCGGCACCACCAGCAGCGCCAGCACCACCACGAGCCCGACCCAGCGACGCCGGCCGCGCTCGCCCGCCTCGATGACATCGAACTGATCGGCCACGACGGACCTCGCCGGGGGGTGGGCGTCTCTTCTTGTCCTCCAGTTCAGTTGAGCGGCGACCGCCAGCGCAACCCCTCGAACCTGGCGAAATCCTTGTCACAGGTCACGAATTCACAACCATGCTCAATGGCCAGCGCGGCCAGGTAGGCGTCAGGCACCAGCTTGCCCGCCGCCCCGGCCTCCCGGCACAGGCGGGTGAAGATCTCCCAGTGCCGCGGCCCCGCGTGCACGACCACCGCGTGCGGCTGGTTGCGGACGCTCGCCGCGAAGCGACAGGCGGTCGCGAAGCTCGTGGCTCCCGGTATCCGCGCGTTGGTGACGACGCGCAGGAAGCCGTTGATGACGAAGTCGCTCACGGCGTAGGCCTCGTCTCCGTGCAGCAGCTCCTGGAGCGCGGCGAGACATGGCTCGTGATGCTCCATGTCACGCCGCTGGGCGTTGACCAGCAGGTTGACGTCAAGCATCCGCATGCCGGCCTCCGAGGACCTTCTCGATGTCCTCCAGGTCGATCAGCTCCCTGATCTCCGTCCAGGTCAGCATCGGCCCTGCGGCCTCGCCGGACAGGGGGAGGTCGATCGGGGGCCGCTGCGTCGTTTCGGGGCGGTTGAGCAGTTGTCGCAAGGCATCCTCCATCACCGAGTTGAGACTGCGCCCGTTGCGGGCTGCGTACGCCTTCGCCTCGTTGAGGAGCGTTTCGTCGATGCGCACCGTGGTCCTCCGCATGACTCCAGCGTCCGCTGATGACATAAAAATGTCAACAGCACAGAGTAGCCACGCGCTCACGATTTTTGCATCGCCTTTACGGAATCACCACCGAGCGACATTCACCTTCCCGTCCGTCGTCACCCGGACGGCCTGCCCCACGAGCTCCCGCGACTCGGCGTCCGCCATCAGCTCCTCCTCCAGCACGTGCGCGTACGCCCGCCCGCCACCCGGCAGCTCGACCACCACGTACCCCCGCTCGGCACCCCCGTCCCGCCCATGCGCGACCGTGTACCCGGCCACCACCGCAGCCCCCTCGTACGTGTCGACCACCGGCACCGGCTCCGCCGTGAACACCGGCGCCCCGTCACCCAGCACGCCCCCCGGCTCGGTGGACCACACCGCGTACGCGTGCTTCGTCAGGTGCATGCCGACCCCGGTGACGAGCCCGTGGCCCGGCCAGGCACGCAGCAGCCCGGCCATGGTGGCGGTCGAGTGCAGCACGTAACCGCTGGCCGGCCCGCCCGCGTACGGCAGCCCGCCGGTGACGGTGAGCCCGCGCGCGTCCATCGGATCCAGTCCGATCGCATCGCACGCCTGCCGCAACGCCACAGCGAAACAGCTGTACACGTCCAGCGCGTGCATGTCGTCCAACCTCAGCCCGGCCCGCTCGAACGCGACGCCGGCCGCCCGCCCGATCGCCTCCGACGACCCCAGCGCCGGCCGCGCCGCGACCTCCCAGGTGTCCTCCGCGTACGCCCAGCCCCGCAGATACACCCGCTGATCGGCTGGCACCCCGAGCCGATCGGCCAGAGCCGTGCTGACGAGAACGACGGCCGCCGCCTGATCGACCTCCAGCACCGCCACGGTGTTCCTGGTGTACGGCCACCCGACGAACCGATTGCCCGTCACCAGCTCCTCCGGGCCGCGCACGCTCCGCCGCCACGCGTACGGGTTCGCGGCGGCCACCTCGGTCATCGGCGCCATCATCCGGCCCCGCTCGCGCATCTCCTCCTCGACGGACTGACCGCGCGCCGCCCGCCGCGCCGTCTCCATGATCGCGTACGTGTGCACCGGCAGGAACAGCTCATGCGCGAGCTCAGCGGGATGCGGCGGCCGTTCCCAGCCGTAGGGCGGCTTGGGATCGGCGGCATGACCCCACGGCACCCGCTCCCCCGCCAGCCGGTACGCCCGGCGCGTGGCCAGCGCCTCGGCCCCGACGACGAGCGCCGAGTCGAGGCGCCCCTGGGCGATCTCGCTCGCGGCGGCCCCGATGAGCAGCTGCGGCGCCGTGCCGCTGACCTTGGAGTACACCTGGTGCCGCGGCGTGGCGCCGAGACGCTCGGCAAGCCTGCCGGTGGGCGAGTCGTACTGCCAGGAGTCGGTGTACACGATCTGGATCGAATCGAGCCGCCCGACAGACAACCGCGCCTCCCGGGCAGCGGCGCGGGCCGTCTCCTCCCAGAGGTCGAGCGGTTCGGGACCGGGCTGCTCACGAACAGTGCACTGCGCGACGCCCACGAGGCAGGGGGTGCGTGGATCCATGCCATCATCTAACCAGAACAAGGTTCGGTTGATAAGAAGTGACGTTTGGTAAGTGCGGTTATCTCTGCCGTTCTCAAACAGAGGCGATTTCGCTGGTCCTCAACAAGCCCTAACCGTTCTATCCCATTTACCGCCGCCTCCTGGCCGACTTGCCCAGTTGACGATCCAGTTCTGGAAACCCGGACCGGCTCGAAGCTGCGGCCGATCACGACGCCCCGCATCAACAGCCTGCGCCCGACCAGGGCCGCAAGGGGTACCCAACAGCGTGGGCCACGCCCTCTCCACAAAGTGTGGGCGTCTACTGGATTTTCGCCTTACGCGCGCCGGAAACACCAATCCCCGCAACGGAGGCAACTAAAAGCAATTACGCCACCAGCCGCGCAACATGCACAGCGACTTCACAGCGATGGATGCCTTAGCCAAGCATCACGGTCGACTGAAAGAAGGACCGGCGCGAACGCCGACGGCCTCGACGTCAGTGTCGACGGCCAGGGCTTCACCCGGAACCGCGACGCCAGGGCGACGATGTTCTCCTTCGGCTACCTGCCGGCGGCAACCCTCGCACCGACAGCACGACGGAATGCGGCGAGACCGAGCCGATGCCCGCCTCGGTGGCCAGCACGTCAGCCGCGTTGCTCGTTCACCATCTGCTGCCGGCAGCAGGCAACCGCTGGACCGGCAACATGTCGCAACCAATCAGTATGCCCAGGGGCACCCCTCACCTCTGGACCAGGGCCTTCAGGTGGCGCCGGAAACCGCAGTCGACCTGGGGTGACGTGGTCCAATAAATGATCATTGGCGGCATGTTTGACATGCTCCTTATAGGACACGGGTCACGCTTGATCAGATAACGAATCTCCATCCGAGCTGCAATAAGGGCTGTTGATCTGGAAAAATCCACCCTTACAACCCCAAGAAAGGCAATTCATGATCCCCCGGGCCAGGCATCTGGCGGCCGCCGCGCTCAGCGGCGTGCTGCTGACGCTGCCTGCCCTCACCGGGGTCGCGCCCGCCGCCCAGGCCGCGTCGGCCAGCAAGGTGCAGACCGTCACGCTGGCCAGGACCAAGGCGGACGTGCAGAAGGTCGCCGACTACTGGAAGCCGGACAAGCTCAAGGACGCCGACAGCTACAGTCCCGCCGCGCCCGCCTCCGAGGCCGCGCCCGCCTCGTCGAGCGGCGCCGTGAGCGTGTCGAACCAGGCTATCGCCGCCCTCCGGAAGGCGCAGGGCACCCAGAACGTCGCTCCCGTCGCCCCCAAACAGGGCGCGGCCAAGACCATGGGCAAGGTCTTCTTCCGCTTCGGCGACAAGGAGTACTGGTGCTCGGCCAGCTCCGTCGCCGCCAGGAACCTCAGCGTGGTCGCCACCGCCGCACACTGCGCCTACGACCCGCGACAGGGCAAGGCCGCCGATTACTGGATCTTCGTCCCGAACCCCACCAACAGCGGCGAGATGCCCGACGGCATCTACGTGGGCTCCTCGATCAGCATCCACGAGGACTGGGTCGGCAAGAACGACTACGACTACGACTACGCGTTCGTCACCGTTCACCGGGGCTTCACCTGGGAGAAGCAGGGCGCCAAGTACGTCGCCAAGGACGTCGGCCGGCTACAGGAGAACGTCGGCGGCCAGGGCCTGGAGCTGGGCAAGAAGGCGCCCGTGTCGCGGGTCGACGCCTTCGGGTACCCCGCCGGCCCGCAGCCCGACGGCACCCGCCCGTTCAACGGCACGACACTTCAGACCTGCGTCGGCAGCACCCGCAAGGCCGTCGCCCCCAGCCTGGAGCTGAACTTCGGCGTCCAGCTCGCCCCCTGCAACTTCAGCAAGGGCGCCAGCGGCGGCCCCTGGCTCGTCGACTGGCAGTCCGCGAGGAAGCTCGGCAACCTCGTCGGAGTCAACAGCCTCACCTGGAACCGTGACGCCAAGGGTGAGTTCGACGCGGTGTCGTCCCCGTACTTCGGAGCCGTGACCGGCGACGTCTATCGCCACGCCGCCGCACAGAAGATCCTGTCAAATGTGATGTAAGTCATATGCAACTCCCCAGTAACGGGGGGTGATCAGCTCATACCTGGATCTCGGTACGATCACGGCAACCATTCAGAGGTTTACCTGATCTTCTTTCCGCCCGCATGGCCCGGGTTGGCCCTGTACGGTTCCGGACTGTCCGTTTGCTGACAATCAAAGCGCACGAAGGCGCCGCGTCAGCGTAAGGGAAAGCCTGGAGTTACCTTGAAGCGAATCCTTCTCCCCGTCGGCGGCGCCGCTCTGGCCACCGGCCTGCTGGCGACCGGCCTCACCGGCACCGCAGGGGCCAGCGCCGACGTGGCGATCGACCCCATGGCCAGGAACACGAGTCAGGCGGCCTCCGTCGCGTCCTTCTGGCTGGCCTCGAACGGTGCCGCCCTCCGCCGCGCGACCGCCTACACGTGGGACTCCAAGCAGGTCCGCAAGGTCGTCTCCACCGGCGGTTACAACCCTGACGGCCGTCCCGCCAGCGTCGCCCCGACGAGCAACGGAGGCGGCGGCAGCTCCTCCAACGTGAACCTGCCCAAGACCATCGGCAAGGTCTTCTTCGTCGACGGCAGCGGCAAGTTCCGCTGGTGCTCCGCCACGTCGATCCAGTCGAACTACCGCAACCTGGTCGCCACCGCCGGCCACTGCGTGTACGACACCGACGCCAACCGCGACACGATGGACTACTGGGTCTTCGTCCCCGGCTACTACCAGGGCAAGGCGCCGTGGGGCATCTACGTCGGCAAGACCGCGTACACCCACTACGACTTCGGCGTGTACGAGGACTACGACCGCGACTACGCGTTCGTCACCGTCTACAACGGCATCCAGTTCGAGGGTGCCAAGCGGGTCAGCAAGTCGGAGTACAACCGGTTCAGCGGGCCGAAGCGCTCCTGGGGCGGCCACCACTACATCCTGCTGTCCAAGGACGCCGGCCGCCTCGGCGACAACGTCGGCGGCCAGGGCGTCGCCTGGAACCAGCCGCCGAACCGCACGGTCCGCACCTTCGGCTACCCCTCCGCCCCGCACCCCGACGGCGACAAGCCGTACAGCGGTGTGACGCCGAAGCACTGCTACGGCAAGACCACCTCCAAGACGGTCGGCGCCTCCTGGCTCAAGATCGACGAGCACATCGGCCTCAAGTGCGCCGTGACCCCCGGGTACGACGGCGGCCCCTGGCTGTCGCAGTACAACAACGGCAAGCGCCTCGGCTACGTGAACGGTGTCACCAGCACCTTCGCCGACCAGGACGCCAACGACCGCATCGACTACATCACCTCGCCGTACTTCGACGGTGAGACGGCTTCGATCTACAACGAGGCCAAGAACAAGTGGTCCGGCAAGATCGTCGGCCGCAACGGCGAGCTGTACAAGTAAGCCCCCTCCTCGAAAGGCCCGGCCCTCACGGCCGGGCCTTTCGGCATTCCCGGCCTCCCTCTTCTTGGTACGTCGCCCTACGGCCGCATGGTCCTCGCCCATCAGGCGCTCCGCGCCGCGCCCTGCTCGGGCTGTGCTCCTGGGGCTCCGCCCCGGACGAGGGGCTCCGCCCCTCGCGCACCCCACCCCACGTGGGCCGTCTGGCCACGGAACAGAGGCGAACCATCGATGCCGCCACCGGAACCATGCAGCCGGAGCGGAACACCCCGCGTTCCTTGGGCGAAGCCATGACTCCCCGGATGTGGTCCCGCCGGCCTCACGGGGTGTCCGTCTTCCCTTGCTTCACCGGGGGGCGGGGTGGAGGAGAGGCGACGCCGTAGCCAGGCGTCCAGTTCACTCCGCTCGCCAAGCCGCCCACGCAGGAGCTCCTTTGCGCCTCACGCTCCAGCTGCGGCCGGAGACCGGCCACCACTGCCCGTTGCCCTGGTGGCGTCGCCGAGCAACCGCCCCGCATTGACGTACTCCCCAGCCGATCACCAGGGCCACCGCTGATGGCCGCGGCGTCACCAGGCCGAGCTCCCAGACCTCCAGCACACGAGCAAGCGCGTCGCGAACCGCCCATTCCCTGCCCTAGATGGCCGCCAGAGCGCGCTCGAGGCGTACGCGCGGGCCGACCGTACGACCTCCGGTCAGGCCGAGTTGCACGGGCCCGTGCCTCCAACGCGGAGTCGTCCACGTAGAGGCGACCCGGCCGCCGGGTCTGACCGGCGCAGGACGCTCACAGCCCCGATGCACGAGGCCGAAGGAGGATCAGCCCCCATGCTCTGTCCGAACGCCCCCTTCAGCAGCCGAATGCAGCCAAATCCGAGACAGCGCTCGATGCGGGCGGCAGACGGCACGCACACGTCCGACGCCACTACGGGCGGCCTGAACCCTCGGCACCAGCGGCCGGTGCACGAGATCCGCCACCGGCACCCACCGTTCCGCCCCACCGGCACCCCCGAACGCCCGGAACGGAAGGGAAAGCCGCCACCCTCAAACGGACAAACCGTCACGTATCTCCGACTGCGGAACCCGAACCTGAACGTTCCCTGTGAAGATCAGAGCGAATTAGACGGAACACACGCCAATCCGGTTCCTGTGATCTGAGTCACATTTGACTGGCCACCCTATGCACATGCCCGTTAACGGAACTTCGGCACCATCTGCCACAACCCCGCCATGCCCTGCAAAAACGCATCCAATCGATCACTCGCCGCATTCGACCTTGACTGGTAACGGAATGGTAACGCGAGTCGGGGCCCCAACCGATCGGGTCATTTCGGCTTTCACCTGCGGAGATCACCGCGCTATGTTCCTTGCTATCCCTTTACTGACGCATGGGTCGCACGTTGCGGCCCACGACAGACCAAGGAGCAGTTCCCTTGAAGCGCATCCTCATCCCCGCCGGCGGCGCCGTCCTCGCCACCGGCCTTCTCGCTGCCGGCCTCGCCGGCTCGGCGACGGCCACGAGCGACATCGCCAAGGACCCGATGGCGACGAGCGCTGCCAACGCCAAGGCCATCGCGGACTTCTGGGCGGACAACAACAACGCTGCCCTCAAGGCCGCTACCCAGTCCAACGTCTGGGACAACGCCGACGTCGCCAAGCTGAAGACCGCCGGCGGCTACAGCGCCGACACCAAGCCCGGCTCCGCCGCGCCGATCGGCGAGGAGAAGAAGAGCTCCTCGAAGTCCCAGAACGTCAACATGCCGAAGACCATCGGCAAGGTGTTCTTCGTCAACAAGAAGGGCGAGAAGAAGTGGTGCTCCGCCACTTCTATCCAGTCCAAGTACCGCAACCTGGTCGCCACGGCCGGTCACTGCGTGTACGACACGGCCACCAACGCCGACACGATGGACAAGTGGGTCTTCGTCCCGGGTTACTACCAGGGCAAGACGCCGTACGGCATCTACGTCGGCAAGCAGGCCTTCACCCACTACGACTTCGCCGTCTACGAGGACTACGACCGCGACTACGCGTTCGTGACCGTCTACAACGGCGTGTACCTGGGTGGCGGCAAGGCCAAGCAGGTCTCGAAGTCCGAGTTCGAGAAGCACCAGGGCATCAAGGAGGCCAAGGACGTCGAGATCAGCCGGACCGAGTTCCGGCAGTGCAAGCTCGACCCCACCTCCACGGTCGCCTGCTGGGTGAAGCGTGGCAGCAAGGCTGAGCCCACCGGTCCCGACTACCCCGGCGCCCAGGTCGCCAAGGTCGAAGTCAGCGCCGACAAGTACAAGGACGCTCGCGTCGGCAAGGGCAACGGCTTCAAGTTCGGCGAGCCGGTCACCGACATCGTGACCGACTCCGAGGCGGCTGCTTACAAGAAGAAGCAGGAGCAGAACGCCGAGAAGTACCCGGCGACCGTGAAGCAGGACGCTCGCGGCAACTGGACCATCACGCACTACTACGTGCAGCAGTGGTACAAGCCGGGTTCGGACACGAAGTTCTACAAGACCGTCTTCACGATCATCGAGGGCTACGTCAAGGACGCCGGCCGCCTCGGTGACGTCGTGGGCGGCCAGGGCTTCGCCTGGAACCAGCCCACCGGCAAGTACGTGCGCGTGTTCGGCTACCCGGCCTCCGCGCACCCTGACGGCCACAAGAACTACACCGGCATCACGCCGAAGTGGTGCTACGGCAAGACCACCAAGAAGCTGGTGGGTTCCGCGGCCAAGAAGATCGAAGAGCACGTCGCGCTCAAGTGCGCGATGACCGAGGGCGCCGACGGTGGTCCCTGGCTCTACAACTACAAGAACAGCAAGCGTCTCGGTTACGTGAACGGTGTCACCAGCACCTTCAACGACCAGGACGGCAACAACCGCGTCGACTACATCTCCTCGCCGTACTTCGACGGTGAGACGGCGTCCATCTACAAGGCCGCGGCCAACTCCTGGTCCGGCAAGGTCGTCTAAGTAGTTAGCTCGTCACTGTTCGACACTGTTTGACCCGAAGGGCCCGGCATCCGCCGGGCCCTTCGGCATTCCGGCGGGAAAGTGTTGGGCGTTTGGACGCACGGGAGGCTCAGACGGTGCCATCGAAGCAGTGTGATGTGCGCCACATCGCATCAGGAGAGGGATCGGCGGCGGCACCGGAGGCCCGGTTGTCACGCCAGTATCGCACGGCAAGTGATCTGCGGTTATGCGCCGTAGACGGCCTTTGCCCAGATGATCCGGCACGCTCGTTCAAACATCACAGAACGGTCACGCCCGCCATGTCCCATCTTTTCCTGTCAGATCAGCTACCGGTTCCCAAGATCGACACTGTATGTTCCTGGCTATCCCTTTACTGACGCATGGGACGCAAGAGGCGTTCCACGACAGCGCAAGGAGTTAAAAGTGAAGCGCATCCTCCTCCCCGCCGGTGGCGCCGTTCTGGCCACCGGTCTGCTGGCCGCCGGCCTCGCCGGTTCCGCCACTGCCGCTGCGCCCGACTGGGCGTACGACACGATGGCCAAGGACGCCCCGGCCGCCATCGAGGTGGCCCAGTTCTGGCTGGCCGCCAACGAGCACACCAACAACCTCGCCAAGGCGACTCCCTACACCTGGGAGAACAAGGCGACCTCGAAGCTCAAGGTGAGCGGCGGCTATTCGCCCGACACCAAGGCGACGACGGTTGCGCCGATCGGCGAGGAGAAGAAGGTCGCCTCCAAGACCAAGAACATCAACCTGCCGAAGACCATCGGCAAGGTGTTCTTCGTGGACTCCGAGGGCGACCTCAAGTGGTGCTCCGCGACCTCGATCCAGGGCAAGTACAAGAACCTGGTCGCGACCGCCGGTCACTGCGTCTACGACGAGGGCAAGAACGCCTCCGTCATGGACAACTGGGTCTTCGTGCCGGGCTACTACCAGGGCAAGACGCCTTACGGCATCTACGTTGGTAAGACCGCCTACACGCACTACGACTACGCCGTGTACGAGGACAACGACCGCGACTACGCGTTCGTGACCGTCTACAACGGCATCCAGATCGGTGGCGGCACGCCGAAGCTGGTCTCCAAGGCGGACTACGACAAGTTCGAGGGCGCCAAGGTCGACAAGCACGTCCAGGTTGACAAGGCCGAGTTCGACAAGGGCAAGCTCGACCCCAAGACCCAGGACTACTACTGGTTCGAGCAGGGCTCCAAGTCCCAGCCGACCGGCCCGGACTACCCCGGTGCCGAGGTGACCAAGGTCGAGGTCTCCAAGGCCACCTACGACGCCGCCAAGGTTGGCAAGGGCAACGGTTACAAGTTCGGTGAGCCCATCACCGAGCACGTGACCTTCGCCGAGGCCGACGCTTACCTCAAGAAGCAGCAGGCGAACGCCGAGAAGTACCCGGCGACGGTCGTCAAGAACGAGCAGACCGCGACGATCACGCACTACTACGTGCAGGCGTGGTACAAGCCCGGCAAGGACACCAAGTACTTCCGGACTGACTTCTACATCATCGACGGTTTCCTCAAGGACGTCGGTCGCCTCGGTGACAACGTCGGTGGCCAGGGCATCGCCTGGAACCAGAAGACCGGTTCCAAGGTGTTCGTCTTCGGTTACCCGGCGGACGCCCACCCCGACGGCCACAAGGCCTACACGGGTGTCACGCCGAAGTGGTGCTACGGCGCCACCTCCGGCAAGACCTACGCCTCCGCTGCGTACAAGGCTGAGGAGCACATCGCTCTGAAGTGCGCCATGACCCCGGGTGCCAACGGCGCTCCGTGGCTCATCAAGTACAGCAACGCGAAGCGTCTGGGCTACGTCAACGGTGTTACCAGCCTGTTCCACGACCAGGACGGCAACAACCGCTACGACTACAGCTCCTCGCCGTACTTCGACGGCGAGACCGGTGCGGTCTACGCGCAGGCCGAGAAGAACTGGTCCGGCTCCCTCAAGTAAGCCTTGAGAGAGTCATGAGGGCGGGGGTCCAAACCCCGCACTCACCCCTTGCATCACCCGAAAGGCTCGGCATCCGCCGGGCCTTTCGGCATTTAGAACGGAATCCAGAAGATCCCTTATCGTGTGACCAGAGTGGCGATAGGGTTCTTACGCCCGTTTTGTAAACTTCGTGGAGCACCCCAGTGAAGCGCCTCCTCATCCCCCTCGCCCTCGCCGGACTGAGCGCGGCCACGCTCAGCGCCCCGGCCAACGCCACCGCACCCACCTGGGCCAAAGACCCGCTCGCCCCCAAGCCCGCCGACGCCTACAGCAACGCCTTCTTCTGGCTGGACGCCAACGGCGCCGCCCTCCGCAAGGCCACCCAGTACCGCTGGGACGCCAAGAAGGTGGAGAAGCTCGTCGCCACCGGCAGCAAGACGCCGGACGACGGCAAGCCCGGCATGGTCGCCCCGCCGACCAAGGCCCCCACGCTCAAGGTCAAGAACGTCAACCTGCCGCGCACGATCGGCAAGGTGTTCTTCATCGACCACAAGGGCGAGTACCGCTGGTGCTCGGCCACGTCTGTCCAGTCCCGCCACCGCAACCTGGTCGCCACCGCCGGCCACTGCGTGTTCGAGAACGGCAAGGACGACGTCTTCGACAAGTGGGTCTTCGTGCCCGCCTACTACCAGGGCAAGGCCCCGTACGGCATCTACGCCGGCGCGTACGCCTTCACCTCCTACGACCTCGACACCTACGACGACTACGACGGTGACTTCGCCTTCGTCGCGGTGCACAACGGCTTCCAGTTCGACGGTGAGAAGCGGGTCACCAAGGCCGAGTTCGACAAGTGGCTGGGCGACAAGTGGATCAAGCCGCGCGAGATCGACCGCAAGGAATTCGAGAAGTGCCTGCTGAACCTGGGCGACTGCTACTCGGAGGGTGAGGACAAGCCGTCCGACCTGGTTGGCCCCGACTACCCGGGCGCGGTCCTGGAGAAGGTCGAGGTCAAGCAGGAGACCTACGACGACGCCAAGGTCGGCAAGGGCAACGGCTACAAGTTCGGCGAGCCCGCCGTCGAGCAGGTCACGAAGGACCAGTGGGACGCCTACAAGGGTCCCGGCAAGAAGGGCACCGACCAGACCGGCAACTACACCATCACCCACTACTACACGCAGAAGTGGGTCAAGCCCGGCACGTCCCGTAAGTACTACGAGCCGCAGTACATCCTCGGGATCGCCAAGGACACCGGGCGGGTCGGGGACGTCGTCGGCGGCCAGGGCATCGCCTGGAACCAGCCGCTCGGCGGCAAGGTCATGGCCTTCGGCTACCCGGCCGACCCGCACCCCGACGGTGACAAGCCGTTCACCGGCGTGACCCCCAAGTGGTGCTACGGCAACACGGCCAAGAAGACGTACCAGGCCAACATGTTCCGGGTCGAGACGCACCAGGTGCTCAAGTGCTCGATGACCGGTGGCGCGGACGGCGGCCCCTGGCTGCTGCGCTACAGCAACAGCAAGCGCACCGGCTACCTCAACGGCGTGACGAGCATGTTCCACGACCAGGACGAGAACAACCGCGTGGACTACATCAGCTCGGCCTACTTCGACGGTGAGGTCGCCGACGTCTACAACAAGGCGAACTACGCCGAGACGAAGAAGATCGTCGGCCCGAACGGCGAGCTCCTCAGCTAGACCAGTGCCTGAGGGAGCCCGCCGCACGGGGGCTCCCTCAGACCGGCAAACCTCAGGCCGGCGAAACCTCAGACCGCCGCCAGCTCCCGCGTCCGCTCGTTCAGCGCCCGGACCGCGGGTTCGTTCTTGTACGGCTCCAGCCGCCGGCGCAGGTCGGCCACGTAGGACCGGGACCGGACGGACTGCAGCTCCCCGGCCAGCGTCATGGCGCCGCTCGCCGCCGTGCACGCCTCCTCCAGCTCGCCGCACTGCAACAGCCCGGCGGCCAGCAGCGACAGGTTGAACATCCGCCCGCGCACGAACCGCCCGTCCATGTCGAGGGAGCGCCGCGCCTGCCGTACGGTGCGCTCGCCCTCCCCCAGGTCGCGGAAGCAGTGGGCGAACTTGGCCGACAGGTAGGCCTCGTCGAAGTAGCCCAGCCAGCGCGGCTCGTCGCCCGGGTTGCGGGTGTCGAAGGCGCGTTCGGCCTCGTGCAGCGACGCGGCGCAGGCGCGGGCGTCGCCGAGCCCGGCGTGCGCGTGCGCCTCCAGGACGTGGCCCGAGGAGGCCAGCGTGGAGACGCCCGCGCGGCGGGCCGAGAGCTGGGCGGCGCGCGCCAGGTCGAGCGCGTGCGCCGGCTGGCCCATGTAGATGGCCTGGTGGGCCATCCCGGCGAGGATCTCGCCGCCGAGCGCGTGGTCGTCGGCGCCCCTGGCCAGGCGTAGCGCCTGGATGAGGTAGCGCTGGGCGAGCCCGTGCTGCTCCATGTCGTAGGCCATCCAGCCGGCCAGCCGGGTGAGCTCTGCGGCGGCCGCGGCGAGCTGCCTGCCGGTGGCGTCGCCGTAGGAGCCGTCCTTCAGCAGCGGCGTGACCGCCGTGTCCAGATATTTGACCACGGAGGAGCGGACCCTGCCGCTCCCGAACCTGTTGTCGAGCTCACCGAATGATCGGGTGACCTCGTGGATGGCGGCGATGTCCGCCCTCCCCACGCGGCGGGGGCCCGAGCTGCTCGGGCGCCCCTCCTGTGGTGAGGTCAGCCACCGCACGGCTCCCACGGAGCCCGCGCCGATCGCGAACGTCGAGTCGATCAGGAATCTTCGTCTCTCCACATCGGCCCGCCACAGCGCCGTCACGGTCGCGACCCCCTCCTGCCACGTGTGCGTGAACTCCTGCCCGAGATCGAGGGGTGTAGTGATGGCCGGCATGCCCAGGTCTTCAGAACTGATGGGCCTGCCCAGCCGTAGTGCGAATATCTCGGTAAGGAGGCACGGCACCGGGTCGCGCGGGCGCTGGCCACCGATCCAGCGCAGCACGGAGCTGTGGTCGTACTTCAGCCCGGGGGTGCCGCGGGCGGCACCCAGATCGTTGAGACGCCTGGCCAGTCCCTTGTGGGAGAAGCCAGCCTCCGCGATGAGCTGCTGTAGCAGTCGGTTGGGCTCGCGTTCCATCGCTCTCCTCATAACGGGAGCCGGCGCCCGCATCCTTACAGAGAGCTATGTTTATAGCACGCCGAGTAAAGAGAGTTTGGCGTTTCCCGGAGCTCGTTTTGACGGATGCGGACGCCGCGAGGTCAGGCGCGGGCGACGCCGTCGATTCTGGCCTGGGCGGCGACGGCTGCCGTGACGGCGGGGGCGACCCGGACGTCGAAGGGGCTGGGGATGACGTACTCGGCGGTGAGGTCGTCGCCGACGACGGCGGCGAGCGCGTCGGCGGCGGCCACCTTCATGTTCTCGGTGATCGCGGTGGCGCGAACGTCGAGTGCGCCGCGGAAGACGCCGGGGAAGGCGAGCACGTTGTTGATCTGGTTGGGGAAGTCGGAGCGGCCGGTGGCGACGACGGCGGCGTGCCGGGCGGCGACCTCCGGCAGGACCTCGGGCGTGGGGTTGGACAGGGCGAAGACGATGGCGCCCTCGGCCATGGAGGCGATGGCCTGCTCGGTGACGGTGGAGCCGGACAGCCCGACGAACACGTCGGCGCCGGCCAGGGCCTCCTCGGTTGAGCCGGTGTGGCCGGCCTTGTTGGTGTCGCGGGCCAGGGCCTGCTTGACGGGGTTGAGGCCGTCGCGGCCGTCGTAGATGAGGCCCTTGGAGTCGGAGACGGCGATGTCGCCGATGCCGGCCTCCAGCAGGATGCGGGTGACGGCGACGCCGGAGGCGCCCGCGCCGGCCACGACGGCGCGCAGGTCGCCGAGCGAGCGGCCGGTGAGGCGGGCGGCGTTCTTCAGCGCGGCGAGGGTGACGATGGCGGTGCCGTGCTGGTCGTCGTGGAAGACCGGGATGTCGAGCAGCTCGCGCAGCCGGTCCTCGACCTCGAAGCAGCGCGGCGCGCTGATGTCCTCCAGGTTGATGCCGCCGAACGAGGGCGCGAGCCGGGCGACGGTCTCGACGAGCTCGTCGACGCCGGTGCAGGCCAGGCAGATGGGCACGGCGTCGACGCCGGCGAACTCCTTGAACAGCAGGGCCTTGCCCTCCATGACGGGCATGGCGGCCGACGGGCCGATGTCGCCGAGTCCGAGGACGGCGGTGCCGTCGCTGACGACGGCGACGACGTTGGAGACCCAGGTGTAGTCGTCGGCGAGCGCGGGCGTCTCGGCGATGGCGGTGCAGACGCGCGCCACGCCGGGCGTGTAGGCGAGCGACAGGTCGCCGGCGTCGCGGACGGGGATGGTGGAACGGATTTCGATCTTGCCTCCGCGGTGCAGGGCGAAGGCGGGATCCTGGTCGAGAGATGTGGGTGTGGCAGTCACTGTGACCCCTGTAAGTCGGCGGACGGAAGTGAACCTTCGGCGGACGTGCACGAGGGCTGGCTTCGGTAGGCGCCAGGATCCCCTCGTCAGATCGTCTCGGTGAGGGGTTACGGGGGTCACCCGTTTCTCCATACTGCCACATGCTGAGACGGACACACCCGGTGATCGTGCCCTGGTATCAGGGCCGACGCCGTTCTGTTGACGCATTGTTGCTCACCAGATGACGGACTGCTGCAAAAGCCCATCTAAACTGCACGAAACCCCAACATTCTTGGCATAAACACTGAGGAGGCCACCCATGGCCCTCTGGTCCTTGAACCGCCGAGCCTCCGCCGCCGGCGCGCTCGCCCTCACCGCCGCCCTGGCGCTGTCCGGCTGCGGCAGCGAGTCGTCGTCGAGCGGCGGCACGACCTCCGCCAGCGCCTCGGCGGCCGGTGGCGCCCAGCTGGTGAAGCCCGGCAAGCTCACCGTCTGCACGAACATCCCCTACGAGCCCTTCCAGTTCAAGCAGGGCGCCGACATCGTCGGCTTCGACGTCGACATCGTCGACCTGGTGGCCAAGAAGCTCGGCGTCGAGCAGGAGATCGTCGACATCGACTTCGCCGTGATCAAGAGCGGCGCCGCCATGGCCACCAACAAGTGCGACCTGGCCGCCGCCGGCATGACCATCACCGAGGAGCGCAAGGCCAACATCACCTTCTCGGACCCCTACTTCGACGCCACGCAGGCGCTGCTGGCCAAGAAGGGCACCGGGGCCGCCTCCCTGGAGGACGTCAAGGCCAAGGGGCTGAAGCTGGGCGCCCAGGCCAGCACCACCGGCCTCACCTACGCCACGGAGAAGGGCTTCAACCCGACCGAGTACGCCGACTCGGCCAAGGAGCTGCTCGCCCTCCAGGCCGGCCAGGCCGACGTCATCATCCAGGACCTCCCGGTCGTGCTCACCTGGCTGAAGAAGCCGGAGATCGCCGAGAAGTTCGAGCTGATCGCCAGCCTCGACACCGGCGAGCAGTACGGGCTCGGTCTGAAGAAGCAGGCGGACCCGGTCCTGCTCAAGACCATCAACGAGGAGCTCGCCAAGGCCAAGTCGGACGGCACGTACGAGAAGATCTTCGTGAAGTGGTTCGACAAGAAGCCCGGCGAGCTGGGCTGACCCCATGGCGGACGAGCCGAAGACGGCTGAGCCGGGACGCGCCCGGCTCAGCCCCCGCAAGAGACAGCGGATCAGCCGCGGCGTCCAGTACGCCGTCCTGACCGTCGCCTTCGTCGCCCTGGTCGTGTACGCCGACTGGGGCAGCCTGGCGCAGAACTTCGCCCAGCCGGACGTGGCCGGGCAGATGCTGCCCGAGCTGTTCACGATCGCGCTCAAGAACACGGTCATCTACTCGGTCGGCGGGTTCGCGTTCGCGTTCGTGTTCGGCCTGATCGTGGCGCTGATGCGGCTGTCCACGGTGGGCCCGTACCGGTGGCTCGCGACCCTGTACATCGAGATCTTCCGCGGCCTGCCGGCGCTGCTGGTCTTCCTGATGATCGTCTTCCTGCCGCTGGCGCTGCCCGGCTTCGAGGTGCCCGGCGGCACGTACGGGCAGGCCATCCTCGGCCTGGGCCTGGTCGGCACCGCCTACCAGGCGGAGATCTTCCGGGCGGGCCTGCAGGCGGTCCCCAAGGGGCAGACCGAGGCCGCCAGGTCGCTCGGCATGTCGGCGGCCCGGGCGCAGATCACCGTGGTGATCCCGCAGGCGATCCGGATCGTCATCCCGCCGACGACCAACCAGTTCGTGGCCCTGCTCAAGGACTCCTCGCTGGTGCTGTTCCTGGGCGTCTCGGGAGAGTTCGTGGAGCTGACGAAGTTCGGCAACGACATGGCGTCCACGCACGCCAACGCCACGCCCATCCTGGTCGCCGGCCTGACGTACCTGATCGTCACCATCCCGCTCGGCTACCTGGCGGGACGGCTGGAGAAGCGCAAGGGGACGGCCCGATGACCGAAGCCATCGAGATCGAGGACCTGCACAAGCACTTCGGCCAGAACGAGGTGCTGCGCGGCATCGACCTGACGGTCGGCACCGGCCAGGTCGTCTGCGTGATCGGGCCGTCCGGCTCGGGCAAGTCGACGCTGCTGCGCTGCGTGAACCTGCTGGAGCAGCCCACCAAGGGCACGGTGCGGGTGCGGGGCGTCGAGGTCACCGACCCGGACGTGGACATCGACGAGGTCCGGCGGACCATCGGCATGGTGTTCCAGCAGTTCAACCTCTTCCCGCACATGACCGCGCTGCAGAACGTGATGATCGCCCAGCAGCGGGTGCTGAAGCGGGGCAAGAAGGAAGCCGAGGTCGTCGCCAGGGAGAACCTGGAGAAGGTCGGCGTCGGGGCCAAGTGCGACGCCTTCCCGGCGCAGTTGTCCGGCGGGCAGCAGCAGCGGGTGGCGATCGCCAGGGCGCTGGCGATGAACCCCGACCTGATGCTGTTCGACGAGCCCACCTCGGCGCTCGACCCGGAGCTGGTCGGCGACGTGCTGGCGGTCATGCGCAAGCTGGCCGAGGAGGGCATGACCATGCTGGTCGTCACCCACGAGATGGGCTTCGCCCGTCAGGTGGCCGACCGGGTGGTGTTCATGGACGGCGGCGTCGTGGTCGAGGACGGGCCGCCCGCCCAGGTGATCGGCGATCCGCAGCACGAGCGGACCCGCGCGTTCCTGCACCGGGTGCTGCACCCGGAGGGCTGAGCGCGGGCGGGGCGTCCGGGGATTCCGGGCGCCCCGCCCTTTCGTGTAATACTCCGGCATGGACCTGACCTCTTACGCCGAGTGGGCGGTCCGCCTCGTCAACGATCCCGCTCCCCCGCCCGAGCTGGTGCGGCTGCGGGACGAGCTGGCGGCCGTGTTCGACGCCGCGGCCGACGCCGAGGAGCTGGCCGCCCTGCTCAACGCGCTGCTCGTGCGCTATCCCGTACGCCCGCAGCTCACCGACCACGACGGCCGGGGCTGGCACCTGCACCTGGCCGACCACTCCGGCGCGGCCGCGGTGATGGGCCTGGCCGCGGTCGTGGCCACGCTGGGCGCCGACCGGCTCGGCCGCTGCCTGGAGCCGCGCTGCTCGCGGGCCTTCCTCGACACCTCCTCCAACCGCTCGCGCCGCTACTGCTCGGCCCGCTGCGCCAGCCGCGCCAACGTCGCCGCCTACCGGGCCCGGCGCCGCAGCGGCCAGTAACGCAGCACGACCCGCCCGACGACGTCCTCGACCGGCCCGAAGTCCCAGCTGTCGCGCCGGCCGCCGGCCCGCTGGTTGTCGCTCTCCAGCCACCAGCCGCCCTCGCCGTGCCACTGCGCCCGCTTCACGATCAGCCGGCTCGGGTCGCCGGGCAGCCTCGCCACCACGACGTCGCCGGGGCGCACCCGCGCGCCCCGCCGCACCAGAAGCCAGTCTCCCGGCTCCAGACCCGGCCGCATCGAATCCCCTTCGACACGCACTCTCATCGCCGAGACCCCCTCCTCCACAGGCGTTTGGACCCGAGTAAGGTCGGTACAGGACCAAGCTGATTCGGCATCAAGGAAGGATTTTCTGATGCTCGCACGACTGCTACGACCCAAGCATGTCGCTTCCGCACACTGCGACCTGCCCTGTGGGGTCTACGACCCCGCCCAGGCCCGGATCGAGGCGGAGTCGGTCAAGGCGATCATGGAGAAGTACGCGGGCAACGAGGACCCGGTGTTCCGCGCCCGCGCCATCAAGATCAAGGAGGAGCGGGCCGAGCTGGTCAAGCACCACCTGTGGGTGCTGTGGACCGACTACTTCAAGCCGCCGCACCTGGAGCAGTACCCGCAGCTGCACCAGCTCTTCTGGGAGGCCACCAAGCTGGCCGGGGCCGCGGGCGCCAAGGGCACCGTCGAGGTGGCCAAGGCTGAGGACCTGCTCGGCAAGATCGACGAAATCTCCAAGATCTTCTGGGAGACCAAGGCCGCCTAAAGCGGCACATAAGGCTCTGTGCGGCTACCGCCCGCACAGAGCCTTTTTCGCTGATGGCGAGTCTGAAACCGCCAAGCACCTCCCGGGGGCGGTAAGTTGCAGTAGGCGTCGTATACGCGAGGAGGAACGTGACCGAGGAAACCGAGACGCGTGCGACAGGCGAGGCCGCCATCCGCGACGTGGTGAGCATCAGGCTCCCCGCCGACAGCGCCTACCTGTCCGTGTTGCGTACGGCCACCGCCGGGCTGGCCGCCCGGCTCGACTTCACGCTGGACGAGATCGAGGATCTGCGGATCGCGGTCGACGAGGCGTGCGCCATGCTGCTCAACGAGGCCGTGCCGGGCACCGACCTGACGGCCGAGTTCGAGCTGACCGGGCAGGAGATGCAGGTTCGCGTCGAGGTGGCCACGGTCGGGAGCTCCGCGCCCAAACGCGATGACTTCGCCTGGATGGTGCTGACCGCCCTGGCCGACGACGTCGACGCGGTGACCGACTCCCCCGATCGCATGGCGATCGTCCTGCGTAAGCGCCGAGGCGCGGCGAGGCCGGCGTGACGGAAAGGACTGGAGCCATGGCCACCAGCGAACACGCCGTGCCCGACAGGGTGCGGGCTCGCATGCTCTTCGCCGAGCTGTCCGAGCTCGGCCCCGACGAGCCTCGGCGCCAGCGCATCAGGGACGAGCTGGTCGAGCTCCACCTTCCGCTGGTCGAATACCTCGCGCGCCGCTTCCGCAACCGCGGCGAATGGCTCGACGACCTGACCCAGGTCGCCACGATCGGCCTGATCAAGTCCATCGACCGGTTCGACCTCAACCGCGGCGTGGAGTTCTCCACCTACGCCACGCCCACCATCGTCGGCGAGATCAAGCGGCACTTCCGCGACAAGGGCTGGGCGGTGCGCGTGCCGCGCCGCCTGCAGGAGCTCAAGCTCTCGCTGACGAAGGCCATCAGCGAGCTGTCGCAGCGCGAGGGCCGCGCGCCCACCGTGGCCGAGCTCGCCGCCTACCTCAAGATGACCGAGGAGGAGGTGCTGGAGGGCCTGGAGTCGGCCAACGCCTACTCCACCGTGTCCCTCGACGCGCCCGACTCCGGCGACGACGACGCCCCCGCGGTGTCCGACTCGCTGGGCATCGTGGACGAGTCGCTGGAGGGGGTCGAATACCGCGAATCGCTCAAGCCGCTGCTGGAGCGGCTGCCGCCGCGCGAGAAGCGCATCCTGCTGCTGCGGTTCTTCGGCAACATGACCCAGTCGCAGATCGCCACCGAGCTCGGCATCTCGCAGATGCACGTCTCGCGGCTGCTGGCCCGCACCCTGGCCCAGCTCCGCGAGGGCCTGACGGCCGACGACTAACCCGCGGGAGCGGCTTCGGCCGCTTCCGTTCTTCTCGCTCCCGCCCGCGCCGCCACGGCGAGCACGAGCAGCAGCGCGGCCACCGGCCAGCCCGCGCCCCATTCGGCGCCGGACGCCGGCGCGAACGTGCTGCCGAGCCCGGCCCGGTCGATCACCGCCGCCGTGGCCGTCCTGGTCAGCCAGGGACCGGCGACGACGGCCACGATCACCGCGAGGGCGATCCAGCCGAGCCGCGCCGCCTCCCCCCTCCCCAGAGGCCGTCCCGCCGTGAGGGCGCGCAGCACCCCGGGCAGCAGCAGCGCGGCCACTCCCGCGCTCAGCCCGGCGAGCAGCACGTCGGCCCGTGACAGCAACTGTTCCGCCGGCGTGGAGCCCCAGACGTCCAGCACGCTCTCCTCGCGCCGGACCTCACCGGTGACCTTCCGGGACAGCACCGTGACGGTGACGTAGCCGCCGGTCCTGGTCATCGCGTTGATCGTGTACGCGACTGCCCCGATCGGCGCGATCACCCCGGCGAACCTCGTCAGATGTACGACCAGACGGCCCATGGCCGCATTATGGGCGCCGTGGCCGCGCCCGTACAGGTCAGGACTCGTCGCCGTAGAGCGCGCGGGTGGTGGGCGGGGCGAGCAGGCCGACGAGGCCGACCAGGGCCACCACCAGGAGGGGGATGCCGAGCTCGGGGCGGCCGGAGTCGAAGAGCGTGACGGAGATGGGGATCAGGAAGATCTGCGCGAGCACGGCCGGCGCCCGCCCCCAGCGCTCGGCGGCCAGCAGGCCACCCCAGGCGACCCAGAGCAGCCCCGCGCCGATCAGCAGCCCGAAGGCGGCCTCGGCCAGCGCGGCGGTCAGGTTGGCCGGGGTCCCGGACACCGTCTCCACCCCGACGTAGACGCCCAGCCCGAGCGCGATCAGCCCTTCGAGGGCGACGACGAGGGCGGCGGCAACCAGGCTCCACGGACGCTTCGACACACCCCGCACCCTATCCGCCGCCATCGCTGCCCCGTTCGCCGCCGTACACACCCGATGAATGGGATTTTTCACGACAATATCGACAGGCACCACCGGTTACGCTGGCCATATGCGCGCGATGCTCCTGGTCAACCCCAAGGCCACCACCACCAACGCCCGCACCCGCGACGTGCTCATCCGGGCGTTCGGCGCGGCCGTGGACCTCAGCGTCGAGGAGACCGCCTACCGGGGGCACGCGGCGATGCTCGCGGCCACCGCGCGGGCCAAGGGGTTCGACATGGTGGCCGTGCTGGGCGGCGACGGGACGATCAACGAGACCGTCAACGGGCTGCTGAACCCGGTCGACGGCGACGACACCGGCCGCCCGGCGCTCGTCGTCATCCCGGGCGGCAGCGCGAACGTGTTCGCCAGGGCGCTCGGGCTGCCCAACGATCCGGTCGAGGCCACGGGCGCGGTGCTGGAGGCGCTGCGCGACGGGCGGCGGCGCGGCGTGGGCCTGGGGCAGGCGCTGTGGGACGGCGAGAGCCGCTACTTCACGTTCTGCTCGGGGATGGGCTACGACGCCGAGGTCGTAAGGGCCGTGGAGGGCCTGCGCGGAGCGGGACGGAAGGCTACCCCTGGCCGGTATGTGAACACGGCTCTGAGGCACTATCTGGCCACGGACAAGAGGCATCCCGCGATGACGCTGACCGGTCCCGGCATCCCGGCGGCCGAGGGGCTGTTCATGGCGATCGTGTCCAACACCTCGCCGTGGACGTACGTGGGCACACGGCCGGTCCGGCCGACCCCGTGGGCCTCGTTCGAGACGGGGCTCGACCTGCTCGGGCTGCGCCGGATCGGTCCGCTGACGCTGGCCCCGGTGATCCGTCACATCCTCACGGAGAGTGAGCGCCTTCCGGGCGGCCGGCACCTCGTCCAGTTGCACGACGAGGCCGAGTTCACGCTCACCGCGGCCCGCCCGGTGGCCTTCCAACTGGACGGGGACTACCTGGGAGAACGCGAATCCGTAACGTTCCGGTCTATCCCGAACGCATTACAAGTTCTGGTCTAGCTGGTTACATTCGGTCATTGTGTGACGCATCCGACATCCATTACCGCCAAAACTTCGGCCGTACCCTCTTGCGTGCACTCTCCGTGGCTGAAAAGCTCAACACTGACGTCGGAACGTAGGACCTTTAACAACCCCCAAGGGTCCTCCGCCGTCCGCGGGCATCCCCGGTTCACCTGATCCGGGGACTTGTTCGCACGGGTTAGTGAAACCTTTCACAAAGGATGCCGCACGGAGCCCATCTCAGGCTCCATCTACTAAGGAGTGGACGCATGGACTGGCGCCACCGAGCTGCCTGCCGTGACGTGGACCCCGAGCTGTTCTTCCCGATCGGGAACACCGGACCGGCACTCATGCAGATCGAAGAGGCCAAGCAGGTCTGCCGTTCCTGTTCGGCCATGGAAGCCTGCCTGAAGTGGGCGCTGGAGTCCGGCCAGGACGCGGGCGTCTGGGGCGGCCTCAGCGAGGACGAGCGTCGCGCGCTCAAGCGCCGCAGTGCCCGTGCCCGCGCCCGCGCGACTGCCTGAGCCCGCCAGAAGGAGACCCGCCTGAAACCCGCAGCGAGCCGAACCGCCTGGTGCGATCGACTGTCCGCCAGGACCACGCCGCGTCCCTGATCGAAGGGACGCGGCGTTCAGCTCATCTGGCGCTCATGACGCGGGCAGCGGGATCGACAGCGTGACCTCCGTGCCGCCGCCCTCGCGCGGCAGGACCGACAGCTTGCCCGACAGCTCCCCCTCGACGAGCGTGCGCACGATCTGCAGCCCGAGGCTGGTCGAACTGTCGAGGTCGAAGTCCGCGGGCAGCCCCTGACCGTCGTCCCAGACGACCACGTGCAGGCGCTCGGGCCCCGGCTCCACCATCACCTGAAGCCGCTCCGGCCGGCCGTGCTGCAACGCGTTCTGCAGCAGCTCGGTGAGCGCCATGGCCAGCGGCGTGGCGATGAGCGACGGCAGCACGCCGAACGCCCCCACCCGGCGCGGCGTCACCGCCGCCTCCGGCGCCGACACCTCGCCCGCCATCGCGATCACCCGGTCGGCGATGTCGTCGAAGTCGACGAACTCCTCGGGCGCGTGCGAGAGCGTCTCGTGCACGATCGCGATCGAGCCGACCCGCCGCACCGCCTCCTCCAGCGCCTCGCGGCCCTCCGGCACCCGCAGCCGCCTGGCCTGCAACCGCAGCAGCGCGGCCACGGTCTGCAGGTTGTTCTTCACCCGGTGGTGGATCTCGCGGATCGTCGCGTCCTTGGTCATCAGCTCGCGCTCGCGCCGCCGCAGCTCGGTCACGTCGCGGATGAGCACCAGCGCGCCGATCCGGCCGCCGCCGACGATCAGCGGGATCGCCCGGAGCTGCACGATCGTGCCGCCGGACTCCACCTCGGTCTCCTTGGCCGCCCGCCCGCTGGCCACGATCATCAGGTCTTCGTTGATCGGCTCGTCGGAGTAGCACAGCGTCGCGGTCACCCGGCCGAGCTCGGCCCCCACCAGGTCGGCGTGCAGCCCCAGCCGCCGGTAGGCCGACAGCGCGTTGGGCGAGGCGTAGGTCACCCGCCCGGCCCGGTCGAGCCGCAGCAGCCCGTCGCCGACGCGCGGCGAGCGGACCAGGATCGGCTCCTCGCCGGAGAACGGGAACCGCCCCTCGGCCACCATCTGCGCCAGGTCAGAGGCGCTCTGCAGATAGGTCAGCTCCAGCCGCGACGGGGTGCGCGCGGACGACAGGTTCGTCGAACGCTGGATCACCCCGAGGAACCGGGCCTCGCCGTCGGGGACGGCACGCCGTACGGGAATCGTCTCCTCGCGCACGGGCACGCCCGTGGACCAGTCGGGGTCGCCCTCGCGGCAGATGCGCCGCTCGTCCCAGGCCGTGTCGATCAGCGGGCGCTCGCCCTTGGCCACCACCGTGCCGACGACGTCGTCGTGGTAGACCGTCGGCCCGGTCGTGGGCCGCATCTGCGCGATCGCGATCCAGCCGCCCTCGCCCAGCAGCGGCGCCCACAGGATGAGGTCCGCGAACGACAGATCGGCCAGCAGCTGCCAGTCGGAGACCAGCGAATGCAGCCAGTCGAGATCCGCCCCGTCGAGCGCGGTGTGGCGGACGACGAGGTCGCTGAGAGTCGGCACGAGTGCATCATGCGTGCTGTCGGGGCCAACAGCCAAACCGCCGCCGCCTTTTCGGGCGGGTCAGGGGCTGTGAAGACCATCACAGCGGTTGCGGCCTGGCCTGCCGCAGCGGTTATCCTTCACCATCAGCCTGAGCTGCCCGGATTGGCGCTCGGCAGAAGTGAAGGTGAGAGCGTGACAGACGACGGCCCTCGCGTACCGAAGTACTACGACGTGAAACGGGCCCTGCTCGAGCTGACCAAGACGCTCGCGCCGGGTTCCGCGCTGCCGCCCGAGCGGACGCTCGCCGTACGCTTCGAGACCTCGCGCACCACGGTCAGGCAGGCGCTGACCGAGCTGGTCGTGGAGGGCCGGCTGCTGCGCATCCAGGGCAAGGGCACGTTCGTCGCGCAACCCAAGGTCGCGCAGGTGCTGCAGCTCACCTCCTACATCGGCGACCTGCGCACGGCCGGCCTGGAGCCCGACACCAAGATCCTGGAGATCGGCTACATCACCGCCGACGAGGCGCTGGCCCGCCGCCTGGCGATCAACCCGGGCGGCCGCGTGCTGCGCATCCACCGGCTGCGGCTGGCCAACGGCGAGCCGGTCTCGGTCGACACCACGCACCTGTCGGCGCGGCGCTTCCCGCGCCTGCGCCGCGAGCTCGAGGTGCACTCCTCCCTGTACGAGACGCTGCACAACGCCTACAACGTACGGCTCACCGACGCCGAGGAGATCATCGAGACCGTCCTCGCCACGCCGTACGACGCGAAGCTGCTGGGCGTGGACGTGGGGCTGCCCATGTTGCTGCTGACCCGCCACGCCTTCGACGCCGACGGCAATCCGGTGGAGTGGGCGCAGTCGCTCTACCGGGGCGACCGCTACAAGTTCGTCACCAGGCTGCGCCGCCCCTGACTACGCTTGGCCGCGTGAGCGTGATCGTGGTCAGCGGGACCGACTCCGGGGTGGGCAAGACGGTCGTGTGCGCCGCCCTGGCCGTGCTGGCGCGGGGCCGGGGGGCGAGCGTGGCCGTGGTGAAACCCGCCCAGACCGGCGTCGCCCCCGGCGGTCCCGGCGACGTGGACGAGGTCATCCGGATGTCGGGGGTGACGACCACGTTCGAGTTCGCCCGCTTCGACGCGCCGCTGTCGCCGGCCGCCGCGGCGCGGGCCGCCGGGCTGCCCCCGGTGTCGATGCCGCAGGCCGCCCGCCGGATCCGCGAGCTGGCCGAGAGCAACCGGCTGGTCGTCGTGGAGGGCTCCGGCGGGCTGCTGGTGCGCTACGACGAGGACGGCGCGACGATCGCCGACCTGGCCAGGCTGCTGGGCGCGCCGGTGCTCGTGGTGGCCCCGGCCGGGCGCGGCACGCTCAACCACACCGCGCTGACGCTGGAGGCGCTCGCGCACCGCGGCCTCGACCTGGCGGGCGTGGTCATCGGCGCGTGGCCGGCCGAGCCGGGGATCGCCGAGCGGAGCAACGTGACCGACCTGGAGATGCTGGCCGCCCGGCCGCTGGCCGGCGCGCTGCCCGAAGGGGCCGGGCGGCTGTCCGGCGACGCCTTCGCCGACGCGGCGCGGCGCGGGCTCGCCGTGACGCTCGGCGGCGCCTTCGACCCGGCCGCGTTCCGGGGGACCTTGCGCTGAGCCGCCGGATGTGGCAAGTTCTGTTGCTCTTTCCGGGATGCTGGAGACGTCATGGACAACATCGCCGCGATCGAAGAGGTGCTCGCCCAGGTCGGCCCGCGGCTCAAACGGCTGCGCGCCGAGCGCGGCCTGACGCTGTCGGCGCTGGCCGAGGCCACCGGCATCTCCACGAGCACCCTGTCGCGCCTGGAGTCCGGGCAGCGGCGGCCCAGCCTCGAGCTGCTGCTGCCGGTCGCCCAGGCCTACCAGGTGCCCCTGGAGGAGCTGGTGGGCGCGCCGGAGGTGGGCGACCCGAGGGTGCGCGCCGTGCCGCGCAAGATGCACGGCCGCACCGTCCTGCCGCTGACCCGCCAGCCCGGGGCGCTGCAGGCGTTCAAGATGGTCATCATGCCGGAGCCGGGCGTCCCCGAGCAGCAGACGCACGAGGGCTACGAGTGGATGTACGTGCTGTCCGGGCGGCTGCGGCTGCTGCTGGCCGACCGTGACCTGGTGATGAAGGCGGGCGAGGCCGCCGAGTTCGACACGCGGCTGCCGCACTGGTTCGGCAGCGCCGACGACCAGCCGGTGGAGATCCTCAGCCTGTTCGGCCGCCAGGGCGAGCGGATGCACGTGCGCGCCCGGCCGGCCAGCCGCGCCTAGCGTCGGGGGGTGGGGCTAGCCCCACCCTGGTCGCGCACACCAGGCCCATGTCCGGCAGCTCCCAGGAGTCAATACCGTGGAGGCATGAAACGACCCCGGGTGGCCACGGCGTGGCTCGACACGGCCCACGTGATGACCGGGCTGCCCGTCGCGTTCGCGCTCGCCGTGCTGACGCTCGCGTCGGCCGTGGCCCCGCCCGTGCTGCGGCGCGGCGTGCCCTGGTTCACGCGGGTGCAGCGCTCCCGGTTCGAGGCGTTTCTGGGCGAGCGCATCCCGCCGGTGCCGCCCGCGCGCAGCTGGCGCACCTCCAGCCTGTGGCGGCAGATCGCCTACCATCTGCTGTCGCCGCTGGTCAGCGGGCTGGCGGTGTTCCTGGTCGCGGCGACGTGGGGCGCGGCGCTGGTGGGGCTGCTGGCCTTCCTGCCGCCGCTGATCCAACCGCCGCCGCTGACCTTCCTGTTCGACCTGCGGGACCCGAACGTGGTCACCACCTACATCGTGGCGGGGGCCGTACTCCTGCTGATCGCGCCCGTGCTGGCGCGCGGGATGGCGATGCTGGACCTGTCGGTGGCGCGGGCGCTGCTCGGCCCCAGCCGCGACGAGCTGGGGCGGCGCATCGAGACGCTGACCGAGAGCCGCGCCGGCGTGATCGACGCCGCCGACGCCGAGCGGCGGCGCATCGAGCGTGACCTGCACGACGGCGCCCAGCAGCGGCTGGTGTCACTGGCGATGAACCTGGGCCTGGCCCGCGCCACGCTCACCGACCTGCCGGAACCGGCCCGCGAGGCCATCGAGCACGCGCACGAGGAGGCCAAGCAGGCGCTCAAGGAGCTGCGCGACTTCGTCCGCGGCCTGCATCCGGCCGTGCTCAACGACCAGGGCCTCGACGCGGCGCTGTCCGGCGTGGCCGCGCGGGCCCCCATCCCGGTGCGGTTGCGCGTCGACATCGAGCGCCGCGCCACTCCGACGATCGAGGCGGTGGCATTCTTCATCGTGTCCGAGGCACTGACCAACATCGCCAAGCACGCCGCGGCCACCAAGGCCGAGGTGAGCGTGCGGCGCGAGCGTGACCGGCTGCACGTGCTCGTCTATGACGACGGCTGCGGCGGGGCCCGCCTCGACAGCGGCACCGGGCTGCGCGGTCTGGCGCAGCGCATCGACGCCGTGGACGGCAGGCTGCGGCTGAGCAGCCCGCTCGGCGGCCCGACGACGATCGAGGTGGACCTGCCGTGCGAGTAGTGCTCGCCGAGGACTCCGTGCTGCTGCGCGAGGGGCTCGTCCGGCTGCTGGAGGCGGCCGGGCTGGAGATCGTGGCCGCCGTGGCCGAGGCCGAAGGGCTGCTGCGGGCCGCCGAGGAGCACCGGCCCGACCTGGTGCTCACCGACGTGCGGATGCCGCCCACGCACACCGACGAGGGGCTGCGGGCCGCGCTCGTGCTGCGCCGCCAGCAGCCGTCGCTGGCCGTGCTGGTGCTCTCCCAGTACGTCGAGGAGCGCTACGCCGCCCAGCTTCTCGCCTCGGCCGCCGGCGGCGTCGGCTACCTGCTGAAGGACCGGGTGGCGGACGTGGCCGAGTTCGTCGACGCGCTGCGCCGGGTGGCGGGCGGCGGCACCGCGCTGGACCCCGAGGTGGTCTCCCAGCTCCTGCTGCGCGGCCACAGCGACCCGCTGGACCGGCTGACGCCGCGCGAGCACGAGGTGCTCAAGCTCATGGCCGAGGGCCGCTCCAACGCGGGCATCGGCGCGCAGCTCGTGCTCAGCGAGGGCGCCGTGGGCAAGCACATCGGCAACATCTTCGCCAAGCTCGACCTGCCTCCGGCCGAGGGCGACCACCGTCGGGTGCTGGCCGTGCTCCAGTTCCTCAAGATCAGGAGCATACCGTGAGAGCGCTCTGGCTGACCCTCGGCTCGGTGCTGACCGTGATCGCGGTGACGGTGTCGACCGCGATCATCTGGCGCGGGTTCGCCACCGCCCGTGAGCCCACCGAGACCACCGAGCGCGTCATCGCGGTCGAGGCGCTGACCACGCTGCGCGTGATCGGGGAGGGGGCCGTGAGCGTGCAGGTCCATCGGGGCGAAGCCGGGCAGATCCTCCTCGTCCGGTCGATGCGCTGGTCACAGGAGAAGCCCAGCGTGGCGGAGGACTGGGACGGCCGGACCCTGCGCCTGGACTCCTCCTGCCCCGGCGCCGGCTACCTGACGGCGCCGGTCTGCGAGATCGGCTACCAGATCCTGGTGCCGCAGCACGTCAGCGTGGACGCCAGGACCGCCTCCGGCTTCCTGGCCGTCGACGACATCGCCGGTGACGTCCGCGTCGCCACCGTCTCCGGCGCCGTCCGCCTGGACGACCTGCCCGGCAAGGTGCACGCCAGGAGCGGATCGGGCAGCGTCCGGGGCGACTCCCTGCGCAGCGAGCAGGTGGACGTGGAGGTGAGCTCGGGCGACCTCGACCTGTCGTTCATGACGCAGCCCAGCGAGGTGCGCGCGATCGTCAAGACCTCCGGCAACATCGACATGGAGCTTCCACCCGGCGCCTACGACCTGACGACCAGCGCGCCACAGGTGATCACGACGCCGGTCAGCGACCCAGGCTCGTCCAGGAAGATCACTGTGTCGACGCCCGACGGCGAGGTGTCCATATGCTGCTGAAGCTCTGTTTACTTTTGTGACTGGTTGGTAAGTTCCCGGCATGGAGTCTGCGAAGCATGCCGGTGACGCCGCTGTCGCCGTGTCCAAGGCCTATGGTGTCGAGACCATGTTCACCCTGTCGGGCGGGCATGTCTTCCCCCTTTACGACGGCGCCCAGCACGAGGGCATGCGCATCCTCGACGTGCGCCACGAGCAGAGCGCGGTCTTCGCCGCGGAGGCCACCGCCCGGCTGACCCGCAACCCCGGCCTGGCGGTGCTGACCGCCGGACCCGGCATCACCAACGGCGTCAGCGGCGTGGCCACCGCGCACTTCAACGGCTCCCCCGTCGTCGTCCTGGGTGGGCGCGCCCCGCAGTCGCGCTGGGGCAGCGGCGCCCTCCAGGAGATGGACCACCCGCCGCTGTTCACGCCGATCACCAAGCTGGCGTTCACCGCCTCCGGCGCCGACTCCGTCGGCCAGGACGTCGAGACCGCCTTCCGCACCGCCGTCGCGCCGCACCGCGGCCCCGTCTTCCTCGACGTCCACATGGACCACCTGTTCTCGCCCGCCCCCGTGCCGGAGCCCAGCACCCAGTCGCCGTCGCCGCTGGAGCCCGACCCCGACGACCTGCGCGCCATCGCCGCCCTGATCGCCGAGGCCGAGCGGCCCGTGCTCGTGTACGGGTCCGACGTGTGGATGGACCGGGCCGAGGAGGCCGCCCGCGACTTCGCCGAGACCTGGCGGCTGCCCGTCATCCCCAACGGCCAGGGCCGCGGCATCCTGCCCGCCGGGCACGACCTGCTCGTCACCCGCGCCCGCGGCCTCGCCTTCGCCCAGGCCGACCTGGTCGTCGTCATCGGCACCCCGCTCGACTTCCGCCTCGGCTACGGCTGGTTCGGCGGCAAGGACGGCGCTCCGCTGGCCAAGGTGGTGCACATCGCCGACGCGCCGTCCGGCATCACCACCCACATGAAGCCCGTCGCCTCCGCCGCCGGCGACCTGTCGGTCGTCCTGTGGAGCCTCGGCACGGCCTGCGGCGAAGCCGGCGTCAAGCCGAGCCGCTACGAGAGCTGGGTCAGCACGCTCGGCGACACCGCCGCGGCCGCCATCGCCGGCGACGCCGCCCTGCTCGCCTCCGACTCCGACCCGATCCACCCCATGCGCATCTACGGCGAGCTCGGCAAGGTCCTCGCCGACGACGCCGTGGTGATCGGCGACGGCGGCGACTTCGTGTCCTACGCGGGCAAGTACGTCGAGCCCCGCCGGCCCGGCAACTGGCTCGACCCCGGCCCGTACGGCTGCCTCGGCACCGGGCTCGGCTACAGCATCGCCGCCCGCCTGGCCAGGCCGTCCTCCCAGGTGGTGCTGCTGCTCGGCGACGGCGCGGCGGGCTTCTCCCTCATGGACGTCGACACGCTCGTCCGGCACCGGCTCCCGGTCGTCATGATCTGCGGCAACAACGGCATCTGGGGGCTGGAGAAGCACCCGATGCAGCTCCTGTACGGCTACGACGTGGCCGCCGAGCTGCAGCCGCAGTGCCGCTACGACCAGGTCGTCACCGCGCTGGGCGGCGGCGGCGAGCTGGTCACCAAGGCGTCGGAGATCGGGCCCGCGCTGCGCCGCGCCTTCGACTCCGGCATCCCGTACATGGTCAACATCGCGACCGACCCGCAGGTCGCCTACCCCCGCAACACCACGGGGGTGTGACTACGGCTTGACCGTGGTCGTGGCGGTCACGGTCGGGGTGGGCGTGTTACAGGTCGGGGTGGGGATCAGCACCGCCTCGACCGTCTTGCCCACCTCCAGCATCTCGCCGCCGTTGGGGAAGCTCTGGCCGACCATCTTGCACATGTCGGGCAGGGTGCCGTCGGTCTGGTCGTCGGCCTTGAACCCGAAACCGGCCTGCTTGATCTTGGCCACGGCCTGTGGGTAAGGCATGTTGACGATGTACGGCACCTCCTTCTTCGGCTTGGGCGTCGGCGAGGGGGACTTCGTGGTCGTCTTCGTCGGGGTGGGCGTGGGAGTCGGGGTCGGAGACTCGGTGGGCTCGGTCTCCTCGGGGGTGGGCGTCGTCTTGTCGCCGATCGACTGCTCCCTCGGCGGCTTGGTCGACGGCCTCACCCGGGGGGTCCTCGTCGGCTTCTCCGTCGGCTTCTTCGGCTTGGACTCGGTGACCGTCGGCGTCGGGGTCGGCTGGGCGATCCGGTCGCCCTCGGCGCTCATGTTGGTGAGCGCGACCGCGCCCGCGCCCACGCCGAGCACCAGCACGGCGGCGAGCCCGGCCACCAGGCCGCCCCGGCGCGGGGCCTTGGCCGCGCGGCGGCTGCCCTGGCGCTGGCCCGCCACGGTCGTGGCCTCGGGAGGAGCCTGCACCGCGCCCGTCTGATACGCCTCGGGCGGCGGGGCCATGGTGGCGCCGGTGGTCGGCAGGGCCGCCTGGGTCATCGGGATCTCGCCGGTGGCGACCATGCGGGCCGCGTCGCTCATCGCCCTGGCGCTGGGGAAGCGCCGCGCCGGGTCCTTCGACAGGGCCCGCTCGACCAGCGCGCGCACCGGCCCGGGGATGTCGGGCGGCAGCGGCGGCGGCGCCTCGCGGATGTGCTTGAGCGCGATCGTGACCGGGCTGTCGCCGTCGAACGGCCGCTGACCGGCCAGGCACTCGTAGGCGACGACGCCGAGCGCGTAGATGTCGACGGCCGGCGTGACGGGGGCGCCCTCGGCCTGCTCGGGCGCGCAGTAGGCGGCGGTGCCGAGCACCATGCCGGCGTCGGTGAGCCGGTTGGCCAGGTCGGAACGGGCGATGCCGAAGTCGGTGATGACGAGCGTGCCGTCGCGCTGCACCAGCAGGTTGCCCGGCTTGACGTCGCGGTGCACGATGCCCTGGTCGTGCACGGCCTGGAGCGCCGAGGCGGCCTGGGCGATGAGCTCCATGGCGGGCTGCGGCGAGATCCGGCCGAGCCGGCCCAGCAGGCGGTCGAGCGGTTCGCCGTCGACGAACTTCATCACCAGGTAGACGGTGTCGCCGCTGACCCCGTAGTCGTAGACGTCGACCACGCCGGGGTGGTTGATCGTCGCCATCGCGCGCGCTTCCCCCTGGAAGCGGGCGAGGAAACCGGGGTCCTGCATACGGCCCGGGAGCAGCACCTTGACGGCGACGGTCCGCGCGAGGACGGTGTCTTCGCCGCGCCAAACCTCGCCCATTCCTCCGGCGCCGATGCGGGTATCCAGGCGATACCGCCCCGCAAGCGTCGTCCCTTGGGCCACCATGACTCCCCCGCTACCCCCTGCCTCTAGACCCTCTCCCACCCCAGGGTTCTCAACAAAGCGAACTTGTGTCGCGGTGCGGTCACACGGAGGTCACGGAACTCGGAGAGTGTACGACTCACATTCCTCACACGCCACACAAATGCCACAAGTTGTCCCACCCTATCCTGCGGCCTGCGAACCCTGCTTGTCCCCGTTTTCGGACAGATCACCGCGCCACACTAAGCTGACGGCATGACGCTCGCTCCGGGTCTCCGCTCCCAGCTGCTCACCATGGTCGAGCGGAGCGACACCGCCGAGAAGATCGGCAGCGGCGACGTGCCCGTGCTCGCCACGCCGCGCCTGCTGGCGCTGGCCGAGCAGGCCACCCTCCAGGCCGCGGCCCCGCACCTCAAGCCGGGCGAGACGTCGGTCGGCACCCGGGTCGAGCTCGAACACCTGGCGGCCAGCCCCGTCGGCGCCCACGTGAGCATCGGCGTGGAGCTGACCGAGGTCGACGGCAGGCGGCTGGTCTTCGGCTTCCAGGCCAGCGACAAACACGCGCTCGTCGCCAGAGGCGTGATCGAGCGCGTCGTCGTCGACCGCGAGAGGTTCCTGGCGCGCGTCACTCGATGACGGCGATCAGGTCGCCTTCCTGGATCACGTCGCCCTCGGCCACCTTGAGCTGGGCCACCACGCCGTCGTCCTCGGCGAGCACCGGGATCTCCATCTTCATCGACTCCAGGATGACCAGCGTGTCACCGTCGGAGACCTCGTCGCCCTCCCGGACGACGACCTTCCACACGTTCGCCACCATCTCAGCTCGGACCTCAGCCACCGCGACTCCCCTCTTCCAATGATTCAACAGTCTTACGCACGCTTGGCGCGCATCCGCCCTACCAGGCCCGTGTCATAGTCGCCGGTGACGAACTCGTCGTTGTCCAGCAGCTCCGCGCAGAACGGCAGGTTGTTCTTGGGCCCCTCGACGGTGAACCCGGCCACCGCCTCGCGGGCCCGCTCCAGCGCCTCGGCGCGGGTGGCGCCGTGCACACAGAGCTTGGCCATGAGCGGGTCGTAGAACGGGGTGACCGTGTTGCCCGACTCGTAGCCCGAGTCGACGCGCACGCCGTCGCCCGCGGGCTCGGTCCATGCGGTGATCTTGCCAGGTCCGGGGAAGAACCGCTTGGGGTCCTCGGCGTACACGCGGAACTCGATGGCGTGCCCGCTGACCTCGGGCGTGATCTCGGGGCTCTCCCCGGCGGCGACCCGCAGCTGCAGCTCGACCAGGTCGAGGCCGGTGACGAGCTCGGTGACCGGGTGCTCCACCTGGAGCCGGGTGTTCATCTCCAGGAAGACGAAGTCCTGGGCGTCGGCGTCGACCAGGCACTCCACGGTGCCGGCGCCGAGATAGCGGACGGCCTCGCCGGCGCGCACGGCCGCGGCCAGCATGCGCTCGCGCAGCTCGGGCGTGATGCCGGGCGACGGCGTCTCTTCCACGACCTTCTGGTGGCGGCGCTGCACCGAGCAGTCGCGCTCGCCCAGCGCCACGACGGTGCCGTCGGGGCGGCCGAGGATCTGCACCTCGACGTGGCGGGCCCGCTCGATGTAGCGCTCCAGCAGGATGGCCGGACCGGCGAGCACGTCGCCCGCGCCGCCCGCCGCCGCAGCCGCCGCGAACCGCAGCGCCGCCCGGGACGCCTGGTCGAACGCCTTGGCCAGCTCGTCGTCGTCATGCGCGACGCTCATGCCGATCCCGCCGCCGCCTCCGGCGGTCTTGACCATGACGGGATAGCCGATCTCCTTGGCCGCCGTCATGGCCAGGCCCAGGTCGGTGACGGGCTCACGGGTGCCGGCGGCCACCGGGACGCCGGCGTCCTCCATGAGGTTACGGGCGTTGATCTTGTCGCCCATCCGGTCGATGGCCTCGGGGGCGGGGCCGATCCACACCATGCCCGCGGCGATGACGGCCTCGGCGAAGCCCGCGTTCTCGGCCAGGAACCCGTAGCCGGGGTGGATGGACCGGGCGCCCGTGGCGCGGGCCGCCTCCAGCACCTTGACCGGGTCGAGGTAGCTCTGCGCGGGGTTGGCCGGCCCGATCAGCACGGCCTCGTCGGCCTCGCGCACGTACGGCAGGTCGGCGTCGGCCTCGGAGTGGACCGCTATGGCGCGCAGGCCCAGCCGCTGGACCGTGCGGATGATCCGGCGCGCGATCTCCCCTCGGTTGGCGATCAGGACGGGTCCGAGCGTCTCATTAAGCACGTCGCCAACCCTACGACCGCCGGGGCCGCCAGCCCTTTCCCCCGAAACCACCGATCCGGACAATCGGATCTGTAGGTTTCCTACAAATGAGGCAGTGCCGAAACCCGTGGGCGGGCGCGCCGTACTGCGAGGACCTACAGCGCCGTGGCACGTGCGCGAAGGGGCCGTAGTGCGGGAATCTACAGGACCGAAACCCCGCCGTCAGCGCCGCAGGGCCGTGCGGCCGGTGACGCGGGCCAGCGCCTCGACCGCCTCCGCATCGTACGCGGTGCCGGCGGCGAGCCTGAGCCGCTCCAGGGCGGCGCCCGCGCGGTCGCGGTCGGTCGAGCCGCCGAGCAGGTCGTCGTAGGCGTTGGCCACCTTGATGATGCGGCTCGACAGCGGCGGGTCCTCGCTCACCGGGTCGCACTGGCGGCTGACCAGATCGGCCACCCGGTCGAGCACGCCGGTCTGCCTGATCACCTCGGCGCCCAGCTCGGCGATGCTGCGGGCCTGCTCGGGGTCGGTCAGGACGGTCGCGCCGCCGGGGATCGGGTCGCGCAGCGAGAGCTGGCCGATGTCGTGCATGAGCGCGGCGTACTCCAGCTCCAGCAGCTCCGGCTCGGCCATGCCCAGCTCTCTGCCGATCGCCACGGCCAGGCGGCTGACCCGGCGCGAGTGGCCGGGCTCGACGTAGCCGCCGACCTCGGTGACCCGCGACAGGGCGCGCACGGTCTGCAGATAGGTGGCGCGGATGCCGGCGTACTTGCGGAAGGCCACCTGGGTGACGAGCAGCGGGGCCGCGAAGACGAGCAGCGCCACCAGGTCCATGCTGTGGGTGGCCAGCGCGAGCAGCACGCCGGAGGAGGCGACGGCGACCCCGAGCGGGAAGGCGACGTTGATCTCGTCGCGCACGGCCACCCGGAACGCGGTGCGCATCTCCTCGGCCCGCAGCATCGCGGCGACCACCACGTCGATCAGCAGCGAGAGGCTGGTGAGCGCCACCATCAGGCCGAGAGCCGGCCACCACGTGCCCGACTCGCCCTGGGTGAGCCGGTAGAGGGGGTCGGCCAGCGGGCGGAAGGCGAAGGCCAGCAGCGCGGCGGTGAGCAGGCGGCGGGCCATGGCGTCGAGGCGCGGCGGACGCCCGACGGCCAGGTGGGGCAGCGCGCCCGCGATCATGCCGACCGCGATCACGGCCACGACCTGGAGCGCGGAGTGGCGCAGCGGGACCTGGCTGAGGTCGAGCAGCAGCGTGTAGCCGAGCGCGGCGGCGGCGCCGATCGGGGCGACCTCGCGGTTGCCCGGCATGGTGAGCCTGGCCAGCTCGCCGACCGCGATCAGCGCGCCGAACCCGACCGCGATCTCCGGCCGGTCGAGCCCGACGGCCGAGGTGTGCGCGATCCCGGCCACGGAGACGAGCCCGGCCGCGCCGACGAGGAGGAGCCGGCCGGTGCCCAGCCGCTGGTAGGTCACTGCCCCGTCACCACTTCGATGGGCATCGTCGGGTCGTCGTGGTCCTTGATGTGCGTCTCGGCGTCCTCGGGCGTCGGCGGGTCGACGCGGCGCGGCGGCTGCCACGGGTCGTGCTCCAGCGCCTTGACGAACGCGGCCACCATGACCGGGTCGAACTGGGTGCCGGCGCCCTTGCGCAGCTCCTCCACCGCCACCTCGACCGGCCGGGCGCCCCGGTAGGAGCGGTCGGAGGTCATCGAGTCGAACGCGTCGGCCACGGCGATGATCCGGGCGAACTCCGGGATCTCGTCGGCGGCCAGCCCCATCGGGTAGCCCTTGCCGTCGTGGCGCTCGTGGTGGTGCATGATCCCGGCGAACGCCTCGTCGAGGAAGTCGATGCCCTGCACGATCTCCAGCCCGCGCATCGGATGGAGCTGGATCGCGGCGAACTCCTCCTCGGTCAGCGGCCCGTCCTTCTGCAGCACCTTGGTCGGCACGCCGAGCTTGCCCACGTCGTGCAGCATGCCGGCGTAGCGGATGGCGCGCAGCCGTTCCATGCCCATGCCGACCTCCTGCGCGATCATGGTGGAGGCGAGCGAGACCCGGGTGCAGTGGCCTCTGGTGTAGTAGTCCTTGGTCTCCACGGCCTGGCACAGGGCGGCCATCGTGGCGTCGTAGGAGCGCTGCTGCGCGTGATACTGGCCGAAGGCCCAGCGCGCGACGAACAGCGGCACCAGCACGAGCACGGCCGAGATCGACTGCACGGTCGCCCACAGCCCGGCCACCAGCAGCCCGAACGTGCCGTAGCCCAGGTAGGACAGCAGGAACTGGGCCAGCCCGCGCAGCGGCACCTCCTCGGCCCTGACGTGCGTGGCCAGCCTGATCATGGTGAGCGTGAGCAGGATGTTGAGCGGCACGAACACGGCGGTGGCCGCGGCGTAGGGGCCGATCAGGTCGTCGAAGGCGGCGACCTCGGGCACGCCGACCGCGCCGCCGAGCCACACGTACACGCCGCCGGCCGCGAAGCCGCAGATGGCGAACTGGGCCCCGTTGAACACCCGTTTGATCAGCGGCAGCCCGGGGCGGACGCTGAGCACGGCGGTGAGCCCGACGAGCGCCGCCCCCTCCGGGCCGATCAGCACCACCGCGGCCAGCGCGGCCGAGAAGCTGACCGACACCGCGAACTGCTCCACGTTGAGCAGCGTCGGCATCGACTCGCACACCAGGAACAGCAGCACGAGCACGAGCAGCACGTCGAGATTGTCCGGCGCCACCAGCGCGCCGGAGGTGACCACGCTGCGCCCGATGAGGGCCGCCGCGGCGCCGATGACGCCCAGCAGGTAGACCCTCGCGGGCCACGGCAGATCACGCATTGCGGCCCCCCACGCGCATCAGGTCCAGGAAACCCCTGGCGGCAGCGCTCCGCCCGCGATCACCGCGACCACGGGGGCGATGAGCACGGCGGCCGTGAACAGCCTGGCGACCATTGCCTTCAACATCCACTCGCCTCCACGTCGACTCCTGGGGCTCACGCTACAGAAGAAGGACAGCCCGTACGGGCGGAGTCACGAATCGCAAGCAAAGCGTAACCAAGCCACTACCGGAGGCGACTACGCGCCCACTCCACCGTGAGCTTCACACCAGTGGACAAATCGGTGCGCGGTTCCCAGCCGAGCCCCTCGAACGCGGGCACCGGGTCGACCGCCATCGCCGGCAGGTCACCCACGCGCGGCTGCGCGAACCCGGGCTTGTCGGGCGCGCCGGCCGCGTCGGCGATCAGCGAGTGCAGCCGCCGGTCGGTGGTCTGGATGCCGGTGCCGAGGTTGAACCTGCGGCCGTTGCCGTCGGAGCCGCACGCCCGGACGAAGCCGTCGACCACGTCGTCGACGTAGACGTAGTCGCGGGTCTGCGTGCCGTCGCCGTAGAGGACCGTGGGCGTGCCGTTGAGCAGCCCGTCGGTGAAGATCGACACGACCCCGGCCTCGCCCTCGGGCGACTGGCGCGGCCCGTAGACGTTGGACAGCACCAGCGTGGTGTACTCGATCCCGTAAAGGGCGCGGAACGTCGCCAGGTAGGTCTCGCCGCTCAGCTTGGAGGCGGCGTACGGGGAGCGCGGGTCGGTGGGGGCGTCACCCGGCACCGGGATCGTCGCCGGGCGGCCGTAGACCGCGACGGACGAGGCGAACACCACCTTGCGGGTGCTGCCCTCGTGGGCCGCGGTCAGCACCGACGCGGTGCCCTCGACGTTGAGGCTGGCGTCGTGCACCGGGTCGGCGACGCTCTTGCGCACGCTGATCTGCGCGGCCAGATGGCAGATCACCTCCGGCCGGAGGTCGGCGGCCAGCTCCCGCAGCGCGGGGTCGCGCACGTCGAGCTCGTGCAGCGTGAACCGGTCGCTACGCGCGGCCGAGGCCAGGTTGTCGCGGCTGCCCGAGGACAGGTCGTCGACCACGGCCACCTCGTGCCCGCCCGCGAGCAGACGGTCGACGAGATTGGACCCGATGAACCCGGCACCCCCGGTAACAAGCACGCGCATGGGGGAATCCTAGTCGGCCAGATCCGCCCGTACCTGCGCGATGCGCGCCAGAACCTTGGCGCGCAGGTCTTCCGGGACCGGATCGCAGCCGCACTTCTTGGCCACGATCTGCTTGATCGCCTTGTCCAGGTCGTACTCCTGGAGGCAGGGACCGCACTCGTCGAGGTGGACGCGGATGCCCGCCACGTCGTGCTCGGTCAGCTCGCCGTCGAGGTAGGCGTAGACCTTGTCGAGGACCTCGCGGCAGTCGGTGTCATGCGGGTTGCCACAGCTCATTTCGATCCCTCCGTCGGGACCAGGCCACGCTCGCGAGCATAGTCCTCAAGGAGGCTTCTGAGCTGCCTGCGCCCACGGTGCAGCCTCGACATCACGGTGCCGATCGGAGTCCCCATGATGTCGGCGATCTCCTTGTACGGGAAGCCCTCGACGTCGGCGAGGTAGACCGCGATCCGGAACTCCTCGGGCAGTGCCGCGAGTGCTTGCTTGACGTCACCGTCGGGCAGGTGCTCCAGCGCCTCCACCTCGGCGGACTTCAAGCCGCTCGAAGTGTGGGACTCGGCCCGGGCGAGCTGCCAGTCCTCGATCTCCTCGGTGCCGGACTGCTTCGGCTCACGCTGCTTCTTGCGATAGGTGTTGATGAACGTGTTCGTCAGGATCCGGTAGAGCCACGCCTTGAGGTTGGTGCCCTGCTGGAACTGATGGAACGACGCGAACGCCTTCGCGAAGGTCTCCTGCAGCAGGTCCTCCGCGTCCGCCGGGTTTCGGGTCATCCGGAGGGCGGCCGAGTAGAGCTGCTCGAGATAAGGCATCACGTCGCGTTCGAAACGCTCGCTCCGCTGCTCCAGAGTCTCCGCGCCTGTCGCGGGCACCGGGCCCACCCCCCTAAGATCACCGGTGGCCTGCTGAGGCGGGACACCGTACTCAGGGGAGAATACCCGCTTGTCAGCGACCGGCCGGTCACCGGGGAGGGAGTCGAGCAATGTGAGCATGCTCGTCGCAACACACCCGCGCCTTCGTCTGTTCCCGCAAGATAGAAGGTGACGAACAACCCGGTGCGGGGAAAACCATACGTACCGGCTGGTAGCCATTTTCCGGAACCCAGGAGTCGCGTGTGCTGCCCATTCCGGCCGAGGAACTCAACGGCTCAGGGACGCTGGGGCCGTACTGGACCTTCTATCACGCCGTCGTCGCCGAACAGCTCACCAGATGGCTCCCTGACGAACCCTCCGTGGTCCTCGACCTGTCCGGCGGGCGTGGCCGCTGGTCCGGGCACGCGGCCAGGGCCGGCCACCGGGTGATCGAGGTGCTCGACTTCCGCCGCACCGCCGAGGGGCACCACCGGCTGCGCGACGCCGACCTCGTCCGTCACGTACGCGCCGACGACCTGTCCTTCCTGCCCGACGAGAGCGTCGACGCGGTCGTCGCCGAGGAACGGGCGATGTCGATCGAGCTCATGGCCGAGTCGGCGATGAGCGACGTGGCGCGGGTGCTGCGCCCCGGCGGGCGGGCGCTGGTGTGCGTCGACTCGCTCGTGCTCGGCATGGCGATCCTGGCCGAGCAGGGCCAGTGGCAGCACCTGCGGCAGACGGGCGAGGTCATGCTCGTGCCGTGGCCCGACGGCAGCATCACCCGCTGCTTCAGCAGCGGCCAGCTGCGCGAGCTGCTGGCCGGCGCCGGGCTGGAGGTGGAGTGGATGCGCCCGCGCACGGTGCTGTCGCCGTCGACGGTCGACCACGTGCTCGGCGGCGACACGCGGACCCTGGCCTATCTCGTGCGCACCGAGCTGGAGGCCAAGCCCGCCGACGACGACACGGTGGGCATCCACCTGGTGGCCAGCGCCCGCAAGAGCGGAGCGCCCGCGGGCGACGGCTAGCGGCCCCGGCGCTCCCGCTTGCCCTGGCACTGCACGCACCGGGCGGCCTCGGGGCGCGCCTCCAGGCGGCCCTCGGGCACCGGGCTGGCGCAGTCGACGCACTTGCCGTAGGTGCCCTCGTCCAGCCGCTTGAGCGCCTCGACGACCGCCCGGCGCTGCGTGGTGGCCACGGCCACCATGGCCTGCGCGCGGTCGGCGTCGGTCAGGTCCGCGCCCGCGTCGGCCGCCGAGCGCTCGCGGATCGCCACCGGATCGCCCTGGAGCACCGCGATCGACCGATCCAGCTCTGCCAGCATCTCTTCCAGCCGCTCACGAGCGGTCGTGACGTCCACGAATCCGCACCTCCGGGAAAGTGAGGGCAACCCGCGGCGGAAAGATCCCCGGTAATCCCGCCCGGCGCTGTTTGTATAGGGGTGATTCCGTGTGAACGGATGTAAAGCTTTCCTCACCGGATGCCCACTACACGCGCTCCTTACACCTTTACGAATCCCCTTCGGGCAAGGGCTTGATGAGGTCCGGGCCATTGTTGCGGACATTGTTGACCTCGGTGCTGACCGGATGCGCGGTCAGCCGCCCGGGATCGGCCGGCACCAGCAGCCCCGAGGCCGCCTTGGTGTCGGTCAGCTTCGGGTCGAGCCACTCGGCCCACCGCTCCGGCTCGATCATCATCGGCATCCGGTCATGGATGCGCCCCAGCTCGTCCTCCGCGTCCGTGGTGATCACCGTGCACGTGACCAGCCACTTCAGCGGATCGTCGTCGTCGCGCGAGGGGTCCTTCCAGAACTCGTACAGCCCCGCCATCGCCAGCACCCCGCCGTCGGCCGGATGGATGAAGTACGGCTGTTTCTTCTTCTTGTCACCCTCGACCGGCATCCACTCGAAGTAGCCGTCGGCCGGGAGCAGGCAGCGCCGCTTGGCGAACGCCTGCCGGTAGGACGGCTTCTCCGCCACAGTCTCGATCCTGGCGTTGATCATCCGTGACCCGACGGACGGATCCTTCGCCCAGGCCGGCACCAGCCCCCACTTCACGACCCGCAACTGCCGCACCGCCCGCTCGGCGTCCTTCGGGACCCGGCTGAGCACGGCGTAGACGTTCTTCGTCGGCGCCACGTTGTAGTCGGGCGCCAGCTCCTTGTCCGGCTCGGCGTCCAGCTCCACCTGGAACTCCTCCAGCAGCTGGTGCTTGTCCCGCGCCGACGCGTATCTCCCGCACATGCCCTCACACTGCCACGTACGCCTTTCGCCTGCATGTGCGAACCCGTGCCGAAGGCCCTCCGAGCCGCTCGTCCACAGGCGCCCCCTGCTTGTCCACAGGGCACCGCTCCCCCGCACGCGGGGCCAGTAGTCTTTGGCCATGCCCAACGCGCACTGGCCCGCCCCGCTCGCCACCGCACCCGTCGTCGCCACCGTCCCGCTGCCCGGGTCCAAGTCGGTGACCAACCGCGCCCTCCTGCTCGCCGCGCTCGCCGACAGCCCCGGTTCCGTACGCCAGGCGCTCCGCAGCCGTGACGCCGATCTGATGGCGGCGGCCCTGCGCGCCCTGGGCGCCACGCTCACGGCCACGGCCGAGACCCCGTCCAGCGTCGACTGGCAGGTGACGCCCGGCCCCGTCCGCGCGGGCGCCTCCATCGACGCCGGTCTCGCGGGCACGGTCATGCGTTTCGTCCCCCCGATGGCCGCGCTCGCCGACGGCCCCGTCTCCTTCGACGGCGACCCGCACGCCCGCAAGCGCCCGATGGGCCCCATCCTCGACGCCCTGCGCGCCCTCGGCGCCCGCGTCGACAACGACGCGCTGCCGTTCACCGTCCACGGCCCCCTGACCGGCGGCGAGGTCACGCTCGACGCCTCGGCCTCCTCGCAGTTCGTCTCCGGGCTGCTGCTGACGGCCGCCCGGTTCGGCAAGGGCGTCACGATCCGCCACGTCGGCCCGCCGGTCCCGTCCCAGCCGCACATCGAGATGACGATCCACATGCTGCGCGAGGCGGGCGTCCGCGTCGACGACAGCGAGCCCGACGTGTGGCGCGTCGAGCCCGGCCCCATCGCGGCCCGCGACTGGGTGGTGGAGCCCGACCTGTCCAACGCCGCCCCGTTCCTGTCGGCCGCCCTCGTCACCGGCGGCACGGTCACCGTCCCGCACTGGCCGCTCAGGACCACGCAGCCGGGTGACGCCCTGCGCACCCTGCTCACCGACATGGGCGCCCGGGTGGCCTGGGGAGGCGCCCCGTCCGGCGGCGTCGACGACCTGGTCGTCACCGGCACCGGCGAGATCCGCGGCATCGACGCCGACCTGCGCGCGGTCGGCGAGCTCACCCCGACGATCGCCGCCCTGGCCGCCCTGGCCGTCTCCCCCACCCGCCTGCGCGGCATCGCCCACCTGCGCGGCCACGAGACCAACCGGCTCGCCGCCCTCGTCACCGAGATCAACGCCCTGGGCGGCGACGCCGAGGAGACCGACGACGGCCTCGTCGTCCGGCCCCGGCCCCTGCACGGCGGCACCTTCCACAGCTACGACGACCACCGCATGGCCACGGCCGGCGCCGTCATCGGCCTCGCGGTCCCGGGCATCGAGGTCGAGAACATCGCCACGACCGCCAAGACCCTGCCGGAGTTCGCCCAGATGTGGACCACCATGCTGGCCCCCCGATGACCGGGCAACCACCCACGCCCAGCACCATGCCCGCCTACCGGAGCCCGAGAACGCCCCCGCATGGCCACGGCGAGCGACACCCCTGTACACGAGGCTGCCTCGACCGCCCCGCCGGACCGCCCGCACGGACGGTCCGCGCCGTGCGGGCGCGTCACGCCCGCTGGGGCCTTCAGGGGCGGCGCACTGCCCCGGACGGGCGGGTCACCGTGCCGGCCGGTTGCGCCGGCTGGGGCCTTCAGGTGGGGGCGCCCGGCCCCGGGTGGGCGGGGCTTCGTCGCCGTGGTGTGGGGCTGCTTCCCCGCGGTGGAGGTGGTTACGGTGGGGGATGCCGTTCCCGGGGGATACCGGGTGTGAAGCGGGCATAGGTCCGCAGTGGGCCGGGCGCCCGTGAGGGGCGACGGCGGACGAGGATCGAGCGAGCACATGGGAGTGGACCGCTGAGAAAGCGGGAGTACGACGAGGACGACGTGCGGGTCAGGCCGGGCAAGGGTTCGAGGCCGCGGACCCGGATTCGGCCTGCGCACGAGGATGCCGTTGAGGGGTTCGTGGTCGCCGTGGACCGGGGCCGCTACACGACGCTGGTGGAGCCGGAGCGGGCCAAGGGCTCGGCGGCCAAGCGCAGGCAGCAGGCGTCCAGGCTGGTCGTGGCCATGAAGGCGCGGGAGCTGGGCCGTAAGGGGATCGTGGTCGGCGACCGGGTGGCGCTGGTGGGCGACGTGTCGGGGCAGCCTGACACGCTGGCCCGGGTGGTCCGGGTGGAGCCGCGGACGTCGATGCTGCGGCGTTCGGCGGACGACACGGACGACACGGACGGGATCGAGCGGCCGGTGGTGGCGAACGCCGACCAGCTCGTGATCGTGACGGCGCTGGCCGATCCGCCGCCCCGGCCGCGCATGATCGACCGCATGCTGGTGGCGGCGTTCGACGCGGAGATCGACGCGCTGCTGTGCCTGACGAAGTCGGACCTGGCGCCGCCGGACGAGCTGGTGGCGCTGTACGAGCCGCTGGGGGTCCCGCATGTGGTGGTGCGCAAGGGCGGGGCACTGGACGAGTTGCGCGAGCTGCTGACGGGCCGGATCAGCGTGCTGGTGGGGCATTCGGGAGTGGGCAAGTCGACGCTGGTCAACAGCCTCGTCCCGGACGCGAACCGCGCGGTGTCGCATGTCAACGCCGTGACGGGCCGGGGGCGGCACACGTCCACGTCGGCTGTGGCGCTGGAGCTGCCGGAGGGCGGCTGGATCATCGACACGCCGGGGGTGCGGAGTTTCGGGCTGGCGCACGTGTCCGTGGAGACGGTGCTGGCGTCGTTCCCCGACCTGGTGGAGGGCACGGTCGACTGCCCGAAGGGGTGCACGCATCTGGCCGACGGCTGTGCGCTGGACGCCTGGGTGGCGCAGGGGCACGCCGATCCGGCGCGGCTGGAGTCGTTGCGCCGTCTGCTCTCCAGCCGCGAGGGCGCTCCGGACGACCCGGCCTGACGGCGGAGAGCCGGTCAGGCGCGGTTCGGCCGGAGGGTCCAGGTGACGGTGAGGGTGGCGACGGTGGTGCCGCCGGCGTCGCGCACGTCGACCTCGACACCGAACTCGGCCCGCTCGCCCGCGTCGAGCCGGGCCACGACGTCCGCGCGTTCGGCCCGCAGGTGCGCCTCGGCGGTGATCTCGCCCTTGGCGAGCTTGACGTAGCGGACGGCGGAGGTGGCGACGAGCGGGACTGCCCGGTCGAGCTGGTCGCCGAACACCGAGAGCATGGCGGCGCCGGACGCCGACTCGGCGAGCGTGAACATGGCTCCGGCGTGCGGTCCGCCGATGTGGTTGTGCAGGTCCGGCCGGTCAGGCAGCACGCAGGTGGCGCGGCCGTCGCCGGTCGAGGAGAACGTGATGCCGAGGGTGCGGGCGAAGGGCACCGTCTGGAGCAGCAGGTCGCCGACGTCGAGTGACATACCTCTTACCCTACTGGCCGGTAACCACAAGACCCACGCCTGGAACGGGACTTACCAGAAAAGGCGCGCCCGTCGCCTGATGCTCGGCATACCCGGCACGGTAGCGTGGCTGTCCGTGCAGGGTTACAACGACGATCTACGCCTCGCGCATGTCATGGCGGACGCCGCCGACGACCTGACCATGCGCCGGTTCAAGGCGGTCGACCTCAAGGTCGAGACGAAGCCCGACCTGACTCCGGTCAGCGACGCCGACCGGGCCGTGGAGGAGGCGATCCGGGGCACGCTGCGCCGAGCCAGGCCGCGTGACGCGGTCGTGGGCGAGGAGTACGGCGAGACCGGCTGGGGCGCCAGGTCGTGGATCATCGACCCCATCGACGGCACGAAGAACTACGTGCGCGGCGTCCCGGTGTGGGCGACGCTGATCGCGCTGATGGAGTACGGCAAGGTCGTCGTCGGCCTGGTGTCGGCCCCGGCGCTGGGCCGCAGATGGTGGGCGGCGGCCGGGGGCGGCGCGTGGACCGGCAAGAGCCTGACCAAGGCGAGCCGGATGCGCGTGTCGCAGGTCTCGACGCTGGAGGACGCCTCGTTCTCCTACTCCAGCTTCGGCGGCTGGGAGAAGATCGGCCGCCTGGACAACTTCCTGGACCTGGGCGGCGCCTGCTGGCGGACGCGGGCGTACGGGGACTTCTGGTCGCACATGATGGTCGCCGAGGGCTCGGTGGACGTGTCGGCCGAGCCGGAGCTGTCGCCGTGGGACATGGCGGCGCTGACGGTGATCGTCGAGGAGGCGGGCGGCCGCTGGACCGACGTGTCGGGCGTGCGCGGCATGGAGGGCGGCAGCCTGGTGTGCACGAACGGCCTCCTGCACGACGAGGTCATCCACCGCCTCACAGCGCCAGCACGTTCCTGACGGCCGCCATCAGCCCGTCGCGGTACGCGCCGCCGTACAGCACGACGTGCACGAGCAGCGGGTGGAGCTGGTGCAGCGGCACCCGCTCCCGCCAGCCGTCGGCGAGCGGCGCCTCCTCGCGGTAGGCGCCGAGGATCCGGTCCAGGTACGGGGCGCCGAACAGGGCGAGCATGGCCAGATCGGTCTCACGGTGCCCGCCGTGCGCCGCCGGGTCGACGAGCACGCCGGTGCCCGCCGACCACAGCAGGTTGCCGCTCCACAGGTCGCCGTGGATGCGCGCGGGGGGCTCGGGCGCACCGGCGACCTCGCCGAACCGCTCGACGGCGCGCTCGATCAGATGAACGTCCCGTGAAGCGAGCCGCGCCCGCCGTACGAACGGCAGGACGCGGCGGGTGGCGTAGAAGGACGGCCAGTCGGGCGCGGCCGAGTTGTCCATGGGCAGCTCGGCGATGAAGCCCGGCCAGGGCGCGCCGAAGGCGGGCGCCCCGGCGCGGTGCATGCGGGCCAGGTCGCGCCCGAAGCGTTCGGCGGCCCCGGCGGTGGGCGACTCCTCCTCCACCCACGACAGCACGAGCCGGTCATCGGCGGCCTCGATCACCTCGGGGACCGTGACGGCCTCGCCGAGCCAGCGCAGCCCGGCCGCCTCGGAGGTGAACACCGGAGAAACGGCCCCGATCTTGGCGAAGACCACGCGCCCGTCGTCGAGCACGCCCCGCTGCAGCCGCCACCCGTGGGACGCGCCGAGGTCCTCAGCCGATCTCATCGGCGATGTGGTCGGCCACGCCCTCGGCGGCCGCCTCGACCAGCGCGAGGACTTCCACGAAGCCCTCGTCGCCGCCGTAGTAGGGGTCGGGGACCTCGGCGCCGTCGGGGGCCGCCGGGTCGAAGGAGCGGAACAGCCGCACCTCCACCCCGGCGGGCGCCATCCGGCGCAGGAACGCCTGGTTGTCGCGGTCCATGGCAAGGACCAGGTCATATCGGTCGAACCAGTCACGGGTGAACTGCCGGGCGCTGTGGTCCGCGCCGTCGTAGCCGTGCTCGGCCAGGACGCGCAGGGCCCGCTCGTCCATCGGCCCGCCGGCGTGCCAGCCGCCGGTGCCGGCGCTCTCCACGATCACCCGGTCGGCCAGGCCGCGATCGGCCACGACCTTGCGGAGAACCGACTCGGCCATCGGCGAGCGGCAAATGTTTCCCATGCATACGACACATACGCGGTACGTCAGTGAGGTCATGTCTTCAATCATGAGGTGTTCACCGTCCGTTCACCCTCGTTAGGGGATCGAGTCACCTTGGCTGCATAGCTTCGTGGACGTCTAAGGATCGAAGTGGGAGAGGAACCCATCGTGAAGTATGCAGGCCGGCTCGCCGCCGTCGCCGTCGTCGGCGCGCTCTCGCTCGCTGCGTGCGGCACAGATAACAACTCGCCGGCTGGCAGCACCAGCTCGGCCGCCGCCACCTCCGCCGCGAGCGGTGACAGCAGCCTGAGCGGATCGATCAACGCCGCCGGCTCCTCGGCCCAGGCCAACGCGATCGACCAGTGGAAGAAGGACTTCCAGGGCGCCAACTCCGGGGTCAGCGTCAACTACCAGCCCAGCGGTTCGGGCGCCGGCATCCAGGCGTTCATCGCCGGCACGGTGGCGTTCGCGGGTTCCGACTCGGCGCTGAAGGAGGACGAGCCCGCCCAGGCCGACGCGCGCTGCAAGACCGGCAAGGCCATCAACATCCCGATGGTGACCGGCCCGGTCGCGGTGGTCTACAACCTGCCCGGCGTCGAGGGCGTGCAGCTGTCGCCGAAGACGCTCGCCGGCATCTTCAACAGCAAGATCACCAAGTGGGACGACCCGGCCATCAAGGCCGAGAACCCCGAGGCGCAGCTTCCCTCGACCCCGATCCAGGCGTTCCACCGCTCGGACGAGTCGGGCACCAGCGACAACTTCACCAAGTTCCTCAAGGCCACCTCCGACTGGCCGTACGAGCCGGGCAAGGCGTGGCCGGCCGAGGCCAAGGGCCAGGGCGCCAAGGGCTCCGACCAGGTCGCCGCCAGCGTCAAGGGCACCGAGGGCGCGATCGGTTACGTCGAACTCTCCTACGCCGAGAACTCCGAGCTCCAGAAGGCCAAGGTGGCCAACGGCAGCGGCGAGTTCGTCGAGCTGACCCCGGAGAGCGCGGCCAAGACGGTCGAGACCGCCGAGATCACCGGCACCGGCAACGACCTCAAGCTCTCGATCGACTACGCCACCAAGACGCCGGGCGCCTACCCGATCGTCCTGGTCACGTACGAGATCACCTGCGAGAAGGGCCTGCCCGCCGAGGACGCCAAGCTGGTCAAGGCCTTCCTGACCTACACCGCCAGCGACGCGGGCCAAAAGGCGCTGACCGACCTGGGTTACGCCCCGCTGTCGGGCGACCTGCTGGTCAAGGTCCGCTCCGCCGTCGAGGCCATCTCCTAGTCACCGATGACGACCAAAGTCGAAATTCGCGAGGGCGGACCGGCCACGAGCCGGCCCGCCCCGCGGCGCACCTCCAGTGAGGGCCTGTTCCGCTGGCTGTCCACCGGTTCGGGCATCGTCCTGCTGGGCATCATGGCGGCCATCGCGGTCTTCCTCGTCGCCGAGGCGATCCCCGCGCTGTCCGCCAACAAGGCCAACTTCTTCACGGAGCTGACCTGGGACCCCAACGGCAGCCTGGTGTTCGGCATCGGCGCGCTCGCGTTCGGCACCGTGCTCAGCTCGGCGATCGCGCTGGTCATCGCCACGCCGGTCGCGGTGGGCGTCGCGCTGTTCATCTCCCACTACGCGCCGCGCAAGCTGGCGGCGGGCCTGGGCTACCTGATCGACCTGCTGGCCGCGGTGCCGAGTGTGATCTACGGCCTGTGGGGCGTGGCGTTCCTGGTGCCGCTGCTGAAGACGCCGTCGGAGTGGCTGAACGCCACGTTCGGCTGGTTCCCGCTGTTCGCCGGTGACGGCGCGATCGGCGGCAAGACCATGCTCGCGGGCGGCATCGTCCTGGCGATCATGATCCTGCCGATCATCGCGGCCATCTCCCGCGAGGTCTTCCTCCAGGCTCCCAAGATGAACGAGGAGGCCGCGCTCGCCCTCGGCGCCACCCGCTGGGAGATGATCCGGATGGCCGTGCTGCCGTTCGGCCGTCCCGGCGTGATCAGCGCCGCGATGCTCGGCCTGGGCCGCGCGATGGGCGAGACGATCGCGGTGGCGCTGATCTTCCCGGCGACGTTCGGCATCAGCTTCCAGATCCTCACCCCGCAGGGCAACAGCATCGCCGCCAACATCGCCAACGGCTTCGGCGAGGCGGGCGACATCGGCCGGGGCGCGCTGATCGCCTCCGGTCTCGTGCTGTTCGTCATCACCCTGCTCGTCAACATGGCTGCTCGCATGATCATCAACCGACGCAAAGAGTTCATGAAGGCCGGCACATGACCACCATCCAGCACATCTCGACCGGCCGCCGGGTCAAGGACCGCATCGTCCAGGGCCTGGTCTATCTGGCGTTCGCGCTGGCCGTGGTGCCGCTCGTCTCCGTGCTCTGGCTGGTGATCTCCAACGGCCTGGCGCGCTTCGACATGGAATTCCTCACCCACTCGATGCGCAACATCGGCGCACGCGACGCGGGCGGCGGCGCCTACCACGCCATCATCGGCACCCTGGAACAGGTTCTGCTGGCCTCGGTGATCTCGGTTCCGATCGGCCTGCTGACCGCCATCTACCTGGTGGAGTACGGCAACGGCGGCCGGCTCAGCCGGGCCATCAGCTTCTTCGTCGACGTCATGACCGGCATCCCCTCGGTGGTCGCCGGTCTGTTCGTGCTGGCGTTCTGGATCCTGTTCCTGGGCATGCCCTACTCGGGTTTCGCGGGCGCGATGGCGCTGTCGATCCTGATGATGCCGACCGTGGTGCGGTCGGCCGAGGAGATGCTCCGCCTGGTGCCGGGCGACCTGCGCGAGGCCTCGTACGCGCTGGGCGTGCCCAAGTGGCGCACGATCGTCAAGGTCGTGCTGCCGACGGCGCTCACCGGCATCATCACCGGCGTCATGCTGGCCGTGGCCCGGGTGGCCGGCGAGACCGCGCCGCTGCTGCTGACCGTCTTCTTCACCGACTCCATCAACAACGACCCGTTCAGCGGGCCGCAGATGGGGCTCCCCCTCTTCGTGTTCGACCAGGCGGCGCGTCCCAACGACACCGCCATCGACCGGGCCTGGACCGGAGCCCTCACGCTCATTCTGATCGTCATGCTGTTCAACCTGGTGGCGCGCCTGATCGCCTGGTGGCGCTCGCCCGCCAGGGGCCGATAGGGGGAACTCCGCGACATGTCCAAGCAAATCCAGGTCTCCGGACTCGACGCCTACTACGGCGGGCACAAGGCCATCGAGGATGTCTCGATGACCATCGAGCCGCGCTCGATCACGGCCTTCATCGGCCCGTCCGGGTGCGGCAAGTCGACGTTCCTGCGCACCCTCAACCGCATGCACGAGGTCATCCCGGGCGCGCGAGTCGAGGGCAAGGTGCTGCTCGACGGCGAGGACCTCTACGCCCCCACGGTCGAGCCCGTCTCGGTGCGCCGCATGATCGGCATGGTCTTCCAGCGGCCCAACCCGTTCCCCACCATGTCCATCTACGAGAACGTGGCCGCCGGCCTGCGCCTCAACGGCCGCGTCTCCAAGTCCGAGATGGACGGCGTGGTCGAGGAGTCGCTCAAGGGCGCCAACCTCTGGAACGAGGTCAAGGACCGGCTCAGCAAGCCCGGCGCCGGCCTGTCCGGCGGTCAGCAGCAGCGGCTGTGCATCGCCCGCGCGATCGCGGTCAAGCCGCAGGTGCTGCTCATGGACGAGCCCTGCTCGGCCCTCGACCCGATCTCCACGCTGGCGATCGAGGACCTGATGGCCAAGCTCAAGGACGACTACACGATCGTCATCGTCACCCACAACATGCAGCAGGCCGCCCGGGTGAGCGACCGCACCGCGTTCTTCAACCTGGCCGAGCAGGGCAAGCCCGGCAAGGTCATCGAGATGGACGAGACCTCCCGCATGTTCACCAACCCCTCCGAAAAGGCCACCGAGGACTACATCACCGGGCGCTTCGGCTGATGATCGACCAGGCGGCAAGCACGGTGAACGGGGATACGCGGACGAAACCCGTACTCCTCATCGCCGACCCCGATGCCGAGGTCGTGCAGGATGTCGCCGCCGCCCTCGAACGCGAGGGCGTAGCGGTCACGGGCGCCCCCGACGGCGCCCAGGGGCTGCTCCAGGCAGGCGCGCTGCAGCCGGACGTGGTGCTGGTCTCGGCGACCCTCCCGGTGATCGACGCGGTCGACTTCGTCCAGGCGGTACGGCGCTCCCGGGTCGTGCCCGTCCTTCTCGGCGTCGGTGAGGGGCACGCCGAGCAGGCGGTGCGCGCGCTCGCCGCCGGCGCCGCCGCGTGCGTGGCGCGCCCGTACCGGGTGCCGGAGCTGCTGCCGTTCATCCACGCCGCGTCCCCGGAGGCGCGCAAGGTGCTCGCCGTCGGCGGCGTGGAGCTGGACGTGCACGCCTATCAGGTACGGGTCGACGGGCGGGTCGTGCATCTGCCGTTGCGCGAGTTCGAGCTGCTGCACTATCTGATGCGCAACGCGGACCGGACGGTCACCCGCGAGCAGATCATGCGCCACGTGTGGCACGCGGCGGCCAGCACGTCGACCAACACGATCGCGGTGCACGTCAAGCGGCTGCGGGCGCGGCTGGGCGACGACGACGACCGGCTCATCCAGACCGTGCGCGGCGTCGGCTACCGGCTGGTCACGCCCGGCACTTCCGGAACGACCGCATGATCCGCGTGGTCACCCCTTCGACGGTCGCGATCCCGTAGCCGGCCTCCGGGCTGCCCTCGGTGAGCACCGCGATCGCGTAGTCGTGACCGCGGGCGCGGAGCAGGCCGGCGCTGACGACGGCCCAGCGCTTGGTCGAGACGCGCTTCAGCCAGCCGTTCTTCAGCGCCACGCGGTCGCCCCGGCACCTGGCGGCGCTGATGCCCCAGTTCTGCCCGTCGATCACGCCGCCCATGAGCCTGAGCACCTGTTCGCGGTCCGCGGCGGGCAGCGCACTGCGCTCCGCGACGAGCGCCCGCATGAGCCGGACCTGGTCCTCGGCCGACGTCCGGGTGATGCCCCAGCAGTAGAGGTCGACGCACGAGCCGGGCACGCCCGCCGTGTGGCGCAGGCCGAGCTTCCGTCCCGCCCGGGTGAAGCCGGGCGCGCCGCCGATGCGCAGCCACAGCCGGTCGGCGGCGTGGTTGTCGCTGTAACGGATCATCAGGTCGGCGTCGCACCTGACCTGCGCGGGAAGCTTCTTCCACGGGGTGCGCAGCAGCAGCGCGGCGAGGATCTGGACCTTGGCGGTGCTGGCGGTGATGAGCCGCTCGTCGCGGTGATAGCGATACTGCCTCCCGGTGGTCAGGTCCTTGACCATCGCGGTGACGGGCCCCGGCCGGCCGGCCAGGAAGCGGTCCAGCAGGGCGGTGACGCGCTTGGCGTCGACGCGCGGCTCCTTGCGGCGGGCCGCCCGCCTGCCGCCGGGCGCGGGAACCGGCGGCCCGAGCGCCTCGGCGGCCCGCCCGGGGCCCGTCACCGCGCGCGTCACGCCCTGCCGGGGCGCCGCGGCGGCGGCGCCGGTGGGGAGGCTCGAGACAGCGTGGGGAGTCAGCAGGGCGAACGCCAGGACGATTCGTGACAACGCGCGCCCCGGGCCCGCGATCATTCGAGCATTATCACGAAATGTCAGGCTGGCGCGCTAGGAGCTGGTGGCGACCAGTTTCGCGATCGAGTCGTCGTCGCAGGTCGCCCAGAAGTCACCCACGACGTCCTCCAGGTGCCCGAGCGAGTCGGCCTGGAACAGCACGTCCTGATATTTCGTGATGTCGTAGTGGGTGGTACCCATGGCCGCCACGTCCAGCGGCCGGATGTCCATCCCCCTGAACTCCTCGATCTCCCCGTACGAGGACAGAATCCCCGCCCCGTACGCCCGCAGCTCGCCGCCCTCCCGCATCACGCCGAACTCCAGCGTGAACCAGAACACCTTCGAGACGAACTCCAGCGCCTCCTCGCCCTCCACCCGGCGCGCCGCCTGGCCCGCCAGCCGGTAGAGCGCCGCGTAACGGTCACTGGCCAGCGCGTTGGCGTGCCCGATCACCTCGTGCACCACGTCCGGCTCCGGCGTGTAGAACGGCACGGAATGGTGGCGGATGTACTGCGTCGAGTGGAAGTACCCGTCGGCCAGCACCCCGTAGAAGTCACGCAGCGGCACCAGCCCGGCCGCCGGCAGGTAGCGGAACCCGGTGAGCGGTTCGAGCAGCTCGCTCACCTCCTGGAGCTGCGGGATCCGCTCACGCGGCAGCCCCAGCCGCTCGACCCCGGCCAGATACTCGGCCGTGGCGTAGGCGCGGTGCTTGACGCCCAGTTCCCTGGTGACCAGCGCCCAGACCTCGTGCTCCTGCTCGGTGTACTCGGCGAGGGGGATCGGCTCCCCACGCCGATGGTTGACGGCCAGCCCGGCGATCGCGTTGCGCCGCGCCCGATACACCGGATCGGCGAACCCCGGGTGCGACGAGGCCAGCTCGACCACCACCGAGCCGTCGTCCTGGGTAGCGATCGGGGCGAAGTACTGTGCTTCCTCGAACATGTCTCAGATGACAGCAAGTCCCCCGATCCCTGGCAAGAGCGCGCAGTTTCCCTGCGCGATACGCTGGATTTCGTACGACTTTTGCTGGTATTTCTAGTCGAATCGCACAGCCTTCGAGGAGGCCGCCGTGGACGATCTCGACGCCCGACTGCTCGTCACCATGCGGGCCCACCCGCGTGTCGGCCTGACCGAGCTCGCCCGCCTGCTCGGCGTCGCCCGCGGCACCGTACAGGCCCGGGTGGACAAGCTCACGGCCCGCGGCGTGATCCAGGACTTCGGCCCCACCGTGTCACCCGCCCAGGCGGGACACCCCATCCTGGCGTTCGTGTGGCTGCAGATCGCCCAGGGCCGGCTGGCGGAGGCCGTCGAGTCGCTGCGCGCCGTGCCGCAGATCCTGGAGGCCCACGGCACCAGCGGCCAGCACGACCTGCTCTGCCGCGTGGTCGCCACCAGCACCGACCACCTGCAGGAGATCATCGCGCACATCCTGACCTCCCCCGCCGTGCAGCGCACCGACTCCACGATCGCCCTCTCCACCCAGATCCCGTACCGGATCGAACCCCTGCTCCAAGCCCGCTGATAGCATCCCCCCGGCCCTCGCCGCCGTCGGCCGTGAGCCGCGCGGGGCTGCCCCGGTGCCCGTCACCAGGAGCTCACCGCCCTGGGCGAGGGCCGTGGCCGGACGCCCGCCGCGCACCCGCCACGCCAGGAAGCAGCACACCTGATCGGGGACACCGCATGACCAACCCGCCCACCCCCGCTGGGGACTTCGGAGGGCCCCCGGGGGACGACGCCACCTCGCCACCGGTCCTGGACGCCACCTCGTTCCCGGTCCTGGGCGCCGCCTCGCCCCCGGTCCTGGGCGACCCCGGGACCACGCCCCCCGCCGGCACCAGGCCACCCACCGACACCACACCATCCACCGACACCACGCCCCCGGACTCGCCCGCCCCCTGGTCACCCCCGGACCAGCCTGGCGAGCCCCCGCAGACACCGTGGTCCGCCCCCTCGTCCCCACCGCCGCCCTTCCCCCCACCCCACGGAACACCACCTCCCCCGCCACCCGGCCAGCCGTCACCGCCGGGGCACATCGCCCCGCCGCCGTCCGGCCAGCCGATGCCGCCCGGGCACGTCGGTCCGCCCCTGTTCGGTCAGCCGATGCCGCCACCGCCGGGGCAGCCGTCTCCGCAGCCGTGGAACCCGTACGGGTCGCCACCATCGCCCAACGCCGGACCGCCTCTGCCCCCGCCCCCACAGGGACCGACCCCCTACGAGCCCGCCCCGTACGTCGCCGCCTCCCACGAGCCCGCCCCGGACGGCGCCGCACCCGACAAGCCGGCCCCGTACGAGCCTGCTCCGTACAAGCCAGCACCGTACGAGCCTGTCCCGTACGGGCCTGTGCCTCCGAACGGCGGTCCGCCCGCGTACCGGCCACCCGCAGCCCGGGAGACCGCCCCGCGCGGCTCGGCCCCGCAGGCGCAGCTGTACCTCCGGGGCAAGGCGGGAACGGCTCGAGGCCAGGGGCCGTGGGGCGGCCAGCCCCAGCAACCGCCTCGGCGCAAGGGCAAGACCGCCCTCATCGCGACCTTCAGCGCACTGGCGCTGCTCGGGACGGGCGGCGGCATCGCCTGGTACGTGACGCAGTCCGGCACCCCGAACCCGGTGGCCGCGACCAGCCCCGACCCCCAGAAGCCCGAGGAACCGAAGAAGGCCGAGCCCGGGGTGCCCGAATGGTCGGTGCCCCTCGCCGGGCACGGCACCATGGACTTCACCGCCGGCATGGCATTCGCTAGCTGGCTGACCGACACCACGGTCATCAGAGCCCAGAAGGACGCCGTCCTCGCATACGCCCTGAACACCGGCAAACAAGCCTGGAACCTCCCCGCACCCGGCAAGCAGCTCTGCGGCGCCACCCCGGAGCTGTCCGAGAACGCCGCCGCCATCGCGTACATGACCGACGGCCGCTGCGACCAGCTCGCCGGTCTCGACGCCGCCACCGGCAAGCTCACCTGGAAGACCGGGATCTCGTCCGAGAAGAGCTCCCTGAGCGGATCGCTGACGGTGCCGACCATCATGTCGACGGCGAACATGGCCGTCGTCCAGGTCGACGACACGCTCACCAGCTACCGGCTCTCCGACGGCGGCAATGCCTGGACCTGGTCCCCCCGGAAGGGCTGCTACCTGAAGGACGCCAACTCCGCCCCCGACCGCGTGGTGGTCCTGCTCGACTGCGATGGCGGCAAGCGCAACAGCGTCCAGGTCCTGCACCCGGCGACCGGCCGCGTCGCCGGCAAATACCCCATCGGCGACATCCCACTGATGAACGGCGTCCTGTCGGCGAAGCCGATCGTCATCCATCGCAAGGCCCGCAGCGGCGACGTGTTCACGGTGTACGCGTCGACGGGCAAGGTGAGCGAGTTCAACGCGGGCAGCGCCGACATGCGCACGCTCAACAGCGTCGCGCTCGTCCGGGGCGGCCACGAGCGCCGCTCGTACGCGGTGCACGGCGACCGCCTCTACCTGGCGACCAAGCTGGAGCACCTGCCCAAGGACGGAGGCGGCTACCGCAACAAGGCTCTCGCCTTCGACCTCAAGACCGGCCGCCGCCTCTGGCAGTCGACGGGCACCAGCAAGACGACGCTCTCCTTCATCCGCGCCGACGAACAAGGACTCCTGGCTCTGGAAGTCGGCGACTGGCGCGAGCTCGCCCCCCGCCTCGTCCGCTTCGACCCCGCCACCGGCAAGGCCCAGGAACTCGCGACGCTCCCCCTGAAATACGGCACCGAGGCCGACCGGGGCCAAGTGTACGAGCGCGACGGCGCGGTCATCATCGTCCCCTGGACCTCAGTGGTCAGCAAGAACGCGGTCAGCTACATCGACACGAACCAGTCCTGACCAACCGACTCCGTACGTGGTGACGGACCGGGCCGGTAGTTACGCCGGGCCCGTCACCACTAGAAGCCGGCCCTGAAACACGAAAAGGCTCCCAGTCTCCTGGAAGCCTTATCGTAAACGCAGAGAGGGCCCCGACACTGAATGTCGGGGCCTTCTCTAAAAAATTGTCCGGCGGTGACCTACTCTCCCACACCCTCCCGAGTGCAGTACCATCGGCGCAGGGAAGCTTAACTTCCGGGTTCGGAATGTAACCGGGTG
>NZ_JBFANJ010000008.1:376518-436108 GCF_040674795.1 Nonomuraea sp. NPDC049725 | reverse complement strand
GACCTCAGCAACCGGAGACCGTCACCACCACACAGCCAATCTGAAACGAAACACACCTCATGTGGTGTCCCGAATACTCACGGTCAGCTCACTAGGCGGGTTTGCGGGCGACCATGATGTCGCGCACGATCGCCTGGTCGACCCAGTGCTCGAAGTCGGGGTAGGCGACCACGTCGAGGCCGGCGGAGGCGAGGATCGCGGCGAGGTCGTCGCGGGTGCCGCCGTAGGTGTTCCAGGAGATGCCGAGGGCGCCGCCGGGCCGCAGCAGGCCGGCCCAGACGGGCGCGGCCTTGGCGATCAGCTCCAGCGGGCTGCGTGACAGCCCGCTGCCGCCCTTGCTGCCGTGCTGCACGCCGTAGGGGGCGTCGGTGGCGATGAGGTGGAACGTGCCCGGCTTGAAGAACTCGCGCGAGCGCAGGGTGTCGGCGTTGACCACCGAGACGTGCTGGGTGTCGCCCGCCTTGAACGCCTCCTTGGTGAGCCCGAACGTCACCTGCAGTCGCCGCCCGACCAGGGCGCGCTCGCGCCGGACGGGGACGGTCTCGGCGGTGTGCTTGAGCCTCTTGTCGCGCAGCCACTTCTTGATGAAGCCGGAGTAGGCCTCGAAGTCCTTGGCGTCGACGTCAACGCCATAGGCGTCATATCCGTACATGAGGGCCTGGTTGAGCGTCGTGCCGCGCCCGCACATCGGGTCGAACACGGACAGCCGGGCGTCCATCGGGAAGTCGGTGGCCAGCGCCGTGACGTTGAGCAGCAGCTTGGTGAAGTGCTCGTTCGTCTTGCCGGCGTACTTCTGGATCGTGATCAGGTCGCTGCTCAGCCGGTCGAGCGGGCGCATCGTCAGCGGGCGCAGCAGCTCGCCCTCCCGCTCGAACAGCGCGTAGACCGACGACAGGTTGGACAGGCGCGCGACCTCGTCCGCGCCGAGCGGCCCGGCCGTCTCGAACGTGACGTAGGGCAGGCCGCCGATCAGCCGCTCCTCGATGCCCGAGACGCCGTCCGGCAGCGCCCGTCCGGCGAAGACCGTCAGCTCGGAGCGGGTGAGCCGGGGCGCGCTCTCCCCGTAGACGCGGTTGAAGGCAGGCAGGATGAGAAAGGCGTACTGAGGCATGGTGGGGACGATCGTACCCGCCCGATTGCGGGTAACGGGGCCGCGCATGGCAGGCTTGTTCAGGGATTGATCCGCCACGAAGCGAATGGGGCCGGGCGTGCGGGATTCGGAGAGGTCTGTCGTCACGATCGGCGTGTTCGACGGGGTGCACCGGGGGCACCAGCGGGTGGCCGGGCGGGCCGTGGAGATCGCCCGCGAGCGCGGGATGCGGTCCGTGGCGCTCACGTTCGAGCCGCATCCGGAGGAGGTCGTGCGGCCCGGCTACCGGCCGCTGCGGCTGACGGCGGCGCGCCGCCGGGCCGGCCTGCTGGCCGGGCTGGGCGTGCAGGAGGTGCGGGTGCTCGGGTTCACGGTGGAGATGTCGGAGCTGAGCCCGGCCGAGTTCGCCCAGGAGGTGCTCGCCGACGACCTGCGCGCGGCCGTGGTCGTGGTGGGGGAGGACTTCGCGTTCGGCCACCGCGCCGCCGGTGACGCCGAGGTGCTGCGCGCGCTGGGCGACAAGTTCGACTTCACGGTCGAGGAGGTGCCGCTGCTCGACGCGGTCTCCTCGACGGAGATCCGCAGGCGGGTGGCCGACGGCGACGTCGCGGGCGCCGCCGCCGACCTGGGCCGCCCGCACCGGGTGGAGGGCGTCGTGGTGCGCGGCTACCAGCGCGGCCGTCAGCTCGGCTTCCCGACGGCCAACGTCGAGACCCCGCCGCAGACGGCCATCCCCGCCGACGGCGTCTACGCCGGCTGGCTGGAGTGCGTGCCCGTGGCCAACCTGCCCGCCCTCTACGAGGGCGAGCGCTGGCCCGCCGCCATCTCCGTCGGCACCAACCCCACGTTCGAGGGAGTGCCGCGCACCGTCGAGGCGTACGCGCTCGACCGCGACGACCTGGAGCTGTACGGCGTGCACGTGGCGGTGGAGTTCGCGGCGCGGCTACGCGGCAACACCCGCTTCGACTCGATCGAGGAGCTCGTCGCGCAGATCCACGCCGACGTCGACGAGGCCAGGAGGCTGACCTCCTAACACGCTCCTCAACGCAGCGAGTCGAGCAGTCTCGACAGCGCGGCCTGGGTGTCGGCCAGGTCGCCGGGCCGCGCCGATCCGGCCAGCCAGAGCGCGGCCTCGTTCATCGCCCCCGACAGCAGGTGGGTCAGCGGGGCGACCGGCTGGGGCGCGATCACGCCCTCGTCGATCAGTGCGGTCAGCGCCTCGGCCAGGTGGCGGGCCGAGGCGGCCTCGTCCATCGCCCGCCACTCGCTCCAGCCCAGCACGGCGGGCCCGTCGACCAGCATGATGCGCTGCACCTCGGGGTCCGCGCCCGCCGCCAGGAACGCGGCACAGCCCGCCTTGAGCTGCGCCCACGCGCCGGACTCGGCGTCGGCGGCGGCCGCGACCCGGGCCGCGACCTCCTGCTGCACCTCCTCCAGCACGGCCCTGAACAGCTCGGCCTTGCCGTCGAAGTGGTGGTAGAGGGCGCCCTTGGTGACGCCGGACTCGCGCACGATCTCGGCCAGCCCCACCGCCGCGTAGCCGTGCCCGGCGAACAGCCGCCTGGCCACGCTGATCAGCGTCTTCCTGGTGCGTTCGCGCTGCTCTGCCCTGGTCATCCTGCGCTCCTCTTTGACATACCGTCGGTATGCCAACTAGCGTACCATCGGTATGTGAAAGGAGTTGGGCATGGAGCTCAGCAGTTACTATCCGGTCATCTGCACCGACAAGGTGGCCGAGTCGCGTGACTTCTACGTCGAGCGGTTCGGGTTCGAGGTGACGTTCGAGGCAGACTGGTACGTGAGCCTGCGCCGGGGCGCGTACGAGCTGGCGTTGCTCGACCACGCGCACCCGACGCTGCCCGAGGCGTACCGGAAGAGGGCCGCCGGCGTGCTGCTCAACTTCGAGGTCGCCGACGTCGACGCCGAATGGCGGCGGCTCGTCGTCGACGGCGGCCTGAAGCCCGAGCTGGAGCTGCGCAGCGAGGACTTCGGCCAGCGCCACTTCATCGTCGCCGACCCCACGGGCGTGCTCATCGACGTGATCACCAACATCGAGCCGACGGAGGAGTACGCCGCGCAGTACGCATGAGGTGGTAACCTTGCATGTCGGCTCTGTAACGGCGGTGCTGTGCGCTGCCCTGACGGCCTTCGCGCGGCGACTGTAGGCACGCACGGTCGTTCGCAACATTTCTGTTTCATTCACGCGTGCCCGTAGAAGAAGGAGAGCCGTGTCCCTCGACACCGCTGCCAAGAAGACCATCATCGCGGAGTACGCGACCGTCGACGGTGACACCGGGTCGCCCGAGGTGCAGATCGCGCTGCTCAGCAAGCGCATCAGCGAGCTCACCGAGCACCTGAAGACCCACAAGCACGACCACCACAGCCGTCGTGGCCTGCTGCTGCTCGTCGGTCGCCGTCGTCGCCTGCTCAAGTACCTGCAGAAGGTCGACATCGCGCGTTACCGTTCGCTCATCGAGCGGCTCGGCCTGCGCCGATAACATGGAAAGGGAGCGGCGTGCCTCGCCGCTCCCTTCTCATATGGTCCGGCGCGTCGAGCGGCACCGCCGCACGCGCCTGACGTACAACTGAATATCCGAGACACTGAGAGCCCCCGCGTCCGCTCAGCACCATGCGACCCGCGACGCCTGCGGGCCGGTCCTCGGTAGTGGCTTCCGGTAACCAAGACCGGGCGCTTCGATCGAAGACCGGCGCTGCACCTAACGAGGGTGCCGGTGAAATGGGCGCGGGAGACCGACTGACCAAGGAGGTCCCCCGTGGAGGGTGTCCACACTGCTGAAGCCGTCATCGACAACGGCTCATTCGGCACGCGCACGGTCCGGTTCGAGACCGGCAGGCTCGCGCGTCAGGCGGCCGGCAGCGCCGTCGCCTATCTCGACAACGACACGATGGTCCTGTCCGCGACCACCGCGTCCAAGAACCCCAAGGAAAACCTCGACTTCTTCCCGCTCACGGTCGACGTCGAGGAGCGCATGTACGCCGCGGGCCGCATCCCCGGCTCGTTCTTCCGCCGTGAGGGCCGTCCCTCCGAGGACGCCATCCTCACCTGCCGCCTGATCGACCGGCCGCTGCGCCCCTCGTTCGTCAAGGGCCTGCGCAACGAGATCCAGGTCGTCGCGACGATCATGGCGCTCAACCCCGAGCACCTCTACGACGTGGTCGCCATCAACGCCGCCTCGCTGTCCACCCAGCTCGCCGGGCTGCCCTTCTCCGGCCCGATCGGCGGCGTGCGCGTCGCGCTGATCGACGGCCAGTGGGTCGCCTTCCCGACCCACCCCGAGCTGGAGCGCGCCACGTTCGACATGGTCGTGGCCGGCCGCCTGCTCGACGACGGCGACGTCGCGATCATGATGGTCGAGGCCGAGTCCACCCGCGACACGCTCAAGCTGGTCGCCGACGGCGCCGTCGCCCCCACCGAGGAGACGGTCGCCGAGGGCCTGGAGGCCGCCAAGCCGTTCATCAAGGTGCTGTGCGAGGCCCAGGGCCGCATCGCCCAGGTCGCCGCCAAGGAGACGGCCGAATACCCGGTCTTCCCCGACTACCAGGAAGACGTCTACGCCGCGGTCGAGTCCGCGGTGAAGACCGAGCTGGCCGCCGCCCTCACCATCGCGGGCAAGCAGGAGCGCGAGAACGAGCTCGACCGCATCAAGGCGGTCGCCGCCGAGAAGCTGCTGCCGGAGTTCGAGGGCCGCGAGAAGGAGATCTCCGCCGCCTACCGCTCGGCGATGAAGAAGCTCATGCGCGAGCGGGTCATCAACGAGGGCGTCCGCATCGACGGCCGCGGCACCAAGGACATCCGCGCCCTGTCGGCCGAGGTCCACGTGGTGCCCCGGGTGCACGGCTCGGCCCTGTTCGAGCGCGGCGAGACCCAGATCCTGGGCATCACCACGCTGAACATGCTGCGCATGGAGCAGGTCATCGACACGCTCAACCCCGAGCGGACCAAGCGCTACATGCACAACTACAACTTCCCGCCCTACTCCACCGGTGAGACCGGCCGCGTGGGCTCGCCCAAGCGCCGCGAGATCGGCCACGGCGCGCTCGCCGAGCGGGCGCTCATCCCGGTCCTCCCCTCGCGCGAGGAGTTCCCGTACGCCATCCGCCAGGTCTCCGAGGCGCTCGGCTCCAACGGCTCCACCTCGATGGGCTCGGTCTGCGCCTCCACGATGGCGCTGCTCGACGCCGGTGTGCCGCTCAAGGAGATGGTCGCGGGCATCGCGATGGGGCTGATCGGCGAGGGTGACGACTACGTCACGCTGACCGACATCCTCGGCGCCGAGGACGCCATGGGCGACATGGACTTCAAGGTCGCCGGCACCCGCGACGTCATCACCGCGCTCCAGCTCGACACCAAGCTCGACGGCATCCCCGCCTCGGTGCTGGCCGGCGCGCTCAAGCAGGCCAAGGGCGCCCGCCTGGCGATCCTCGACGTCATGCAGGAGGCCATCGCCTCCCCGGCGGAGATGAACCCGACGGCGCCGCGCATCATCACGATCAAGGTCCCGGTGGACAAGATCGGCGAGGTCATCGGCCCGAAGGGCAAGATGATCAACCAGATCCAGGACGACACGGGCGCCGAGATCACCATCGAGGACGACGGCACGATCTACATCGGCGCCACCGACGGCCCCTCGGCCGAGGCGGCCCGGTCGGCGATCAACGCCATCGCCAACCCGCACATGCCGGAGGTCGGCGAGCGCTACCTGGGCACGGTCGTCAAGATCGCCGCCTTCGGCGCGTTCATCTCGCTGATGCCCGGCAAGGACGGCCTCCTGCACGTCTCGCAGATCCGCAAGCTGCACGGCGGCAAGCGCATCGAGAACGTCGAGGACGTGATGAGCGTCGGCGAGAAGATCCAGGTGGAGATCGCCGAGATCGACCAGCGCGGCAAGCTCTCCCTGGTGCCCGTCGAGGTCATCGAGAAGGAGGCGGCCGAGAAGGAGGCCAAGGCCGAGGCCGGCGGCGACGCCGAGCCCGAGGCCGCGGCCCCGGCAGGCGACGACAAGCCGCGCGAGGAGCGTCCGCGCCGCACCCGCACCCGGGTCCGCGCGCCCCGCGCCGACGACGGGGACGACCGCAACTCGTGATCACAACCACGCTGCATCCCGGCCGGGACGGGGCCGGGGTCGTCAAGCGCACCGTCCTCCCCGGTGGGCTGCGCGTGGTGACCGAGACCATGCCGACCGTGCGCAGTGTCGCGGTCGGCATGTGGGTCGGCATCGGCTCGCGTGATGAGGCCCCCGAGCACATGGGGGCCACCCACTTCCTCGAACACCTGCTGTTCAAGGGCACGCCCACCCGTGACGCCATGGAGATCTCGGCGTCCGTCGAGGGCATCGGCGGGGAGATCAACGCCTTCACCGCCAAGGAGTACACCTGCTACTACGCGCGGGTGCTCGACGAGGATCTGCCGATCGCCGTCGACGTGCTCGCCGACGTGGTCACCAGCTCGCTCGTCACCGAGGACGACGTCGAGTCGGAGCGGGGCGTGATCCTGGAGGAGATCGCCATGCACGACGACGACCCGTCCGACGTGGTGCACGAGCAGTTCGCGGCCGCGCTCTACGGCGACTCGCCGATCGGGCGGCCCATCCTCGGCACGGTCGAGTCGATCAACGCGCTCGGCCGCGACCGCATCGCCGAGTACTACCACCGCTACTACCGGCCGCTGCGCACGGTCGTCTCGGTGGCGGGCAACGTGCGCCACGAGGAGGTCGTGGAGCTGGTCATGCGGGCCTACGAGCGCTCGGGCGCCCTGACGGGCCCGGCCGACTACGCCCCGCCGCGCACCAGCGGCCCCGGCGCCCCGGCCCGCTCCGGCGTCCGCGTCCTCGACCGGCCGACCGAACAGGCCAACCTCGTCCTCGGCACCACCGGCATGTCGCGCACCGACGACCGCCGCTTCGCGCTCGGCGTGCTCAACGCCGCGCTCGGCGGCGGCATGTCGTCGCGGCTGTTCCAGGAGATCCGGGAGAAGCGCGGCCTGGCCTACTCCGCCTACAGCTACACCTCGGCCTACGCCGACACCGGCCAGTTCGGCATCTACGTCGGCTGCCTGCCGTCGAAGATCGACGACGTGCTCAAGATCTGCCGGGACGAGGTGGCCAGGGTGGTGGCCGACGGCCTGACCGAGGACGAGATCGTCCGGGGCAAGGGCCAGATGCGCGGCGGGCTCGTGCTCGGCCTGGAGGACACCGGCTCGCGCATGTCGCGCATCGGCAAGAACGAGCTCGTCTACGAGGAACTGCTCTCCGTGGACGAGGTGCTCGCCCGCATCGAGGCCGTCACCGCCGACGAGATCGCCGGCGTGGCCGCCGACGTGTTCAACCGGCCGCTCACGCTCGCCGTCATCGGCCCGTACGGGGACAAGGACTTCTCCGGCGCGATCGCCTGAGCGGTATAAGGTTGACCCCGTGATCAGGGTAGGTGTGCTCGGCGCGCGAGGCCGCGTGGGCGTCGAAGTGTGCAGGGCGGTCGAGGCGGCCGCCGACATGGAGCTGGTGGCCGCGCTCGACAAGGACGACCCCATCGAGGGCCTTGACGGCGCGGAGGTGGTGGTCGACTTCACCCATCCCGACGTGGTCATGGGCAACCTGGAGTGGGCCATCGCGCACGGCGTGCACCCGGTGGTGGGCACCACTGGGTTCGACGCCGGGCGGCTCGACACCGTGCGCGGCTGGCTGGCCGCCTCCCCGGGCACCAACTGCCTCATCGCCCCCAACTTCGGCATCGCCGCCGTGCTCATGATGCACTTCGCCGCCCAGGCGGCACGTCACTTCGAGTCGGTCGAGATCGTCGAGCTGCACCACCCTGGCAAGGCCGACGCCCCGTCGGGCACCGCCCGGCGCACCGCCGAGCTGGTGGCCGAGTCGCGCGCCAAGGCCGGGTCCCCCGCCATGCCCGACGCCACCACCACCGAGCTCGACGGCGCGCGCGGCGCCGACGTCGACGGGGTCAGGGTGCACGCGGTGCGCCTGGCCGGGCTGATCGCCCACCAGGAGGTGCTGCTCGGCGGCGACGGCGAGACGCTCACGATCCGCCACGACACCATGAGCCGCTCCGCGTTCGCCCCCGGCGTGCTGCTCGGCGTGCGCCGGGTGCGCGAGCTGCCCGGCCTCACCGTCGGCCTGGAGCCCCTGCTCGACCTCTAGACGGAGGCCGTGCCCGCCACCTCGGGACGAGGTCGCGGGCACGGGTGAAGGAGGGGTTCCCGGCTCCGCACAGCCGAGCCTACGATCATCACACTAATATTCGCGGGCGTCCGCGTCGGCAATCATGAGACCGTGTCGGCATGGTGCGATGGGCTGAATCCGCGGATCTTCCCGGCCTGACGGCTGTGGAGCTGGCCGCCGACGGGCTGTTCGAGCAGGTGGGCATCACGTTCCCGCCGGGCACGACGATGATCGAGGAGGTCACCGACCCCGGCCCGGTGCTGGTGGAGGGCGACCCGCCCGACGGCTTCGCCCTCGTCGGCCACGTCGACGGCAACCTCCACCTCGAACAGCTTGCCGTACGCCCCGAGCGGATGCGCCGGGGCATCGGCGGCCGGCTCGTCGCCGCCGTCCTCGACCACGCCCGCGCCACGGGCGCCCCCGCCGTGACGCTGACCACCTTCCGCGACGTGCCCTGGAACGCCCCCTGGTACGAGCGCCACGGCTTCCACGTCCTGCCCGCCGAGGACTGGGGCCCGGAGCTGCGCGCCCTGGTGGAGCACGAGCGCGCCCTGGGCATCGACGTGGCCCCCCGCGTCGTCATGAGCGCCATCCCCTGACGGCGGTGGTGCTTCCGAGCTTCCGGTATCGGTGGCGGGTGCTTCCGGTAACGGCGGGGCGCTTCCCGTGTCGGCGGGGTGCTTTTAGCGGTTGGCGGTGAGCCAGGCGACGGCGAAGTCCACGGCCGTCCTCAGCGGGAACAGCCGCGCGGTAGCGTCCCCCACAGGCCCGCGCCGCACCCGGCAGGCCCGCTCGAACGCGGCGCCCAGCGCGGCGAAGTCGCCCGCGTCGAGGTCCACGTCCTCGAACTCGCACCACTCCCGCCCCCGCCCGTCGTCCACCACCCCCCGGTACGACCGGCGCGGCGGATCGTCACGGAAGCGGTACTCGGCCAGGTGGAAGGCCGTGCACCGGTCGTAGCCGACGCCGAGCAGCAGCACGAGCGCCCCGGCGTCGTACAGCCGGCCGAGCGGCGAACGCTCGCCGAGCAGGCAGTCACGCGCGTGACCGTCGATGACGGCGGCGGCGTGCGGCCCCACGGCGGCGAACGAGGTGTGCGGGTGCGCGCTGCGCCGCGCCCCGGGAAGCTGCCGGACGTGCTCGGGTATGCGCCCCATCAGTGCCGTCGGCGTCGTCGCCGGGTCGTACGCGGGCATGGCGGCCCGATGCCGGGCGACCTCCTCGGCGCTCATCCCGGCGACGAGGGCGCGATAGCAGGAGGAGGTGTCGGAGTTGGCCGGGGTCCCGGTGGGGACCACGAGCGTGCCGCCGGGCCCCAGCAGGTCACGCAGCGCGGCGACGACGGCCGGAGCACCGCCGTGAACCCGGCCGATGGCACTGAGCGAGGAGTGCACCAGGACGACCTGTCCGGGCGCGACGCCCAGCGCCGCGAAAGCGTGCCTTAAATGGTGATAATTGGGCATCTAACACCTCATTCCTGCTCAATGGCGCTTTCTATACACGAGAGTCGACTAAATGATCTTTCGCAAGCAAATGGCCATATTTCGTGCTGGTGAGGCGTGCTTTCCGGGGTGAGAGACGGCTGACGGGTCCTGATCGCTCCCATATAATTCGACGGGCCGTACGCGGCCAAAATCCTGTATCCACTCCCCACTGAGGCGGGTCGTCGCCGTGGCAATCGCCTCCTGTGAGCCTAAGGTCAACTCCGGGAAAGAACGGGGTGAGGCGAGGGGATTGAGGAGTACGGGTGGGGCACGCGGCCGCCCGCGTCTGCCCAAGCGGCTGGAATTTCCGGTCGCCTGGACCAGCTCCGCCCTGTCCACGGTCGGCACCCGGACGCTCCACGTCGCCTATCCGCTCCTCGCCCTCGCGCAGACCGGCTCGCCCACCGCCGCCGGTTGGACCGGGTTCGCCCTGACCATTCCCATTCTGGTCTTCTACGTCCCGGGTGGCCTCGTCGTCGATCGCCTGTCACCAAGGACGATCATGTTCGTCGCCGAGCTGGGCCGTTTCCTCACCGTGCTGTCGGTGCTGGCCTCGCTGGCGTTCGGCGAGCCCCACCTGGTGCATCTCATCCTGGCCGCCCTCCTGGAGGGCGCGCTCTGGGTGATGTACAACCTCGCGGAGACGTCGCTCCTGCCGTCGCTGGTGGAGCCGGTGAAAGTACGCAGCGCGCTGGCCAAGAGCGAGGGGGCGGGGCATCTGGCCTCGCTGGCGGGCCGGCCGCTCGGCGGCTACCTGTTCGGGCTGGGGGCGATGGTCCCGTTCGTGCTGAACGCCGTCCTGTTCTTCCTCTCCTCGCTGCTGACGCTTCCGCTGCTGCGCCGCTCCGGCCCCCGGCCGCCTCGCGCGTCGCTGCTGCACGACCTGTCGGGAGGGTTCCGCGTGCTGCGCAGGCAGGTCTTCCTGCGGGGCGCGATCACGCTGGTGACGCTGACCAACCTGCTCGTCAACACGCTCGTGATGATCTTCATCGCGGGCTCCGAAGGCATGTCGCCGCTGACCATCGGGCTGGTGCTGGCCGTGGGCGGCGTGGGCGGGGCGCTGGGCGCCCTGCGGGCCCACTACAGGAAGCCGAGCGGATCCACCCTGCTGGTCCACGCGTGGATCTGGGCCGGGGCGATGTTCCTGGCGATGGTCGGCGCGCTGCTGCAGGCGGTGCTGGGCACCACCTGGCAGTTGTGGCCGATCTTCTTCGCCCTCGCCTTCATCACCACCGGCTACGGCGGCGCGATGAGCAACGTGGCGATCAGGGTGACGGAGGTGGAGCACATCGCGCCCCGCGAGCTGGCACGGGTGATCGGCGTCTCCCGGCTGTCCTCCTACGGCGCCCTCTGCTTCGCCGCGCCGCTCGGCGGCCTGCTCGTCACCTGGTGCGGCATCGAGGGCGGGTCGATCGTGCTGTTCGTGCTGATGCTGGTCCTGGCGCTCGCGGCGACCTACCTGCCGGGCGTGCGGAACTGGCTGACCCCACCCCTGCCGAGCAGGCTGTACGAGCAGCACACCCCCGCACAGGCCGTGTGACCGCTACACGCTGACGAGCCGCCTGGCGTCCTTCTCCATGTGGCCGGGCAGGGGCGGCGCCGAGGCGGAGATGGCCCGCCGCGCCAGGTCGGCCGCGGACGTGGTCTGCCCCGCGAGCTCCTTGACCTTGGCCGCGTAGAGCAGCAGCGGGCCGTGGTCGGCGACCTCGGCCAGCGCGTCGGCCATCTCCCGCTCGGCCTCGGCGAGGCTGTCGACCTGAGCCAGCGCGAGCGCGTGCGCCACCCGGGCGAACGGCCGGCGGAGCGGCCGGGCCCGTTCCAGGTCCCGCAGCGCGTCGCGGCCCCGGCCCATCCCGGCCAGGATCTGCCCCCGGCCGAGCAGCGCGTCGAGGTTGTTGCCCTCGCGGTCGAGCACGCCGTCGAGCACCCCGAGGGCCGCCTCGGGATGGCCGCCGTGCCACAGCGCCCAGGCCAGCTCGGTCTGGACGGCGAGGTCGGCGGGCAGGCGGATCATCGCCGCGCGCAGGTCGCGGACCGCCTCCTCGGGCGAGCCCTGAGCCAGCCGCAGCCGGCCGATGGCCGTGAGCAGCGGCCCGACGGCGGTCGCCACCCCGGCGCTCTCGAAGCCCTTGGCGGCCCTGCTGTAGCGGGAGACGGCGGCGGCCAGGTTGCCGCGCCGGTGGTCGACGTTGCCCAGCAGCGATTCGATCTCGGCGCGCAGCTCCAGCTCGTCGTCCTGGGAACGCGCCAGCGCCTCCTCGCCGCGCCTGGCGGCCAGGGCCAGGTCACCCTCCCGCAGGGCCCCCTCGGCGGCCCGCAGGCAGTCCTCGGGCGGTGACGGCGCCCTGGGAGGGGCGTGCACCGGCTGGACGTCCTGAGGGCGTGGCAACCGGTCGTAGGCGAGCTCGTACCAGCCCTCGCCCTTGTGCCGGCCGGCTCGCAGCAGGTGGCGCTTGACGAGCAGCTCGAACGCGGGCTCGCCGATCCCGGTGACCCCGGCCAGGCCCTGGCCGACCGGCCGCCCGCCCGCGGGCGAGGCGCCGAAGGTCAGCCGCAGCCAGGTGCGCAGCCCGTGCTCGTCGCCGTCGAACCGCTCGGCGGCCAGGTCGGCGATCAGCCGGTCGTAGTGGCGGGCGAGCACCGAGTCCGCGTCGCCGTGCCGGAGCACGTCGCGTACCGAGATCGTGCCGCCGTGCGGCGGCAGCGCCTTCCACAGCGCCTCGCAGACCACCTGGAGCTGGACCGGCTCCACGCCCTCCCCGTGGCGCGCGATGTCCGAACGGGCCCTGATGTCGGCCAGGTCGTTCACCAGCTGCTCGGCGGCGGCCTCGGACAGGGCGCGGCCGGTGCCGGCCATCGGCCGCGTGACCGCTTCCAGCGCGGCGTCGGGCCCGAGGGGCCCCAGCTCGTAACGTGCCGCTGCGGGGCCGGCCAGCGCCCGCTCGTACGGTTCGACGTCGGTGAGGTGATCGGCGCGGACGGAGAGCAGGACGCGCAGGCCCGGATCGGCCTGGAGCGCCTCGGCGAGCTGGCCGAAGAACCAGTCGCGGTAGGGCTGGTCCCGCCCGTCGGCGGTGAACAGCTCCTCGGCCTGGTCGATGCTCACCATCGTGAGCGTGCGCTCCCCGTGGACGTCGCGCTTGACCGGACGGGACCGCAGGAACGCGCGGATCGTCAGACCGGCCAGCCGCGTGGGCGGCGCCATCGGCGACCACGACAGCAGAAGGGCCAGCACGTACGGATCGTGGTCGGGCAGCGCGGCCTGTGGATAGGCCGAGCCGTACGTGACCCGGCCGACCGGGAGCACGTCGGTCCGGTTGGGGCTGAGCAGCGGGATGACCCCCGCCTGGAGCAGGGACGTCTTGCCCGTGCCCGACGCGCCGTACAGGACCGTCAGCGGCCGGCTCTCCCAGAGCTCGCGGATGTCACGGGCTTCGCCGTCGCGTCCGAAAAAGGCGTGGTTATCCTCGGCGTGATAGGGGCGTAAACCTTTGTACGGTCCCGCCGCCCGCCGCGTTCTCATGCCGGAAGTCACCATGTCGATCCCATCCGCAGCCGCGTTTCACCGCACAGGTCCCCGGTGTAATGGTGCGCGATATCCTCGCACGTGCGGTCGGACCGGCACACCTGCCCGCGGGGACAAAGTGTTCTCCGGAACGCGGTTTTACCGCCCCTCCGGGGAGGCGTGTCAGATCGAATTCGAGAATGCGGCGACCTGCTCCTTGTCGTCGCCCAGGCAGGAGGCCACCGCCGCACGCAGGGCCGCGCTCTCCAGATCCTCCAGGTTGCGTAGCGACACGGAGGTGACGTCGATCAGCTGACCTGATCCGTACTGCCGGTCACGCATGTGCACTCCTCTGTTTCGGCCTGCCCGAATACCGATTGGCGCGATGGCAAATTATGAGCGTGCGTGATACTTCTGATTATGATTCTGTGATAAGCGGGTCGAGTAATCAAGCTCTAGGATGAGCCATATGATTGCCCGGCGCGTCCGGGTGCGGAGCGGAGGATCGACGTGACGGAGAATTCGTACTCCATGGCGCAGGGACCGAAGGTCTGGGAAAAGGTGCCCAAACGGAATCCGAACTTCACCGGCCGCAACGATCTTCTGACCGCTCTTCGCAAGAGCATCAACACCGTCACCGCCGTCGTGGCGCAGCCGCAGGCCCTGCAGGGGCTCGGCGGCGTGGGCAAGACCCAGCTCGCGATCGAGTACGCGTGGCAGTACCGCGCCCACTACGAGTTCGTCTGGTGGATCTCCGCCGACCAGCCCGTGCTCGTGCCGTCCGCGCTCGCCGCGATGGGCCCGGCGCTCGGCCTGCCCCCGGCCACCGGGGTGGAGCAGGCGACCCAGGCGGTGCTGCGCACGCTGGAGAGCGGCACGCCGTACCGGAGCTGGCTGGTGATCTTCGACAACGCGGAGGAGCCCGAGTACATCAAGGACTTCATCCCGCGAGGTCCCGGCCACGTCCTCATCACCTCGCGCAACTCGCGCTGGAGCGACCACGAGCCGACCATCCAGGTGGACGTCTTCGAGCGCCAGGAGAGCGTCGACTTCCTGCGCAAGCGTCTCAGGGGCACGGTCGGGGAGGCGGACGCGGACCTGATCGCCGAGAAGCTCGGCGACCTCCCGCTGGCGCTGGAGCAGGCGGGCGCCCTGCTGGCCAGGACGCTCATGCCGGTGGAGGAGTACGTGGCGCTGCTGGACGAGCAGACCAGCCGGCTGCTCAGCCTGGAGAAGGCGCCGATGTACCCGCAGTCGATGACGGCCGCCTGGCAGTTGTCGGTGTCGCAGCTGGAGGACCGGGTGCCCGAGGCGGTCGAGGTGCTGCGCTGCTGCGCGTTCTTCGGCCCTGAGCCCATCCCGCGCGACGTCTTCCGGCGCGGCGGCAACCGGTCGGTCGGCCCGCGGCTGGCGCCCATCCTGTCGGACCCGATCCTGCTGGCCAGCGCCCTGAGCAACCTCGAACGCTACGCGCTCGTCAAGGCCGAGCCCAACACCCGCACCCTCCAGGTCCACCGGCTGAACCAGGCGCTGCTGCGCGACGAGACGCCGGAGAAGGAACGCGGCGAGTTCCGCCACGAGGTGCACCTGCTCCTGGCCGGCAGCGCGCCGGACAACCCGGACGACACGAGCAAGTGGGCCAGTTTCGAGGAGCTGGCCGCGCACCTGCGTCCCTCCGGGCTGATCGACTGCGTGGATCCCGGGGTGCGCAAGTTCGCGCTCGACCTGGTGCGCTACATGTACGTGCGCGGCAGCTACACCCAGGCCCAGGCGCTGCTCGACGAGTACATCGAGAAGTGGACCGAGAAGAGCGGGGCTCGCCATCCCAACGTGCTGTCGGCCCGCGTCCACCTCGGCAACGTCTACCGGGCGCTGGCCCTCTACGACAAGGCCTACGACCTCGACTCGGTGACCTGGGAGCTGATGCGGGAGTCCCTGCGCCACGACCACGCCGACACGATCTGGGCCACCAGCAGCTACGCCGCCACCCTGCGGGGCCGCGGCGAGTTCAGCCGGGCGCGGGAGGTCGACCAGGAGGCGGTGGAGGCCTACGAGCGGCTGCACGGCGAGGACGACATCCTGACGCTGCGCTCCCGCAACAACCTGGCCGTCGACTACGCGCTCACCAGCGACTACGACCAGGCGCGCGAGATCCTGCAGAAGGTCTACCGGAAGGTGAGCGTCGAGGAGAACATGGGCAGCCGGTTCTTCCTGCAGATCTGGAGCAACCTCAACCGGGCCGTCCGGTTGAGCGGGCGGTTCCAGGCGGCTGCCGACATGGGCGAGGACCTGCACACCTACGGCGGCACCCACCTCGGCGAGGACCATCCCAACACGCTGCTGGCGGCCAAGGACTACGCGATCTCGCTGCGCCGGACGGGGCAGTTGGGCGAGGCCGTGGAGCTCATGCGTGACACCTACAAGCGCCTGCAGCGGCTGTACGGCGACCGGCACGGCGACACGATGGCTGCGGCGCTGGGCCTGTCCAACGCGTTGCGCGCCGCGGGCGAGCTCGAGGCGGCCGGGCAGCTGGCCGAGGAGGCGCTGCTCTACTATCCGTCGGTGTTCGGCGACGACCACCCCTTCACCCACGCCGTACGGATCAACCAGGCTCTGCTCCTGCGGCTGAGCGGCGACGTGACCACGGCGCGGCAGATGAACCAGCGCGCGCTGGCCGGTCTCACCGAGCGGGTCGGCCGCGCGCACGACTACACCGTCTCCTGCGCCGTCAACCTGCAGAACGACCTGGCCGCGCTCGGCGAGCACGACAGGGCCCGGCAGCTCGGCGAGGAGAACTACCGGGCGATCCGGACACACTTCAGCGAGGATCACTACCTGAGCATGATCTGCGCCGCCAACCTGAGCATCGACCTGCGCGAGACGGGGGCGGCGGAAGAGGCCGACCGGCTGCACGCCGAGACGATGAAGCGCTTCGCCCTGCACATGGGGCAGGACCATCCCGACAGCCTGGCGGCGGCGTCCGGCCTGCGCATCGACACGGACTTCGACCCGCCGCCCCTCTGACCCGCCGCCCCTCTGACCCGGGCGTCTCAGCGGAGGCGGGTCTGCCGGCGGTGGCGTTCGGAGAGCAGGCCCGCGCGGGCGGCCGCGGCCGGGGTGACCGGCTCGGCCCGCCAGCGGCCGAGCAGGCCGCGCAGCTCGCCGACGAGCTCCTCCCCGGCCGGGGTCAGGCCGCCGCTGCCGAGCAGCGTCGCGCAGACCTGGTAGGAGGCCTCCCGCCAGCGGGCGAACTCCACCTGGGCCCGCGGGCCGATCCCGGCGTCGGCGGCGTGCACCCGCCAGAACCCGGCGACGGCGGCGTGCGCGTACGCGCCGTGCAGCAGGCCGAACAGCGGACGCGGATCCGGGCGCCAGGGCGCGTAGTAGCGGCGGCCGTCGTCGGGACGGACCAGCTCCACCACCTCGCTCAGCGCGTTCAGCTTGGCGTGCTGCAACTCGTGCGCCAGCGTGACGGCCATGCCGATCCCGTCCAGCGGGTCGGACAGCGCGATCGCGCCGAAGGCGTCGCGCGCGGAGGCGCTGTGCTGGTCGCGCTCGCCCGCCAGCACGGGGGTGAGGACCGAGACGGCGGCTCCGAGTTCCGCCGCGACCGCCGGGTGCCGGCCGGTGAGCACCTCCCAGGCGCCGCGCGCGCAGGCGAACCACCGCTCCCGCCGCTCGTCCGTCAGCCGCCCGTCGACGTCGTCGCCCGGCCAGCGGCACGGGTCCAGGTCGTCGATCGTCAGCGACAGGCCGGGGGTCCCCGGCACCTGGTGCAGCACCTGCCAGCCGGGACCGTCACGTACCGGGGAGATCTCGATCTTGTGCCTGCCGGCCCGCAGCTCGGCGCCGCCGGACGCCGGCTCCACGGCCACCTCCGTGACCTCGGGCAGGCCGCCGGGCAGCGTCACCAGGCCCAGCGTGGGCAGCATGAGCGTGCCGTCGGACGCCGGGACGCGCAGGCGGCACGGCGCGCCCGCCCGCACGGCCGCCGCGAGCGCGAGCGCCGCCAGTTCACCGGGGGACCCGCCGGGCAGCGCCCGGCAGGTGCGCAGCAGCCACGCGCCGGTCACCGGATAGCGCAGGCAGCGGTCGACCTGCTCGGGGAAGCGCTCCTCCAGCTCCGACAGCGTCTCGTAGGCGGCCGCCACCAGTGCCGCGTCGCGGTGGCCGATCCGGCGGGTCTCGTCCACGAGGAAGCGCGCCAGCAGGCGGTGCTTGCTCGCCTGGGCGGCGCACAACTCCGCGACCGCCGCCGCTCCGCCCGTGCCCGTCCCCGTGGCGAGCGTCGCGAACGCCGCGGCCGAGATCCGATGGCCTGCCGCGCTCACCCGGCTCCTCTCAGGCGCGCCATGTCCCGCTCGCACCTGGCCGAGATGTGGCTGATCAACCGGTACAGGTCCGGGCAGTAGACGGACGGCTCGGCGAACCCGGTGGCCGGGCTGTAGCGGTGCGCGTACTGGCCGCCGCCGCAGACGTTCACGAGGTCGCAGGCGCGGCAGGTGCCGGACAGCGCCAGCTCGCCGATCTGCCGGGCCACGATCGGCGGCTGCAGGAGCGCCTTGTCCAGCGGGTCGGTGAGCACGTGCAGGCTGGTGGCCGTGGCTCCCTCGAAGGCGCTCTTCAGGATGTCCGACTGTTCGATGCCGCCGTTCGTCTCGATCACCACCATGCGCACCGGCGACAGGCCCACCGCCTCCGCACGCGAGGCCCCGCCCATCAGCAGCCGCATGATCTCCCGGAACAGGCGGATCTCCGTCTGCAGGACCGGGCTGTCGTACCAGCGGTCGAAGATCGGGATCAGCCAGTCGGCGTACGGTGTCGCCGGCGAGCCCGGGGTGCGGAACGGCGGCGGGGTGGCCCAGTTGCCGTGCGGCAGCAGGAAGTCGACCGCCGGCGGGTCGAACTCCAGCAGCGCCTCATAGGTGCGCAGCGGGTCGTTGCGGACGTCGATCGTGCACAGGATGCCGTTGAACAGATGGTGGTAGGGGCCCGAGGTCAGCCTGCGCAGCGACTCGCTGACCAGCGCGTGACTGCCGCGCCCGTCGGCGAAGCGCCGGTGCCGGTCCTGCCCCTCGGCGTCGCCGTCGAGGCTCACGCCGACGTGCACCTCCAGCGAGTCGAACAGCTCCAGGAAGGCCGGGCCGAGCCGGACGCCGTTGGTCTGGACGGTGACGTTGACCCGGGTGCCGGTGCCCACCGCGCCGCGGACGCCCAGGACCAGGCGGGAGATGAGGTCGGGGCCTGCCAGCAGGGGTTCGCCGCCGTGCAGGATGACGTCGATCTCCGGGAGGTCGTAGCGGGCGGTGTGCTCGCCGATCCGCTCGATCGCGCGGTCGGCGATGGCGTCGGACATGCGCCGGGGCTGGCCGCGCCAGCTCTGGTCGGCCATCTCGTACACGTAGCAGTGGCGGCAGGCCAGATCGCAGCGGCTGTGGATCTTCAGGATGAACTGCTGAAAGGCCAGCGGGGTCCAGCCGCCGGCCAGCAGTGCGTCAACGTCGAGGAATTCCGGGAACCTCCGCGTGAGCAGTGGCTCCGAATCAGGCCTTCCCAGCAACGGCTACCTCATTATGCGTCGTGCACGCCATTGTGCCCTTCTGACAAGGACTTCCGCTTTCGCGGATTGTGCGCTACGCCCCTCCCTATCTCTCACGACAGGGAAGACAAGTCAAGATTTGGGCCGGTTGGAAGTCATTTCTTCCTGGTGGTAGAGCAATTCCTCGAAGAATAGGTACAGGCCGTCGATTTCGGCGACGAGCGGGAGCCAGTCGTAGGTGCCGAGCCCGTCGGGCTCCAGGGGCGACAGGAGATGCGCCGCCGCTCTCAGCTCGTTGCGCGGGATCTCGATCGGCACGCTGCCGGGCGGCCCGCCGCGCGCCCTGGCCAGCGGGTGCCCGGGGCCCCGTACGCCCAGCGCGGCCAGCACCAGCTCCGCCGGATGCCGGGAGATCGCGCCGTCGGCCAGGTCGGGCGCGCCCGGGTTGGCCAGGGCCACCAGCACGCGCAGCTCGGGAGGCAGGTCGCGCAGCACCCGCGGCGGCCGGTCCACCTCGCTGTGCCGCTGGGCACGCGCCAGGAGCAGCAGCACCTCGGGGGTCCGCTCGCGCAGCCCGCGCTGCACCTCCGGCACGCAGTCCGCGGGGGAGCGTTCGGTCACCGCCATCCGGTGGCCGATGGCCTGCCGGACGAGGGCGAGCGGTTCGCCCAGCATGGCCGCCGCCAGCCGCCGGTAGTTGTCGTCCGGGTCCTCGGTGAGCGCGTAGGCGTAGCGGCAGACGGGATCGGCGGAGCGCGGGTCCGCGTACCGCCGCAGCTCCCGGGCGATCAGGTCGAGCTCGCGCCTGGACTCCAGCGGCACGGCGGCGAGACGGATGCGCGAGGTGATCAACCGGCTCCCGTGGTAGGCGGCCACGGCCGCCGCGACGAGCGCCGCCCCCAGACCGGCCCCGAGCAGGCCGGGGTGCTGCGACGCGGTCGCGAGCGTCACGAAGGCCAGCGCCACGGCCGCCGTCAAGGCCCCTGCCAGCCACCTGATCCGGTTCAGCCGCAACAGCACGACCGCGTCGCGGATCTTGCGGAACTCCTCCCAGTCGGACGTCGCGCGCCGCCGCCTGGCCTCGGCGATCGCCGCCGCCAGCTCCGCCCGCCTGGCCGGCCAGCCGGACGCCGGCTTCTCCTCGCCGCGTTCGAGCCGATCGGCCACCTCGGCCAGGCTCCGCTGCAGCGTGACGGCCTCCTCGCGGCGTACGGAGTTCAGGTGCTCCAGCGAGGCCGTCAGCGCTCGCAGGGTCTCGTCGAGCTCACCGGGATCCCGTACGGGCTGCTCGTCGCCGGCGAGCACGTGGCCGATCTCCGCCAGGACCGCGTCCAGCCCGCGCGAGAACACGGCCGAGCCGTCGGCCACCAGCACCCGGTGCACGGCCTTGCGCAGGTGGTCCAGCACGGCGGGGCTGACGTAGCCGGTGACGACGAGCGCGGTGAAGACAGGGTTGCCGCCCGACCTGGCCTTCCTGCTCAGGCGGACCAGCTCGGTCGCGCGCGCGGCCTCGTCGTCGAAGAAGATGGCCTCGCTCAGCCTGATCACGGCGCGGGGAGCACGCCCGCCGGGGAAGCAGAACTCGGTCGCCCCGCCGTCGGTCCTGCCGCGTTCCGCCGTCAGCCCGGCGGCCAGCAGCTTCGCCTCCACGAGCATCTCCAGCCCCGGGAGGTCGGGCGAGCGGCCGTGCCGGGCCGCCGCGGCGTCGACCGCCGTGGCGCCGACGGCCGCGCCGGGCTCGGCGTCCTCGAAGCTCGCCCAGCTCAGCTGCAGCAGCAGGCGGACGTTGCCGCCGCTGTGGCGCAGCAGCGCCAGCAGGCCGGAGTCGGTGAACGGCCGGATGTCCGGCGTCGGCGTCGCGAGATACGCCGACAGCACCAGCCTGGCCTCGTCCGGGGTGAGCGGCAGCAGCCGCACGGCGCCGGCGCCGATCCGCTGGCGGAAGTCGGGCGGCACGCAGTCCCAGCCCGCCTCGCTGGTCACCAGGAGCAGCATCCCGCCGGCCCGGGGGATCGCCTCGACCAGGCTTTGCAGGAGGCCCACGTTCGCCGGGATCGGGTCGCCGTCCTCCAGGAGGAACTTCTCGCACTGGTCCAGGACCACCATGAACGGGCGGCCGCTCCCGGTCATCAGCGCCGTCAGCAACTGCACGCCGTAGCGGCACATCACCGGGTCGTCGAGCTGCCCGCGCACCCCGATGGCCAGGGCCGCCTCCGTGCTGATCGGCCTGCCGCACAGCCAGTCGTAGGCGGCCTCGGAGAAGCCGGGATTGGCCAGGAACGACAGCGCCCGCTGGAACTCGGCCCCGTTGCCCGCGACCGCGGAGATCTCCTTGGCCTGCTCCTCCAGCACCTGCCCGGACGGGACCAGATCCGGGTCGCCGGCCCGGGCCACCAGGTCCTCCCACACCCGGTCGAGGTAGCGCTCGTTCAGATCCGTCAGCAGCGTCTGCGGAAGCTGCGACACCAGCCGGCGGTAGGCGGCGACGAAGTCGTCCTCCTGGAACCGCAGGTAGAGCTGGACCGCCTCGGGAGCCTCCCGCCCGGCCTGCGCCATCATGTGCCGGGCGGCGTGCGTCTTGCCCACCCCGTGCGCCCCGTACAGGCAGCCGAGGCCGCCCTCGCCGGCGGCCCCGCCGCGGAAGGCGCGCAGGTACTCGCCGGACAGACGGACCGCGCCGCGCACGCCGGGCAGCAGCGCGGTCGGGGTGTGCCGCGCCCAGTCGTCACGGAAGTCGCGTCGTGAGGTCTCCTCCGCGCTGGAGGTGCCGCGCGCGGGGAACGGGTTCCTCGTGGGGTGACCGGCCATGGGAGCCTCCTAGCCCGCGTTCCATTTCTCGCCCTGCCACATCCTGAGCCGCAACCAGCTCTCGCTCATGTGCAGCCCCTCGGTGGGCCAGGGATCGTCCTTGTCGTACTCGCTGAGCCGGAAGTCGAGCAGCAGCTGCAGGTGCCGCATGGCCTGGCCGATCGTGTACGGGCGTCCGCTGAAGGCGCTCTTGACGCCCTCCGGCTGGAAGGGAGCGGGCGGCCGGCCGTTCCAGCGGCCCGTGGCCAGCTCGCAGATCTGCTCCGGGGTCAGCGTGCCGAGGTCGACGACATGGCCGGCGAACTGCTCCCGGTCCGCCTTGGTGAGCTGGACGGTGTTGGCGTGGTCGTACGTCTCGACGGTGAACACGACGACGCAGGCCGTGTCCTCGAAGACCCGGGTCGCCAGGGTGATCAGCTTCTTGGTGGGCACGTCCTCGTAGCAGACCCCGAAGCCCGCCTCGCGGCCCGCGAACGTGGCGCCGATCGAACCGGCGATGTCCTGGAGGTCGTAGTCGTCCATCCGGTCGGCGGTGGTGCGCCGGCTCAGCTCGGTGAAGCGGGCGCGCAGGTCGGGCGGGACGCTGATGGCCGCGGCGTTCATCTTGTTGCGCAGCGAGAGCAGGGTGGAGCACATCATGGCGTAGGCGTCGTGCGTCATGTCGGTGCGCCCGGCGCGGTGGGTGACGAACGTGTGCCCGGGGCCCGTCGAGGTGGCCTTCCGATACAGGTGCATGATGTGGTTGGCCAGCGAGGTCCGCCCGCTCTTGCCGACCCCGGTGATGAGGAAGAAGGCCGGGCGCCCGGCGTCGGCGGCCTCCCGCACGGCCGTCTCGATCGCGGGCAGCTGGATGAACCCGGCCAGCGGCAGCAACAGCTCGTGGTCGGCGTCCAGGCTGACGGCGTCCAGCGGGCGGCAGACGTACGGGTTGCCGGACCGGAGGCCGTACAGCTCGTAGCGGACCTCGCCGATGTCCATGCCTCAGCCGCCGATCATCGTCAGGTAGGCCGGCAGGTCGGCGGCCGACGCCTCGAAGGCGGAGCCGGTGAACAGGTGCGGGTAGAAGTCGTGCTTGCCGTGGTAGGCCCTGGCCAGGTGCTGGATCTGGTCGGCCCGGCCGCGGAAGCGGGTCTGGAAGCCCTGGGCGACGTCGAGGACGAGCCGGTCCTGGTGGACGAGTTCGAGCGCGACGAGGAGGTCGGGGTGGCGGACGACGTCGGCGAACAGGTCGGGGCTCTGCACGCGGAGCACGACGAGGCGGACGATGAGGTCGGTGTGGAGGGCGGCGAGGCCGGGGGTGGCCTCGATGACCGCCTCGGTCACGCGCAGGAGGTTGAGCACCCGTTTGATCTTGCGGGGGTTCGGGGTGACGATCTTCTCCAGGGTGGCGGCGTGCCTGGCGGCGAGGGCGCCGGGGCCTGAGGCGTGGATGAAGCGGCCGACCTCGGCGGGGCCGAGCGGGTAGAGGTGCAGCGGGAGCTGGATCATCTTGTCGAGGTAGTCGTCGCCGATGGCGGCGTGGTCGGCCTCGGGGAAGCCGAACGGTTGATACTTGACCGAGATGCCGCGGTTGACGACGTCCTTGGCCAGGGCGATCAGGACGAAGACGTGTTTGAGGTCGAGGAACAGCTTGATGGACTCCAGCACGTCGATGATCTGGTCGGGTTCGCAGCGGTCGAGGTCGTCGACGAAGAACACGATCTTCTTGCCCTGGGCGGCGAGGCGGTCGGCCTCCTCCTGGAGCAGCCCGCGCAGGCGGCCGGTCTGGCTGTCGACGCGGCCGCGCATCTCGGCGTACTGCCGGGCCAGGTTGCCGATCTTCTCGACGCTGACCGAGGTCAGGCTGAGTTTCTTCAGCATCTCGTCGGCGGCGAGGTTGAGCATGATGAGGCCGAGGCGCTTGACGGTGCCGGCGAAACGGCGGGCGGGGTCCTTGTCGAGTTCGTCGTGCAGCGCGTTGAGGAGGGGGAGCAGCATCTCGGGCTCGCGCCGGTGGACCCAGGGGTTGAAGTGCACCCGGACGAAGGCGTCGCCGTGCCGGTCGAGCAGCCGTTCGTTCACCATGTCGAGCAGGGTGGATTTCCCGCTGCCCCACGCGCCGTAAACACCGATCGTAAAGGGTGTTTCCGTCTGGGGATTGGTGATGACCGAAACGAGCGGATCGACGTAACGCCGAAACTGGAGAAGGTCGCCGCGCCAATTGGCGGGAGCGTCCGAGAGCATTGCGATATCGGGCATTGTCCCTCCAGAAACGAGGATGCATCGTTCCGGAGGCCCAATACCGCGTGTTATCGAACTGTGATCGCGTCCTGGATCTCCTGGATCGAGGGGTTCACGAGGGCGGAGCCGTCCGGGAGCACGACGGTGGGGATGAGCCAGGAGCCGCCGCCCAGCTCGGTGATCAGCTCGATGGCGCCGGGCGTCTCGTCCACGTCGACCTCGGTGTACGGGATGCCGGCGCGGCCGAGCTGGCCCTTGAGGCGCTGGCAGTGGCCGCACCAGGGGGCGCTGTAGACGGTGATCATGTATTCCCCATTCGAACGGTGGGTTTGACCCGCGGGCGAGGCAGCGAATACTCTCATGTGCCAATTGAATGTTACCGGTAGACACTGCAGCTAGGCGGGTTGACCGGACACGTGAAAGTAGGGTCCACCGGTGACCGAACTCCCCCTCTCCCGGCGCTCTCTGTTGCGGGCGGCCGCCCTCGTGAGCGGTCTCGCGGCCCTCGCCGCCTGCGGCAGCGACGACGCCCCCGGCGGCGCCGAGCCGCAGCGGCAGAGTCAGGACGTGCTGCGCGTCGCGCTGCCGTCGTCCATCGGCTCGCTCGACGCCGCCAAGGAGTCGGGCATCATGAACTACGTCGTCGCCCTGCTCGTCCAGGAGGCCCTGGTCGGCGTCGGCAGCGACGGCAGCCTCCAGCCCTCCCTGGCCGAATCCTGGACCAGGAAGGACGCCACCACCTACGTCTACACGCTGCGCAAGGGCGTGACGTTCTCCGACGGCAGCCCGATGACCGCCGCCGACGTCCTGGCCAGCCTCGACCTGCACGCCAAGAAGGGCTCCACCAGCGGCTTCGCCTACGCCTACGCGGGCGTCGAGACGATCGAGGCCACCGGTGACGCCGAGATCACCATCAGGCTCAAGAACCCCGACGCGTCGTTCGCCTGGACGCCCTCGCCCGGCACGCTGCTGGTGACGAGCGAGAAGTTCATCCAGGCCACCGGCGAGCGCATCGGCACCCCCGAGGGCAAGCTGCTCGGCACCGGCCCGTACAAGGTGGCCGAGTTCGCCCCCGACTCGCACGTGACGCTGGAGCGCAACGACGGCTGGTGGGGCGGCAAGGCGCCGTTCCGGCAGATCAGGATCGACTTCATCCCCGAGGAGTCGACCCGGCTGCTCGCCATGCGCGGCGCCGAGCTCGACGTCGCGCTCAACGTGCCCGCCGAGCAGATCGACCAGTGGAAGACGATCTCCGGCGTCGAGCTCAGGACGGCCGCCGACCGCTCCCTCGTCACGCTCGCCTTCAACACCGCCAAGGCGCCGTGGGACGACATCCACGTCCGCAAGGCCGTCGCCCACGCCATCGACCGCGAGGGCGTCGTCAGGAGCGTGCTGCGCGGCCACGCCCAGGTCGCCGCCACCATCCCCGACCCGGCCCAGTGGGGCGGCGTGCTGCCGCCCGACGAGGTGACCGCCCTGTACGCGAGCATCCCCCAGTACGGGTTCGACCTGGCCGCGGCCAAGGCCGAGCTGGCGCGGTCGGCCACCCCGCAGGGCTTCACCGACGTGCTCTCCTACCCCAGCAGCGGCCCCCAGCTCGGCCGCGCCGCCCTCACCCTGGCGCAGAACCTCAAGAGCCTCGGCATCACGCTGGAGGTCAAGGAGGTGCCGCTGGAGCAGTGGATCGCCGACCTCGGCAAGCACGCCTCCGGCATCTACCTCGGCTGGTACTTCGCCACCACCGGCGACCCCGCCGAGTACGCCCAGCAGCTCCTGCACCGCTCGGCCCGAGGCGAGAACGGCACCAACATCGCCGAGTACGACGACGCCGAGGTGAGCAGGCTCCTGGACGAGGCCAAGGCGAGCACCGACGACGCCGCCCGGGGCAAGCTGCTCGGCCAGGCCCTGGTCAAGGCCGCCGCCGACGTCCCGTACCAGCCGCTGTGGTGGGGCGAGGCCGCGACCGCGTTCGGCCCGGCCGTCACCACCGGGGAGTTCGGCCCGTACTTCTTCGTCGGCCCGTGGGCCGCGAACCTGACCGCCCGCTGATGGGGCCGCTCGACGTCCACCGGGAGCTGGCCGGGCTGCGCTACCCGGAGTCGGTGGCGCTGCATCCGGACGGCGACCGCGTGGCCTGCGTGCTGGGGACGCGCGCGTACGTGCTGGCCCTCGACGGCGAGCGGCGGCCGGTGCCCGGCGGCGAGCCGCAGGCGCTGACCCGCTGGCTGCCCGACGGACGGCTGCTGCTCGCGGCCGGCGGCGACCGGGTCGAGGTCAGGCACGGCACCACGCTGGAGCCGCTCTGGCAGGCCCGCGTCACCGGCGAGATCGAGGACCTGATCCCCGGCGGCGACGGCACCGTGCTCGTCCGCCTGGCCGATCCCGGCAGCGAGCGCGACGGCAGCCACCTCGGCCTGCGCGTGCCCGACCCGGGCGACCCGTTCGTGCGGGTGCCGGGCGGGCGGCTGCGGCGGCTGGTCCGGTTCCGCGTCGGCGACGCCACGCCCCGGCCGCTGCCGGCCCCCACGGTGTGGGACGCCGACTGGCGCGACGGCCGCGCGCTCGCGGTCACCTCCGCCGACGAGACCCCGGCGGGCTACTACCGGCCCCGCCTCGACCTGATCGACGACACCGGCCTCCGCACCCTGCACCGCACCGCGTGGCAGCTCAGCAGGCCCAGGCTGGCCCCGGGCGGGCGCGCCGCCGTCGTGGTCGAGGGCCTGTCGATCGTCTCCGGGCGCATCCTGTACGTGGACCTGGACGGCGGCGGCGTGAGCCGTCTGGGCGACATCGACGACGTGACCGACCTCGGCTGGCTGGACGAGCGTACGCTCTGGTTCACCGGCTGGGACGGCACCGGCGTGCACGGCGGCGTGCTCGACACCGGCGGCCGGGTGATCCACCGCTGGACCGCCCGGGGCACGATCGGCGGGCGCGACGGCCAGCCGTCCCTGTCGCCCGACCGGTCCGGCACGCTGGTGGCGGCCTGCTGGGAGAGCCCCGGGCAGCCGCCCGAGGTCGCCGTCGCCGCGCTGGCCGACGGCGACTGGAAGCCGGTCACCGCGCTCAACGCCGCCCTGGCCCCGCTCGCGGTGAGCCAGGAGGAGATCACCTGGACCGGCCACGACGGCCTGCCCGTCTCCGGGCTGCTGCTCACCACGCCGGGCGACGGGCCCCGGCCGCTGGTCGTCATCGCGCACGGCGGGCCCACCTGGCTCTGGTCCAGCTCGTTCGCGCCGGCCGAGTCCAACCAGCTCGCCGTGCCGCTCGCGCACGCCGGAGCGGCCGTGCTGCTGCCCAACCCGCGCGGCAGCAGCGGGCGCGGCCAGGACTACGCCCGCGCCGTCATCGGCCGGTTCGGCGAGGCGGACCTGGCCGACGTGCTCGCCGGGGTCGACCACCTGACCGCGACCGGCGTCGCCGACCCCGGCCGGATGGCGATCATGGGCCTGAGCTACGGCGGCTACCTCACCGCCTGGGCGGTCACCCGGACCCGGCGCTTCCGCGCGGCGGTCGTGCTGTCGGGCGTGAGCGACTGGCTGAGCTTCTCCACCGGCAGCAACCTGGGCGGCGGCTTCGACCCGCTCTACCACGCGGGCGCCGACCCGGCCACCCCCGAGGGCCGCGAGTTCCTGGCCGCCCGCTCGCCCGTCCATCACGCCGCGAACGTCACCACCCCGACGCTCGTCCTGCACGGCGACCAGGACCGGACCACCCCCGTCGGCCAGGCCGAACAGCTCTATCGCGCCTGGTCGGTGGCCGGAGTGAGCACCCAGCTCGTCGTCTACCCTCGGGAGGGTCACGAGCTGGTGGAAGACGCGCACCGCGCGGACGCGGCCGAGCGCGTGATCGGCTGGCTGACCGGGGGCGGGGTGTTGTGATGGGGTGGGGCCGCTTCGCCCTGCGCAGGCTCGCGGGCACCGCCGTCGTGGTGCTGCTCCTGTCGGCGGGGGTGTTCGGACTGCTCTACCTCGCGCCGGGCTCCGTCCAGCAGACGCTGCTCGGCACCCGGCCCGCCACCGCCGAGACCATCGCCGCGATCCAGGCCCGCTACCACCTCGGCGACCCCGTCACCGTGCAGTACCTGCGCTGGTTCGGCGACGTGCTGCGCGGCGACCTCGGCACCTCCATCAGGACCGGCGCCCCCGTCTCCGGCATGCTCGCCGACCGGGTGCCGCTCACGCTCGCCCTGACCGCCTACGGCACGCTGCTGGCCGCGCTCGCCGGCATCCCGCTCGGCGTGCTCGGCGCGCTGCGGCGCGGCCGGGCCGCCGACCGGCTCGTGGTGACAGCCGGCGTCGCCGGGCTGAGCGCGCCGCCGTTCGCCGTCGGGCTGCTGCTGCTCGTCGTGTTCGCCGGGTGGCTCGGCTGGTTCCCCGGCTACGGCACCGGCGAAGGGCTCGCCGACCAGCTCTGGCACCTCACGCTGCCGGCCGCCGCGCTGGCCGTCGGCGCCGTCGGCATGCTGGTGCGCTTCAGCCGCGCCGCGCTCGTCCGCGAGCTCGACCAGGACTACGTGGTCTTCGCCCGCGCCCGCGGCCTGGCCGCGCCCGTCGTGCTCGGCTACGCGCTGCGCAACTCGCTCGTGCCGATGCTCACCGCCGCCGGGCTCGTCGTCACCGGCATGCTGGCCGGCACCGTGCTCGTGGAGGTCGTCTTCGCGCTGCCCGGCCTCGGATCGCTGCTCGTCGACTCGGTCACGTTCAAGGACGTGCCCGTCGTGCAGGCGCTCGCGCTCCTGCTCACCCTGCTGATCGCCGCCGTCAACCTGCTCGTCGACATCGGGTACGCGCTCGCCGACCCCCGCGTACGGCTCGGCGGAGGCGCGTCGTGAAGCGGACCCCGATCAGCGTGTGGGCCGCCCTGGCCGTGCTCACCGCCGTCACCGCCGCCGCCGCGTTCGCGCCCTGGCTCGTGCCCGGCGCCACCGACCAGGACCTGATGACCGGCATCACCGGCCCCGGCCCCGGCCACCCGCTCGGCACCGACGACCTCGGCCGCGACGTGCTCGACCTGCTCATCGCCGGGGCGCGCACGGCCGTGCCCGGCGCGTTCGCCGTCGCCGCCGGCTCGATGCTCATCGGCAACCTGATCGGGCTGGCCGCCGGCTACTTCGGCGGCTGGGCCGACACCCTGGCCATGCGCTGGGCCGACCTGATGTTCTCGCTGCCCGCGCTGCTCGTCGCCATCGTCGTCGCCGGAGTGCTCGGCGGCGGCTACGGCCTGGCCATCGCGGTGCTCGTCGTCCTGTTCGCGCCCACCGACACCCGGGTGGTGCGCGGCGCCGTGCTGGAACAGCGCCACCGGCCCTACATCGAGGCCGCCGTGCTCAAGAACCTGTCCGCCTGGCGCATCATGACCCGCCACATCTGGCCCAACATCGCCTCCGTCGCCCTGGCCAACGCCTTCCTCAACTTCGCCTACGCCCTGGTGTCGCTGTCGTCGCTGTCGTTCCTCGGCCTCGGCGTGGCCGCCGGGTCGCCCGACTGGGGGCGCACGCTGGCCGACAACCGCACCCAGCTCCTGGCCAACCCGTGGGCCGTCATCGCCCCCGGCCTGGCCGTCATCGCCACCGCCGCCGCGCTCAACATCGTGGGCGACTGGCTGCACGAGCGCGTCGACCGGCGCGGAAGGGCACGCTGACATGCTGCGCGTCGAGGGACTGTCGGTACGCCAGCCCGCCACCGGCCGGACCCTGCTCTCCGAGGTGACCTTCGACGTCGCGCCGGGGGAGTCGGTGGCGATCGTGGGCGAGTCCGGGTCGGGCAAGTCGCTCACCGCGCGGGCCGTGCTCGGCCTGCTGCCCGCCGGGCTGGAGGCGTCCGGGCTGGTGGAGGTCGGCGGGCGGCGCGTCGACGACGACCCGCGCGCCCAGCGGCGGCAGCGCGGCTCCACCGTCTCCCTGCTCATGCAGGACCCGTTCACGCTGCTCAACCCGCTGCGCAAGGCCGGCAAGCAGATCGCCGACGGGCTGCCGCGCGGCGCCGACCCGAAGACCGAGGTGCCCCGGCTGCTGGCCGAGGTGGGGCTGCCCGCCGACGTGGCCGGGCGCTACCCGTTCCAGCTCTCCGGCGGCATGCGCCAGCGTGTCGGGCTGGCCGCCGCGCTCGCCGCCGCGCCCCGCGTGCTGCTCGCCGACGAGCCGACCACCGCTCTGGACGCCACCACGCAGCGGGAGGTGCTGGCCCTCATCCGGCGCGTGCAGCGGGAGCGGGACATGACGTTCCTGCTCATCACGCACGACCTGCGGCTGGCGTTCAGCATGTGCGACCGCGTCGTGGTCATGTACGCCGGGCGCGTCATGGAGGTGGGCCGGGCCGCCGACCTGCGGCGCGAGCAGCGCCACCCCTACACGCGGGCGCTGCTGGCCGCCGAGCCGCCCGCCGACCGCCGCCTGGCCGCCATCCCGGCCGTCCCCGGCTCGGTCCCCGCCCACGACGCGGTCGCCGGGCAGTGCGCCTTCACCGACCGCTGCTCTCTCGCCCTGGCCGAGTGCCGCGCGGGCGTCCCGCCGCTCCGCCCTGCCGGGGACGCCGGCCGCCTGTCGGCCTGCGTGCGGGCCGGCGACCTGCCCGCCGCCCCCGCGCCCCCGCTCGGCGTGGCCGCGCCCGTACGGGCCGCCGCAGAGCCGGTGCTCGACCTGCGCGATCTGCGCAAGACCTTCCCCGGCTCGGCCAGGCCCGCGCTCGCCGGGGTGAGCCTGACCGTCGCCCCGGGCGAGATCGTCGCCGTCGTCGGCGAGTCGGGCTCCGGCAAGACCACGCTGGCCCGCTGCGTGACCGGCCTCGAACGCCCCGACGCCGGGACGATCCTGCTGGGCGGACGCGACTGCTCCGACTACGCCCGCATGTCGCGCGAGGCCGTCCGCCAGGCCCGCCGCACCGCACAAATGATCTTCCAGGACCCGTACTCGACCCTCAACCCCGCCCGCACGGTCGGCGCCACGCTCAAGGAGGCGCTCGTCGCCGACGGCCGCCCCGCCGACGTGGCCGCGCTCATGGAGCTCGTCGGCCTCGACCCCGCCCTGGCCGCCCTGCGCCCCGCCAACCTGTCCGGCGGCGAGCGCCAGCGCGTCGCGATCGCCCGCGCCGTGGCGGGCGAACCAGCGCTGCTCGTCTGCGACGAGCCCGTCTCCGCCCTCGACGTCTCCGTCCAGGCGCAGGTCCTCGGCCTGCTCGCCGGCCTGCGCGAGCGGCTGTCGACCGGCATGCTGTTCATCACCCACGACCTCGCCGTGGTCCGCCAGCTCGCCGACCGGCTGTACGTGCTGAAGGCGGGGGAGTGCGTCGAGAGCGGCCCCGTCGACCGGGTGCTGGACGAGCCCGGCCACCCCTACACGCGCGACCTGCTGGCCAGCGTGCCCGACGGGACCAGCCGCTGGCCCGGCTGATCTGGGTGCTCAGTCGTCAGTCGTCAGTCGTCAGTCGTCGTCAGTCGTCAGCCGTCGTCAGTCGTCGGAGAAGGAGATCAGCGTGAGCACCCGGCAGGCCAGCTCGCCGGTGGCGTAGACGTGGTCGTACTCGGCGGCGAAGCGCAGCGCGTCACCCTCGCCGAGCGTCACCGACCACGCGTCGGTCGCCACCGTCACCTCGCCCGACACCACGTACGCGTGCTCCATCGAGCCGCGCCCGTGCGCGCTCTTGGCGCTGCGCGTCGCCGGCGGCAGCAGCCCCTCCGCCAGCTCGAACCGCCGCCGGTCCGGCGCGTCGAACAGGCTGCGCACCGCCGTGTCGCCGGTCATCACCGCCTCGCCCTCACCGCGCCGGATCACCTCGGGCCCCGCCGGATGCGTACGGGTCAGCTCGGCGAACGTCAGCCGCAGCGCCGCCGCCAGCCGGGTCAGCACCTCGATCGTCGGATTGGCCACCCCGCGCTCGATCTGCGAGATGAGCGCCTTGCTCACCCCGGTCAGGTCGGCCAGCTCCCGCACGCTGTGGCCGCGCGCCAGCCGGGTGCGGCGCAGGTTGCCCGCGATCGCCCCTCGCACCCCGGCGCCGGGCCCCGCGGTCACGCCCAGATCGGGGGTCTTGTCGTGGCGCACGTGGCTCCCCTCCCTGGATACTGACTCCATCATGCCGGACGGCTACAGCGTCAGGGCCAGGCCGATCGCGAGGAGCAGCCCGTAGGCGAGCTGGAGCTTGCCGGTCTGCTGCAGCACCGTGATCAACGCCGGACCGGCGGCGCCGCCGAGCACCGCGCGCACGGGCGCGATCGCCAGCGGGGCGGCCAGCACCGCGAGCGCGGCGGCCGGCGCGACCGGCGTCATCGCCAGCGCCACCGCGAACGGCAGGACGAGGCAGGCGGCGTACAGGTGACGGGTGCGCGGCGCGCCGAGCACGACCGCGAGCGTCCGCTTGCCGGACTCCGCGTCGGTGCCCACGTCACGCAGGTTGTTGACCACGAGCATCGAGCACGACAGCAGCCCGACCGGCACCGACGCCACCAGCGCCGCCCAGGTGAGCTGCTCGGTCTGCACGAACGCGGTGCCGACCACCGGCACCACCCCGAAGAACACGAACACCGACACCTCGCCCAGCGCGCGGTAGCCGTACGGCCTCTTGCCCCCGGTGTAGAACCAGCCCGCGGCGATGGCCGCGGCGCCCACCAGGAGCACCCACCACGCCTGCGTGACCAGCACCAGCACCAGCCCGAACACCGCCGCGGCGGCGAAGCTGCCGAGCGCGGCGGCGAGCACCTGCGGCGGCGTGGCCACCCGCGAGCCCACCAGGCGCATCGGCCCGACCCGCTGGTCGTCGGTGCCGCGGATGCCGTCGCTGTAGTCGTTGGCGTAGTTGACGCCGATCTGCAGGAGCAGCGCGACGAGCAGCGCCAGGATCGCGCGCCACCACACGAAGCCGCCCTCGCCGATCGCCACGCCGGTGCCCGCCATGACGGGGACGACGGCGTTCGGCAGCGTGCGCGGGCGCGCGCCGGCCAGCCATTGTGCGGGGGTGGGCATCAGCTGATGTCCGTCGTGAGCCTGACCATGCGGATCGGGCGGCCCATGTCGAGCACCCGCTCGGCCATGTCCTCGCCCCAGCCCGCCGACTCCAGGAAGCCGAGGACCGCGTAGTTGTCGGCGAACACCCAGGTGACGATCTGGCGGTAGCCGTCCTCACGCAGGTGGTCGACGGTGGCGTTGAGCAGGCGGCTGCCGTGGCCGCGCCGGACGAAGTCGGGGTCGACCAGCAGCGTCAGCATCTCGGCCACGACCGTCGGGTCGAGGTCGGGGTCCTCGGCCGGCGCGTGGGAGGCCAGGCCCACCACTCGCTCGCCGCCGCGCGGCGTGGCCGGGGCGGCGTTGCCGCCGGCGCCCAGCGCGGGGAAGCCCTCGGTGTCGAGGATGGTCTCCACCGCGACCAGCACGCGATGCCGTGAGGTTGGCGGGGCGACGATCGCCTCGTCCCACTGGCGCAGCCACATCTTCTCGGCCGCCGGGCCGGTCATCTGCTCGAGGGGACCCTCGGGCAGGAAGTCCCGGTAGCCGTAGCGCCAGGCGCGGACCTGAACATTCGCCACTTGGAGAACATCCTCGCGCCGGGCCGCCCGGACGCCTACGTCTGCCATCTCGGCCCGCTCCTTCGACTGCTGTTCATGCCACGAGGCACGAGTTACACCGTATCGGTGTTTGAAGGTTGGAGACGACGCGAACCCTGCTTCCTGGCCCGGTATGCGCGCGTTTTGGTGCGGTTACCGCAGACCCTCATCGAACACCACGAGCGGGAACGGTTCTTGGAGGCGTCGATGAACGCCCACTGGCAGGTGTCCTCCGCGCACACCTTGAGCCGGTCCCACGAGGCGTCGGTCGCCGCGGCGGCGATCCTGGCCAGCGCGCCGGGCACGCCGCCCGCCACCGGGGCCAGGCCGGGCCGCGAGCCGATCACCACGGTGAGCGGCAGGCGCGGCAGCTCGGGCGGGCCGGCGCCGGGCAGCCGCCGCAGCGCCGCGCGCAACCCTTCGCGCAGCGCGATCGCGGTCGCCAGGTCGTCGTCGGTGGCGCGGTCGCGGGGCCCGGCCAGCGCGCGCTCGCGCAGCCAGACGCCCAGCTCGGAGGGAGTGCCCAGATCGTCGGCGTCGGACTCGACGTCATAGGTGTTCACGAAGTCACGCACCAACTCCGCCGCCACCAGCATGGGGCCACTCTACTCGCCGCGTGATCAGCCGGGCGCGCGCAGGGCCCGCGCCAGCCGGCTCACGCCCTCGGCGAGCTCCGGCAGGTTCGCCGGAGCCATGTGGGTGACGCGCACGCGCGGGCCGGGCGGCTCGGCCGGGTAGTACATGCGCCCCGGGCTCACCAGCACGCCGTGGCGCTTGGCGGCCTCCACCAGGGCGTGCTCGTCCGTCTCCGGTGGCAGCCGCAGCCACAGGTGCATGCCGCCGCCCGGCACCAGGAGCGGCGGCGCCTGCGGCATCCGCGCGGCCAGCGCGGCGGCGAGCGCGTCACGCCGGGCCGCGATCTCGGCGTGCACCGCGCCGAGATGCCGCCGCCAGGCCGGCGAGCCGACGAACTCCAGCGCCGTCTCCTGCAACGGCCGCGCCACGAAGAACGACTCCACGAGCTGCCCGGCCCGCAGCCGGTGCGCCGCGGGGCCCCGGGCGACGACCGCCGCCACCCGCATGCTCGGCGACAGGATCTTGGTCAGCGAGTGGATGTGCACCACGGTCCCGTGCGCGTCCGCCGACACCAGCGACGGCGGCGCGGACGCGGTCAGGTAGCGGGCGTAGTCGTCCTCGATCACGAACGCCCCGGCCGCCCTGGCCACCTCCAGCACCTGCTGGCGGCGTTCCTCCGTCAGCGTCGCGCCCGTCGGGTTGTGCAGGGTCGGCTGGCACAGGAACACCCGCGCCCCCGACACCGCGAACGCCTCCGCCAGCAGGTCGGGCCGGACCCCGTCGCGGTCGATCGGCACGCCGGTGGCCCGCAGCCCGGCCGCCTTCGCCGCCGCCAGCGCGCCGGGGTAGGTGGGCGTCTCCACCAGCACCTGCGTGCCCGGCGCGGCCAGCGCCCGCAGCGCGTGGGTGAGCGCCGCCTGCCCGCCGCTCACGATCAGCGCGTCCGCGGCCGTCACGTCGCCGCCCGCCTGCTTGGCGAACCAGCCGCGCAGCTCCGCCAGCCCGCTCAGCGGCGGCATCGCCCACGCGTCCGGCCTGCGCGCCGCCCGCGCCGCCGCGGCCGCGAGCTGACGGTCCGGCCGGATGCCCGGATGCAGGTAGCCGCCGGTCAGCGGCACCACCCCCTCCGGCGCGGCCCCCAGCAGTGCCTCCACCGGCTCCCCGGACACCGCCCGGTCGCCGAGCGCCACCGTCTGCCAGGAGAAGTCGGCCGCGTCGGGCGCCCACTCCCGCCGGGCCGCCACGAACGCGCCGCTGCCCGGCCGGGTCACCACCGTGCCCTCGGCCGCGAGCTGCCCCAGCGCCCGCGACACCGTCACCGGGCTCACGCCGTGCCGCCGCACGATCTCCCGGCTCGGCGTCAGCCGATCGCCGGGCCGCAGCCGCCCCGCCTCCTCCCGCAGGATCGCGGCGATCGTGGCGATACTGCTATCGTTGTCCATGAAGGAACAGGATAGCGCTATCGCCACGACCGCAGTAGCGGTCCCCGCCCCCGACGCCCGCCGGGGCACCGCACTGGCCTTCCTCGGCGTCCTGGCCTTCTCCGGCTCCTTCCCCGCCACCGTCTACGCGATGGAAGGCTTCGACCCCTGGCTCGTCGCCATCGGCCGCGCCCTCATCGCCGGCGTCGTCGCCGTCATCTGCCTCAAGGCCGCCCGCCTGCCCCTCATCCCGCCAAACCCGCGCCCGTACCTGCTCATCTCCCTCGGCGTCGTCTTCGGCTTCCCCGTCCTCAGCGGCCTGGCCCTCGACCTCGGGGCCGGCACCGCCCACGCCGCCGTCGTGATCGGCCTGCTGCCCGCCGCCACCGCCGCCTGCGCCGTCCTGCGCGCCGGCGAGCGCCCCCGCCCGCTCTTCTGGGCCGCCTGCGCCGCCGGCGCCGTCGCCATCACCGTCTTCACCCTCACCCAGGGCGGCTCCGGCGCCGCCTGGCCAGACCTCCTCCTGGTGGGCGCGCTGCTCTCCGCCGCCGTCGGCTACACCGAGGGCGGCACGCTCTCCCGCACCACCCCCGGCTGGCAGGTGATCTCGTACGCGCTCGTCCTGTCCCTCCCCGTTACCGCGCCCGTCACCGCCGTCCTGGCCCTCACCACCCCCGTCACGCCCACCCCCGCCTCCCTCGCCGGGCTCGCCTACGTCGGCCTCGTCTCGATGTTCCTCGGCTTCTTCCCCTGGTACGCGGGCCTCGCCAGGGGCGGCATCGCCAGAGCCGGACAGACCCAGCTCACCCAGCCGCTGCTCACGCTCGTGTGGGCATGGTTCCTCATGGGGGAGCGGTTCGGCCTCGCCACCGTGGCCGCGGCACTGGCCGTGCTCGTGTGCGTCGCCATCACGCAGCGCGCCCGTACTTGAAAGCCGTGACGCCTGGCCGCAGGATGGGGGTGGAGGTGTCACATGGCGGACCTCACGATCCCCGAAGGCGGCTTCTGGCCCGCGCCGGAAATCCCGCAACCGAACATCTACCCGATGGAATGGCGCGTCGAGACCGAGAAGCTCGCCGCCATCTACGAGAAGTCCAAGCGCATGCTCTGGAACCCGGCCGACCTGCCCTGGGACGAGCTCGACCCGGCCGACTTCACCCGCGAGCAGCGGCTCGGCATCATGTACTGGTTCGCGGTCCTGGCGAACTTCGACGCCTCGGGGCCGGCGGTCTTCGCCCGCGCCACCATCCAGGCGTTCGAGAAGCACGAGGAGGACCCGGTCAGGAAATGCTTCTTCTCGATCACCCGTGACGAGATGAACCACGAGGAATGCTGCCAGCGCGCCATCGCCAAACTCTGGCCCGGCGGACCCCTCGACTGGACCCCGTCCGACGACCTGGAAAAGGCCGCCCACAACAACATCGGCTGGCTTTACCACAACGGCGGCCGCTACTGGAACGGCTACAACAGCGCCGTCGGCAAATATTCGCTGCCCGTGCTGTTCACCAGTTTCATGATGGGGGAGATGGCCGCCTCCACATTGTTCCGCGGAATGGCGTCCGGCACCCGGCACCCGGTGTTCGAGGAGATGTTCCAGCGCATCGGGCGTGACGAATCCCGTCACCTCCAGATCTGCATGACGATCCTGGAGAACGAATGGCCCGGCCTCACCGACGACACCCGCGTCCTCATCACCCGCCAATTGCGCGCCGGGTTCGTCTTCCTGTCCATGATCCTCTGGGAGCCGCCCGAGGGGTTCTGGGAGCTGCCCCCGTACTTCCTGGCCAACCACCGCGTCCTGATGGACCACGCCCGCGACGCCGGCCTCGGCCTGCTGTCCTACGACGAGCAGGCGGAGAACTGGCGCGTGGCGATGGCCCGCGTCCGCGCCATCGTCGAACGCTGGGGCATCGCCTTCCCCGCCATCCCCGAGCTCGACCTGGAAGGCGTCCCCGTCGACTTCGTCGACCCCGAGGAGATCATCCCGGTGTTCTGACCTCGTGGCGTACGATGCCGCGCATGTGGGGACGTATGAACGGCCTGCGGGTGCTGGAGCTGGGCACGCCCGGCGAGATGCGCACCTGGCTGACCGGCCTTGCCCTGTCCGGCGCCAAGCAGGGCACGGCCGGCCTGCTCGAACTCGACTACCACGCCGAGAACGAGCCCCTGGAACACGTCGGCGAGCGCCTGGCCCTGGTCGGCGACGCCGGCGCCCAGGTCGCCACCGTCGAGGTCACCGCCGTCACCCAGGTCCCCTTCGCCGAGGTCCCCTGGGAGTTCGCCGAATCGGAAGGCGAGGGCTACACGTCGATCGACGGCTGGCGGGAATCACACCGCCGCTATTGGCGCGCCGAGGGTTACGAGGTGAACGACGACACGACGGTGGTGTGTTTGTCGTTCCGGCTCATTTCTGAATAGCGGCGCGGCCATCGCGATCCCCCCTCGAAAGGCGCAGTACAACAGGGGACCGGGCCGATGGCCGCGCAAAAAGATTGTCCTCCCTGCCCGCCCCCTTGCGCAGGCATTTCCTGGAAATCGTGGAATGCCGGCGGCCGCTAGGGTGATATTTCGTTATCTGGCGGCCATTGTTCCTTCGGGGAGACGTAACTGCCCCGCTGCGGGACCGTGTAGATCCAGCCCTGCTCCCTGAGCAGCGCCACGGCCCGTCGTACGGTCTCGCGGGCGACGTCGTACTGCTGGACGAGCGCGGCCTCGCCGGGGATCGCGCGCCTGGGGGTGAAGGTGCCGCGGCTGATGTGCTGGGCGATCTCTTCCGCTATTTGCCGATATAGCGGCGTTTTGCGGGGTGCGCGGGGTGCTGCGGCCGGTGCGCCGACGTACGTGCCCTCGCCGTGCACCGTGTGAACCAGCCCGTCGTCGCGCAGCCGCCGGATCGCCCTGCGTGCCGTGGTGCGGGCCACGCCGAACTCCCGCTGGATGTCCGCCTCGCTCGCCACCGGATCGCCGGGCGAGCCACGCAGGACCCGCGACCTGATGATTTCCGAAATTTGCAAATAGAGGTGGGTGTCGCCCTCGCGATCGAGCATGAGGTCAGGCTAGAACCTCGCCGGATTCATTCGGACGTGGATGCGGGCCACTTATCGCTCGGCGCGACGAAAGTCCCTCGATAGGGAACGGTGAACACCCATCCCTGTTCCCTGAGATATGCGACCGCCTGCCGGGCGGTCACCTTGGCGACGCCGAATTGCTGCATCATCGCCTTTTCTCCGGGAATCGCGCGGTTCGGCGGAATCTCGCCCCGCTGAATCCGTTCGGCGATCTCGTTGGCGATGGCCTGGTAGAGCGGGACCTTGCGCGCCGAACGCGGACCGCCAGGACTGCCGACGAACGTCCCCTCGCCCTGGATCGTATAAGCCATGCCCTGTTCGCGGAGCTCGCGCGCCACTCGCCGCGCGGTCGTCCTCGCGATCTCGTAGTCCTTCTCCAGCTTGGCTTCGCTGGGCACCGGGTCGCCGGCCTTCAGCTCGCCTCGCTCGATCTGCTCGCGAATCAGATCGGCTACCTGCTTGTAGATGGGTACGGGCCCTTCACGGTCAAGCACGCCCGGATTATAGACGAAAGTAGACATGCATGCACAAAACAGACGCTCACTAGGTCTATAGATACGGACTAGACCAGTAGATAGGTGAGGGGTTATAGTGAGCGCATGTTCTGGGAGACGGATGACGAGCACGGCCGTCACGTGCCGGCTGGCCGAGCCGAGGAGCTGTCCATCGTCTGGACGCCCGAGGCCGTCCGGCCCAGCCCGGTCCGGGTGCGCGACTACTCATGCCCGTGCCAGGTGCCGTATTACGAGCTGTGCCAGGCGGAAGGCGTGCGGTTCATTCGCATGGTCCACGTCAACGGCGACGAGTCCATCGTCGACGAGAGCCCCCGTGACCGCGCCCCCAAGGTCGACGAGCTGTGGGCCCGCCTGCTGACCGCGGCGGTCCCGTCGCTACGCGACAGCCTCGGCCGCCCTCGGCGTGCCGTCCGGTCGGGTCTGGGCGAGCGGCTGCTTGTGCCCCCGCCGGCTCTCCTGCTGCGCGTTGAGCCGGGCGGAAGACGTGCGGTTCATCTGCAGAACCTACGCGGACGTTGACGATTCGATCGTCCACGGGAGCTTCCGCGATCGAGCCCAAAGGTCGATCGTCTGCGGGCCTGTCTGCTGATTGTGGAGGGGCAGCACCTGTGTCCCGCGACCGCAGGGGCCACCGAACCCCATGGCATTGCGCACAAGTGATCGAGAGTGTCGCGAAGCCATGACCGCCGGGCAAGCTCAGGTCCAGGCTTGTCCATTCCCCGGCAGGTGTCATCCCAACGCGTCAGCACCTGCCGGGTCCACGCCCTCGTGAGGTCTGGATACGGGCCCGGGCCTCACGAGGGCCTTGGGGGCTCCGGCGCCTCCATCGCTCGTCCGCCGGAGCCCCCCTCCAAACCGCAGAAGACACAGTTGACCTCAAGTTAGGTCGGGGTTCTACGGTCACATCGACCGACGAGATGGAGAATGCTCATGACCTACCTTGTGACAGGCGCCACCGGAAAGGCCGGCCGCCACGTCGTCAGCCACTTGCTCCGAGCCGGACACCAGGTCCGCGCCCTGACCAGGAACCCGGCCACGGCCGATCTGCCGCCCGAGATGGACGTGGTGGCCGGTGACCTCACCAAACCCGAGACCCTGGGCCCGGCTTTGGCCGGCGTCGTCGGCGTACACCTGTTGACCGTCGGCGGCGACGACTACGCCACGCTCACCACCGGCCCCGAGATCGTCGAGCTGGCGCTGAAGGCCGGCGTACGACGCGCCACCGTGCTGTGGAACGGCCGGCTCGGCCCGGTCGAGGAGGCCGTCGAGTCGAGCGCGCTCGAATGGACCCGCCTCCAGCCCGTCGACTTCATGGGCAACACCCTCGGATGGGCAGATGCCATCCGGAAAGAGGGCACTGTACGTGAACCGTTCGGCGACGTGCCGGCGGCGATGGTCGACGAGGCCGACGTCGGGGCCGTCGCCGCGGTGACGCTCGCCGAACCCGGGCACGCCGGCAAGGTCTACACGCTGACCGGCCCGGAGGCGCTGACCCCGCGCGAACGGCTGGCGGTGATCGCCAGGACGATCGGCCGGGACCTGGAGTTCGCCGAGCTGACCGAGGCCGAGGCCCGTGAGCGCTGGCGGCGGGCCGGGCACGCGGAGGAGCTCATCGACCTGCTCGCCGCCTGGCAGGGCAACCCGCCGCCCGAGGCGTACACGGTGGTGCCGACCGTGGCGGAGCTCACCGGGAGGCCGCCCGGTACGTTCGCCGACTGGGCCAGCAGGCATGCCAACCGGTTCGCGTAGGAATGCCTGCCGCCGGGCCGACTGGCCCGTCACCATCAACCGGGCCGGTTGCCTTCGGATGCGGCTGATGGGTGCCCGGCAGCAGGCAACATGGCCGCACGTCCTTCCGGGAGGCCGTGCGGCCACACACTACGAGTAATCGGCCGCCTGACGTCCTCAACGGCCGACCCGCGGACTCAGAATGCCACGGGGGTATGCGGGGCGACGGGGCTTCAGCGCTTTCGTAGGGATCGCGCGCTATCGGGTGACCTGCGGCAATAACCCGTCTTCATCACCCCGGCTCCCTGGGCGCAACCCCGGCCGTCGGCCGCGCTGGGCCGCGGTCCCGTCATGCCGCCATCGCGCCACCCGCCGGACTTGCTGGAGCCGCCACGCGCCGCCACGCCGTGTCCGTGATGACGAGGTGGTCGAGGAACCGCAGCCCCACCGTCTCGGCGGCATCCCTCAGCCGCCCCGTCGCCACCACGTCGTCGTCGCTCGGCTCCAGGCAGCCGCTCGGATGGTTGTGCGCGATCCCGAACGCCGCGCCACTCGCCGTCAGCACCGCCGTGACGATCTCCCGCACCGGCACCATCGTGTGGTCGGTGCCGCCCTCGCTCATCACCGTCCGTCGCAGCACCGCCCCCCGGCCGTCGCACACGACCAGCACCAGCCTCTCGTACGCGTGCCCGCGCAGCAGCGGTGCCGCGACCGCCGCCAGGTCGGGTGTGCCCGTGATGCGCACGCGTTCGGGCTCGGCGTCGGCCCGCCGTACGAGATGGAACGCCGCCGCCACCCGCGCCGCCTTCGCCGGCCCCACCCCCGGAACGGCCAGCAGCCGATGCGGCTCCGACCTGGCCAGCCCGTCGAGGTCGCCGCAGTGTGCGATGACCCGCGCGGCCAGATCCATCGCGCTCATCCCGCGAAACCCCGAGCCGAGCAGCACCGCCAGCAGCTCGCGATCGGCCAGCGCCCCGGCGCCGCTGTCCATGAGCCGCTCACGGGGCCGCTCCCGTCGCGGCAGGTCTTTGACGCGCACATCCCCCACCTCCTGCACGGTTCTATCAACGACCACCGACAACCTCCGGGCGGGCGTCTGCCTGCTGGCCGGCCGGCGTCCGCGTTCGGGGACGTGCCGGTGTGGCGGGCGGTGGCGGATAGGCGGAGATGTCGGGACACGGCAGTGGCCCAGGGTGCCTCAGACGGGCATGCTGTACACCATCTTGAACCGGTCGCCCGGGATGATGATGTCGCTGGTCTCCACCGGCCGGTCGCCCGCCCAGTGGGTCCGCTCGACATGCAGGACGTGGACACCGGCCGACAGGTCCAGAACCTCGCTCTCCCGGGGCTCGGGAACCCGGGTGTGGATGCTCTCGACGACTTCGGTGATCTTTATCCCGTGCGCGTCCAGCCTGGCGGCCAGACTGCGCCGCTCCTCCTCGGTGTGCGGCGCGAACTCCAGCGGCTCGTACGCGGTCGCGAGCTGGAGCGGCCGCCCGTCGCCCCGGAAGACGTAACGCGTCTTGGTCAAGGTGGCCGTCCGATCCACCCGGAGCCGCCGGGCGAGGTCGGGCCCCGCCTCGGCGGGTTCGCTGTACCAATCCCACGTCACGCGCCGCCCCTGGGACTGGAGATCCGCTGCGAAGGGCGTAGGGTGATCAAGGAACCGCCATCGGTGCAGCGATGAGAGATCAGGCCGTTCCTTGACGTAATGGCCCGAACCCACGCGGCCGATGATGAGACCTTCACCCGCCAGCACACGCAGAGCGTGACGAGCCGCGGTCTCGCCGACCTGATACTTGCGGGTCAGCTGCGCCCGGGAAGGAATGGGCGCGCCAGGAGGAAGGGTACCGTCGTTGATCTGCCGTCGAATGTCTTCAACGACACGCAGGTAGACCGGATCTGAGGTCGTCACTAGTCCATCCCTGGGGGTTCGTGTGAGGCGTTGCCCCATGTTGCCGTATTCGGCAGGTAACCGACCGTCATCGAGGACCGCTGGAGCCCCAACTTTGCGATAGCGGAAAATTATCGGAGAAACCCTGTAACGCGGGCGTAAGGCCCACCGATTCTCCGATAGAGGTCGTCGATGTGTGTACCCCCGAGCACATATCGGCGACCTCTTCCATTGCCCGCCCCTGGTGCGAGGCCTGCCCGCCGGGCGCACGGGTGATCTCCGGCCGCGACCCTCTGTGATCGCCCCCGGAGCGAAGCGACGACCGCCGGCTCCCGTGAACGGACCCTGATCCCCCGGAAGTCGTCACACGCGCCAGGAGTGGGGCCGTGGAGGGCGGGCATGGATGGGGGGAGCGATCGACAACGGTGGAGCGTAGTCGGATGTGCCCTGAGATGCCGGAGAACGGTGTGACAAAAAGCGGCTCCAGGCAGGCAATTCGGGGTGGCGGCGTCCAACGGATTTCGGAATCCAGGTAGCGTTCGCACTATGGCATCGCCAACTGGAACCACGGACGCGCCCTTCGGCCGCATGCTGACCGCCATGGTCACGCCGTTCACCGCCGACGGCGAGGTCGACTACAAGACCGTGCGACGCCTCGCGACCTACCTGGTGGACGAGCAGCACAACGACGGGCTGGTCGTCAGCGGCACCACCGGCGAGTCACCCACCACCACCGACGAGGAGAAGGCCCGCATCCTCGGCACGGTGCTCGAAGCGGTGGGCGACCGGGCGACCGTGGTGGCCGGAGCCGGCACCAACGACACGCGTCACAGCGTCGAACTGGCCAAGCGCGCAGCCCGCGAGGGCGCCCACGGCCTGCTCGTCGTGACCCCTTATTACAGCAAGCCCCCGCAGGAAGGGCTCTACCGGCATTTCGCCGCCGTGGCAGACGCGACGGAACTGCCGGTTATGCTCTATGACATCCCCGGTCGCAGCGGCGTGCCGATCAAGACCGAGACCCTGATCCGGCTGGCCCAGCACGAGCGCATCGTGGCGGTGAAGGACGCCAAGGGAGACCTGTTCGCCGGCAACACGATGATGACGGTGACCGATCTCGCCTACTACTCCGGCGACGACCTGCTCAACATGGCCTGGCTCTCGCTCGGCGCGGCAGGGTTCGTGAGCGTGGTCGGGCACGTGGTCGGCAGCGACCTCGCCAACATGATCAGGCTCCACACGAACGGTGACATCGACGGCGCGCGCGCGGTCCACCGCCAGGTGGCGCCGGTCGTCGAGGGGATCATGATGAGCGCGGGTGGCGCGATCATGGCAAAGGCGGCGCTGAGCATGGTGGGAATACCGGTCGGTCCGGTACGCCTGCCGCTCGTGCCCGCGACTGAGAAGCAAATCGCCGAGCTGCGTGCTTGCCTGGTGGCCGGCGGGGTGAAGTTGACAGACGTATAGGAACGGGGAGGATCCGGGAGTTTTGAGAACACGATTTGACCATGGGGTCGACCTTGGGAGCCGGGTATGAGCCATCCGCATCCTGATCTTGGCCCTCCTCCGGTGCTGCCGGAAGGCGGCCTGCGCATCGTCGCACTCGGCGGGCTCGGCGAGATCGGCCGCAACATGGCCGTCTTCGAGTACGACAGCCGCCTGCTGATCGTCGACTGCGGGGTGCTCTTCCCCGAGCCCGACCAGCCTGGCGTGGACCTGATCCTGCCGGACTTCGAGTACATCAGAGATCGGCTCGACCAGGTCGAGGCCGTGGTGCTGACGCATGCGCACGAAGACCACATCGGAGCGGTCCCGTACCTCCTGCGCGAGCGGCGCGACATCCCGCTCATCGGCTCCAAGCTGACGCTTGCCCTGATCGAGGCCAAGCTCAGCGAGCACCGAATCCAGCCGACCAAGGTCCAGGTCACGGAAGGCGAACGGCACTCCTTCGGGCCGTTCGACTGCGAGTTCCTGGCGGTCAACCACTCGATCCCCGACGCCCTGGCGGTCGCCATCAGGACGCCCGCCGGCATAGTGCTGCACACCGGCGACTTCCGCATGGACCAGCTGCCGAGCGACGGCCGCCTCACCGACCTGGGCGGATTCGCCCGGCTCGGCAGCGAGGGCGTCGACCTGCTGATGTCCGACTCGACCAACGCCGAGGTGCCGGGGTTCGTCACCAGCGAGCGTGAGATCGCGCCGGTCATCGACGAGGTCATCCGTACGTCGGAGCAGCGCGTCATCGTGGCCAGCTTCGCCTCTCACGTACACCGCATCCAGCAGGTCATGGATGCGGCGGCCAAGCACGGCCGCAAGGTCGCCCTCGTCGGCCGCTCGATGGTGCGCAACATGGGGGTGGCCCGCGATCTCGGCTACCTCAAGGTGCCCCCGGAGCTCATCGTCGACTCCCGTGACATCGAGGCGTGGCCGCCGCAGGACGTGGTGCTGATCTGCACCGGTTCGCAGGGCGAGCCCATGGCCGCGCTGTCGAGGATGGCCAACCGCGACCACCCGATCCGCATCGCGAAGGGCGACACGGTCCTGCTCGCGTCGTCGCTCGTGCCGGGCAACGAGACCGCGGTCAACAAGGTGATCAACGGCCTGTCCCGCTGGGGCGCCCGCGTGGTGCACAAGGGCAACGCCAAGGTGCACGTGTCCGGCCACGCTGCGGCCGGCGAGCTGCTCTACGTGCTCAACCTCACCCGGCCGTCCAACTTCATGCCGGTGCACGGCGAGTGGCGGCACCTGCGGGCGCACGCCAAGCTCGCCGCGCTCACCGGCGTGCCGGACGACCACATCGTCATCGCCGAAGACGGCGTCGTGGTCGACCTGGTCGACGGCCGAGCGAAGATCGTCGGCGCGGTCCACGCCGGGTACGTGTACGTCGACGGGTCGTCGGTGGGAGAGATCACCGACGTCTCGCTGAAGGACCGGCGCATACTGGGTGACGAGGGCTTCATCTCCGTGGTCGTGGTCGTGGACTCCACCACGGGCAAGCTCACGGCCGGACCGGAGATACACGCCCGCGGTTCGGGAATAGACCCTGCGCAGTTCGAGCAGTTCATCCCGCAGATCGAGAAGGCCCTCGAGGAGAAGGCCGCCGACGGGGTGATCGACATGCAGGAGATCCGCCGCGTGGTCCGCCGTACGGTGGGGCGCTGGGTGAGCGACACCTACCGCCGACGCCCGATGATCATCCCTGTGGTGGTCGAGGTCTGACCTGAGGGTCGCCGCAGCCGGCAGATCCGGCTTGAACGAAAGGTGTGGCGGGCGCATCCCAACCCCTCAGCGGGGCCCCGGGAGAGCCCGCCCTCACCCCGGGCCGCGATGGCCGCAGGGCAGCACGTCCCGTGGGCTCACGGCGCTGAAGCATTGCCCAGATCGCAAGCTCCTCGCGCCTCCGCCTCGGCGCCGGCGTCAGGGGATGCCTCCGTAGCGGCGTAGGAAGCGGTCGACGTAGACGGGGTCGTGCTGGTGCTGGACGAGGTCCGGCGGGAGTTCGTCGGCGTCGAGCCGGGCCGTGCGCAGTGCCGACTCGTACGCCGGGGTGAACTGACACAGAAGGTCCCGACCGTAGCGGGACAGTGCCGCCTCCATCTCGCGGGGATCGTCGAGAGGGATGGACAGCCGGTTGGCGATCATCTCGGCCTGGAGGAAGGCGTCGGTGATCCCGCGGGCGGTGATGGGATCCTTGTTGTGCGCGGCGTCACCCACGAGAGCCCAGCCCGGGCCGTGGGCGCGGCGGAAGAAGTTGGGCTGATCGGCGCAGCAGTACAGGCGGTCCTCCTGGCGGCCGTCGGCCAGTTGCCGCCGAAAGTGCTCGCCGTTGCGCCGTAGCCGTCCTTGGTAGAGACGCTCCCGGTCCTGAGGCGCGACAGGCCCGTCCGGGCGGAACTGCAGAGCGATGAGCGTCAGCCCATCCTGAGTGGGGACGCAGGCGGTGCCGGCCCCGTGGAGGAAGTGCAGACGCAGGCCCTGCTCGGGGATGCCGCTCCAGTAGGTGTAGTAGAAGCAGGTGAGCGCAGGGTCCTGACGCACGTACGGGGCCCGGACCAGGCGAGCCACGGTGGAGTGGCGCCCGTCCGCGCCCACGGTCAGCCGAGCGCGCTCCACCACCTGTCCGCCGCGTCGGCTGCCGTGGCGGACGCCTGCTACGGCCCCGTCCTTCCACACCAGGTCCAGTACGGTCGCCCGCGGCCGGAACTCGGCACCGGCGGCGACAGCGGCCTGCACCAGGAGGTGATCCAGCGTCCTTCGGCGGGGTGCGCAGCCGCCCGTGATCGAGCCGAAAGCCGGTGCCGGGCCGGACAAGCAGGCGCCGGGCAGGTGGAAGGTGATGCGGGTGATCAACGGACAACCGGTGGCGAGGACCTGGTTAAGCACTCCCCACCGATCCAACCGGGCCACGCCGGGCTGGTGGATGTAGAGGGTGGACAGGGTGTCGCTGGGGAAGGACATGCGATCCAGCAGCAGGACCCTGTGCCCGGCACGTGCCAGCAGCATCGCAGTGGCCGCTCCCGCGCAGCGCGCACCGACAATGATCACGTCATACATGCCGCCTCCTTTCCGAAACCGACCCCGCCTGCCGCAGCAGAAGCCCAGCGCCGCGCAGAGCCCCGAGGCCGCACAGAGACCCGAGGCCGCACAGAGGGCCGAAGTTGTGCCCGGTAGGCAAGGGTCGCCCCAGGGCCGAGGCCGCGCGGCAGGAGAGTGCCGCGCCGAGGGCCCTGGTCGTGCCCGGCGGGCCAGGGCCGCGCCGAGGGCCGAGGTCGTGCAGAGGCTCGAAGCCGTGCCCGGCGGGTCAAGGCCGCGCCGAGGGCGAGATAGTGGGAGGACAGTGGCCGCGCGCGGAGCGCCAGTACCTCGCCGAGGGGCGAGATCGCGGGCAGGGCCGAGGCAGCGCGCGGAGGACTGAAGTCGCGCGCGCCAGGCCGGGTCGCACCAAGGGCCAGATCGCGCGCAGGGCCGAGGCAGCGGGCGCGCAGCCGAGGCAGCGCGCAGAGGCGAGCCAGCGCGCGGAGGTCGGGGCCGCGTACGGAGGGGCGTAGCCGCGCGCGGAGAGCAACGGTCGCGCGGAGCGACCAGGCCAGGACCTAGGGCGCACGGGTGATCAAGGGTAGGGATGGGGTTCAGGGTTGACGGCTCCTCCATAGGCGGCGAAGCGGGGATGCAGCAGCGGAGGCGCGCTGGGAAGGCACAGGCTCAGCGTGTCGGGCGACCAGACACGGCAGACGGTGAGCCCCAGGTGGCGGATGTCGGGCGTGGTGAGGTCAAGGTAGGCGAGCTGCTTGCCGGTCGCCGCGAAGGCGTCGACCAGCCGCCGCGCGCAGCTCCGGGGGTCGGCGGGGCCGTCGGGTGGCAGATCGGCCGCGGCGGTCACGGTATGGGCGGCGAAGCGCTTCTCGATCAGCGCGGCATTGGCCGGGGCGGTGTAGTAGGCGACGTTGTCGTCCAGGTCGAAGAATCGCGTCTTGTCGGCGTGGCCGGTCTCGTCGATGGCCGTCTTGACGGTCATCCAGGTCGCGTAGCGGAACACGGCCACGGCTTCGAGCAGCGCCTTGTACATCGCGTACGCCAGACGTTGGTCGCTGCCCAGCCCGGCGACGACGGGAGCGATGGCGGGATTACCGTGACGGTACAGGCAGGCGATGGTGAAACCGGGCAGGTCAGGGCTCGGCAGCAGGTGAAACTCCGGGGCCGGCGTGCCACGGGTCCAGTGGTGCTCGATCAGCCGGTCAAGTACGCGCAGGCGGCGGTCGAGCCGTATCTTGACCGACGGCAGTGCCCCGTACCAGTGGCCGACGACGCAATCGAGCTGGACCAGCTCTTCCAGGGCGCCGAGGAGGGCCTTGCCCGGGTCGCTGTGGGCGGCGGTGCCGGTCGTCACGGCGGAGTTGATCCACCGTTCGCCGTCCCGGCGCCGTGGCCGGTAGCCGACGAGGGCGAGTTGCGCGGGCAGCCAGTACGGGGTGTCCGTCGTGAGTGAGTCGGCCGGCAGCCAGCTCATCGGGGAGTCAGCGTCGAACCGCCGGAAGAGGAAGCCGTCGCGGTCGAGTTGTTCGCCGGAGAAGAAGGTCAGGCACTGTTCGGGCGGCAGCGTGGCGCGCACGCGGCTGACCGTCCGGTAGCTGTCGAAGCGCAGCCGCTCGGGATGGTGGGCGAGGTAGGAGTGGTGGCAGTACCGTTCGGCCGATTCTCCCAGTGACTTGATGAGGGGCTCGTCGAGGAGGATGCCGGCGCCGCCGAGGTGGTGCCGTTCGGCGGGGATCGGGGGACCGCCGTTCAGAACGTGCACGCCGGTCAGTTCGGTGCCGGCGATGGCGACGCGCGGCTCGCCGCGTGAGCGGACGCTGAACTTCAGCCGTGGAGTCAGGCCGCACACGGGGTTCAGCATCCGGCGCATCAGCTTCCGGGTGGTCGCGTCGAACGGCAGGGTCCGGCGGCTCAGCCGCGTCTCAGCCATGGAGCCATTCCTTGGCCTGGAAGTAGAGCTCGGGCTCGTCGCGGTGGGCGACGGGCGAGCAGGCTTGGCAGCCGGGCACCTGCAGGACCTCGCTGACGGTGGTCTCCCACGTCGGCAGGTATGTGCCGAACATCTTGCCGCCGGTGAACGAGGCGCCGGTCCGAGCCAGATTGATGGCTTCCAGGGCAAGGTGGGAGCACAGCAGCGCCGACAGCGCGGGCAGGATGGGCACCTGACCGCCGGACGCCTTGGCCTCGGTGAGCGCGTTCTTGTAGCGGTGGTAGGCCGCGCCGTCGGTGAGGTTCATGGTGACACGCGTCTCCAGGCAGGCGTAGCAGGGACCCGCGCCGGGATGGAAGGTCGGGCCCACGAACAGGAAGGGCCCGTCGATCGCGCCGTGCAGCCATGTCATGCCGGCCTGCAGGGCGATCCTGTTGAACAGGCTCACCGCGGGCGGATCCATCCGCGAGCCGGCCCACACGACGATGTTCTCGCGCCAGGCGGCGAACGTCTCGGCCACCTCGTGCAGCCGCAGCCCGTGGGTGGTCCAGCCGGTGTCGGGATCGTCCAGCACGCCGAGGACGGGATCTGCGCTGGCGTCGGCCACGTCGAGGTGCGGGTCGCTGGCCGCGATCAGTCGCGTCACCTGCGCGGCCGTCACGGGCTCGCCGATCACTCGTACGGGCCGGGCAGGGGATGGCGGCCCGGCCAGCACGCCCGCGTAGTGGTCGAGGTAGTGATCGAGCGCGGTCGTGGCGCGATCTTCCAGGGCGTCGAGCTCGCGCAGATGAGAGAGCAGCTCCGACATCTCCTGCGTGCCGACGCCGATGTCGGCGGCCAGTTCGGTCATGTCGCGGGACCCGTCCAGCCCGATGACTGCGGAGAAGAGCCAGCCGCGCCGCGCCTCGTCGGTGATGGTGTGCGAGGTGGCGTTCCACACACCGGACCTGAGCTCGACGGTGTCCGGATCATGACCGATGACCGCGAAGGAGCGTTTGACCCGGGGCGTCGGTCCGGCCGTCACGTTGCGCTCCCCGTGGCTCGCGGGCGGCCCAGGACGATCAGGTGCAGCAGGGCAATACGCAGCCCGTCGATGCCGAGCACGGCGTGCGCCTCCTCGTCGTAGTAGGTGGACCAGTCGGTGCCGGCCAGACCGAGCGCGGTCGCGGTCAGGTGCACGTGCTGTGCCATGGCGCCCACCTCGTGCAGCACGAACCGCAGGCCGCGCGGCCCGTACTTGCGCATGGAACGCCATGGCCGGGCGACGAACAGCACCAGCAGTGCCGCGCGGTCGATGGCCAGCAGGTCCGGGTGCTCGCCTGGACCGCAGGCCAGCAGCGCGGTCACCTCCGCCGGGCCGCCGTACCGGTCCAGCGCGTCCAGGCGGGGCGCATACCGGTACAAACCGGAGTCGAGGCCCGTCACGCTCCGCGCGGCCAGGTGCAGTTCGACCGGATACAGGCCGCCACCGCTGGCCACGGAACGGTGCGGCCGCCCGGCCTCGTGCTCGTGGTGCGCTCCGGCCGCCCGCAGCACCGCCGCCGCTTCCGGCAGGGTCACGGGCGCGCCGCTGAAGGATCGGATGCTGCGCCGTGCCGCGAACACGTCCTCCAGCGCTGCCCGGGCGGGCGCCGACGCGGGCAGCTCGACGCGGCGCGCAGCGGGAACGGTTTCCTCGTCGGTGTGGCTCAGCACCTGCATGATTTCGGGACGAAGATAGTCGGCCACCGAACGTTGCAGCTCACGGTCGTGACGCCTGATCCGGGTCTCGTACAGGAACTGCTCGGCCGCGGACACCTGTCGGGCGAGTCCGAGCTGGGCGTGGCGCGCCTGGTGGGTGTGGAACGCCGTGCTGTCCGGCCAGGCGCTGACCGCACGGTAGAAGTTGGCGCTGAGCGCAGGGCCCAGTCCTGGCGACGGCTCCACTGACGCCTCCCTTCGCGAGATGGTCCGGCCGGTGCCGCCCCTGGCCGGGGCGGCACCGTCTCTCCTGCTAGTCCTCACTGGTGAGGGCGATGGTGGTGGTGCTGAGCGGGGCGACCAGCAGCCTGTCGTCGTCCGCCTTGATCGGGCGGGCGCTCAGGTCTTCCTTCGCCGTGATGGTGGAGAACATCCTTGCCTCCTCTCGGTGATAGTGGTGGACGCGGCCGGGAAGCAGGTGCGCTTCACCGGCCCTGATCCAGCCGCTCGAGGGGGTCGGCGGCCGGACACGTGCGTCCGGATCAGGCATGGCCGATCCGGACGGGCTTGCCATCGGCACGACTCGGGCCGCCCTGCCGCCCTGTCTCGCCCAGCCCGGCCCGTACGGCAGAAGCCGGCGCGGACGACGGCGGCATGACGTGAGGTGTTGCGAAGCGGAGTGCCGGCATGGCGAGCGCCTCGGCCACTTCATGAACGGCCACTTCATGAGCGAGGCGGGATCTGTCGGCCCCCGGTGTGGTGAACGTGTGGCTCTGGCGCGGTGGCAGCCTCCTTGTAGTGGCTGTTCAGTCCGACACCAGATTTATCGCCCACCTATAAACTACCTACCGTTATTTTAAGTTACTGAATGTAGTCCTTGCTGGTAGGAAGCTATGGCGCGGCCTTTCTTTCCTGAGCCCGGCCGGCCGGGCGGGCAGGACCTTGAAGGAGAGGCCGCCGACGGCCAGGGTGGCGTCGTGGCGTTTCGTCGGGCGCTTGAGTTCGATCACGCCGTAAAGGGTGCGGCATGCGAGGCCTTCGCCACATCGGACCCCAGTCCGAACCTCAACATCAGACCCCGGGTTGACGTGCGAAGTCCGGCCCACCGGCTACCTTCATCGCGTGAACGAGTCGCACCCTCTTTTCGCCAGGCGCCTGGCCCGCCGGCAGCTGATCATGCTGGATCTGGCTGCCGGGCTTGGCCTCTCGTTCGTGTTCTTCACACTGACGGCCTCCGCCGCGGTGCTGCCGCCGTGGGCACGGATCGCCCTTCCGCTCGGGCTGGGTCTTCCGCTGGCCGTGCGGAGGCTGTGGCCTGTCCCGGTCTTCCTTGTCACGCTGTCGATCGCCATGGTGGCCGTCGTGGTCGACGTCGTGAGCATCGCGTACGTTGCTCCCGCGTATGCGATCTACCTGGTCGCCGTGTCGGAGAATCGCGGCGCCTGGTTCCCGACCTCGGCCATCGGGATGCTCGCGGCGATCACCGGGGCGGCCCTGGTGATGGTCGGGGGCGTGCCTCAGCCAGGGGTGCCGGAGTGGCTGTTCCGCAGTGACACGTTGCTGTTCGGCGTCGCGGCGCTGGGAGGAGCCTGGACCGTGGGGCGCGCCGTGCGCGAGCGGAGGATCTACATGGCGCACGACGCGGACCGGATCGCGGCTCAGGCGGTGGCGGACGAGCGCCTGCGCATCGCCCGCGAGCTGCACGACGTCGTCACACACAATGTGGGGCTGATCGCCGTGAAGGCCGGTGTGGCCAACCACGTCTTCGCCTCCGATCCGGACGAAGCGCATGACGCCCTGCGCGTGATCGAGAGAGCCAGCAGAAGCGCGCTGCGGGAGATGCGACATTTGCTGGCAGTCCTGCGCTCGGCCGACCCGCCCGCCCGCGGGCCCACGCCGGGCCTCAGCGGCCTGGGCGAGTTGGCGGACCAGGCACGGCTGTCGGGGGTGGACGTGGATCTCGACGTACGCGTCAGGTCTCGTGAAGCCGGTCGCCCTGACCGCGTGAGTGCGAGAGATCGTCAGTGGCCTGCTGGGCAGGCGGGCCGGCCTGAGGCTGTGGGCGATCTTCGAGACGTGGATGTCGCCAGTGAAGTTCGTGGCAGGCGGGGCGATGACGATGCCGTGGAAGGCGACGATTCTGTAGCCGGCGCGGGGGAGAGGCGTGCTAGTGATGGGGTGCCGAGCGGGTCGGGACATGGCGGTGGCGGAGCCGATCCAGCCGAAGGGCGAAGGCTCCCAGAAGGCGTTGAGCTGTCCGTGTACCGGATCGTTCAGGAAGCGCTCACCAATGTGGTGAAGCATGCGGCACCCGCTCGCTGCTGGGTGTCGGTGATCGACGATGGGAGGGCGGTACGCATCGAGGTCAGGGATGACGGCCCCGGGCCGCGGGTCGGGCAGGGGAGCGCTGTGGTGCCGGGGCATGGGCTGATCGGGATGCGGGAACGGGTCACGATGTACGGGGGCGCGTTCGAGGCAGGCGGGCTTCCGCGGCGCGGGTTCCGGGTGGCGGCCCACCTGCCGTACGGGGCCGCGTCATGATCCGGGTTGTGATCGTCGACGATCAGGCGCTGCTCCGAGGCAGCTTCAGGGTGCTGGTCAACTCCGAGCCCGATCTTGAGGTCGTGGGTGAGGCGGCCACGGGAGTCGAGGCCATTGCGGTCGTCCAGGAGACGCAGCCTGACGTCGTCCTGATGGATGTGCGGATGCCGGAGATGGACGGCATCGAGGCAACCAGGCGCATCAAGGATGTGTCGCGGATCCTCATCGTGACGATGTTCGATATCGACGCTTACGTCTACGACGCGCTGCGGGCCGGGGCGAGTGGGTTCATGCTCAAGGACACGCCGCCGACGGACCTGCTCGCCGCCATCCGGGTCGTGGCCGGTGGTGAGGCGTTGCTGGCGCCGACGGTAACGCGACGGCTGATCGAGGAGTTCGCGCGCACGCCTGCTTTACCGGCGGTTCGCGGGCTGGACGGGGTGACGGAGCGGGAGCGCGAGGTGCTGGCGCTGATCGCGCGTGGCCTGTCCAATGCTGAGATCGCCGACCATCTCCAGGTGACTCTGGCGACGGTCAAGACCCACATCACGCGCTTGCTGGCCAAGTTGGACGCACGTGATCGGGCGCAACTCGTCATTGCGGCGTACGAGAGCGGGTTGGTGACCGCGGCACGGTGAGATGGCACCTGCGGGATCGGTCACTGGGGTTTGGCTGGCGGTTGTACGTGATCGAGTGGGGCCCACCTTCCGGCGTCCTCCGCTTGGCCGGTTATTCGCCGGCTGTGGGAGTGAAGGCGGGAGCGTTATAGGGCTGGGTGAATGTCGGCTGTAGTGGCTGAGTGGTTGTAGGTGGGCATGCGGCGGGGCGATAAGTTCCAGTTTGTGGATGATGTGAGGATCGTTTTCCGGAAATACGGCGGCGCGTTGCATTGGAACCATGCGGCGAAGGTTCTGGGTGAGGACGAGTACGGGCTCTGGGTGACGGTGCCGGCGGGGACGGTCGCTCGTAAAGGGGAGGGGCCGCCGGTGGTCTGGGAGAACCACTGCCTGATGCTGTTCCCGCGGGATGCCTGGTGGGCTGCGACTTTTCACTCGCCGCCGCACAGGACTGAGGTCTATGTGGACGTCACCACCGTTCCCGAGTGGAGGGACGGGGAGGTGTCCATGATCGACCTGGATCTCGATGTGATCAGGATGCGGGATGGGCGGTTGATCCTGGATGACGAGGACGAGTTCGCCGAGCATCAGGTCGTACTGGGATATCCGGAAAATGTGATCGTTCGTGCGGAAGAGACCGCCAAGTGGCTGATGGATGAGGTCGGGCGGCGGCAAGGCGTCTTCGGGGGCGCGCATCTGCGCTGGCTGGGCTAGGGATGGGCTGATCTGGTGAGGGCTGGAGCGGGAGCCGCCGCCGAGGGTGGGCCGGTGCCCTGAGCCACAGCATGAGGGTCTGACGCGAAGCCGCCGGAGGCCCGGGTGGGTTACTGGATGGTTTGGCGGAGGGCGGCTGTCATGGCTGCCAGGCGTTCGGGGCCGGCCAGGCCTGCGTGGTAGAGGTGGATTTCGGAGGCGCCTGCCTTGGTGTAGGTGGTGAGGAGCTCCGCCAGGGCGGTGGCGTCGGCGGGGCGAGGAGGGAGGGCCAGGACGTAGGCGCCGACTCGTTGGCCGGGGGTGCACAGGTCGCGGAGGTGGGACAGGCGGGCGGCGTCCGCTGCCGGGTCGCCCCAGCAGTTGCCCACCAGGACGTCGGCTTCGGGCTCGCCGGTGGGGAGGGCCGCGAAGGGGCCGGTGGCCCAGGGGTCCGGATTTGCGTGCAGGGTGATGGGGATGTTCGGGGCGACCTCGCGGGCGGTGGCGATCAGGCGGGTGCGGAGCGAGGCGGACAACGAGACACGGGCGGCGCGTACTTCGTCGGCGAGCGGGCCGAGTGCGGCGTCGATGGGGGAGACGGGAGGTTCCGGGGAGGGGGAAGCTGGGCGTTCCGGGGTGAGGGGTGAGTCTATGGCGGTGCGGATTCTGGCTTGGGTGCCTTCGGGGTAGCCGGGGGTGCAGGCGGTGCAGAAGCAGAGGGACAGCAGGTCGGCGTCGTAGTCGGCGCCTGAGGTCTTCTCGTGTACTCCCTGGTGGGAGAAGCCCATGGGGCCGCAGCCTTCGAGGATGAGGCCGTCAGGTTCCCCGGCCGTCAGCACCTCCTGGACGAGGCGGGAGCAGTAGTCCGCGACGTCCTCGAAGGCGGGGCACAGGGCGTACGGGTACGGGTCGCCGAAGGCGTTGCGCACCACCAGGTCGGGGTGGGCGCCGCCTAGGTGGGCGTTGTGGGTCAGGACGGTCCACGCGTGGACGCGAAGGCCGGCGCGGCGCAGGGCGTCCTGGGCGACCAGGTACGCGTCAGGGGCGGTCCAGGAGGGGGCGGCAGGGGTCAGGCGGCCCCAGGCGGCCGGCCGTATCGGCAGGTAGAAGGCCGAGTGGGGGACGTCGAGGATGCGGTGTGCGGGGTGGAAGGGGGTTGCGGCGCGGGTGGAGTGGTAGGAGGCGGCCAGGGCTACCGCCTCGACGCCGAGGGCAGCGAGGCGGTCGGGGGCGGCTGGGTCGCCTGCGATGTCCCAGGGGTAGGCGTAGGCGATCCTCATCGGTCTGGTCTCCTCACGGTGTGGCGGGTGTTCGTTGGCGCGGTGGCCTTATGGATTGGGGTGGGTGTCTACGGTTTGGTTTGGGCGGGTGCTTGTCTTCCCGGCGGCGGTGGGGGCTGTAGACACCGGGACCGACGGCCTGGGGCACGGGGCGTCGGTCAGTGCAGTGTGCCGTTCCGGCGAGAACCGCGCTGGCGCGTCGGGACGTGGGGCGTCGGCGACCGCTGGGCATGGGCCAACCATGCGGACCTCCGTAACCGCACGCGCGCGGGGGCCGTAGTGCCGGTGGTGGCCATACGCGGCGGTTCGGTGAGCGTGCGCGGTGGGATGGCCGCGGGCGTGGTGGTCACTGTTCGCGTGGTGGTGACCGTGCGCGTGGTGACGGCGCGCGTGGGCGTGGTGGTGACCGTGCGCGTGCTGACGGCGCGCGTGGGCGTGGTGGTGACCGTATGTGGCGTGGTGACGGGACGTAGGGCCGTGACCGTATGTGGGGTGGTGATCGAGCGTAGGGCCGTGACCGTATGTGGGGTGGTGACCGGACGTAGGGCCGTGACCGTACGTGGGGCGGTGATCGGAGGCGGGGCGGTGATCGTGCCTAGGGTGGGGACGGTATGTGCGGCGGTGGCCGTGGCGAGGGTGTGGCAGGACGCGGGGTGGTGGCCGTGCGAGAAAAGGACACGAGCCGTGCGTGGGGTGGTGGGTGTGGGCAACGGGGGCTGCCGGGGTTACCAGCGGGGGCGTTGGGCGGTGTAGTCCGGGTTGAAGCGTTGCATGTACGTGGTGTCGTCCCGGGCGGTGATGCCGCACTTCGCGTACTGCTCGTGCATCCGTGCGAGGGCGTCGCGGTCGAGTTCGACGCCGAGGCCGGGGGCGGTGGGCACCGGGACGGCGCCGTCGACGAAGCGCAGGGCGCCGGGGGCGACCACGTCCTGGCCGTCCTGCCAGGGGGTGTGGGTGTCGCAGGCGTGGGTGAGGTTGGGGGTGGCGGCGGCGAGGTGGGTCATGGCGGCGAGGCTGATGCCCAGGTGGGAGTTGGAGTGCATGGACAGCTCCAGCCCGAACGTCTCGCACAGCGCGGCGATGTGGGAGGAGCGGACGAGGCCGCCCCAGTAGTGGTGGTCGAGCAGGAGGACGCCGATGGCGCGGGAGGCGATGGCGGGGGGGAGGTGTTCGGGGGTGACGACGCACATGTTGGTGGCGAGCGGCATGGAGACCTGGGCTGCTACCTCCGACATTCCGGAAATGTCCGGAGTGGGGTCTTCCAGGTACTGGAGGATGCCGTCCAGTTCGCGGCCGACCCAGGTGGAGGTCTCCACCGTCCAGGCGGCGTTCGGGTCGAGGCGCAGCGGCACCCCGGGGAACGCCTCGTGCAGTGCCCGGATCGCCGCGACCTCGTCGGCCGGGGGGAAGACGCCGCCCTTGAGTTTGATCGAGCGGAACCCGTACTCCTTGATGAGCAGCGCCGCCTGCTCGACCACGCCCGCCGGGTCGAGGGCCTCGCCGAAGCGGTCCGGTTCGGCGCCGGGGTGGCCGGCCCACTTGTAGAAGAGGTAGGCGCTGTACGGGACGGCGTCGCGGACCCGGCCGCCGAGCAGGTCGACCACGGGCACGCCCGCCGCCTTGCCCCGGATGTCCAGGCAGGCGACCTCGAAGGCGGCGAACACCCGGTCGACGCTCTTCTCCTTGGTCGCGACGCCGGTCAGGCCGTGCAGGTCGGTCACCGCGTCGCCGACGGTGGCGGCGATCCGCCGGTACATCTCGTTGGTGGCGTGCACGTCCAGGCCGACGAGGGTCCGGGCGCACTCGCGTACTTTCGACAGATGTCCCAGGTCACCGTACGTCTCGCCGAGGCCGCTGAGGCCCTCGTCGGTGACGATCTCGACCACGGTGCGCAGGGCCCACGGCTCGTGCACCCCTGCGGCGTTCAGCAGGGGCGGGTCCCGGAACGCGACGGGAGTGACGTGGACCTGCGTGATGATCATATGTTGGCCGTCCATGTATGTGAACGATGGTCAGGATTGTGGACAGTTCTGGCAACTGTAAGAATGAGCCGGAGAAGGTGTCAAGACTGAAGGACCATTCGATGATCTATGGATACGACCCCAGGACCGGCGAGACCGTGGGTGACGCGGTTCCTGAGACGGATCGTGCCGGGGTCGACTTGATCGTCTCCGCCGCGGCCGCCGCCGGTTCGGCGTGGCGTGCGACACCGGCCGCCGAGCGTGCCGAGGCGCTCGAAGCCGTCGCCGACGCGCTCACCGCCCACGTCGAGGAGCTCTGGCAGCTCGCCGACCGGGAGACCGCGCTCGGTGAGGTCCGGCTGCGCGGCGAGGTCGCGCGCACGGCGGGGCAGTTCCGCCTGTTCGCCCAGGTGATCAGGGACGGCGGCTACCTGGAGGCGATCGTCGACCACGCCGACGCCTCGGCCACGCCGCCCAGGCCCGACGTGCGGCGGATGAAGCAGCCGCTGGCCGGGGTGGTGGCGGTGTTCGCGGCGAGCAACTTCCCGTTCGCCTTCTCGGTGGCCGGTGGCGACACCGCATCGGCGCTGGCCGCGGGCTGTCCCGTCGTGGTCAAGGCACACCCGGGGCATCCGGGCACCTCCGCGCGGGTGGCCAGGATCGTCCGGGACGCGCTGCCGTACCCGGATCTGCTCGGGCTGGTGCAGGGCATGCAGGCGGGTGTGAACCTGGTTCAGCACCCGGGGGTGGTGGCGGCCGGGTTCACCGGGTCCATCGCCGGGGGCAAGGCGATCCAGGGGCTCATCGACCAGCGCGAGACGCCGATCCCGTTCTACGGCGAGCTGGGCAGTGTCAACCCCGTCGTGGTGCTGCCGTCGGCGGCGAAGGGGGAGGTGGCGAGCGGGTTCGCGGCGTCGCTGACGCTCGGCGTGGGGCAGTTCTGCACGAACCCGGGGCTGATGTTCGTGCCGGAGGACGAGGAGCTGCGTACGGCCCTGGTCTCGGCCGTGGAGGGCACGAGCGGCGGCGCGATGCTGGGTGAGCGCATCAAGGACGGGTATCTGGGCGGGGTCGAGCGGCTGGGTGAGCTGACGCTGCTGGCCGAGGGCAAGCCGGGGGAGGGCGGCTGGGCGGTGACGCCCAAGGTGTTCACCACCGACGTGAAGTCGTTCGCCGACAAGCTGCCAGGGATCGCGGAGGAGTGCTTCGGGCCCGCCTCGGTCGTGGTGACCTACCGCGAGGTGTCGGAGCTGCGGCCCGTGCTGGAGCGGCTCGACGGGTCGCTGACGGCCACCATCCACGGCACCGACCCCGATGAGGCGACGCAGGTCGCCGAGGTGCTCTCGCGCAAGGCCGGGCGGCTGATCTGGAACGGCTGGCCCACCGGGGTGGCCGTGACCTGGGCGATGCACCACGGGGGTCCGTGGCCGGCGTCCACGTCGGCGACCACCTCGGTCGGGGCCACGGCCATCGAGCGGTGGCTTGCACCTGTGGCGTACCAGGACTGGCCTGCCGAGCTGCTGCCCGACGAGCTGAAGGACGGCAACCCGCTGGGCATCCCCCGCCGCGAGGACGGCACCCTCCGGGCGTAGCGACGTGGCGGGCGTAGGGGCGTAGGAGCTGATAGGGGGACCGGCCCAACGCAGCCATGCGGCCAAACGGCCGTGCGGGCCCGACGGCCCGCACGGCTGACGGGCCGGACGCGCGGAGTGGGCCAAATGGCCGGGCGGGCCTTAGCGGTCGAGCGGGCCAAAAGCCCGCAGGGCCAACGGCCTAACGGGCC
>NZ_JBFANJ010000008.1:300501-376420 GCF_040674795.1 Nonomuraea sp. NPDC049725 | reverse complement strand
CCAGACGGCCAACGCCCGAGCGGGCGGAACGGGCCAATCGGCTGAACGGGAGGAACGGGCCAGGCCGCCGCACGGCCAAGCGGGTCGGACGGGGCGGCCGGGCCGAACGGGACCAGCGGCCGAGCGGCCGAACGGGCCCAGTGGCCGAGCGGGCCAAACGCCCGCAGGGCCAACGGCCTAACGGGCCAGACGGCCAACGCCCGAGCGGGCGGAACGGGCCAATCGGCTGAACGGGAGGAACGGGCCAGGCCGCCGCACGGCCAAGCGGGTCGGACGGGGCGACCGGGCCGAACGGGACCAGCGGCCGAGCGGCCGAACGGGCCCAGTGGCCGAGCGGGCCAAAAGCCCGCAGGGCCAACGGCCTAACGGGCCAGACGGCCAACGCCCGAGCGGGCGGAACGGGCCAAGCGGCCGACCGGCCGGGTAGCCGGAACGGGCGGGCGGGCCCCAGAGGCCGAGGGGGCCGAGGGGGCCGAGCGGGCCGAATGGCCGAGTGGGCGGAACGGTCGGGCGGGCCGCAGGGACCGAGCGGCCCCCAATCCCCGAGCGGCGGAACGGACCGCCGCATGCACGAGACGGCCCCCGGCAGACCGGGGGCCCGTTCGCTGCCTGGTCAGGAGCTGGCGATTTCCAGGCCGGCTGCGATGATCTTCTCCAGCTCGGCCACGTGCTCCGGTGCCGGGTCCGCCAGCGGGGCGCGGACGCCGCCCACCTCGAGCCCGCGCAGCCGCACTCCCGCCTTCACCAGCGAGACCGCGTACCCGGGCACCAGGTCGCGGAGTTCGACGAGCGGCAGGTAGAAGCCGGTCAGCAGCCGCCGCACCAGCGCGTCGTCGCCGCCGGTGACGGCCCGGTGGAAGGCGAGCGCGACTTCGGGCGCGAACGCGAACGCCGCGCTGGAGTAGAGGTCCACGCCCAGCCCCCGGTAGGCGGGCACGGTGAACTCGGCCGTGGGCAGCCCGTTGAAGAACGTGAAGCCGGCGCCGCCCGCCTCGCGTACGCGCAGGATGATGCGCTGGAGCAGGTCGAGGTCGCCGAGCCCGTCCTTGAAGCCGATCACCGACGGGTCCTGGGCGAGTTCGGCGACGGCCTCGGGGGTGAAGCGGGCGGTGCCGCGCTGGTAGACGATCACGGGCAGCCCGCCGGCTTCCGCCACGTCGCGCACGTAGGCGACGAGCCCGCTGGGGGGCCCGCTGACCAGGTATGGAGGCATGAGGAGCAGCCCGTCGGCTCCGGCGGCGGCGGCCGCCCTGGCGACGGCCCGGGCGGCGGGCAGCGCGCCTCCGGCTCCGCCGAACACCGGGACGCGGCCGGTCGTGGCGGTGACGGCGGTGGTCACCACCTGGGTGTACTCGTCCGGATCGAGGGCGTTGAACTCGCCGGTGCCGCATGCGGCGAACACGCCTCCGGCCCCGGCTTCGACTCCCTGGGCGACGTGCCGCCTCAGGAGCTCCTCGGACACGCCGCCGTCGGGCGTGAACGGGGTCACCGGGAAGAAGAGAACACCATCTAGCCGCATCTATGCCTCCATGTCAGCGGATGCCCTCTCGGCGGAGAGTGGCAGCCAGCTTTCGGGTGTGTCTGATCACCGCTTGGGTGACCCGCTCGATCTCGGCGGGCGGCAGGCCCACCGGCATCGAGCAGCTGATCGCGTCCGTGGCCGGGATCCGGTAGTCGACCGCGACCGCCACGCAGGCGACGCCGGGCGTGCCCTGCTCGCGTTCGTAGGCCCAGCCCCGGGTGCGGACCTGGTCGAGCTCATCGGTGAGCTTCTCCAGGTCGACGATCGTGTGCTCGGTGACGGCGGTCAGCGGCGTCGGGAGCAGGGCGGCGACCTCGTCGTCGGTGAGCTGGGCGAGCAGCACCTGGCCGAGTGCCGTGACGTGGGCGGGCAGGCGCCTGCCGACCCTGGGGATCACGTGGTGCGCCTCGCGGGAGTCGCGGGTGGCCAGGTAGAGGACGTGCGCGTCGTCCCGCCGGGCGAAGTGGGCGGTCTGCCCGACTTCTTCCCGCAGGTCTTCGAGCGTCTCCTGCGCGAACGGCAGTGCCGGGTCCTTGTCCAGGTACGCGGTGCCGGTGAGCAGCGCGTGGGGCCCGATGCCGAACGCGGATCTGGCGGTGTCGGTCTCGACCCAGTTGAGCTCGACGAGCGTGCGCATCAGCGCGTGCAGGCTGCTGCGCGGGAACCCGGTCGCCTGCTGGAGCTCCGACAGCGTCAGCGTGGCGGGGGACGCGGCCAGGGCCTCCAGGATGCGAACCGTCCGCTCGGCGGACTTGACCAGCTGCGGCTCCATGATCATCCCATCTCGACGGCGGCTTCGACCAGTCAGCATACGGGATGGCGTTCAGATACATGGACACCTACCCCTTGATGGCGCCGCTTGTCAGGCCACGCATGAACTGACGCTGGAAGGCGAGGAACGCGATGATCGACGGGAGCAGGGCCAGCAGCGAGGCCGCGAGCACCACGCCGATGCCCACCTCCTCGTCCGAGCGGAGCGAGCGCAGCGCGATGGGCAGCGTCCACATGCCCGACTCCGGAGCCACGATGAGGGGCAGCAGGTACTGGTCCCAGATCATGGTGAAGCCGAAGACGCCGATGACCCCGAGCGCCGGCCGGCACAGCGGCAGGATGATCGTGAAGAACGTGCGCAGCTCGCCCGCGCCGTCGATGCGCGCGGCCTCCTCCAGCTCGACCGGCACCTCCTTCATGAACTCGGTCATGACCAGGATGGAGAACCCCCAGGCGCCCACAGGCAGGATCATGCCCGCGTACGTGCCGATGAGGTCGAGGTGCAGCACCGGCAGGTCGGCGAGCACGAGCGACAGCGGGATCGCGATGATCTCCTCGGGCAGCATCATCGTGGTCAGCATGATCAGCATGACGATCGACATGCCGCGGAACTTCTTGCGCGCCAGCGCGTACGCGGCGAACACGCTCACGATCACCTGGAGCAGCAGCCCGAACCCGACGACCACGAAGGAGTTGAACAGATAGAGGTAGACGTTGCGCTCGCCCGCCTGGACGAAGTTCTCGAAGGTGAAGGAGTCCGGCCACAGCGTGAACGCGGTCGGGTCGAGCGTCTCGTTGAACGCGCTGATCAGCAACGCGGCCAGCGGCCCGGTGAAGATCAGCACCATGCCGGAGTAGAGCAGGACCTTCACGGCCACGGCCACCGGCCCGCGCCTGGCCTCCAGCCCCAGCGCGCTGTCGAACCTCATGATGCCGCCTGCCTTCTGCGCATGAGCTGGACGAGCACGGTCAGCAGCAGCGTGGCCGCGAACAGCACGATCCCGCCCGCCGACGCGATGCCCAGCTCGCCCGTCTGGAAGCCGAGCTTGTAGATCAGTGTCATGAGCACCTCGGACGACCCGTTCGGCCCGCCGTTCGTGAGCACGTACACCTCGACGAACACCCGCAGGCCGCGGATGGCGGCGAGCGTGAACAGGATCCAGAACACCGGCCGCAGCGCCGGCAGCGTGATGTGCCGCAGCCGCCGCCAGGTGGACGCCCCGTCGACCGCGGCGGCCTCGTACAGCGTCCGGTCCACCCCGACCAGCCCGGCCAGGAAGATCATCATGTCGTACGGGGTCCCGCGCCAGATGCTCATGCCCATGATCGACAGCAGGGAGGAGTCCTCGCTGGCCAGGAACGGCTGCGGGTCCAGCGCCACCCAGCCGAGGATGCTGTTGAGCATGCCGGTGTCGCCCGGGTGGTACATGATCCGCCACACCTCGGCCACTGCCGCCATCGTGGTCACGACCGGCAGGAACGCCGCGGTCCTGACGAACCACAGGTAACGCGCGGGCCCCTCGATGAGCAGCGCGAACCCCAGGCCCAGCACCAGGGACCCGGCCGTGGTGCCCAGCGCCAGCACCAGGCTGTGCCAGATGGCCGAGGCGAAGGCGTCGTCGGTGAGGATCGTGCGGTAGTTGTCCAGCCCCACCCACCGGCTGTCGATGTAGCGGATCTCCTGGAAGCTCATCGTCAGCCCGGTGAACATCGGGATGAACTTGAAGTACAGGAACAGCAGCAGAGCGGGCGCCAGGAAGGCCCAGGCGATCAGCGCGCCCCGCCGCCGCGCCCGGGTGGGCGTGGGCGTCATGATGCCTTCTGGCCCTGCAGTTCCCGCGTGAGCTCGGTGGTGAGGGTGTCCATCTCGGCCTGGACGTCCATGCCGCAGTCGGCCCACGCGGAGTTGATGGAGTCGGCCGAGGTCTGGCGGATCGGCGCCCAGTTCGGCACGGGCGGGGCGTAGACGGCGTCGGGGTAGGCGTCCTGGAACACCTTCCAGCGCGGGTCCTTCCGCTCGGCGGCCAGGTCGACCTCGGAGTTGACCGGCAGGCGGACGATGGCGCCGTTGTTGTCCTTGTTCATACCGATCCGCTGGCCCTCTGCGGAGATCGCGAACTCGGCGAACTTCTTCTGGCCCTCGGGGTTCCCGGATCCGGCCATCAGGTAGACGTTCTCGCCCTCGCCGAGCGTGCCGGGGCCGCCGGAGGGGCCTTTGGGTACCGGGAAGACCTCGATCCTGTCGGTGCCGATGCTCTCCACGAACCGGGCGAGCACGTACGGACCGGTCAGGTAGAGGCCGCCCTGGCCCTTCTCGAACACCTCGTGGGTGACGGTGGTGTCGTTGCTGACCGCGCCCGGGTTGACGGTCTTGGCGGTGCAGAACTGGTCCTGGAGGAACCGCACGGCCTCGACGGTCCTGGGGTCGCTCGTCATGGCGGCGAACGTGCCGCTGCCCGTGGTCCTGAGGAAGTCGCCGCCGTTGGCGTAGATGAACGAGGAGGCGTACCAGGAGGCGTAGCCGCGCTTGGTGCCGGCCGGGATCACGAAGCCGGAGGTGTCGTTCTCGCCGTTGCCGTCGGGGTCCTTCTCGGTGAACGCCTTGGCCAGCGCGGCCAGGTCCGCCCAGGTGCGGGGGACGTCCATGCCGAGCTTCTCGCGCCAGTCCTTTCGCGCGATGATCGCGAACGCCTGCGCGGAGAACGGCGCCGCCCACGTCTTGCCGTCGGCGGCCGTGGCCGCCTTCCAGGCCAGGTCGGACAGCTTGTCCCCGCCCGCGAGCGAGGCCCGGTCGACCTCGGTAAGCCAGCCCTGGGTGTGCATGTTGCCGATCTGGGCGGTGTCGTTGATGACGATGTCGGGCAGTTTGCGCTGGGCCGCCTGCTGCTGCAGCTTGGTCTCGAAGTCGTCGAAGAGCGCGACGACCTTGGTCGGCACGCCCGCGGCCTTGGTGAAGGCCTCGGCCAGGCGCTGGGCCGTCTTGGCGGAGTCGGAGTCGGGCGTCTGCCTGATCCAGATCTCCAGAGCCTCGTCCGAACCGGAACCCGAACCCGATGATCCGGAGCCGCAGCCCGTCAGCGTTACGGTCAGGGCCGTCGCGATCGCGACCCCGAGCAGATGACGTGACATCAGACCGCCTCCTGTTCACATATGTGGACATCTATCGCGGACGTGAATTTGGTACCTGCGAACGTAACGAGTGACGCACATCACGGTCAATATTCAAGAATGTGAATTCAAGCCAGGCTTGTGTACAACAGAAGTCATGCGCATTCTCATGACCGGCGCCGCCGGCAAGGTCGGCACGCTGCTCCGTCCCCGTCTCGCCCGCGAGGGCCGGACCCTGCGCCTGTCCGACCTGCTCCCGCTGGAGCCGGGGCCCGGCGAGGAGGCGGCCGTCGCCGATCTGGCCGACGAGTCCGCCATGGCCAAGGCGATGGCGGGCGTCGACGCGGTGCTCCACCTGGGCGGGCAGAGCCGCGAGCACCCGTGGGCGGACATCGTCCGGGCCAACATCGACGGCACCCAGGTGCTGATGGAGGCCGCGCGGCGGGAGGGCGTACGGCAGCTGGTGCTGATGGGCAGCCATCACGCGGCCGGGTTCCAGACCAGGCCGCCGTCCGGCGAGGACCTGCCCGACTACGCCTTCCCCCGCCCCGACACCTTCTACGGGGTCAGCAAGGTCGTCATGGAAGGGCTCGGCAGCCTCTACCACGACAGGTTCGGCATGAACGTGACCGTGATCAGGCTCGGCACCTGCAACGAGGGCCCGGCCGACACGCGCGGCCTGGCCACCTGGATCTCGCCGGACGACCTGGCACGCCTGGTCGAGGCCGCGCTCGTCGCGCCCGGCTTCCACGTCGTCTGGGGCGTCTCGGACAACGCACGCCGCTGGTGGTCGCTGCGCGAGGCCGAGGCCATCGGGTACGTCTCCCGCGACGACTCCGAGGTGTTCGCCGGTCCCCTGGTCGCCGAGCTGGGCGAGCCGGACCTGAGCGACCCGGTGCACGACCGTGCCGGCGGGGTGTTCACGTTGAAGGAGCTCGGCGGATCCTGGTGAGCGTCACCGCTCGGTAGCCGCCCCGGCCGGACAGGACGGGGCGGCTTTCTGTTGCCCTCCCATGATGCAACCGGTTGTAGTGGATCTGAGCCAACGGCAAAATGTTGTGATTCCGTCATCTGCGATCCTGCCCACCTGACCTGCGACGACGGCGTTGACGATATATCGGTAACGGCTTTGTAACACCTGCAAAGGGTTGACGAAACTTTTCGCCTGCCTATAGGAAGGCGCTATCCGATCCCGCCGTGCCGGGCAGGGCCTGGAAGAGGGATGTATGTCCGAATCAATCTCTGTGACGCCGGAGCGAGCACTCGCCCCGAAGCGTGCGCCCGATCAGCCGCCAGGACGCCGCAGGAGGACCCCCCACGTCAACGTTCACAGGCGGCGTGAGGCCCGCGCGGCCTACGTCTTCCTCGCGCCGTGGTTCATCGGCCTCTTCGTCATCACCGTCGGCCCGATCCTGGCCTCGCTCTACCTGTCGTTCACCAACTACAGCCTCCTGGAGGAGGCCAAGTGGGTCGGGACCGACAACTACACCAAGATGTTCTTCGAGGACGACCGCTTCATCACCTCGCTGAAGGTCACCACCGTCTACGTGGTCGTCTCGGTGCCGCTGCAGCTCGCCTTCGCCCTCGGGCTCGCTCTGGCGCTCGACCGCGGACTGCGCGGCCTGTCGTTCTACCGCTCGGTCTACTACCTGCCGTCACTGCTCGGCGGCAGCGTCGCCATCGCCATCCTGTGGCGCAAGATCTTCGGCACCGACGGCCTGGTCAACGGCCTGCTCGCGGTCTTCGGCATCCAGGGGCCCGGCTGGGTCTCCGACCCCGACACGGCGCTCGGCACGCTGATCCTCCTGCACGTGTGGACGTTCGGCGCGCCGATGGTGATCTTCCTGGCCGGCCTGCGCCAGATCCCGCAGAGCTACTACGAGGCGGCAGCCGTCGACGGCGCCACCAAGCTGCGCCAGTTCCGCTCGATCACGCTGCCGCTGCTCACCCCGATCATCTTCTTCAACCTCGTCCTCGAGGTGATCAAGTCGTTCCAGTCCTTCACGCAGTCGTTCATCGTGAGCGGCGGCAGCGGAGGCCCGGTCGACTCCACGCTCTTCTACACGCTCTACCTCTACCTGAAGGGCTTCAAGAGTTACGAGATGGGCTACGCGGCCGCCATGGCGTGGGTCCTTCTGCTCATCATCGCCGGCCTGACCGGCGTGAACTTCCTCGCGTCGAAGTATTGGGTCTTCTATGGCGACTCGAAGTAAGCAGGTCCCGCTCCTGTTCCGGCCGATGCCGCGAGGGAGCCGCCTGCTCAAGCACCTGCTGCTGATCGCCTTCGGGCTGGTCATGCTCTACCCGCTGCTCTGGATGATCTCCAGCTCGCTCAAGCCGGAGGAGCTCATCTTCCGGGAGCCCGGACTGTGGCCCAGCGCGGTGACGCTGGACAACTACGGCGACGGCTGGACCGCGCTCAAGCACTCCTTCGGCTACTACCTGTGGAACTCCGCCGTGATCACCGGCCTGTCGGTGCTGGCGAACCTGGTGGCCTGCTCACTGGCCGCCTACGCGTTCGCCCGGCTGAACTTCCCGCTGAAGAAGCTGTGGTTCACGGTCATGCTGGGCTCGATCATGCTGCCGCACCACGTGACCGTCGTGCCGCAGTACATCGTGTTCGCCGAACTCGACTGGATCAACACGATCTGGCCGCTGGTCGTGCCCAAGTTCCTGGCTACCGACGCGTTCTTCATCTTCCTGATGGTGCAGTTCATCAGGACCCTGCCCAGGGAGCTGGACGAGGCCGCCGCCATCGACGGGGCCGGCTACTGGCGGGTGTTCCTCCAGGTCATCCTGCCGCTGTGCATGCCCGCCCTGGCCACCACCGGCATCTTCACCTTCATCTGGACGTGGAACGACTTCTTCAGCCAGAACCTCTATCTCACCAACTCCGACAACCTCACGGTGGCCGTGGCGCTGCGCCAGTTCCTCGACTCCAGCGGCGAGTCCTCGTGGGGGCCGATGTTCGCGATGTCGATCGTGTCGCTGGGACCGATCTTCGGGTTCTTCCTGGCGGGGCAGAAGTACCTGATCCGGGGCGTGGCGACGACCGGTTTGAAGTAGTTCCTCTTCACCCCCTGCAACTCTCCAAGAGGAGGTAGAGCTGTGAACCTCAGCTCTCGCAAGACCATGTGGAAGGTCGCCGCGCTCTCGGTGGCCGTGCTCACGGCGGTCACCGCCTGCGGCAGCGGCGACAGCGGCGAAGGCGGTGGGGGCGAAGGCGGCAAGACCACCATCACCTTCGCCTACTGGGGCAGCGACGCCCGCCAGAAGCTGACCGAGCAGGTCATCGCCAAGTTCGAGGAGAAGAACCCGACGATCGACGTCGAAGGCGACTTCTCCAACTGGGACAGCTACTACGAGAAGCTCGCCACCAAGGTCGCCGCCAACGACGCCCCCGACGTGCTCAGCATCGAGATCCGCGGCCTGAGCGAGTACGCGGGCCGCGGCGCGCTCGCCGACCTCGCCGGCAAGGTGCCCACCGCCGACCTCGACCAGCAGGTCCTCGCCAGCGGCCAGGTCGACGGCAAGCAGTACGCGATCCCGACCGGCGTCAACGCCTTCTCCATGGTCGCCAACACCGCGGCGCTGGAGAAGGCCAAGAAGGAGCTGCCCAAGGACACCGACTGGACCTGGGACCAGTGGATGGCCCTGGCCCAGGAGATCTCCGGCGCGGGCGGCGTCACCGGCGCCGAGTACAACTTCAACCCGGCCTTCCTGCAGATCTACGCCGCCCAGCGCGGCGAGAAGTTCTATGACGGAAACAAGATCGGCGTCTCGCCCGACACGCTCAAGTCCTGGTGGGCCATCCACCAGAAGCTCATCGAGACCAAGGGCTCGCCCGACGCCGCCAAGAGCGCCGAGATCGGCGCCACCGGCCCCGAACAGTCGCTGCTCGGCACCAACGCCGGCGCCATGGGCATGTGGTGGAGCAACCAGCTCAACGCGCTGACCGAGTCGTCCGGCTCCGAGATGACGCTGCTGCGCATGCCCAAGCTCGAAGGCGCCACCACCGGCGGGATGTTCCTGCAGCCCGCCATGTTCTACGCCGCCTCCGCCAAGTCCGAGCACTCCGCCGAGGGAGCCAAGCTCATCGACTTCCTCGTCAACGACCCGGAGGCCGCCGCCATCCTGCTCAGCGACCGCGGCCTGCCCACCAACACCAAGGTGCTCGACGCCGTCAAGACCAAGCTCCCCGAAACCGACCAGAAGACCCTCGCCTTCATCGACGAGGTCAGGAGCGAGCTGAGCCCCATCCAGGTCCCGCCGAAGGGCGCCCTGGAGATGGAGGACATCCTCAAGCGCAACTCCGAAGAGGTCATGTTCGGCCGGGCCACCCCCGACGCCGCCGCGCAGAAGTTCCTGACGGAGGCCAACGCCGCGATCGCCGGCTGATCGCGATCACCGCCGGGGGCCGGCCTGGCCCCCGGCCGCCACCTCGACTCGGGGAGAAGAGCAGTTGAGCACCAAGTACGCCTTCGTCGGCCTCGGCCACCGGGCGCAGATGTACGTCGACGCTCTGCTGGGCGACTGGCAGGACACCGGGACGATCGCCGGCCTGTGCGACACCAACCGGACCCGCATGGACTACTACGCCGAGCGCATCGGCCGCCCGGTGCCCTGCTTCGGCCCCCAGGAGTACGGCAAGCTCCTGGACCTCGCCGACGCCGTGATCGTCTGCACGGTCGACGCCACCCACGCCCAGTACGTGATCGCCGCCCTCGACGCCGGCCGTGACGTGATCGTCGAGAAGCCGCTCACCGTCGACGCCGAGAGCTGCGCCGCCATCGCCGAGGCCGCCGAGCGCAGCACCGGCAAGCTCGTCGTGACGTTCAACTACCGCTACTCGCCGCGCAACTCCGCCGTCAAACGGCTGCTCAGCGAGGGCACCATCGGCGACGTCACCTCCGTCCACTTCGAATGGGCGCTCGACACCATCCACGGCGCCGACTACTTCCGCCGCTGGCACCGCGACCGCGCCAGCTCCGGCGGGCTGCTCGTGCACAAGTCGACCCACCACTTCGACCTGGTCAACTGGTGGCTCGACGCCGCCCCCCAGCTCGTCTTCGCCCAGACCGACCTGCGCTTCTACGGCGACGCGCTGCCCCGGGGCGAGCGCCCCGCCCGCGGCCAGGGCGCACCCGGGCTGGGCAGCGACCCGTACATCCTGGACATTTCCGCCGACGAGCGGCTCAAGCGGCTCTACCTGGACGCCGAACACGAGGACGGCTACATCCGCGACCAGGACGTCTTCGCGCCCGGCGTGACCATCGACGACACCATGGCCGTCATGGTCCGCTACGCCAACCGGGCCATCCTCACCTACTCGCTCACCGCCCACGCGCCCTTCGAGGGCTACCGGGTCGCCTTCAACGGCACGCGCGGGCGGATCGAGCTGGAGGTGTGCGAGCGGGCCTGGACGCCGCCGCACGCCGCCGTCGACCCCAGCGCCGCGAGCAAGGAACACGCCGCCGGCGCCTGGGACCGCCTCACCCTCCACCGCCACTGGGAGCAGCCCGAACAGGTGCCCATCGAGCAGGGCGCCGGCGGGCACGGCGGCGGCGACCGGCTGCTGCTCGACGACGTCTTCCGCGGGCCCGGCGACGACCCCCTCGGCCGCCCGGCCGGCTACCGCGACGGCATCCGCAGCGTCCTCGTCGGCGTCGCCGCCACCCGCGCCGCCGCCACCGGCCTCCCCGTCCCCCTCACCCCCGACGGCACCGCCCTCCTAACCCCCTGAGCCAGGCGCCCCACCCCCCATGAGCGCCCCGTCCCTTCCGAGAAGCCGCCCGCACACGGCGGGCCGCGCCTTGGGGGACTTGCACGGAAGTGCGATACCCGTGAGGGGCACCCGCCCCCAGGAGGCGCGGGCCCCCGGACTGGCCGCCCCCAGGAGGTGCGGGCCCCCGGGCTGGCCGCCCCCGAGAGGTGGAGGCCATCCCCGGGCGGGCCGCCTCCCAGGAGGCGTGGGCCATCCCCGGGCTGGTCGTTCCCGGAAGGCGGTGCGGGCTCTCGGGCTGGCCGTCCGCCTCTGAGGGGCTGTGCGGCCTCCCGGGGAGGCGCGCGTTCGCGAGGGGCCGCGCCCTCACGAGGTTGCTCGGGAGGATCCGGCGCCTCCAGAGGGGCGGGCCTGGGAAGGGCGCCCGTCCTGGGGCTCCGCGGGGTGGCTGGCCGGTGGAGGGCTGAAGGGCGGGCCCTGAAAGGGGCGATCAGGCGGAGAGGAAGGACGGGTAGTGCGGCATCTTGGGGTGTTCTCGGGGCTGGTGGAGGTGGCCGGGCGGCGGCGGGGGCTGTTCGCGGATGCGGTGCCCGGGGCGGCGCTGGCCGAGGCGGCGAGGGAGACGATCGGGACGCTGGACCTGGTGGCGGCCGACGTCAGGACGGAGCGCACCTGGGAGGCGGGTGACGTGGCGGGGGAGGAGCTGTCGTGGGACGTGGGCTTCGGCCCGCGGACGCGCGCGTACCTGCTGAGGCCGCGCGGCGAGCGTGGCAGGCTCCCGGGGGTGGTGGCGCTGCACTGCCATGCCGGGATGAAGTGGGCCGGCAAGGAGAAGGTCGCCGACGGCCCGGAGGGTCCGTCGGCGGAGGTGCGGCGGCTGCGGGAGGAGATCTACGGCGGTCGCGCCTACGCGGGGGAGCTGGCCGGGCGCGGGTTCGCGGTGCTGGTGCCGGACGTGTTCGGCTGGGGCAGCCGCCGGTTCCCGCTGGCGGACATGCCGGACCGGGTGGCCGCGTACGCCGGTGATCCGGCGTTGTCGGAGGCGGACCGCTACGACGCGGCGGCGGGTCACCACGAGCACGTGCTGGAGAAGTACTGCACGCTGCTGGGCACGTCGATGGCGGGCGTGGTGGCGGGCGAGGACCTGGCGGCGGCGGCGTACCTGCGGGGCCGTCCGGACGTCGGCGAGGTGGGCTGCGTGGGGGTGTCGGGCGGCGGCCTGCGGGCGGCGCTGCTGGGCGCGTTCGACCCGGAGGTGCGCGCGGTGGCGGTGGTGGCGATGGTGTCGGCGTACGCGGATCTGCTGGACGGGTACGTGGCCTCGCACACGTGGATGCTCTACCCGCCGGGCCTGTCCCGCCTGTGCGACTGGCCGGCGCTGGTGGCGGCGCGGGCGCCGCGCCCGCTGCTGGTGCAGTACGCCGAGCGGGACGCGCTGTTCCCGCCGGAGGGGATGCGGCGGGCGCACGAGGCGATCGCCCGCCGCTACCCCGGGGGCGGCTACGCGGGCGTCTTCCACGACGCCCCGCACTCCTTCGACGTCCCGATGCAGGAGGCCGCCTTCGCCTGGCTGGCGAAGCGGCTCAGGACCTGAGCTCGGCGACCAGCCCGGCGGCCTCCTCGCGGGTCAGCCGCCCGTCGGCGACGACGACGGCGACCCGCCGGGCCAGCACGGGGCCGAACTCCAGCGGCGTGTCCCAGGCGAGCGCGGTGCCGACGCCGGGGTATTCGGCGACGCGCACGAACCACGGGTCGTCGTCCTGCGCGAACACCAGCGTCCAGTCGTCGGAGGCGAGCGCCAGCCACGGCGCGCGCGACCCGTGCACCCGCGCCTCGCCCTCCTCGGCGGCCGTGAACGCGTGCAGTCCCGGTGATCCGGCGGGCGCCCGCCAGAAGAAGCCGCCGTAGCCGGCCCCGGCCCGGCCCTTGGTGGCCGAGCTGCGCACGGTCAGCGGCCGGTCGGTCAGGTTGTGCAGCGTGAACGCGAAGTCGAGCGCCCACCCGCGCGACAGCGGCGCGGCGCGCACGGTGCGCTCCTCGCGGACGATCGGCTGCTCGCCGGGCCGCTCCCACACCAGCCGCTCGGCGAACCCGGACGCCTCCCGCACGGGGAACGACAAGTGCCGCTGCGTGCCGTGGTCGTCCAGCCAGGCGGGCCCCCGGTCGCGGACGTACGTGCGGCCGCCCCAGAAGTTGCGCCCGCCGAGGTCGGTGACGGCCACTCCGGCGCCGAGGTGGTGCGGATGGTCGTCGGGCCGCACCTCGGTCACGACGGTCCCGCCGAGCGTCCGTACGGGATGCAGGAACGGCCGGGGGGCGGCCTCCAGCGGCAGGTCGCTCACGGTGGTGTACTCGGCCACGACGGTCCCGGAGACGGTCAGCGGGGTCGCCCAGCTCACGCCGAGCTCGGAGAAGAGGGCCAGCCGGTCGGCGCAGGCGTCGACGACGCCGGCGATGCCGGGCAGCACCCGCCCCTCACCGGACAGGTCCTGGTGGGCGTCGTCGATCGGCAGCGGGTCGGGCGCGAGCCGGATGGCCTCCATGACCTCCATGAACGCCCCGGTCCGGTGCACGGGCACGAGCAGCTCGGCGCCGGAGCGGACGTGCTCGACGAGGTTGGCCAGCAGGTCGGCCCGCTCGTAGGAGCGCGCGGGCCCGTCGTCCACCTGGACCTGGTCCGTCGTGTACGTGAGCCGCACGCGGCCCTTGGTGCCGTGGACGAGCACGTACGGCTCGTCGCGCGTGGCGGCGCAGAGCGTCACGGCCGCGACCACGGGCACCCCGGAGGTGAGGTCGATCCGGATCGCGGAGGTGTCGTCGGACTCGATGGGGTTGGCGTGGAACAGCTCCGCGGTGACGGAGGCGACGGCGCCGCGCTCCTCGGCCCCGGCGACGGCCAGGGCGGTGGCCAGGGCGTGCGCGAACGGGTTGGTGAGCGCCCCGTCGACCACGTCGACGCCGTCGAGCACCCGGCGGCCGGCCCACGGGCTGCGGGTGAAGTAGGCGGCCGGGCGCGGCCACGAGCCGGCCACGCCGATCCCGGTGACGCGGCCGACGGCGCCGCTCGCGACGAGCTCGCGGACGGCGGGCACGGCGGCCGAGCCGAGGCTCTGGAAGCCCACCTGGCAGGCCAGCCCGGCGGCGTCGGCGGCGGCGCGCATGCGTTCGAAGTCGCGCAGCGTGGCCGCCGTCGGCTTCTCCACCAGCACGTGCGCGCCCGCGCCGAACGCGGCCAGCGCCAGGTCGGCGTGCGTCGGGATGGGGGTGGCGAGGATGGCGATCTCCGCCCCGGTCCGCTTGATCAGGCCGGGCAGGTCGGCGGACACCTCCGGCTCGCCCAGCCCGTCGAGCAGCTCCGGCGCGACCGGGCGCACGTCGCACACGCCGGCCAGCTCGATCCCGGGCATCCGGCGCAGCCGGTCGAGGTAGTGGGAGCCGAACCCGTGGGCTCCGGCCAGCACGACACGCACGATCGTCACCTCCAGCGGAGGCCGAGCCCCCGGTGCCCGCCGGCGCGCAGCTCCGCGCCGGACACCTCGACAGGGTACGGCTCGGCCAGCAGCCCGAGCGCGGCGAACGAGGCGTCCTCGACGACCTCGGCCATGCACGGCAGCGGCAGCGCGAGCGCGAGCTGCCCGGACAGGTCGGGCAGCAGGTGCGGGTGGACGGGCACGTCGTAGGCCCGCGCCAGCTCCGCGATGCGCAGGAACGGCGTGATGCCGCCCACCCGGACGACGTTCGGCTGCACGACGTCGCAGGCCCCGGCCGCGAGCAGGTCGCGGAAGCCGTAGACGGTGTAGACGTTCTCGCCCACGGCGATCGGCACGCCGACGGACCGGCGCAGCTCCACGTGCGCGGCCACGTCGTCGGCGGGCAGCGGCTCCTCCAGCCAGTGCAGCCCGTACGGGGCCAGCGCGTCGGCGGCGCGCCTGGCCCGGTGCAGATCCCAGCGCTGGTTGGCGTCGATCATGAGCAGCGTGTCCGGCCCGACGACCTCGCGGACCGCCGCCACCCGTTCGACGTCCTCGCGCAGGTCGGGGCGGCCCACCTTGATCTTGACGCCGGGGTGCCCGGCGGCCTTCCAGCGTTCGGCCTGGGCGACCAGCTCGTCCAGCGTGTAGTGCAGGTTGACGCCGCTGCCGTAGACGGGCACGCTGTCGCGCCGCCTGCCCAGCACGTCGGCCAGGCCGCGCTCGCCGCACCGCAGGTCCCACAGCGCCAGGTCCACCCCGGCCAGCGCCACCGTGGTGACGCCGCCGGGCCCGGCCTCGCGCAGGTGCCGCCAGAGCCGGTCCCACACCACCTCCGGGTGCGGGTCCAGGCCGATGAGCGCGTCGCGGACGTCGTGCTCCAGCAGGGCCTGGACGGCCTTCGCGCCGATCTGCGGCGTCCAGGAGAACCCGGTGCCGGTCCGGCCGTCGGCCAGCGTCACCTCGACGACCAGGACGTGGTTGGCGGGCACGTCCGGGCCCCACGGCCGGCGCAGCGCGACCGTCCGCGGGGTGACCCTGAGGTCGCGGATCACAGTGCCCGCCCTTGCTCGATCGACCGCCCCTGCTGGATCGACCGCGCGTGCTCGATCAGCCTGGCCAGCTCGGCCACGTCCTCGGGCGCGGCGTCGGTCAGCGGCGGGCGCACCGGCCCGGCGTCCAGCCCGCCGAGCCGCACCCCGGCCTTGACCAGGGACACCGCGTAACCGGGGGCCTTGGACCGCAGCCGTACCAGAGGCTCGTAGAACTCGGTGAGCAGCCGGTCGGCGCCGTTCAGGAACGCGGTGGCGATGTCGGGCGCGAACGCGAACACGGCGGAGGAGTAGAGCTCGACGCCGATGCCGCGGTAGGCGCCCATGGTCAGCTCGGCGGTCGGCAGGCCGTTGAAGAACATGAAGCCGTCGCCCACCTCCCGGCGCACGGCCAGGACCGTGCGCTGGATGAGGTCGATGTCGCCCAGGCCGTCCTTGAGCCCGATCACGCCGGGGACGCGCGCCAGCTCGACCGCCTGCTCGGGCGTCGGGACGACCGAGCCGCGCTGGTAGATCACCGTCGGCAGGATCGCCGCGACCTCGCGCACGTAGGCGAGGAAGCCCTCGGGCGTGCCCTTCATCAGGTACGGCGGCATGAGCAGCAGGCCGTCGGCGCCGGCGTCGCGGGCCGCCCTGGCCTGGGCGAGCGCCGAGCCGAGCGGGCCGCCCGCGCCCGCGAACACCGGGACCCGGCCGCGCGCGGTCTTGACCGCCACCCGGACGGCCGCCGCGTGCTCGGCCTCCGACAGGGCCGGGAACTCGCCCGTGCCGCAGGCCGCGAACACCGCCCCCGGATGGTGTTCGAGGCCCCGGCCGATGTGCTCGGCCAGCACGTCCTCGGCCAGCTCCCCGGCCGCGGTGAACGGGGTGACGGGGAAGAAGAGGACTCCGGTGAGGTTCATCCGATCTCCAGTTCGGTGCGCCAGCTGCGCTTGGCCGTCCAGCCGAGCATGCGTTCGGCCTTGGCCGAGGTGAAGGCGGGACGGGTGCCGGTCAGGTGGATCGCCGCGGCCCTGGTGGCGGGCATGACGGCGGGAAGCAGGTCGGCGAGGGGGTCGCGGGCCAGCGCGTCGGCGGCGCCCGCGAAGAACACCTCGCCGTTGGGCAGGCCGGGCAGCTTGTCGACGAGCACCGAGATCATGTCGGAGGCGTCCCTGGCGTCGATGTAGTTGAACAGGGAGACGCCGGCGATCTCCGGCCGGTCGAGGCGTTCGGCGATCGTGTGGCCCGACTGGGTCGGCGCGCCCGCCCACTCCTCGGGGGCGACGACGAAGCAGGGCCGCACCGCCGCGAAGCGGGTGTCGGAGCAGCGCGCGAAGGCCGCCATCGTCTGCTCGGCGACCAGCTTGGACAGGCTGTAGGAGTTCCACGGCCGGGGCGGGTGGTCCTCGTCGATCGGCAGGTAGTCGGGCGTCCAGCCGGCGGGGGCGCCGTAGCCGATCACGGTGGGGCTGCTGGCCACCACGACCCGGCCCACGCCGGTGGCGCTCGCCGCCGCGCACACGTTGAACGCCAGCTCGGTGTTCGTGCGGAAGGTGACGCCGTCGGTCCGGCTGAACGGGGTGGCGATGGCCGCCAGGTGCACGACGACGTCGGGCCTGAAGCGCGTGAGCACGTCGTAGGCCTCGCCCAGGTCGGTCAGGTCGGCGGGCAGGACGGCGGCGGCCTCGTCGGGCGTGCCGGCGGTGACGTCGACGCCGATCACCTCGTGACCGGCCTGCACCAGGGTGGTGACGAGGCTGCGGCCGAGCCTTCCGGCGCTGCCCGTCACCAGTGTTCGTGTCATCGCTCGCTCACCTTCCCGCAAGGGGCTCGAATACCGCAACCGGTTGCAAAAAGTATCGAGGCGGGGTCGGGAGAACGTCAAGCCGCACGGCCCCCGCTCACACGGGCGCCGACGCCCGTATAACCGGTATGGTGGGCATTGGCGCTCTGGCAGAGACTCTCGAAGTCCATTGACAGCGATACAAGCGCTTGCATTAATGTACAGGGCATGCACGGAGGCCTAGCGTGGCGGTGACGATTCGTGACGTGGCGGAGGCGTCGGGCGTGCACGTCTCCACGGTGTCGCGCGCATTCTCCGCGCCCCATCTGGTCAACCCCGCGACGCGCACCCGGGTGCTCGCCATCGCCGAGGACCTCGGCTACCGGCCCAACCGGGCCGCGCGGGCGCTGACCACCGGGCGCACCCACAACATCGGCCTCATCGTGGCCGACATCGCCAACCCGTTCTTCCCGCCGCTGATCAAGGCCGCGCAGGCGCAGGCCAGGCTCCGCGACTACCACGTGTTCGTCGCCGACACCGACGAGGACCCGCAGGTCGAGGAAGAGCTCATCCAGACCCTGACCAAGCAGGTCGACGGCGTCCTGCTGTGCAGCCCCCGCCTGACCAACCGGACGATCGAGCGGCTGCGCGAAGAGGTGCCGTTCGTCGTGGTCAACCGGCGGGTCAAGGGCATGCCGACGGTCCTGATGGACGTCGGGCGCGGCGTCCGGCTGGCCGTCGAGCACCTGACCGGCCTCGGCCACCGCAGGCTCGCCCTGGTCACCGGGCCGAGCGGGTCGTGGACCAGCAAGGAGATGCAGTCCGCGGCGGCCGCGATGAGCGAGGCCGACGTCACCTTCCTCGGCCCCAACCCGCCCACCGAGCTCGGCGGCCTCGCCGCGGTCACCGACGTGATCGCCTCCGGGGCCACCGGCGTGCTCGCCTACAACGACCTGGTCGCGATCGGGCTCATGGAGGGCCTGGCCGAGCGCGGGATCGACGTGCCGGGCGACATCAGCGTGATCGGCGTCGACGACATCGTCCCCGGCCGGCTGAGCCGCCCCAAGCTCACCACGATCGCCATGCCCACCGCCGCAGCGGGCCGGATCGCCGTGGACATGCTGCTCCAGTCGGTCGACTCCGACGCGACCGGCGGCGTCACCGTGCTGGAGACCAGCCTGATCGTCCGCGAGTCAACGGGAGAGACCCACTCATGATCTTCGGAACGCTGCCGTCGGGAGAGCCCGTCGAGCGCCACGAGCTGTCGTCGGGGCGCCTGCGCGCGGCGGTGCTCAGCTACGGCGCGATCCTGCAAACGCTTGAGGTGTCGGGCGTCAACGTGGTGCTCGGCCTCCCGACGCTCGACGACTACCTGACCCGCAGCCGCTACTTCGGCGCCGTCGTCGGCCGCTACGGCAACCGCATCGCCCGCGGCCGGTTCACCCTCGACGGCACCGAGCACACGCTGCCCGTCAACAACGGCCCCAACAGCCTGCACGGCGGCGTCGACGGCTTCGACCGCCGGGCCTGGACCGTCGCCGACGTCACCGGCTCGTCCATCACGCTCACGCTGACCAGCCCCGACGGCGACCAGGGCTACCCCGGCACGCTGACCGCCTCGGTCACCTACACGCTCGACGGCGACGCGCTCCGCCTCGACTACGCGGCCGAGACCGACGCCCCCACGGTGCTCAACCTGACCAACCACTCCTACTTCAACCTCGCGGGCGGCGGCGACGTGCTCGGCCACGTGGTGCGCATCGCCGCCGACCACTACCTGCCGGTCGACGACAGCAAGATCCCCACCGGCGAGCGGGCCCCGGTCAAGGGCACCGTCTTCGACTTCACCACGCCCCACGCGGTGGGGGAGCGGTTCGGCGGCGCGTACGACCACTGCTACGTCCTCGACGGCGGCATCACCGTGGTCGAGCCGGTCACCGGGCGCACGATGGAGGTCACGACCACCGAGCCGGGCGTGCAGTTCTACGCGGGCGGCATGCTCGACGGCGTCGCCACCCCGTTCGGCCCGCACGCCGGGCTGTGCCTGGAGACCCAGCACTTCCCCGACTCACCCAACCAGCCGGGCTTCCCCTCGACCGTGCTCCGGCCGGGCGAGCGCCACGCCTCCTCCACCACCTACGCCTTCCCCGCCTGACGCGCGGGCAGCGCCCGCAGCACGAGCAGCGCCACGTCGTCGCGCGACGGGTGGTCGGCGAAGGACTCGACCGCCTGCCGCACCCGGTCGGCCACCGCGTGCGCGCTCAGCCCCGCGCAGCCCGCCAGCAGCCGCGCCAGCCCGTCGTCGTCGTCCAGCAGCCGCAGGCCGCTGCGCCGCTCGGTCACGCCGTCGGTGACGCACAGCAGCACCTCGCCGGGCGCCAGCTCGAACGACTCCACGCTGAACCGGGCGCCGTCCTCGACGCCCAGCAGGAGCTGCGGCGTCGCCACCGTCTCGACCCGGCCGTCGGCGCGCAGCAGCAGCGGCGGCACGTGCCCGGCCGAGGCGACCGTGCACAGCGCGCCGCCGCCCGGCAGCGGCGTCAGCTCGCCACACAGCAGGCTGAGGAAGCGGCCGTCCTCGCCCTCCTCCAGCACCCGCTGGTTGAGCCGGTCGAGGATGTCGGCCACCGTGTAGTTCTCCTTGGCCAGCAGCCGCACCGCGTGCCGGGCCAGCCCCGTCACCGCGGCGGCCTCCGGCCCGCTGCCGCACACGTCGCCCAGCGCGAAGCACCAGTGGCCGGCCACCGTGAACAGGTCGTAGAAGTCGCCGCCGACGTCCGCGCCCTCCCCGGCGGGCTCGTAGACGATGGCCGACTCCAGGCCCGGCATCGGCGCCACCCGCATCGGCAGCAGGCTGCGCTGCAGCACCCGCGACGTGGTCGCCTGCCGGGTGTAGAGCATGGCCGTGTGCAGGTTGAGCGCGATCAGCCGGCACAGGTCGGCCAGCAGGTCGGCCAGCTCCAGCGGCAGCGTCGGCTCCTGGCGCCCGATCACCAGCGCACCGTGCGCGTTGCCCTGCGTCATCAGCGGGAACGACAGCACCGCCTCCTGCCCGACCGGCCAGGCCACCTCGTCCAGCGGCGTGCCGGGGATGGCCGGCAGCGACTTGCGCAGGCCGGCGTTGTGCCGTTCCTCGCTGTGCCACACGTGGGCCAGCCGCGTCATCCCGGCCAGGTCCGTCAGGTAGACCGCCGCCCAGGTGGCGATCTTCGGCACCACGAGCTGCGCGGACAGCGCCGCGATCACCTCCTCGTCGTGCACGCCCGCCAGCAGCTCGCCCGCCTCGGCCAGGAAGGCGAGCCGGCCCCGGTGCGCCCGGTCCTGCTCGGCCAGCCGCTCGCGCTGCACGGTGACCGCCACCTGGTCGGCGATGTGGCGCAGGCTGACGGTGAGGTCATGGTCGAAGCGGCCGGGCGCGGCCGAGGTCACCGCCAGGTGCCCGATCACCTCGCCCCCCGCCACCAGCGGCGCGCACGCCAGCGACCTGGCCCGCAACTGCTGGGCCAGCTCCACGTCGACCGCCAGCAGGTCCTCCAGCACCGCCGGGGCCGTGCGGTCGGGCGCGAACACGCCCGCCGCCGGCACGCCCACCACCCCCGCCGTGTCGCCCACGCCCGCCGCGACCCCCAACCGGTTGCCGCTCTCGGCGCGCAGCAGCACGTACGTGGCCTCGCCGCCGCTCGACAGGTGCACGATCTGCGCGATCGTGTCGAGCAGCTCGGCCAGCGGCCGGTCGCGGTCCAGCAGGTCCTTGATCCGCCTGCCCGCCTCCCGGCGCACCGGCGCGGGCGGCGCGGCCAGCACGAACCCGTGCTCCCAGCCCGTCACCATCCAGATCGACCGCCGGTCCTCGGCGCGCCCGCCCGTGCGCAGGTGCGACACGTACACCCGGACCGTGCGGCCGTCGCGGTGCCGCATCCGCGCCTCGCCCCGCCAGCGGCCCAGCGCCAGCGTGTCGGCCAGCGGCAGCGCGTACGGGCCGGAGCCGCGCCAGGCGACCAGGTCGGCCAGGCGCCTGCCGACGGCCTGCTCGGCGGTCCAGCCGAGCAGCGTGCGGGCGTCGGAGTTCCACGCGATGACGCGGCCGGCGGCGTCGGCGACGAGCACGGCGACGCGCAGCCGGTCGAGCCCGGCCCCCGGCGGCGGGGGAGCGGGCGCCGGGCTGTCGGACGCGCCCGCGAACTCCATGCGCACCCACACGCGCTTGGCCGTGCGGGTGTAGGTGACGCCCCAGGCGTCGGCCAGCATGCCCGCCAGCGCGAGCCCGCGGCCGTGCGTGGACATCGGCTCCGACGGCGGACGCTCGGCCAGGATCGCCCGCCCGGGGTCGTGGTCGTCGACCTCGATCTCCAGCTTGGCCGGCGCGGCGTCGGCGTCGAGCCGGCAGGTGAGCTCGATGCCGGTGCCCGCGTGCACCACGGCGTTCGTGACGAGCTCGCTGGTCAGCAGCACGGCGTCCTCGGTCAGATGGGTCAGGCGCCACTCGCCGAGCACCTGGCGAACGAACCGCCGCGCGGCTGCCGGGGCATGGGGAGTGCCGTCGAAGGAAGTGCTCGACACCTGCGTCGCGTCCACTGTGCGTCCTAGAACATCACTCGATGTGGCAGTTCGGTCACTCTCAGAGTGGCAGACTGAACGGCTCGGGAACGGCGAGTTACGAAGAAGGGTTTCGCGGGGACACCGGCGAGTCACGGTGATTTCGCCGGGGCTCCGACGTACCTTTGGCATCATGGCCACCCGTACGCCGAAAAGCGCATCGAAGGGACCGGCGAAGCGGTCGGCCCCGTCTCGCTCGACCCCCGCCAAGCGGAGCGCAGGTTCGGCGGGACGGTCCCGGGCCAAGGCTTCGACGCCGGCCCGCAAGGGCTCGATGACCCACCAGGACCCGATCAGCTGGGTCTTCACCATGATCGGCAAGCTCGTGGTCGGGCTGTGGATGCTGCTGGCCAACGGCATCGGCAGCACCGCGCGGGCGCTCGGCAAGAACGCCCGCGAGCTCGACCCGGCGCACCGGCGCGACGGCGTGGGCCTGGCCGTGCTGGCGGGCGCGATCGTGCTGGCCGCGATGACCTGGCGCGACACCGGCAGCGGCGTCTCCCAGGCGGTCAACACCGTGGTCCACGCGGTGTTCGGGTCGCTGGCGTGGGCCATGCCGCTGCTGCTCGGCCTGCTGGCCTGGCGCTACCTGCGCCACCCCGACCAGAACGCCGACACCGGCCGCATGGTGATCGGGTGGAGCGCGCTGCTCGTCGGCATCCTCGGCGTCATCCACGTCGCCAACGGCACCCCGTACCCGGCGGGCGACGCGAACAACACGATGGACAAGGTGTCGCAGGCGGGCGGCATGGTCGGCTTCATCGTGTCGGCGCCGCCGATGAGCATCCTGCCGTCGTGGATCACGATCCCGCTGCTGCTGCTCCTGTCGGGGTTCGGCGTGCTGGTGATCACGGCGACGCCGGTGCACCGCATCCCGGAGCGGCTGGCCGAGCTGCGGCACATGCTGTTCGAGCGGCAGGGCGGCGAGGGCGCCCCCGCCACGGCGCCGAAGAAGCGCGTCAAGAAGCCCGCCGCCAACCCGGAAGACCTCGTCAAGCCGTACGACACGCCCGTCATCGCGGAGAAGGACAAGCGGGGCGAGCACTCGCCGGAGATCGTGCCCGGCCTCACGGAGGAGGACGAGGAGCCGCCGGCCCCGGCCAGGAAGCAGCCCGAGCCGCCGGAGCCGACGCCCGCGCCGCGCAAGGTCGAGCAGCTCGTCCTCTCCCCGCAGGCGGGCCCCTACCACCTGCCCGACCTCAAGTTCCTCAAGCCGGGCAGCGCGCCCAAGCCGCAGACCAAGGCCAACACCGTCGTCGTCAACGCGCTGACCAGCGTGCTGGAGCAGTTCGCCATCGACGCCCAGGTGATCGGCTTCACCCGCGGCCCGACCGTGACCCGCTACGAGATCGAGCTGGGTCCGGCGGTCAAGGTCGAGAAGGTCACCGCGCTCACCAAGAACATCGCCTACGCCGTCAAGTCCGCCGACGTGCGCATCCTGTCGCCGATCCCCGGCAAGTCGGCGATCGGCGTGGAGATCCCCAACGCCGACAAGGACCTGGTGGCCCTGGGCGACGTGCTGCGCTCGCAGGTGGCGCAGGCCGACCACCACCCGATGATCGTCGGGCTCGGCAAGGACGTCGAGGGCCGCACGATCGTCGCCAACCTGGCCAAGATGCCCCACCTGCTCATCGCGGGCGCCACCGGCGCGGGCAAGTCCGTCTGCGTCAACGGCCTCATCACGTCGATCCTGATGCGGGCCACCCCGGACGAGGTGCGCATGGTGCTCGTCGACCCCAAGCGGGTCGAGCTCAGCGTGTACGAGGGCATCCCCCACCTGATCACGCCCATCATCACCAACCCGAAGAAGGCCGCCGAGGCCCTCGAATGGGTCGTGGGCGAGATGGACCGGCGCTACGACGACCTGGCCGCCAGCGGGTTCCGGCACGTCAACGAGTTCAACGAGGCCGTGCGGGCCGGCAAGCTGCAGCCGCCGCCCGGCAGCGAGCGCGTCTACCAGCCGTACCCGTACCTGCTGGTGATCGTGGACGAGCTGGCCGACCTCATGATGGTCGCGCCGCGCGACGTCGAGGACTCGATCGTGCGCATCACCCAGCTCGCCCGCGCCGCCGGCATCCACCTGGTGATCGCCACCCAGCGGCCCTCGGTCGACGTGGTCACCGGGCTCATCAAGGCCAACGTGCCGTCGCGGCTGGCGTTCGCGGTGTCGTCGCTGACCGACTCCCGCGTCATCCTCGACCAGCCGGGCGCCGACAAGCTGGTCGGCCAGGGTGACGCGCTGTTCCTGCCGATGGGGGCCAGCAAGCCGATCCGCATCCAGAACGCGTTCGTCTCGGAGAAGGAGATCGCCGAGATCGTCACGCACTGCAAGACGCAGATGCAGGTCGAATACCGCGACGACGTGGCCGCCGCGCCGGTCAAGCGGGAGATCGACGAGGAGATCGGCGACGACCTCGACCTGCTGATCCAGGCGGCCGAGCTGATCGTGACCACGCAGTTCGGCTCCACGTCGATGCTCCAGCGCAAGCTGCGCGTCGGCTTCGCCAAGGCCGGGCGGCTGATGGACCTGCTCGAAAGCCGCAACGTGGTCGGCCCGAGCGAGGGGTCGAAGGCCCGCGAGGTGCTGGTGAAACCGGATGATCTGCCCGGATTGCTAGCCGACCTGCGTGGCGAATGACCCCAATGCACGTTTCCCGGAGCGTAGCTGGTTGAATATATCTGACTACGCTCCGTTGTGGTCGGGAGGCGTTTGCGATGCAGGAACAGAGCACGGGTGCCATGTTGGCGGCCGCCAGGGAGGCGGCGGGCCTGACGGTCGCGCAGCTGAGCGCGAACACGCGCATCCGCGAAGTGATCATTCAGGCGATCGAACGGGACGACCCCGCGGAGAACGACTTCTACACCCGGGGGCACGTCAAGGCGATCGCCAAGGCGGTGGGCCTGGACCCGGAGGCGGTCGTCCACCTCTACGACCAGCAGCACGGCGGTGCGCCGCCGCCGGTCCGGGCCTCTGACGTCTTCCGGGCCGACCGCGGCGTCCGGCTGGGCGAGCGGCGCGGCCCGAGCTGGACGACCGCGCTGGGCGTGGCGCTGGCCGTGGTCGTGGTGTTCGGCGTGGTGCGGGTGATGGGCGGCGAGTCCGACCGGGTCCGCTCGGCCGGGGTCCAGCACGCCACGTCGGCGCCGAGCGTGCCGCCCAACCGGCCCTTCACCGAGGCGCCCGCCAGGCCGCCGCGCCAGGCGATGGCCATCGCCAAGGGCGACCTGGTCGTGGTCAAGGTCAAGGCCAAGCGCTCGTCCTACCTCAACGTGCACGACGCGCAGGGCCGCAAGCTCTTCTCCGGCACGCTCAAGGCGGGCGCGAGCTCGACCTGGCGGGCCGCCTCGAAGGTCAATCTGCTGCTGGCCGACGCGGGCGCGGTGTCACTGCAGGTCAACGGCAAGGAGCTGGGCCGGATCGGCGACCGGGGGGAGGTCGTGCGCCGCTCGTTCGGGCCTGGGAAGCCGCGAGCCAGGTAGCCCCTGCATCGGGTGGTGGCCAACTCCCGATACCGTAGTGTTCACCATGTCATCCCGCCGAACCGCATCGCTGATCACCCTGGGCTGCGCGCGCAACGAGGTCGACTCCGAGGAGCTCGCCGCGCGACTTGAGGCTGCCGGTTGGCAGCTCGGCGACGACGACCCCGATGTCGTCGTCGTCAACACGTGCGGCTTCATCGACTCGGCGAAGAAGGACTCCATCGACACACTGCTGGCCGCCGCGGACTCGGGGGCCAAAGTGGTCGCCGCGGGCTGCATGGCCGAGCGCTACGGCAACGAGCTCGCCGAGGCGCTGCCCGAGGCCAGTGCGGTCATCTCCTTCGACGACTACGCCGACATCGGTGGCCGCCTCGACGACGTCATCGCAGGCAGGCGGCTCGTTCCGCACTCGCCGCGCGACCGCCGCACCCTGTTGCCCATCTCACCCGTCGAGCGCGCCGGGTCCCGATCCTCCATCCCCGGCCACGGCGACCTGCCCTCCGGGGTGGCTCCCGCCAGCGGCCCCCGCGTGCTGCGCAAGCGGCTCGACGAGAGCCCGGTGGCCTCGCTCAAGCTCGCCTCCGGCTGCGACCGGCGCTGCACGTTCTGCGCCATCCCGGCCTTCCGGGGGGCGTACGTGTCCCGCGACCCCGAAGAGCTGGTGGCCGAGGCCGACTGGCTCGCCCATCGCGGCGTCCGCGAGCTCGTCCTCGTGAGCGAGAACTCCACCTCCTACGGCAAGGACCTCGGCGACCTGCGGGCGCTGGAGAAGCTGCTGCCGCGCCTGGCCGCGGTCGAGGGCGTCGACCGGGTGCGGGCGAGCTACCTGCAGCCGGCCGAGCTCCGGCCGGGGCTCATCGACGTGCTCGCCGGCACCGAGGGCGTCGCCGCCTACTTCGACCTGTCCTTCCAGCACGCCAGCGGGCCGGTGCTGCGCCGGATGCGCCGCTTCGGCGACCCCGAGCGCTTCCTCGGGCTGCTGGAGACGATCCGCGAGCGGGCCCCCGAGGCCGGTGTGCGCTCCAACTTCATCGTCGGCTTCCCCGGCGAGACGGAGGAGGAGTTCGGCGAGCTGGTCTCCTTCCTGGAGCAGGCCAGGCTCGACGTGATCGGCGTGTTCGGCTACTCCGACGAGGACGGCACCGAGGCGGCCGGCTTCGACGGCAAGCTCGACCAGGAGGTCATCGACGAGCGCGTGCGCGTGCTCACCGAGCTGGCCGAGGAGCTCACCTCCCAGCGGGCCGAGGAGCGCATCGGCACCGAGGTCGACGTGCTCATCGACGAGGACCTGGGCGACGGCGGCTATGAGGGACGGGCCGCCCACCAGGGGCCCGAGGTCGACGGTTCGGTCACGGTTCAGGGCATCGGTCTGGTCAAGGGGCAGATCGTCCGCGCGGTCGTGGTCGACGCCGAGGGCGTCGATCTCATCGCGCGGATCAAGGCCGGTCCATGACCAGGGACGAGCGCCGCGTGGTGAGCCCGTGGAACATCGCCAACGTCCTCACGGTCCTCCGGTTGGCGCTCGTCCCCTTTTTTGTGGTGTGTCTCTTCGTGCCGGGCACGGGCTGGCGGCTGGCCGCGCTGGCCGTGTTCGCGGTGGCCTCGCTCACCGACCATCTCGACGGTGAGCTGGCCCGGCGATACGGGCTCATCACCGACTTCGGCAAGATCGCCGATCCGATCGCGGACAAGGCGCTGACCGGCGCTGCGCTGGTCTGCCTGTCGATCCTGGGCGAGCTGCCGTGGTGGGTGACGATCCTGATCCTGGGCCGCGAGCTCGGCATCACGCTGCTCAGGCTGCTGCTGATCCGGCACGCGGTGATCCCGGCCAGCTATGGCGGCAAGGTCAAGACGGTCCTGCAGATCGCCGCGATCGTCCTGTACATCCTGCCGGGCGTGCCCGACCCGCTGCGCTGGGCGGTGATGGGCGCCGCCCTGGTCGTCACCGTGGGCACCGGCGCCGATTACGTGATCAGGGCGGTCAAGCTGCGCAAGGTGGCCAGGCAGGCACGCGGGGAGTGAGAGCATGGCGGACGTCGCCGAGGTCGTGGCGGAGCTGGTGCGGCAGGGGGCCACGCTGGCGGTGGCCGAGTCGCTGACCGGCGGGCTCATCGGGGCGGCGGTCACGTCCGTCCCGGGGGCGTCGCGGGTGTTCAGGGGCGGGGTGATCTCGTACGCGACCGAGCTGAAGCAGGAGCTGCTGGGGGTGCCGGCGGAGCTGCTGCGGCGGGAGGGCGCGGTGCATCCGGACGTGGCGGCGGCGATGGCGGCCGGGGCGGCCCGGGTGTGCGGGGCCCGCTACGGGCTGGCGGTGACCGGGGTGGCCGGGCCCGAGCCGCAGGACCGGCAGCCGGTCGGCACGGTCCACGTCGCGGTCAGCGGCCCCGACGGTGAAGTGTGGGGGCGCCGGTTGAGCCTTTCGGGGGAGCGGGCGCGTATCAGAGAGGGGACGGTGGACGAGGCCATCGATCTTCTGGCAAGTGTGCTGAGGGCCAATAAAGGGGAACATTCCGGATGATTACCGTGTTACGTCCCGAGCGAACATGCGAGGCACGGTCTGACGCGGTGTCGGTTGATACGGGTACGGTGGAGCTGTGAGTGATGAGCCACGAGCGGCGGCCCAGGGGCGGAGACGCCCGATGATGACGGCGAGGAGTATGTACGAAGCGAAGAAGAACAATGGGCGGCACGATCCGATCGCGCGGGGCGTGGTGAAGACATCCACGCCGGGGAGGGAGCGACAGATGATTCTGCTGCGTCAGCTGCTCGGTGATGTGCTGAGGCGGCTGCGCGTGCGGCAGGGACGCACACTTCGCGAGGTTTCCACGCTGGCGCGTGTCTCGCTCGGCTATCTGTCCGAGGTCGAGCGTGGCCAGAAAGAGGCATCCTCCGAGCTGCTCGCGTCCATCTGCGGGGCACTGGGAGTGCCGTTGTCGCAGGTGCTGCGTGAGGTTTCCGACCAGTTCGCGCTGGCGGAGCTCCAGGCTGCCCCTGTGCTCGCCGAAGCCCCCGAGCACGAGCGCATCCCCCTTGCCGATTCGGTCCCCGGGTCGATCTCCGATTCCGTCTTCCCCGAAGTCAAGGACATGGTGGCGGCCTAGCCCGGCTGGCAGCCGCCGCACCACAGGATCAGCCGCTCCTGTGACTGCGCCCCCATCTCCCCGCGGCTGATGCGGGTGCCGCATCGACGACAGGGCCTGCCCGCCCTGCCGTAGACCCAGGTCTGGTTCGCCGGACGGCGGTCACCTGTGGTCACCGTGCCCGCATGGAGTTTGTTCGCGTCGAGCAGCCGCCGCGCGAGCGTGACGACCCCCTCCAGATCCTCGACGTCCCCGACCCGGCGCCACGGCCAGATGCCGCGCAGGAAGAGCGTCTCGGCCCGATAGATGGTGCCGATGCCCGCGAGGTTGCGCTGGTCCAGCAGCGCCTCGCCGATGGTCGCGTCCGGGGTGCGGCGCAGCCGCCGCACGGCCTCGGCCGGATCCCAGTCGTCGCCCAGCAGGTCGGGCCCCAGATGGCCCACCACCCGGCTCTCCTCCGCCGTCTTCAGCAGGTCCACCATCCCCAGCCGCACGCCCACGGCCTGCCACCGGCTGTTGGCCAGCACCAGCCGCACCTGGTCGCCGCCCGCGACCCGCCGGCCCGCGGGCGCGATCTGCCAGCTTCCGTCCATCCGCAGGTGGGTGTGGACCGTCAGGCCGCCCTCCACCCGGGTCAGCAGGTGCTTGCCGCGCGAGACGGTCTCCAGCACCGTCCGGCCCGTCAGGTCGGCGGTGGCGTGGCGGGGCACCCGGAAGTCGGAGCGGGTCAGCACCTGCCCGTCGAGCGCTCCCCGCAGCCGCGCGGCCGTGCGGTAGACGGCATCTCCTTCCGGCATGCCCCCAGTCTAGTCCTTGGGATGATCTTGGACGGCTTCGGCGACCCACCCGTCCACCAGGCCGACGAGCTGGTCGAGCGCCTGCTCCACGCGCTCCCGCTCGCCCGTCGTGAGCAGGTCGGCCTGCAGTCCCGCGTAGGCGGCGTTGGCCAGCGTCGAGATGCGCACGGCGTCGGCCTCCGGCACGCCGCGCTCGCGCAGCAGGCCCGTCACGAACTCCGACCGGTCCGCCAGCAGCCTCGGCACCTGCCCCGCCAGCCGGCCGCCCGCCGCCAGGCCCTCGATCTCGTGGACCAGGCGGGCGATCGGCAGGTTCTCCTCGCGCAGCTGCCAGTCCCAGGTGGCGCGGATGATCGTGCCCACGCTGTCGGCCCCGGTCCGGCCGGGCTGGGCGCGCAGCCAGGCGCGGTGGCGCTCGTCCAGGCGTTCCATCGTGGCCGACAGCAGGGCCTCCTTGTCGGCGAAGTGGTGGGTGAGCACCCGCGTGGTCTTGCCCAGGTGCTCGGCCAGCGGGCGCATGGACAGCGTGGACAGGCCGTGGCCCGCCAGGTAGTCCACGATCTGGTCGAGCAGCTCGGCGCGGCGGGCCGGGTCGGCGGTCCTGGCCATCGGCGAATCCCCTTTGACGGCGATGGGGTGACGACTGTTACCTTATCTTGGGTAACGACTGTTACCTTTATTGAGGGGGTCTCCTCGTGTTCCGTGCGCCCGGGTGGCTGCTCGCGCTGACGTTCACCGCGTTCGCGTTCGCCACCGACGACTACGTGATCGCCGGCGTGCTGCCCGCCATCTCCGGCGGGCTCGGCGTCAGCGAGGCGGCGGGCGGGCAGCTCGTCACCGCGTTCTCGCTCGCCTTCGCGCTCACCGCGCCGGTCGCCTCCGTGGTCACCGCCTCCTGGCCGCGGCGGCGGCTCATCACCGGGGCGCTGCTGCTGTTCGTCGCCGCCAACTGGGCGTCCGCGCTGGTCAGCAGCTATCCCGTGCTCATGGGGCTGCGCGTGCTCGCCGCCGTGGCCGCCGCCGCCGTCGTGCCCGCCGCGTACGCCATCGCCGCCTCCCTCGCGCCCGAAGGCCACCAAGGGCGCTATCTGGCACTGGTCATGGGCGGGCTCACCGGGTCCCTCGTGCTCGGCGTGCCCATCGGCACCTGGGTGGGCGGGGCGTTCGGGTGGCAGGCCACATTCGTCCTCGGCGGGCTGCTCGGGCTTGCCTCCCTCGTCGCCGTCCACCGCACCCTCCCCGACGTACGCGACCTCGTACCGGCAGAAACCCACCCGACCACCGAACCCGAGCCCAAAACCCCGACCGGTCCGGACCCCGGGCCCGCCCCGGGCGATGCGACCGCCGTGGGCGACGCGACCGTCCCGGACCCCGCAGCCTCCGCGTCCGCGCCCGCGTCCGCCTTGGCGTCTGCAGGCGCCGCTGGTGCCGCGCTGGTGTCCGGGGACGCGTCCGAGTCCGGGGACGCGCCCCCTTTTGGGCCCGCGCCTGTGCCCGCCTCCGCCTCCGCCTCCGCCTCGGCATCGGCTCCCGCCTTGGGGGGCGCGTCCGCCTCCGGCTCTCCGTCCGGGTCGGCCGCTGCCCTCGCGTCTGCGGGTGTGCGGGATTCTGGGTCTGAGGGTGCGGAGGCGCCTGCGGGTGTGCGGGGTTCTTGGGGAGGGGTGTGGGGGCGGGTGCGGGCGTTGGGGCGGCCGCGGGTGCTGCTCGGGTTGCTGGGGATGGTGGCGATCGTGACCGGCAGCATGATGCTGCTGACCTACCTTGCGCCGTTCCTGCGGGATCTGGCCGGGGCGGGGCCCAGGGAGCTGGGGTGGGTGTTCGCGCTGGCGGGGGTGGCGGGGCTGGCCGGGGGGATGCTCGGCGGGCGGGCGGCAGACCGGTGGGGGCCGGAGCGGGCGCTGCTGGCGGGGATCGGCGGGTTCGCGGCGGTGATGGCGGTGTTCGTGGGGAGCTGGTTCCTGCGGCCGGTGCCACTGCTGTGGCTGCTGCCGGTGCTGCTGGTGTGGGCGGGCCTGTCGTGGTGGATCCCGCCGCCCGCGCAGACGCGCCTGCTCGCCCTGGCGGGCACGGCGGGCCCGCAGGCGCTGGCGCTGAACAGCAGTGCCGTCTACGTCGGCGTGTCGGCCGGTGGCGCGCTCGGCGGCCTGGTCCTGGAGACGTACGGCAGCGGCGTGCTGCCGGTTGTGGCCGCCGTCGTCGAGCTGGCCGCGCTGGCGCTGTTCTGGGCGGCCGCCAGGCTGGGCCGCTGACGGGGTGCCGCCGGGCGGGTCAGTCCCAGGCGGCGGGGTCGGAGGCGAGCTGGCGGACGCGGTCGGGCAGCGCCCCGGTGGCGACCTGCTCCAGCGTGACCTCCTCCAGGATGGCCCGCTCGGTGGCGCGCAGGGCGATCCACACCTGCTGGAGGGATTCGGCGGGCCCCCGGTAGCCGACGTGCTCCGGGCGTTCGCCGCGAACGTTGGCGAGCGGGCCGTCGACGGCCCTGATGACGTCGGCCAGGGAGATCTCGGCGGCGGGCCGGGCCAGGACGTAGCCGCCCTCGGGGCCGCGCTGACCACGGACGAGACCGGCGCGGCGCATCTGCAGCAGGATGTTCTCCAGGTACTTGGGCGGCATGTCCTGCTCCTTGGCGAGCTCGCCCACTGTGGTCGGGCCGGCACCGGCAGCGGCGAGTTCGGCGGCGGCGCGGAGGGCGTAGTCGACACGAGCGGAAAGGCGCATGTTCTCGATTATCCCTCCTGGTCAACACTGGTTCGCCGCAAGGTCGCCGAAAACCGGCAGTCGGACGTATCCGGGCGAGCCGGACATGCCTAGTGGCATAGGGGAGCGCGGGAGCGGGGAATGAGATCCAAGACCGCTCCTGACCACTGGAGAGGAGTGGTGAGAGCGCTAAACTTCCAGCAACCCTTTTCTATGTGACGGTGGGATTAAGCGTGGAGCGACGGCCTGGTGTGCCCAGACTTCTTCGGGAGATCAACGATCGGGCCGCGCTTGAGCTCTTGCTGGCCACCGGTCCGATGACCCGTGGCCAGATCGGCGAGCTGACCGGGCTGTCCAAGGTGACCGCCTCGCAGACGCTCGCCAGGCTGGAGGAGCGCGGGCTGGTCGAGGTGGTCGGCACCCAGGGCGGCGGGCGCGGCCCCAACGCGGCCCTCTACTCCGTGATCCCCTCCAGCGCGTACGTGGCCGGGCTGGAGATCGGCCCCGAGCTGATCTCCGCGGCCATCGCCGACATCAACGGCCGCACGGTCGCGCAGGCCGCCGTCGACCCCAACGGGCACGACGACCCGGTCGCCGCCGTGCACGAGGCCGTGATGAAGGCGTGCCGCAGCGCCAAGGTGAGCGTCGCCAAGCTGCGCGGCGTGGTCATCGGCACCCCGGGCGTGGTCGACCCGCGCAGCGGCGACGTGCGGTTCTCCTTCGACCTGCCCGGCTGGCACGAGGGCATCCACGAGGCGCTCGCGGGCGACCTCAAGCGCGAGGTGACGATCGAGAACGACGTCAACCTCGCCGCCATCGCCGAGCGTTCCGACGGCGCGGCCAAGGGGCTCGACGACTTCGTGCTGCTGTGGTCCAGCCGGGGGCTCGGCATGGCGGTCATGCTCGGCGGCAAGCTCCACCGGGGCCGCTCGGGCAGCGCGGGCGAGATCGGCTACCTGCCCGTGCCCGGCGTGCCGCTGCCCGAGGACATCCGCACCTCGCCGGGCAGGCTCCCGTCGCTGGCCGGCGGCCTGCAGTCGCTCGTCAGCGCCGAGGCGGTGACCGAGCTCGCGCGCAGCCACGGCTTCGATGCCGCCAACGCCGGCGAGTGCGTCGAGGTCGCCATCGCGGCGGGCACCGAGGGCGAGCCGCTGCTCGACGAGATCGCCCACCGGCTCGCGCTGGGCGTGGCGGCCGTGTGCGTGATCCTCGACCCGGGGCTCGTCGTCCTCGGTGGCGAGGTCGGCCACGCGGGCGGGCGCACGCTCACCTCCCGGGTGGAGGAGGCGGTCGCCAGGATCTGCCCGGTGCGGCCCCAGGTGGCCACCAGCACGGTCGAGGGCAACCAGGTGTTGCGCGGCGCCGTCCTGGCGGCCCTCGATCAGGCCCGCGAGGAGCTGTTCACGTCCTGATCAGGTGCGCGATGGCGGTGGCCGCCGCCTCGCTGCACGGGTTGGTCGCGCCGTGGGTGGCGATGTGGACGGCGCCGGGGCGTTCGTGGCCCGGGGTGCCCAGTTCGACGACGACGCTGCCCGGGCGGCGGGCGAGGATGGCGTCCACCGTCGCGGTCACCCAGGTGTGGCGGTAGGCGGTGCGGATGACGACCACCAGGAGGCGGTCCTCGGCCGCGTCCACCGCCTTGGCCAGGTCTTCGGGCTCCGGGTCGGCCAGGCGGGCGCTCGTCGTGCCGGGGAAGAGGCGGGTCAGCGGGGTGACCAGGCCCCACGGGGTGGCGCGGTCCACGGCGAGGTTGACGGGGGAGTCGAGCTCGACCACGTGGGGCGGGCCGTCGCCGGTGGGGCGCTCGTGCACGGTCACCCGCAGCGCGCGGCGGGCGGCGAGCAGGGCCGCGTTGCGCGGGGCGGACTCGGGGTAGCCCACGGCCAGCGGGAGCGCGGCGGGGAGGTGCGGCGTGACCGGCGGCTGCGGAGAGGAGGCGCCGGCGGCCGTAGGGGCGTCGGCGGGCTCGACCGGCGCTCCCGGGCCGGCGGGCGCTGCGGAGGGCTGGACGGTGGACTCCGGGGCGCTGGGCGCTGTGAGGGGCGTCTGGGGGCTCGTGAGCGGGGGCGGGGTGAGGTGGACCGCTTGGGCGTGCGGGCGCATCGGGAGGTGCGTGGCCGTCCAGTGGGTGAGGGCGCGGACGCGGGCGGCGGCCTCGGCCAGGCGCTCCTCGGGCAGGGTGCCGTCGGCGACGGCGGCCATGATGGCGTTGCGCAGCAGCCCGACGACGCCGGGCGTGGCGTTCTCGCCGCCGACGCAGATGGCGTCGGCCCCGGCCGCGAGGGCACGGACGGTGGCGCCGCCGAGGCCGTACGGGGCGGAGACGGCGGGCATCTCGATGCCGTCGGTCACGATGAGCCCGTCGAAGCCGAGCTCCTCGCGCAGCAGCTGGACCATGAGGCGGCGGCTGGTGGTGGCGGGCTCGGACTCGTCGTACGCGCGGACGAGCAGGTGGCCGGTCATGACGGCGCGCACCCCGGCGGCGATGGCGGCGCGGTAGGGGAGCAGGGCGGTGGCGGCGAGCTCCTCGCGGGAGAGGCGGACCACGGGCAGGGCGTCGTGGGAGTCGACGGAGGTGGCGCCGTGGCCGGGGAAGTGCTTGGCGCAGGCCGCGACGCCCGCTGACTGGAGGCCGGTCACCCAGGCGGTGGTGTGGCGGGCGACGAGCTCGGGGTCGGAGCCGAAGGCGCGGGTGCCGACGACGGGGTTGTCCTCGACGTCGATGTCGACGACGGGCGCGTAGTTGAGGCTGATGCCGGCGGCGGCGAGGTCGTGGCCGATGCCCTGGGCGACGGCGCGGGTGAGCGCGGGGTCGCCGGCGGCGCCGAGGGCGAGGTTGCCGGGGCGGGAGCTGCCGGTGAAGGCCTCCAGCCGGGTGACGTCGCCGCCTTCCTCGTCGAGGGCGATGACCACTTCCGGATTCTCTGCCCGAATTGCGGCGGTTAGGTCACGTATTTGACTGCTTGTCACGAGGTTGCGCGAGTACAGGGCGATGCCGCCGAGCCCCGTCGAGAGGCGTTTGCGCACCCAGTCCGGCAGGGTCGTGCCCTTGAACCCCGGCTGCAGCACGGTGTCGGCGAGCCCGGCCAGTACGGGACTCCTGACGATCGACGCGCCCATCGTGCCTCCCCTTGCGCCCGGCTCGGATCTTCGCCGGGTGGTCCTTGTCTGTGGTCGCCCCATGTGTATAGCATCAACCCCAGTCAATAAATAGGAAACTTTCCTAAGAGTTATTGAGTCAAACCTCCCAGTCAGACATCCGCGGTTAGGGGACTCGTCACCATGCAGCTGGCAGGCCGTGCCGCGGTCATGTCGAGGGGCCAGGAACGCCTGTGGTTCCTCGACCGGCTCTCCGGCGGCGACGCCTCGTACAACATCGCCGTCGCCGAGAGGCTCACGGGCGAGCTGGACGTGGCGGCGCTGGAGCGGGCGCTCACCGAGCTGACCGCCAGGCACGAGGCGCTGCGCACCGTCTTCCCCGAGGTGGACGGCGTGCCGACGGCCGTCGTACGCCCCTGCGAGCCGGTCGTCGCCGAGCGCGTCGAGGCCGCCGGGGAGAGCCTGCCCGGGCTGCTGGCCGAGCGCTCCAACCGGCCCTTCGACCTGGCCGCCGGGCCGCTGTTCCGGGTGAGCCTGCTGCGCGCCGGGCCGCGCGAGCACGTGCTGCTGATGGTGCTGCACCACATCGTGAGCGACGCCTGGTCGCTGGAGCGCATCCTGTACCCGGAGCTGTCGGCGCTCTACGCCGCGTTCGCCGCGGGCCTGCCCGCGCCGCCGCTGGAGCCGGCCGTGCCCTATTCGGAGTACGCCCGCCGCCAGCGCGAACAGGACCACGGCGCCCACCTGGAGTTCTGGCGCACCGAGCTGGCCGGGGTCCCGGCCCTGGAGCTGCCCGCCGACCGGCCCAGGCCCGCCACCCCGAGCGGCCACGGCGACCTGGTCATCCAGCGGATGCCGGTCGAGCTGTGGACCCGGGTGCGGGAGCTGGCCAGGGCGCAGCGGTGCACGCCGTTCATCGTGCTGATGGCCGCCTACCAGGCGATGCTGTCGCGGCACTCGGGCCAGGACGACTTCTGCGTGGCCACGGCCGTCGCCGGGCGCGACGAGGAGGAGTTCGAGCGGGTCTTCGGGCTGTTCATCAACACGCTGGCCGTCCGCGCCGACCTCGGCGGCGACCCGACCGTGCAGGAGCTGATCAAGCGGACGCGGCGCCGCCTGCTGAAGTCGTTCACGCACGCCGCGGTGCCGTTCGACGAGGTGGTGTCCGAGCTGCGACCGTCCCGGGGGCAGGCGCCGCTCGTCCAGACGCTGCTCAACCTGGACAACCCCGGCGAAGGGCTGAAGGAGGGCCCCGATCCGCTGCACCTGGCCGGGCTGGAGCGCACGCCGGTCGTGTCGGGGCTGGCCCCGGCCAAGTTCGACCTGGCCGTGGACGTGGTGGTGTTCGAGGAGCACTTGCAGTTCATGCTCACCTACAGCACCGACCTGTTCGAGCGCCCCACCGTGGAGCGGATGGGCGGGCACCTGCGGCGGCTGCTGGAGGAGATGACGGCGCGGCCCGAGGCCCGGCTGTCCGAGCTGCGCATGCTGCCGCCGGAGGAGCTGGCGCTGGTGCTGCCCGACCGGCTGGACGGGCTGATCGCCCGGCAGGTCGCCAGGACGCCCGCCGCCCCCGCCGTCGTCACGCCCGGCGGCGTCCTCACCTACGGCGAGCTGGCCGCACGCGCCCTCGTGCTGGCCGGTGAGCTGCGCGAGGCCGGGGTGCGGGCGGGCAACCTGGTCGCGGTCCGGCTCAAGGCGGGGCCCGACGCCATGGTGGCCGTGCTCGCCGTGCTGATGTGCGAGGCCGCGTACGTGCCCGTGGACCCCGCGCAGCCGGAGCACCGCACGCGCGCCATGCTGGCGGGCTGCGCGGCGGTGATCGGCGAGGACGGCGTGGCGCCGGTCCCGGGCGAGGTGCACGAGCCCGTCCCCGGGGACGTCCTGGACGTCACCGGCGGGGGCGCGGGCGAGCTGGTGTCCGGGCGGGTCACCGCCGACGGCGCCGCGTACGTGATCTACACGTCCGGCTCGACGGGGACGCCGAAAGGGGTGGTCGTCAGCCACCGCAGCGCCGCCCGGCTGGCCGTCTCGTTCCGCGACGCGCACGGGTTCGGGCCGGGGCAGCGGGTGCTGATGGTGCCGCCGCTGAGCTTCGACGCCTCGGTGGGCGACATCTTCCCGGCGCTGATCAGCGGGGCCGCGCTGGTGCTGCACCCCGACCCGGTCTCGCTCAGCGGGCCCGAGCTGATGCGCCTGTGCTCCGAGCTGGGCATCACCATGGTCGACACGGCCTCGGCGCTGTGGCAGCAGTGGGTGGAGGACCTGGCGGAGGCCGGGCCGGTCGACCCCGGGCCGCTGACGACGATGATGGTCGGCGGCGAGAGCGTCCCCCTCGAACGGCTGCGCACCTGGGCCCGGCTCACCGGCGGCAAGGTCGCCTTCTACAACCACTACGGCCCCACCGAGGCCACCGTCTGCGCGACCGTATGCCGCACCGTCGACGGCGGCGAGCTGGGGGAGCGCACGCACCTGCCGATCGGCGTCCCGCTGCCCCACGTGCGCGCGTACGTGCTGGACCGGCACGGCAGGCCCGCGCCCGCGGGCGTGCCCGGCGAGCTGCACCTGGGCGGCGAGTGCGTCGCCGAGGGCTACCTGGGGCGGCCCGACCTGACCGCCGAGCGCTTCCGCGACGACCCGTTCCTGCCGGGCGGCCGCATGTACGCGACCGGCGACCTGGTGCGGATGCGCGCAGACGGGACGCTGGACTTCCTCGGCCGCACCGACAGGCAGCTCAAGGTCAACGGGGTGCGGATCGAGCCCGGCGAGGTGGAGGCCGCCTGCCTGGCCCACCCGGCCGTCAGGGAGGCCGTGGTCACCGCCGTGGGCGGGCGGCTGGTCGCCTACCTGACCGGCGAACCGGTCGATCTGGCCGGGCTGCGCGGCTTCCTGGCGGGCCGGCTGCCGTCGTCGATGATCCCGGCGGCCGTGGTCACGCTGGACGCGCTGCCGCTGACGCCGCACGGCAAGGTCGACTTCCGGGCGCTGCCCGAGCCCGCCGCCGCGGCGACGCCGTACGAGAGCCCGCGCACCGGAACCGAGCGCGTGGTCGCGGCGGTGTGGGAGGAGATCCTCGGGGTGCGGGCCGGACGCCGCGACGGCTTCTTCGAGCTGGGCGGCCACTCGCTGCTCACGCCCCGGGCGGTGGCCAGGCTGGCGGAGGAGACCGGGGTCCGGGTGTCGCTGCCGGTCTTCTTCGCCTGCGCCGACCTGGCCGAGCTCGCCGCCGCCCTCGACGGGCACGCCCCGGAGGGGCCGCCCGACCTGCACGCCGAGGCGACGCTGCCGGCGGACTTCACGGTGGCGCCGGGCGGCGGCCGGGGCGAGCCGCGCCGGGTGCTGCTCACCGGGGCGACCGGGTTCCTCGGCGCGCACCTGCTCGCCGACCTGCTCAGGCACTCCGACGCCACCGTGCTCTGCCTCGTCAGGGGTGATCAGCCGCAGGAGCGGGTGCGGCGCAACCTCGCCGCGCACGGGCTGTGGCGCGACGACTTCGCCGGCCGCATCGCCTGCGAGCCAGGGGACCTCGCCGGGCCGCTGCCCGACGTCGACTGCGACCTGATCGTGCACAGCGGCGGGCAGGTCGACTTCACCCGCGCGTACCGCGCGCTCAAGGCCGCCAACGTGGACGGCACGCTCGCCCTGCTCAGGCTCGCCGCCCGCCGCGGCACGCCCGTGCACCTGATCTCGACGCTCGGCGTCCACCTGACCCCGGGCGAGCGGGTGGTGCGCGAGGGCGACCCGCTGCCCGACCCCGCCGGCCTGCACCTCGGCTACGACCAGAGCAAGTGGGTGGGCGACCGGCTCGCCACGGCGGCCCGCGAGGCCGGGCTGCCCGTGACCGTGCACCGCCCGGCGCGCATCTCCGGCGACAGCCGCACCGGGGCCGGACCCTCCGACGACTTCCTGCGCCGCCTGGTCGCCACCTGCGCGCTGCTCGGCACGGTCCCCGACGGCGAGGAGCTCGACCTGGCCCCCGTCGACCACGTCGCCGCCGCCATCGGGCACCTGGCCAGGACCGGCGCCACCGGCGACTTCCACTACCGCAACCCGCGCACGCTCGGCGCCGCCGACCTGGCGGCCGGCCTGGCCGCGCACGGCGTCCCGGTGCGGCTCGCGCCCGCCGCCGAGTGGCGCGCCGAGGTGCGGCGCAGGCTCGACGGCGGCGAGAGCCTGCCGCTCGCGCCCTTCCCCGCGTTCTTCGCCGAGTACGGCGACGACAGCACCGGCCCCACATTCGACTGCACGGCGACCGAGCGGCTGCTGGCCGAGGCGGGGCTCGTCTGCCCGCCCGCCGCCGACCTGCTCGGCGTGTACCTGCCCCACCTGATCGGAGACCGCGATGCCTAGGACGTTCCTGGCCATCTGGTCGTCCCAGCTCCTGTCGATCATCACCTCCAGCGTCACCGGGTTCGTCCTGGGCGTGTGGGTGTTCCAGAAGACCGGCTCGGCGACCCAGTTCGTCACCATCACGCTCTGCGCGGTGCTGCCCGAGGTGCTGTTCGCGCCGCTCGCCGGGTCGCTGGCCGACCGGTGGGACCGGCGGCGGATGATGCTGGCCGCCGACCTGGGGGCCGCGCTGGCCACCGGCGCGCTGGCCCTGCTGCTGACCACGGGCGAGCTCCAGGTGTGGCACATCTACGTGGTCACCGCCGTGAGCGCCGTCTTCGGCACCGCCCAGATGGCCGCCTACCACTCGATGCTGCCCAGCCTGGTGCCCAAGGAGCAGCTCGGCCGGGCCAACGGCCTCATGCAGGTGGCCGACGCCGTCCGCGTCGCCGCGCCGCTGCTCGCCGGGGCGCTGCTCGTCGGCGTCGGCCTCACCGGGGTCGTGGTGATCGACCTGGTGACGTTCCTGGCCTCGCGGATCGTGCTCCACCTGGTGCCGCTGCCGCGCGAGGCGACCCGGCCGGGGGAGGGGCGGCCCGCCGAGCCGTGGCTGCGCGACCTGGCCTTCGGGCTGCGCCACCTGCGGACCCGGCGCGGGCTCGGCTGGCTGGTCGGGCTGCTTGCCGCCTACAACCTGTTCTTCGGCATGGCCGGGGTGCTGGTGCAGCCGCTCATCCTGTCGTTCGGGTCGGCGGCGCTGCTCGGCGCGCTCATGGCCGCGGGCGGCGCGGGCCTGTTCGTCGGCGGGCTGGTGCTGAGCGCGTGGGGCGGGCCCAAGCGGCGGGTGCGCGGGCTGCTCGCCTTCGTCGCCGCCGGCGGCGTGCTGCTCATGCTGCACAGCCTGAGCCCGTCGGCGCTGCTCATCGGCCTGGTCGCGCCCGCGTTCCTGTTCACGATCCCGTTCGTGCAGGGCACCGGCATCACGCTGATCCAGCTCAAGACCGCACCGGCCGAGCTGGGCCGGGTGCTCGGCGCCGTCCGCATGCTCACCCAGGCCGCGACCGTGCTCACCTACCTGGCGGCCGGGCCGCTCGCCGACCAGGTGTTCGAGCCGATGCTCGCGCCGGGCGGCGCGCTGGCCGGCAGCCTCGGCCAGCTCATCGGCACCGGGCCCGGCCGCGGCATCGCCACGATCTTCCTGCTCACCGGGGCCGCGCTGGTCGTGCTGGCGCCCCTGGCCTACCTCCAGCCGCGCCTTCGCCGGGTGGAGACGGAACTGCCCGACGCTGAGGAGTCATCCGATGCCGCTCTATCTCGATCCTGAAGAGTTACGCATATTTCGTGACCTGAACCAAGCGCCCGGAGGGTTCATCGACCTCGTGGGCGCGATGGCGTTCCGCGCGGCGGGAACCGCGCAACGGCTCGGCGTCTTCGACGCGCTCGCCGCCGGAGCGCGCACCCCGGCGGAGCTCGCCACGAAGCTGGACGTCGCCGAGGGGCCGCTCACCGTGCTCCTCGACGCGCTCGCCGGCTTCGGGTACGTGCTCCGCGACGACGACGGTTACGCCCTGGGCCCGGCCGCCGACCCCTGGCTGGCGAACGGGCCACGCGACTGGTTCGCGCCGACGCTGGCACTGTGGCACGAGCTGATCGGCGAGTTGTGGACCGGCCTGGAGGAGTCGGTGCGCACCGGCCGGCCGCCCGAGCCGTACTACGCCTGGCTGGAACGCCGGCCCGGCACGTTGCGCACCTTCCAGGGGATGCTGGCCGGGATGGCGCGGGGCCTGGCCCCGGCCGTCGTCGCGGCGGTGCCCGGCCCGTACGGGAAGCTGCTGGACGTCGGCGGCGGCCACGCGATCTACAGCGCCGCCTTCTGCGAGGCCGCGCCCGGGACGACCGCGACCGTCGTGGACCTGCCCGGAGCCCTGGACGAGGGGCGGGCGCGGGTCGAGGAGGCCGGGCTGGCCGGGCGGATCACGCTCGTGCCCGGCGACCTGACCGTGCCCGCCGACTCCGCCGCGCTCGACAGCGCGTACGACACGGTCCTGCTGTTCAACGTCGTGCACGGGCTCGACCCGGACGGCGCCGCCGGCCTGGTCGACAGGGCGGCGCGGGCGCTGCGGCCCGGCGGGCGGCTGCTCGTGCTGGAGCCGTACAGCGACCCGCCCGCCGGCACGCAGGGCCACACGGCCGCCTTCCTCGGCGGCTTCAGCCTCAACCTGGCCGCCACCCAGGGCGGACGCCTCTACACGTTCGCCGAGGTGGCCGGCTGGGCCGAGGCGGCCGGGCTGGGCGGGATCGAGCGGCTCCCGCTCGATGCCCCCGGCTCTGACGAACTGCTCGTGGCAAGACAGGAGACGGTGTGAAGATCCTCATCGCGGGCGCCGGTCCCGCCGGCAGCCTGCTGGCCTGCTACCTGGCCAGGCGCGGCCACCGCGTCGCCGTCTACGAGCGCCGCGACGACCCCAGGCTGCGCGACGACGAGGAAGGCCGCTCGATCAACCTGGGCCTGTCCGCCCGGGGCGTGCGCGCGCTCACCGACGTCGGGCTCATGCACGAGATCTGGCCGAGCACCGTGCCCATGCGCGGACGCGCGGTGCACGCCCCCGACGGCGCCGTCACCTTCCACCCGTACGGCAGGCGCGAGGAGGAGATCCTGCACTCCGTGCGCCGCCGCGACCTCGTCGTCAGCCTCATCGGCCACGCCGAGGCACAGGGCGTCGCCTTCCACTTCGGCCACCGCGTCGTCGACCTCGACAAGGAGGCGCCCACGCTGACCGTCGAGCACGAGGACGGCCGGAGCACCGTCGAGGCCGACGCCGTGGTGGGCGCCGACGGCGCGTTCTCCGCGGTACGCACGCTGATGCACCGGGGCACGCGCGCCGACCTGCACCAGGAGTTCCTGCCCTGGGGCTACAAGGAGCTGACGATCCCCAAGGTGCCCGAGCACCACGAGGCGCTGCACGTGTGGCCCGGCGGCGACGACGGGCTCATCGTCACCCACCCCAACCTCGACGGCTCGATGACGGCCACGCTGTTCCTGCCGTTCGAGCGGTTCGAGGAGATCGACGACCCGGAGGCGTTCTTCGCCGAACGCTTCCCCGACGCGCTCGCGCTCATGCCGGACCTGGCCAAGGAGTACGCCGACCGGCCCGTGGGCCACCTAGTCTCGATCCGCACCACGCCCTGGCACGACGGCGGCAAGGTCGTCCTCATCGGCGACGCCGCACACGCCGTCTACCCGTTCTACGGGCAGGGCATGAACTCCTCCCTCGAGGACTGCACGGTCCTCGACCGATGCCTCGGACTCGGCGATACGCGTGCGGCCTTCGCCGAGTTCGAGCGGACCCGCCGGCCGCACACCGACGTCCTGGACGAGCTGTCCAGGCAGAACTTCGTCGAGCTGCGCGACCGGGTCCGCTCGCCGCTGCACCTGGCCCGCAAGCGCGCCGACCTGGTGCTCTCGGGCCTCTTCCCGGACCGCTGGGTCCCGCTCTACACGATGATCTCCCACACCACCACCCCGTACGCCGACGCGCTGGCCCGTGCCAGGCGCCAGGACGCCCTGCTGCGCTGGTCCGCCCTGGGAGCCGCCGGGCTCGCCGCGTTGTTGCTCGCCAGGAAGGTTCGCTGATGCTCACGGATCCCACCGATCCCTCCCGCGTGCTCATCGAGGTGAGCGATCTCGACGGCGGCCACGAACTGGTGCGGCGGTACGCGGAGCCGCTCGGCCACATCGTGACGTGGGCGCGCGCGTATCTGTGCCGGCCGCACCCGGAGCTCGGCAGGAAGGGACCGGTCTGCCCGTACGCGCAGACCTCGCTCGACCGCGGCACCTTCTACCTGGCCGTCTGCCCCGGGGAGCCGGACGCGGCGCAGGTCGCCGAGGTGCTCGACGGCTACCGCTCGTGGTTCCAGCGGCTGGTCGCCCCTGAGGGGGTCTCGCCGCAGTTCCGCACCATCCTGGTGCTGCTGCCGGACCTGCCCGTCGATCGCGCCCCTGCGGTGATCGACGCGGCCCAGCTCGCGCTCAAGACCCGGTACGTGGAGGCCGGGCTGATGGTCGGCGAGTTCTACCCCGGCCCGCCGCCCAAGCACGGCCTGTGGAACCCGGACTTTCTGCCGCTGGGCGCCCCGGTCCCGTTGCTGGCCGTCCGGCACATGGTGGCCTCCGACTTCCCGTTCCTCAAGGACGACCCCGCGCACGCGGCGGCCTACCTGGAACGGTTCGGCGAGCGGCCGCCCGCCCCGCTGAGGGAGGCGGTGGCGGCCGCCCGCCAGGGCTGATCAGGCGGTCAGCAGCTCCATCGCGGCCTGGGCGTTCGCCCGGGCCGCGCCGTATGTGGCGATGTAGGCGGCGCTGCCGGGACGCCACACGGGCAGCCCCATCTCGATCACGATGGTGTCGGGCCGGCCCGTGACCAGCGCGGACACCAGGGTCCGGCTCTCGGCGTAGCGGTGCGCGTCCTTGACGACGACGAGCAGCGAACGCCCCCCGGCGCGCTTGAGCAGCTCGTCGGGGCAGGCGTCGGCGGGCTTGACCCGGACGACCTCGGCGTGCGGCAGCCACGGCGACACCCCCCACGGCACGTCGCCCACGGCGATCGTCGGCGGCGTGTCCACCTCGACGACCAGCGGCACGTCCGACAGCGGCGCCGGCGCCCCGTCGAGCCGGACCGCGCGGCGGGCGGCGTCCAGGCCGACCCGGGTCAGCTCGGGCAGCGAGCCGGAGCTGTGGCCGGCCCAGGCGCGCAGCGCGGCCACGCGGGCGGCGGACCGCTCCAGCCCCTCCACGGACAGCACCCCGTCGGCGACGGCGTCCATGATCGCCGCGATGATCTTCTGGATCTCGTCGTAGCCCGGCTTGGGGCCCAGGCAGAGCAGGTCCGTCCCGGCCGCCAGCGAGGCGACGGCGCCACCGGCCAGCCCCACGCTGTCGGTGATCGCCTGCATGTCGAGCGCGTCGGTGACGACGACGCCGTCGTAGCCGAGTTCGCCCCGCAGCAGCCCGGTCAGCGCGGCCGGTGACATGGTGGCGGGCGTCTCACCGGTCAGCGCCGGGACCGCCACGTGCGCCGTCATGATCGACTTGGTGCCGGCCTGGACGGCCGCCAGGAACGGCGCCAGCTCCCTGGCCCGCAGCACCTCCAGCGGCACGTCCACGACCGGGATCGCCAGGTGCGAGTCGACCGTGGTGGCCCCGTGGCCCGGGAAGTGCTTGACGCAGGCGGCCACGCCCGTCGCCTGCAGCCCCTCGACCGCGGCCACCGTGTGCCGGGCCACCAGGTCCGGGTCCGAGCCGAACGCCCGGGTGCCGATCACCGGGTTGTCCTCGGCCGTGTTCACGTCGGCGTCCGGCGCCATGTCGAGGTTGATGCCCGCCGCGGCCAGCTCCGAGCCGATCGCCCGGTAGACCTGGCGGGTCAGGTCCACGTCGTCCACCGCGCCGAGGGCCGCGTTGCCGGGATACGGGCTGCCGACGTGGTAGGCGAGCCTCGTGACGTCGCCGCCCTCCTCGTCGAGGGAGATGACCGGCTCACCGGCGGCACGCAGCGCGGCGGTCAGCTCGCCGAGCTGGGCCGGGTCGCCGACGTTGAACCCGAAGAGTGTCACGCCGCCGAGCCCGCCCTCGAGCTCCCTCAGCACCCAGGCGGGCGCGCTCAGCCCGTCGAACGCGACGAGCAGCGTGCCCGCCGCGAGGCGGCGTAGCCCCCGATCACTCTGGCTCATGAATCCTCATCGTTGTCAGGGCAGGACATGGGTACGGCCAGCGCACGGTGGAGCGCGCTGGCCGTACCGGAACCCGCGGGAAGGGAAGGGGTCAGCCCTTGACGGCCCCGGCCACCAGGCCGGAGACCATGCGGCGCTGGACCAGCAGGAAGAAGACGATGACCGGCAGGGTCATCAACGTGGAGGTCGCCATGATGGCTCCCCAGTCGGTGCCGCGCTGCCCGAAGAAGAACTGCAGCGCCACCGGCATCGTGTAGCCGGTGCTGTCGTTCATCAGGATCAGAGCGAAGATGAGATCGTTCCACGCGGTGATGAACGAGAAGATGCTCGTCGCGACCAGGCCCGGAGCCACCAGCGGGAACAGGACCTTCCAGAACGTGGTGAACCGGCTCGCGCCGTCGATCCACGCGGCCTCCTCCAGCGACTTGGGCACCGCGGCGACGAACGTGCGCAGCATCCAGATGCCGAACGGCAGCGTGAGACCCACCTGGATGACGATCAGCCCGAGCAGCTGGTCGTACAGGCCGAGCCTGCGGACGTTCAGGAACAGCGGGATGAGCAGCGCCTCCGACGGGATCATCTGCACGACCAGCAGCGTGATCAGGAAGCTGGTGCGGCCCTTGAACCGGAAGCGGGCCACCGCGGTGGCCGCCAGCAGCGCGAACACCGAGCCGATGAGCACGGTGCCGAGCGCCACGATCGCGCTGTTGCGCATGTAGAGCCAGATGGAGTTGCCCGCCACGCCCTCCGTCAGCACCTTCTCGACGTGCTCGAAGGTGAAGTGCGTCGGGAACGGGATGAAGTCCGTGGTGAAGATCTGGTCGTTGGCCTTGAACGACGTCGAGACCATCCAGTAGACCGGGAACATCGCGAACAGGAAGACCAGGACCCCGGCGGTGTTCAGCCCGATCTTGGCGAAGCGCTTGCGCGCCAGCGGCGTCATTGGACCTCCTCCGACTTGACCATCTGCCGGGTGTAGAACGCGGTGACGATGAGCAGGATGACCGTCAGCACCACCGCGATCGCGGCGCCCTGACCCATCTTGGGCGGCGCCTTGAACGCCTCGGCGAAGGAGAAGAGCGACAGGTTGAACGCCTCACGGTTCGTCGGTCCGTTCATCAGCACGTAGAGCTGACTGAACACCTTGAAGTCCCAGATGATCGACAGGATCGTCAGGACGGCGAAGACCGGCTTGAGCAGCGGGAAGGTGATCTTCCTGAACGTGCGCCACGGCGTCGACCCGTCGACCCGGGCCGCCTCGTACAGCTCCGCCGGGATGCCGCGCAGGCCGGCCAGCACCGACACCGCCACGAACGGGAACGACGACCAGACGACGGTGAGGATCAGCACCAGGTAGACCGACCAGGCGTCGTTGAGCCACGGCTGCCCCGTCCAGTCGGCGCGGCCGAAGAGCAGGTTGGACAGCCAGTCGGGCAGCAGGTTCAGCGCCCAGTTGATGATCCCGGCCTCGGCGTCGAACAGCCAGCGCCAGATGGTGCCCTGGGCGACCGGCGGGACGGCCCACGCCGACATGATGCCGATGATCACGAAGCTGGACATGCCCTTGCTGAGCCGGTTGAGCAGGACGCCGACCGCGGTGCCGAGCACCAGCGTGAGCGTGACGGCCACGACGGCGAAGACGACCGTGTTGCGGAGCGAGGACCAGAAGATCGAGTTGCCGAAGATCTCTTCGAAGTTGCCGAACCCGACGTACTCCGGCTCGGCGGCCCCGCGGATCACCCGGAGGGTGACCTTCTGGAACGACATGATGAACATCTGGACCATCGGGTACAGCAGCAGACCCGTGATGACCAGGATGCCCGGGATGAGCAGGGCGTAGGGGACGAGCTTGGGGTTCATCCCGCTGGCCTTGCCCGGCTTGCGGGAGCTACGGCGGCGCCGCCCAGGGGCGGAGGAATTTCCTCCGCCCCTGGCGAGCGTTGACGTGTTCGTCATCGTTACTGCGCGTTCAGGATCTCTTCGAGTTCCGTGTTGGCCTTGGCGAGCGCCTCGTCGGCCGTGGCCTTGCCCTCGATGACCGAGCGGGCCGCGTTCTGCAGGACGGCCTTGGTCTCGTTGGCCTCGGTCCAGTTCGGGTCGGCCGGGAACGCCTTGGCCTTGGCGAAGGCAGCCGCGAACGGAGCCTGGGCCGGGTCACTGGCCAGCGAGGCCAGGGTGTCCGGGTAGACGGGCAGCAGGCCGCCGTCCATCGCGTAGCGGTCCGCCCACTTCTTGCTGGTGGCCAGCTTCACGAAGTCGGTGGCGAGCTCCTTGTTCTTGGCGTCGTTCCAGACGGCGATGTCGTTGCCGCCGAAGAACGCCGGGGTCTCACCGCCGGCCTTGGAGGGCAGCGGGAAGAAGGCCATCTGCTCCTCCTTCACCTTGCCCTTGCTCTCCTCCTTGATCGTGGCGATGTCCCACGACGCGGTGAGGTACATGCCGACCTTGCCGTTGGAGAACCGGGTACGGATGTCGGTCGTGTTCTGCGTGAGGCGGGACTTGCTGGACACGCCCGAGCTCACGATGCCCGTGTAGGTCTCGAAGCCGGTCTTGAAGGCGGGGTCGGTGAGCTTGCCGACCCACTTGTCGCCCTCCTTCACCGCGTACTCGCCGCCCTCGGACCAGGCCAGCGCGCCGAGGAGGTGGTTGGCGTCGGAGCCGCCGTTGAAGGCGAAGCCGTCGACGTCCTTGCCCTTCTCCTCCTGGATCTTCTTGGCGGCCGCGATGAGCTCGTCCCAGTTCTTCGGCACCTCGATCTTGAGGTCCTCGAACCAGTCCTTGCGGTACATCACCGCGCGGGTGCCCGCGCCCCACGGCATGGCGTAGACCTCGCCGTCGATGGTCTCCAGGCCGAACAGGTTCTTGGGAATGCTCGCCTGCTCACCGGAGGTGGTGATCGAGGTGACCGGCGCGAGGGCGTCCTGGCTCTGCCAGAGCGGCACCTGGTCGTTGCCGATCTCGGTCACGTCCGGGCCCTCACCGCCGGCGGCGGCGGCGGTGAACTTGTCGTTCACCTGCGGCCACGGGATCCACTCGACCTTCACCTCGGCGCCCGTGGTGGCCTTGAACTCGGCGACCAGCTCGTCGGTGTACTTCTGGGACGGCTCGTTCGGGACGCCAAGCCGCCACATGGTGAGGGTCTGCCCCGCCCACTTGGGGCCGGAGGCGCTGGCGGAGGCCGCCGGCTCGTTGGCGGCGGGCTCGGCGCCGCCGCCGCAAGCGGCCAGGCCCAGGGCCAGGGCGGCCGTGGTGACCGTGGTGGCCGTGATCTTAGAGATCCTCACTGGGATGCTCCCTTCCCGGCTAAATCGCATCGGGTCTCTGCGTCATCGGGTGCTGGGCCTGTGGTCCGCACCTGGCTGATCGTCAGTCTTGAATGGTGATAAACTAACAAGAAACTTTCTTAAAAGAAACTGGCGTTAGCGGATCGTGACGAGAGGGGAGAATGCCCGTGACACGGAACCCGGGGGTCCCGCGGCTGCTACGCCGGTTGAACGATCGGACCGCCCTGGAGCTGCTGCTCTCCGAAGGCCCCCTCACCCGCTCCGAGCTGGGTGAACGCACCGGACTCTCCAAGGTCACCGCAGGTCAGCTCCTCGCCAGACTGGAGGACCGCGGCCTCGTCGAAGTCACCGGACGCAGGGCCAGCGGACGCGGCCCCAACGCCGCCCTCTACGGCGTCGTGCCCACCAGCGCGCACGTCGCCGGACTCGAAGTCCTGCCCGACGCCATCACCGTCGGTGTGGCGGACATCACCGGCAAGGTCGTCGTCGAGGTCGTCGTCGACCCCGCCGACGGGCGCGACCCCGTCGCCACCGTCCACGCCGCCGTCCAGCGCGCCTGCGCCTCCGCCCGGATCACCCTGCCCCAGCTCAAAGCCTTCGTCATCGGCACCCGCGGCGTTGTCGACCCCGCCAACGGCGACGTGCGCTTCTCCCACGACCTCCCCTCCTGGCACGTCGGCGTCCTCGCCAGCCTCCGCCGCACCCTCGGCGCCTCCGTCACGATAGAGAACGACGTCAACCTCGTCGCACTCGCCGAACACCGCTACGGCGCCGCCGCCGGACAGGACGACTTCGTCGTCGTCTGGACCGGAATCGGCCAGGGCCTCGGCGTCATGCTCGGCGGCCGGCTGCACCGCGGCATCACCGGCGGCGCCGGCGAGATCGGCTGGCTGCCCGTCCCCGGCGAACCCCTGCCCGCCGACGTCACCCGCCCCCAATCAGGCTCCTACCAGCGGCTCGTCGGCCTCGACGCCCTCACCGGACTCGCCCAGGAACACGGGCTCACCGCCCGGCCCGGCGCCACCGGACCCGAGATCGTCAGAGCCGCCGTCGCCGGCGCCCGCACCGGCTTCCTCGCCGCCGTCGCCGCCCGCCTCGCCGTCGGCGTCGCCGCCGTCACCGTCGTCCTCGACCCCGGCCTCATCGTCCTCGCCGGCGACGTCGGCCGCGCCGGCGGCACCGAACTCGCCGCCATGGTCGAGGACGCCGTCGCCAAGGTCTGCCCCAGCCGCCCCCAGGTCGTCACCACCGGCATCACCGGCAACCCCGTGCTGCGCGGCGCCCTCGTCGCCGCCCTCGAGCAGGCCCGCGAGCAGGTCTTCTCCGACACTGTGTGAGAATTCTTGCCCATGTGGCTTCCTCCCGGTGACATCGTGCTCATCTCCGATCCGCGGGTGGCCGCCATCCCCGTCACCGACACCGGCGAACCCCTCGCCGAGGTACGCGGACGGCTGCGGCTCGACGACCGGATGGCCGACCCCGACGGCGCCTACGCCCGCCTGCGCGCCGGCCTCCTCGACCGGCTCGAGACCGCCGAACGGCGCCTGCCCGACGGCTTCCACCTGCTGATCGTCGAGGGCTACCGGCCCATCGCCGTCCAGCGGAAGATCTTCGACGACTACCGCGCCGAACTCGCCGCCCGCTTCCCCGGCCTCACCCCCGGCGAGCTCCACGCCGCCGCCAGCCGCTACGTCTCACCCGTCGACGTCGCCCCCCACACCGCCGGCGCCGCCGTCGACCTCACCCTCTGCGACCCCGACGGGGCCGAGTACGACATGGGCACCGCCGTCAACGACACCCCCGAGACCAGCGGCGGCGCCTGCTACACCGCCTCGCCCGACATCTCCGAGGACGCCCGGCGGCACCGCAAGATCCTCGCCGCCGCGCTGGAGCCCGCCGGGCTCGTCAACTACCCCACCGAGTGGTGGCACTGGTCGTACGGCGACCGCTACTGGGCGTTCGTCACCGGAGCCGGCCGGGCGTCGTACGGTCCCATCTGAACAGGCGCAACGGCAGATCCCTGCCGCCCGCCACCAGCACGCCCGCATGCGCGGCGAACGCCGTCCCGGGCACCGTCACCTCCAGCGGCTCCCACCCCTGACCCGGCACCCCGCTCCACAACCGCCTCCGGCCGTCCAGGACGAACAGCCGCCCGTTCATCGCCCCCAACCCCCGAACCCTGTCCGCAGCCCCCTCCCCGCGTGGGGCGGCGGCCCCTCCGACCGGGAGGGCGTCCCCCGGAGCCGGCCCGGCGCCGTCCCCCACCGCCGCACCGTAGGCGGTGGCGGTTTCTTCGGGAAAGGCGGTCCGGGCGGTGGCGGTCTCCTCGGGGGCGGGGGGCTGGGTGGTGGCGGCCTCCTCGGGGGAGGGCGCCTCGTCCGTGGCACGCTCCCCGTACGCGGCGGTCCCCTGGGCGGGGAGGGTGGCCCCGGGAGCCTGCCTGGCGCTGTCCCCCAATGCCCCGCCGTAGGCGGTGGTCTCCTGGGGGGTGGGGGTGGGGTGCCAGGTGGTGGTGCCGAAGGTGAGGCGCCAGAGGAGGTTCGAGGCGGTGGTGACGTAGAAGGTGCAGTCGGCGATGGCGAGGCCCGTGGCGTCGGCCGGGGCGGTGACGAGGTCGTGCCAGTGGGCGCCGTCGAAGTGGAGCAGGCGCCCGGTGCCGGTGACGCCGTAGAGGGCGACGGGCACGCCGGCGGCGGCCTCGCGGGGGGCGGCGAGGGCGCGGACGCCGGGGGTGGGCCCGACGGGCTCCCAGGGCAGGTTCTGGCCGCAGAGCTCGCGGCGCAGCAGGTCGCCGGAGGCGTCGACGGCGTAGAGGGTGCGGCCGAGCGCGGCGAGGGCGCGGATGTCGGCCTCGGGCCCGATGACCTCCCACGGGTCGCCGGCGCCGGTGGAGAGCCGGTCGATGACGTTGCGGGTGATGCGGTCGACGACGGGGTCGTGCAGGGTGTTGCCCCAGTTGACGGTGGCGGCGGTGAAGACGGTGCCGAGGCCGCTGGTGTATACGCCCATGGTCGCCATCCCGCCCTGCCCGTAGCCGGCCCAGTGGCGCAGGTCGGCGGTGGCGAGGACGACGAACGTGGGCGGGGTGCCGTCGCGGCAGGTGGCGCGCGGGACGCCGCCGATCTCCTCGAACTCGGCGGCGTCGGTCTCGTAGCCGAGGCAGCCCTGGCCGAACTTGTCGCCGTCGGTGAGCCCGGTGCCGTCGAAGACCCAGTGGGAGGCGAAGCGCGCGGTGTAGGACTCTTCGAGCATGCGCGGCATGTGCGGGCCCCAGGTGCCGGCGCCGGCGCGGAAGCTGACGCCGGTGAGGGAGTTCTCGGGGCGGCCGGCGGCCGACCATTCGACGGTGGCCAGGCGGGGGTCCTCGACGGGGTCGGAGACGGGGTCGCGGTGGCAGACCATGGTCCGTCCGCCGTCCTCCAGCCGGATCTGCCACCAGCAGGTGTTGCCGGAGAAGAACGCGACGTTGCCGCCGCGGCGGACGTACTCCTCGACGGAGTCGCGCATCCCGGCGGACCAGTATTCGTCGTGGCCGTTGACGATGAGCATCCGGTGCCGGGTCAGCAGGTCGAGCCCGTCGTGGAGGTCGAGGTTGGAGCAGTAGGCGACGTCGTACCCGGCGGGGCGCAGCCATTCGATGAGGCCCTGTTCCCAGCGTTCGGGGGGCGGGCCGCAGCCGGGCCGGTCGAAGGTGACGCGGGCGGCGCGGTCGGGCGCCTCGGTCCAGTAGACGCTCTCGCCGGGCACGCCTGCCCGGTTGTACGCCTGCCAGGTGGTGAAGGGGACGCTGAGGAGGATCGGCGCGGCCGGCACGGCTTCCCGTACGACGAAGAAGACCTCGTTGTCGGGGCATGGCGTGTCGCCGGGCAGGCCGGGCGGCCACGGCTGTTCGGGGCCGAACCGGGCGCGGTAGAGGGAGCTGGGCCAGTCGGCGCCGATCGGCAGTTCCCAGCCGGGGGCGGCGTCGCCGGTGTGGACGACGCGGCCGTCGGCCATGTCGGTGACCTCGACGGGCGCCGGTCCGGACAGGACGAACGGCAGCCGTGCGCCCTGGGGGCAGGAGGTGGCGGTGGCGTAGGCGCGGATGCCGGTGGGCGGGGTCATCGGCGGGCGGCCTCGACGAGCAGGTCCTCCAGGGCGTGCAGGTAGCGTTCGATGGCGGCGCTCGACAGGTGGCGGGTGTCGGCGGTGAGGGAGACGCCTTCTGTGGTGACGTGCACGCAGAAGCGGCAGTTGAGCTTGTCCTGGCTCATCTGCCATTCGAGCGCGGTGGCGGGCAGCGCGGCGTCGAGGTCGGCGGGGGTGCAGGCGGCGGGGCCCGGGTCGGCGAAGCGCATGTCGTTGAAGCAGCAGTTGGGGTGGACGGCGGTGCCGCGGCGGGCGCTCTCGTCGCGGACGATCCTGGCGCGGTCGGCGGGGTCGTGGTAGGCGCTGCGGTAGGCGCGCATGGCGGCGGGGGCGGCGGCGCGGAGCACGTCGGGGAAGTCGCCGTCGACGTCGAGCGTGAAGAGGCCCTCCTGGGAGAGGGTGCTGACGATGCCGAGGGTGTCGCGGCGGAACCGGTTGCCGACGATGGGCAGCATGGCGCACCGGCCGGAGCCGGAGAAGCGTCCGGCGAGCGTGGCGGTGGCGGCGAGCAGCACGGTGGAGGTGCTGGTGCGGTTGGCGAGCGCGACGGCGCGGGTGGCGAGTTGCAGGGCGGGGGAGCGGAGGAGTGCGCGCCGGATGGGCGGGTCGGCGGGGTCGCCGCTCGGCCCGGCGAACATGGTGTCGGGCATGCGGGCGTGCTCGCCGGCCCAGTGGGCGGCGGCGGCGTCGGCGACCTGCCGTCCTTGGGGGCCGGCCTGCCAGTGGGCGAGGTCGAGCGGGCGGGGCGCGGGCGGGCCGGAGACGCGGCCGCGCAGCAGCAGGGTCCGCAGGTCGCGCAGGGCCACGTCGCTGCCGAGCCCGTCGGTGGCCAGGTGGCAGAAGACGAGCACGACGTGGGTGACGGTGTCGCCGTCCAGGACGAGCGCCACGCGCAGCGGCCATTCGGCGTGGTAGTCGAACCGGGTGGCGGCCAGTTCGGCCATCACCTTGTCGGGGTCGCCGGTGGTGACCTCGACGGGCATCCGCCCGGTGGCCTCCAGCCGCTGGCCGACGGGGTCGGCGAGCAGGGTGCGCAGGGAGCCGTGCCGTTCGACGAGGGCGGTGAGCGCGACGGTGACCTCGGCGACGGTCCGCGTGCCGGGGACTTTCAGCACCCGGCCGAAGTTGAAGTAGTGGTCGTCGGGCGCGGTGCGTTCGACGGCCTCCCAGATCGCCCGCTGACCCCAGGTCAGCGGGGCGGTGCCGGAGTCGGGCGCGGAGAACCGGATCGTCATCGTCCGGCCAGGTGCCCGGCCAGCCGGTCGAGGTCGTCGAGCAGGTCGAGGCCGTCGCCGGTCAGGTCGACGGTGACCCCGAACTCGGTCTCGATGGCGTCGACGAGCCGGAGCTGGCCGATCGAGGTCAGTCCGAGCGCGGTGAGCGGCACCGTCGCCGTCAGGGCCTCGTGCTCGCTGATCGCGCCGTCGGACGACTCCGCGACGAGCGCGGCGAGCCGCTCTCTGATCATCACAGGCTCCCCCGCCGAAACTGGAAAGAATCCTAACTGTTCGAGTGTTCCACGGATCTTCCGAGTCTCGCAAGGCCGTGGAATACGGCCTTGTGTGCGTCGCCGGTGCATGCCACACTGAACGCCCACCCATAAAAAGTAAAGTTTCCTATTAGAAACGCCGATGGCTGTTCCGGGGGCCGATCGTGAGCGTTACCCTTCCCGGCCTGCTCAGGCAGCGGGCCGCAGCAGACCCCGGCCGCGTGGCGATGACCGTCCACGGCTCGGGCTCGATCACGTTCGATGAGTGGGAGACCAGATCCGACCGCGTGGCCGCCGGGCTCACCGCTCGCGGCGTGCGCCCTGGAGACCGGGTGGGGCTGGTCTTCGGAAACAGCAACTGGCTGGAGTATGCCATCGCCTTCTTAGGCGTGGCCAAGGCGGGCGCGGCGGCGGTGCCGCTGTCGGACCGCCTGGCCGCCCCCGACGTCGACGCGATGCTCGCGCACTGCGGCGCCGCCGCCGTGCTGAGACCCGGCGAACTGCCCGACGCGCCCGGCGAGGTGACACTGCCCGAGCCCGGCGCCCTGGCCCAGATCCTCTACACCTCCGGCACCACCGGCCGCCCCAAAGGCGTCAGCGCCACTCACGCCAACCTGGCTCACGGCTGCGGGGGCAGGCGACGGCCCTTCGCGCACAGCCGCCACCTCGCGCACGCCTTCCCCATCGGCACCAACGCCGGGCAGTGGATGCTCGTCAACGCCGTGGACGCCCACCCCGAAGTGGTGACGCTGCCGGTGTTCACCCCCGCCAGGTTCGCCGCGCTGATCGAGCACTACCAGGCCGGCACCGTCTTCCTCGTGCCCGCGATGGCCATCGAGATGCTCGCCGCCCGCGTCCACGAGCGGCACGACCTGTCCAGCGTGCTCCTGCTCGGCTCGGCCGCCGCGCCGCTGCCCGGCCGGGTGGCCGCCGGGCTGTCCGACGCCTTCCCGAACTCCACGATCACCAACTACTACACCTCCACCGAGGCGGCGCCCGCCCAGACCGTGATGATCTACGACCCGGAACGGCCGACGAGCGTGGGCCGGGCCGCCGCCGGGGGCGCGGTGCGGATCGCCACCGCCGAGGGCGAGCCGCTGCCGCCCGGTGTCACCGGCGAGGTGTGGATGCGCTCCCCGGCGGCCGTGCGCGCCTACTACGGCGACGCGACGGCGACCGGCGAGGTGTTCCGGGACGGCTGGGTGCGCATGGGCGACCTCGGCTACCTGGACGGCGACGGCTACCTCTACCTGGTCGACCGGGAGAGCGACGTGATCAAGTCGGGCGCGTACAAGGTGTCCACGATCCACGTCGAGGACGCCGTCTACCAGCACCCGGGCGTGACCGAGGCGGCGGCGTTCGGCGTCCCGCACCCGACGCTCGGCAAGGCGGTCGCCGTCGCCGTCGTCGGCGGCGTGGCGCACGAGGACCTGCGGATCTTCCTGAAGGGCCGGCTGGCCCCGCACGAGCTGCCCGTACGGCTCGTGACCGTCGACGTCTTGCCCCGCAATCACGGAGGCAAGGTGGACAAGCGCGCACTGCGAGAGGTTGTTCGATGACCGAGGTTTCGTACGCCCAGCACGGCATGTGGATCACGGAAAGGATGGGTGCGGGGTCCGCTTACCACATGCCGATCGTGATCCGGTTCGCCGTGCCACCGGACCGTGGCGCGCTCGCCAAGGCCGTCACCGCCGTGGTCGAGCGCCACCCGCTGCTGGGCAGCGCGTTCGAGGACCGGGGCGGCGAGCCGCACCTGGTGCCGGCCGACGTCCAGCCCGCGCTGACCGGCCAGCCCGTGGCCCTGGACCTGGAGCGCGGCCCGCTGGCCCGCTTCCAGCTCGACGGCGACACGCTGACGATCGTCGCCCACCACCTGGTGTTCGACGGCCAGTCCAAGGACGTGCTGGTGGCCGACCTGGCCGCCGCGCTCGACGGCACGATCGCCGAGCCGCTGGAACGTGCCGACCACGCCGCGCTCCAGCGCGAGCGCGTCGAGGCGCGGCTGGCCGAGGCCGGGGCGTTCTGGGCCGGGCGCTGGCGCGAGCCGGGCGAGGTCGTGGTGGCCGGTGACGTGCTGCGCTCGCGCCGCGCCGGGACCGGCGCGCTCGCCGAGTTCGACCTCGACGTGCCCGAGCTGCCTGGCCTGACCAGGTTCGAGGTGGTGGTCGCCGCGCTGCACGCGCTCCTGCGCTCCTACGGCAACGCCGACGTGGTGACCGCCGTGGACCTGTCCACCCGGACCGCCGCCGAGACCGGTCACGTCGGCCCGTACGTCAACGAGCTGCCCGTCTACTCCACGCCCTCGCCGGACGCGCCGTTCGGCGAGTTCGCCGCCGGGCTGCGGGCCGAGCTCAGGCGGGTGTACGAGGTCCGCGAGGTGCCCATCGCCCGCGCCGTGCCCGGCATCAGGCCGCACGCCGCGCTCGCCCCGATCTCCGTCAGCTACCGGCGCGGCGGGACCGCTCCCGCCGGGTGGGACGTCGACTGGCTGGCGTTCAACGGGGCGGTGCGCGGCGCGCTCCAGCTCCAGCTCCTGGACGGGCCCGGCGGCCTGTCGGCGAGCCTGCGCTACGACCCGGCCGAGCTGCGCGACCCCGGCCGGTTCGCCGCCGACCTGATCGCGGTGCTGGGCCGGGTCACGCCCGAACGCCCGCTGCGCGAGCTGGCCGCCTTCCAGGAGACCGTCACGGCGGAGGCGCAGGCGCCCGCCGCGGAACCCGCCCAGGTGGACGACGGGGGTGCCGACCTGGGCGGGGACCCGCTGATCGGGGAGATCACCGCGATCTGGGAGGAGGTGCTCAAGCTCTCGCCGATCCAGCCCGAGGACGACATCTTCGACCTGGGCGGCCACTCGCTGAGCATCACGCAGATCATCGCCCGCATGCGCAAGCGCCTCGGCGTGGAGATCGACCTGGACGACTTCTTCGACAACCCGACCGTCGCCGGCGTCGTCGAGGTGATCAGGAGGTGACCTCGCTCCTCGAACGGGCCGCCGGGCCCATCCTGGACGACGCCGACCTGTCGCTCATGCTCACGATCCGGGCCTTCGAGCTCAAGCTGCTCGACCTGTTCGGCGAGGGGCGGCTCAACGGCACCACGCACACCTGCCTCGGCCAGGAGTACGTGCCCGTGGCCCTGGAGCCGCTGCTCGGCCCGGCCGACCACGTCTTCAGCAACCACCGCGGCCACGGCCACTACCTGGCCCGCTTCCGTGACCCGCACGGCCTGCTGGCCGAGATCATGGGCCGGGAGGGCGCGATCTGCCACGGCGTGGGCGGCAGCCAGCACATCCGGCGCGAGCGCTACCTGTCCACCGGCGTGCAGGGCGAGAGCCTGCCGGTGGCCGCCGGGGTGGCGCTGCGCCTGCGGCGTGCCGAGCCGGGCGCGCTGGCCTGCGTCTACATCGGCGACGGCACGTTCGGCGAGGGCGCCGTGTACGAGGCGCTCAACCTGATCGCGCTGTGGCGGCTGCCGGTGATGGTCGTCGTCGAGCACAACGGCATCGCCCAGTCCACGCCCACGACGGCCCACATGGCGGGCACGATCGCGGGCCGGGCGGCGGCGTTCGGCATCGCGCACGAGCGCGTCGAGGGGTTCGACCTGCCCGCGATCCGGCGGCGGCTCGCCCCGCTGATCGCGCGGGTGCGCGAGGGCGTCCCGCTCGTGGTGGAGTTCGCCACGCACCGCCTGGGCCCGCACAGCAAGGGTGACGACACCAGGAGCGCGCAGGCCGTACAGGAGGCGAGGGACGCCGACTGGCTGGAGCGCTGCCGCGCGGCGCGGCCGGAGCACGTCGGCCGGCTGGAGCGGGAGGCGCGCGAGCACGTCGACGCCGTCGCCGAGGAGGTCGCGGCCCGGCCGCCGTCCAGGTGGGTGCGCGCATGAGGGTCGCGGAGAACCTGAACGCGGCGCTGCACGCGGTGATGGACCGGCAGCAGGACCTCTACCTGCTGGGCGAGGACGTCCTCGACCCGTACGGCGGCGCCTTCAAGATCACCAAGGGGCTGTCGACGGCGTTCCCCGAGCGGGTGCTGTCCACGCCGATCAGCGAGGGCGCGATCACCGGCGTGGCCGCCGGGCTGGCGCTGGCGGGCGACCGGGCGATCGTCGAGATCATGTTCGGCGACTTCGCCGCGCTGGCCTTCGACCAGCTCCTCAACTTCGCCGCCAAGTCCGTGTCCATGTACGGCGAGACGGTGCCGATGCGGATGGTGGTGCGCTGCCCGATGGGCGGCGGGCGCGGCTACGGGCCCACGCACAGCCAGAGCCTGCAGAAGCACTTCATCGGCATCCCGGGCCTGGCGCTGTACGAGATGTCGCCCTTCCACGACAACCTCGCCGTGTTCGAGGAGATGCTGGCACGCGCCGAGCCGTGCGTGCTGTTCGAGGACAAGGTGCTCTACACGCGGCAGATGCACCAGGTGGACGCGCCCTTCTCGGTCGCGGTGGCCGGCGGGGTGGCCCGGGTGTTCCTGGACGACACGCCCGACTGCGTGATCGTCGCGCCGGGCGGCGTGGCGCACCGGGTGGTGGCGGCGATGCGCTCGCTGCTCCTGGAGGACGAGATCGGCTGCACGCTGCTGGTGCCGTCGCGGCTCTACCCCTTCGACGTGGAGGTGCCCGCGGCCCGGCACGTGTTCGTGGTGGAGGAGAGCACGGCCGGCGGCACCTGGGGCGCGGAGGTCGCGCACCACGTCCACCAGCGGCACTGGGACCGGCTGGCCGGCCCGGTGACGCTCGTCCACTCCGCCGGCTCCGTCATCCCCACGGCCTCCCACCTGGAGCGCGAGGTGCTGGTGGACGAGGCCGACATCCACCGCGTGATCAGGAAGGTCGTCCGTGGCTGAGCTGCGCCTGCCCAAGCTGAACAACAACGACACCGAGTACCTGCTGGTCGAGTGGCTCGTCCCTGATGGCACGCCGGTGCACGAGGACGACGCCGTCGCCGTGGTGGAGACGTCCAAGGCGGCCGAGGAGCTGCCCGCCGACGCCACCGGCACGCTGCGCCACGCGGTCAAGCCGGGCACCTGGTGCCGCCCCGGCGAGCTGCTGGCGACGATCGGCGACGAGCCCGCCGCCGAGCCGGCGCCCGCTACCACCCCTGAGGCGAGCGCGGCGTCGCAGGCCGGGCCGCTCGTCACCGCCCCCGCGCAGGCGTTCGCCGACGAGCACGGCATCACCGCCGAGCAGCTCGCCGGGCTCGGCGTCGACGTGGTCCGGCGGGCCGACGTCGAACGCCTCCTCGACGGCCCCGCCCGCCGCGAGCTGCCCCGCGTCCAGCGGGCCGTGGCCAGGGCCGTGGAGCTGTCCCACCAGAGCATCCCGGCCGCCTACCTGGTCGTCAGGATGGACCTCGGCCCCGCGCTCAAGCGGGCCGAGGCGGCCACCCGCGAGGTGCGCAGGCCCGTCGGGCTCGCCGAGCTGTTCGTCCAGGCGGTGGCCGGGCTGCACGAGAAGCACCCGCTGTTCTTCGCCACCTACGAGGGCACCCACGCGCTGCTCTCCGACGAGCCGAACATCGGCGTCACCCTCGACGTGGGGGAGGGCCTGTACGTGCCGGTCGTGCACGACGCGGCCCGCCGCCCGCTCAAGGAGATCGCCACCGCGCTGATGAAGCACCGCCTGGCCGCCGCGTCCGGCGACTTCAAGGAGGCCGACCTGGCCGGCGCCAACTTCGTCGTCACCCTGCACACCGAGGGCGACGTCGTGCTGGCCGTGCCGTTCGTCTTCCCGGGCACCGCGTGCGCGCTGGCCGTCACCGGGCCGTCCGACGGCACCATCGCGCACATCGGGCTCGCCTACGACCACCGGCTGGTCAACGGGCGTGACGCGGCGCTGTTCATGGCCGCGCTGAAAAGCGCTATCGAAGGCTAGTTTGCCCACATACTTTTCCCGCCGACACTGCACGGGCACAAACAGTAAGGAGGCTCCTGACTTCCCCTGCGAGGTGTGGGCATGGTTCCGTTGATCGGGATCGAGGAGGAGTACCTCGTCGTCGATCCCCGCACCCGCCACGTCACTCCCCGGGCGGCCGACGTGCTGGCCGCCGCCACGGACATGCTCGACGTGGCGCACGAGATCACCCGATTCCAGGTGGAGGCCCGGACAGCGCCGTCCGCGGACCTGACCGAGCTGGGCACACAGCTGCGCGCCGCGCGCAAGGAGGTGGCCGGGGCGGCCCGCTCGTGCGGGCTGGCCGTCGTGGCCAGCGGCATCCCCGTGCTCGGCAACGTCATGCCGCCGCCGCTGACCGAGGACGCGCGCTACGAACAGGGCCGCGTCCTCTACCGCGCGTTACAGGACGAGATCAGCATCTGCGCCCTGCACGTGCACGTGGACGTGCCCGACGAGGAGCACGCCGTCTACGTGGGCAACCATCTGCGCCCCTGGCTGCCCACCCTCATCGCGCTGGCCGCCAACTCGCCGTTCTTCGTCGGCCGCGACACCGGCTACGCCTCCTGGCGGGTCATCTCGTGGGGGCGCTGGCCGGTGTCGGGCGCGCCGCCGTACTTCCCGACGTTCGCCGACTACGAGCTGGCGCTGCGGGCGCTGGCGGAGTCGGGGGCGCTGATGGACCCGAAGACGGTCTTCTGGGACGCCAGGCCCTCGCCCAAGCTGCCGACGGTCGAGGTGCGCGTCGCCGACGTGCCGCTCGACGTGAGCGACAGCCTCACCATCATCGGCCTGGTCCGCGGCCTGGTCGTCACGGCGCTGGCCGCCGTGGCGCGCGGCGACCGCGGGCTGCCCGTTCCCGGCGAGGTGCTGCGCGCCGCCTACTGGCGCGCCGCCCGCGACGGGCTCGCGGGCGACAGCCTGGACGTGCGGCACGGCACGCTCGTGCCCGCCCCGGTGCTGGTCGGCCGCCTGCTCGACCACGTACGGCACGCCCTGGCGGAGGCCGGTGACCTGCCGTTCGTCGAGGAGGGGCTGGATCGGCTGCTGCGCAAGGGGTCCGGGGCGGCGCGGCAGCGCCGGGTGCACGCCCGAGGCCACGACCTGGCGGAGGTGGTAGACGACCTCATCGAGGCCACGGTCGCCTGACCGGGGTCGGCGCAGGTCGGCGCAGTTCAGCGCAGGGCGAGCGCCATCGCGACGCCCAGCCCGAAGACGACCACGACGCCGCGCAGCACCGCCGGTGACATGAGGCGGGCCAGGCGGGTGCCCAGCAGGCCGCCCGCCAGGCTCGCCGGCGCGATGACCGCCACCGCCGCCCACTCGACCGGCCCGAACAGCGCGAACGCCACCACCGACACCGTGCAGATCGCCAGCGACAGCACCGCGCGCACGGCGTTGACCCGCTGGAGGTGGTCGTGCAGGAACATGCCGAGCACCGCCAGCAGCAGCACGCCCATGCCGCCGTTGAAGTACGCGCCGTAGCAGCCGCCGAGGAACACCCCGGCGTACACGAGCCTGCTGGGCCGCTCCCCGTCGCCGCCGCCGAACCGCTTGCGCAGCCACGGCTGGGCCAGCAGCGCCAGGCTGGCGAAGGCCACCAGCCACGGCACCAGCGCCTCGAACGTGTCGCCCGGCGTGTTCAGCAGCAGCGTGCTGCCCGCGACCGCGCCCAACACCGCCACCCCCGCCAGCCCGGCCGCCCGGCGCCGCCGCCCGCGCAGCTCGGCGCGGTAGCCGAAGGCCCCGCCGAGGTAGCCGGGCCACAGCGCCACCGCGTTCGTCACCGTGGCGGTCACCCCCGGGTAGCCGAGCGCCATCAGCGCCGGGAACGAGACCAGCGTGCCGCCTCCGGCGAGCGCGTTCACCACGCCGGCCAGCAGACCGGCCCCGGCCAGGAACAGGACGTCACCCAGCGGGATCATGCGAACTCCTTACGTGCGGATCCCGCTGCTGGGGGAAACGGGGAGAACCAATGAAAAGGACGGTCAACGGCCGACCGCGTAGCCCTGGGCGCCGCGCGGGTTCGCGCCGGCCTTCAGGAAGTCGCCGTCACGGGCCACCGCGCTGAGGCGGCCGAGCGACCACGGCCCCTGCACCTCGACCTCGTGCCCGCGCCGCCGCAGCTCCGCCACGACCGCCGGGTCCAGCCGCTCCTCCACATGCACGACCCCCGGCCGGGAGCCGCGCGGGAAGAACGAGCTGGGGAAGTGCTCGGTGTGGAACGTCGGGGCGTCGATGGCCTCCTGGAGGTTCAGGCCGCCGTGGACCAGCGCCAGGAACAGGTTGACGCTCCACTGGTCCTGCTGGTCGCCGCCCGGCGTGCCGAACGCCAGCCACGGCCTGCCGTCACGCAGCGCGAACGACGGCGACAGCGTCGTGCGCGGGCGCGCCCCCGGCCGTAGCGAGGCGGGCAGCCCCTCCTGCAGCCAGAACATCTGCGCCCGGGTGCCCAGGCCGAAGCCCAGCGACGGGATGACCGGCGAGCTCTGCAGCCAGCCGCCGCTCGGCGTGGCCGACACCATGTTGCCGTGCCGGTCGACGACGTCGACGTGGCAGGTGTCGCCGCGCACGACGCCGTCGGAGCTGACGACCTCGTCGCCGGTGTCCTCGGCCGGGACGACGAGCCTGCTCACGGTCGGCTCGCCCACCCCGGCCCGCCGCCCGGAAGCGCCGGGCGCCGGACCGGCGGCGCCGGCCGGGGGCAGCACCGGCAGCCGGGGCTCGCGCCCGCCGGGGGAGCCGGGCCGCAGCTCCAGGCTGGCGGTGTCGCCGATGAGCGCGCGCCGCCCGGCGTTGTACGGCTCGGACAGCAGGTCGGCCAGGGGCACGTCGGTGTCGCCGTACCAGGCCTCGCGGTCGGCGAAGGCCAGCTTGGCCGCCTCGGTCACGGTGTGCACGTAGTCGGCGCTCAGCACGCCCATGCCGGTCAGGTCGTACCCGGACAGCAGCGCGAGCTGCTGCAGGAACACCGGCCCCTGGCCCCACGGCCCGGTCTTGCACACGGTGTGCCCGTGGTAGTCGAAGGTGACCGGCTCCTCCACCGACGCCGACCAGGAGGCCAGGTCGTCGCCGGTGAGCAGGCCGCCGTGCCGCTCGCCGGAGGTGTCCAGCCAGGAGGTGGTGGCGCTGAACTCGGCGATCGCCTCCGCCACGAACCCCTCGTACCAGGCGCGGCGGGCGGCCTGGAGCTGGCCCTCGCGGGAGGCCGACGCGGCCTCGGCCTCGGCCACGATCCGCCGGTAGGTGGCGGCCAGCACCGGGTTGGCCAGCTTCGAGCCCGGCGCGGGCACGTCGCCGCCGGGCAGCCAGGTGGCCGCCGACGTCGTCCACTCGTCGGTGAACAGCTCCTTGACGGTGGCGATCGTGGTGGCGATCCGCTCCAGCACCGGCACCCCGCGCTCGGCGTAGTGGATCGCCGGGGCCAGCACGTCGGCCAGCTTCCAGGTGCCCCACCGCTCCAGCATGAGCATCCAGCCGCCGAACGCGCCCGGCACCGTGGCCGCGAGCAGCCCGGTACCCGGCACCACGTCCAGGCCCAGCTCGGCGAAGCGCTCCAGGGTCGCGGCTGCCGGGGCCACGCCCTGCCCGCACACGGTGGACACGCGCTGGTCGGCCTCGCTCCACAGCAGGATCGGCACCTCGCCGGCAGGCCCGTTCAGGTGCGGCTCGGCCACCTGCAGCACGAACCCGGCAGCCACCGCCGCGTCGAACGCGTTGCCGCCGCGCTCCAGCACGCCCATGCCCGTCGCGGAGGCGAGCCAGTGCGTGCTGGCCACCATGCCGAAGTCGCCCGTCAGCTCGGGCCTCGTGGTGAACAAGTGCGGTCCTTTCATGAGGCGGCGGCCGCGTCGGGGAGGCGGTCCGCCGTGACGAGGTGGCAGGCGGCCGGGTGGCCGCCCGTGCGCGGGTCGGCCAGCTCGGGCTCGCGGGTGCGGCACTCGTCGAACGCCAGCGGGCACCGGGTGTGGAAGCGGCAGCCGGACGGCGGGTCCACCGGGCTCGGCACGTCGCCGCCCAGCACGATCCGCCGCCGCTCGCGCTGCCTGACCGGGTCGGCGACCGGCGCCGCCGACAGCAGCGCCTGCGTGTACGGGTGGCGCGGCTCGGCGAACAGCCGCGCCGTCGGCCCCGACTCGACGATCCTGCCCAGGTACATCACCGCGATCCGGTCGGCCAGGAACTCCACCACCGACAGGTCGTGCGTGATGAACAGGCAGGAGAAGCCCAGCTCCCGCTGCAGATCGGTGATCAGGTTGAGCACCGACGCCTGCACCGACACGTCCAGCGCCGACACCGGCTCGTCGGCCACGACCAGCTTCGGGTTGAGGATCAGCGCGCGGGCCAGCCCGACCCGCTGCCGCTGCCCGCCCGACAGCTCGTGCGGGAACCGGGTGGCCATCTCCGGCCGCAGCCCCACCTGCTCCAGCATCTGCGCGACCCGGCGGCCCACCTCCCGCCTGGCCACCGCCTTGTGGTGGATCAGCGGCTCGCCGACGATCTGCTCGATCGTGAAGCGCGGGTTCAGCGACGAGAACGGGTCCTGGAACACCATGTGCACGTCCCGGCGCAGCGGGCGCATCGAGCGCCGCGACAGGTGCGTGATGTCGGTGCCGCTCAGGCTGATCCGGCCCGACGTGGGCTCGATCAGCCGCAGCACGCACTTGCCGACGGTGGACTTGCCGCTGCCCGACTCGCCGACCAGGCCGAGCACCTCGCCCTTGCCGATCTCCAGCGACAGGCCGTCCACCGCGCGCACCTGGCCATAGTGCATGACCAGGTCGTCGATCTTCAGTACGGGTTCGGTCATGGCTGCTCTCCAGGGTGGAAGCAGGCCGCCAGGTGGCCGGCCGCCTGCCGTACCAGAGGGGGCCTGGAGGTGGCGCAGTCGTCCTGGGCGCGCGGGCAGCGCGCCCGGAACGCGCACTCGTCCGGGTCGGACATCGGCGAGGGGACCATGCCGGGGATCTCCGCCAGCCGCCCGTCGACCGCCGCCGACGGCAGCGCCCGCATCAGTCCCAGCGTGTACGGGTGCCGGGGCCGGGCGAACAGCTCGGTCACCGGCGCCTGCTCGACGGCGCGGCCCGCGTACATGACCACGGCCCGGTCGGCGATGTCGGCGACGACACCGAGGTCGTGCGTGATCAGGATGATCGCGGTGCCGAGCCGGTCGCGCAGGTCGCGGAAGACGTCCAGGACGCCCGCCTGGATCGTCACGTCCAGCGCGGTCGTCGGCTCGTCGGCGATGAGCACGCGCGGCGAGCACGCCACCGCGATCGCGATCATCACGCGCTGCCGCATGCCGCCGGAGAGCTGGTGCGGATACTCCTTGACGCGGCGGCGCGGCGCCGGGATGCCGACGAGCTCCAGCAGCTCGACCGCGCGGTCCATCGCGGCCCGGCGCGACAGCTTCTCGTGCCTGCGCAGGACCTCGGCGATCTGGTAGCCGACCGTGAACGACGGGTTGAGCGAGGTCATCGGCTCCTGGAAGACGACGGACACGTCCTTGCCGCGCACCTTGCGCAGCTCCGGCTCGGGCAGCGTGGTCAGCTCGCGGCCGTCCAGCCTGATCGAGCCGCTGAGCTTCGTCGTGCCGGGCGGCAGCAGCCTGGGCACCGACATCGCGGTGACCGACTTGCCGCAGCCCGACTCGCCGCACAGCGCCAGGATCTCGCCCTCCTCCAGCGTGAGTGAGATGTCCCTGACCGCCTGGACCAGGCCGTCCTCGGTGTCGAAGTGCACGGCCAGGTCGGTGATCTCCAGCAGGCTCATCTGCCGCTCCTCGGGTCGAGCACGTCACGCAGCCCGTCGCCCAGCAGGTTGAAGCCGAGCGTGGCCAGCGCGATCATCACGCCGGGCCAGATGGCCAGCCAGGGCGCGACGTCCAGGTACTGCTGGGCGGTGGTGAGCATGACGCCCCACGACGGGGTCGGCGGCTGCACGCCCAGGCCCAGGAACGACAGCGTCGACTCGCCGATGATCGCCGCCGGGATCGCCACCGTGGCCTGCACGATCAGCGGGTTGGCGCAGTTCGGCAGCACGTACCGGAACAGGATGTGCCGGTCGCCCGCGCCGTCGGCGATGGCCGCGGCGACGTAGTCCATCTCGCGGATCGCCAGCACCTCGCCCCGGGTGATCCGGATGATCGCCGGAAGCTGGGAGAAACCCAGCGCGAGCACCACGCCCTTGAGCGACGGCCCGATGATCGCCGCCAGGCCGACCGCGAACACCAGGAACGGGAACGCCAGCGTCACGTCCACCAGCCGCATCACGACCGGGTCCAGCCAGCGCCGGTAGAACCCGGCCACCAGCCCGATCGGGATGCCGATCACCATCGCCAGCAGCGTCGACAGCACGCCCGCCTGGAGCGACACCTGCGCGCCGTGCGCGATCCTGGCCAGCGCGTCGCGGCCCAGGTCGTCGGTGCCCAGCGGGTGCGCGCCCGACGGCGGAGCCAGCGTCGCCGCGTAGTCCTGCGCCGACGGATCGCCCGTCACCAGCGGCCCGGCCAGCGCCAGCAGCAGGAACGCCGCCACCAGCACCAGGCCCGCCATCGGCATCGGCCGCCGCCGGAAGCGCCGCCACAGCCTGCGCCGCCGGTCGGCCCGGCCCGACCTCACGGGTACGGCCAGCGTCTCAGCCATGACCGCCTCCCGAGAGCCGGATGCGCGGGTTCAGGTAGGCGTAGGCGATGTCGACCAGCAGGTTGACCACCACGTAGCCGATCACCGTGACCAGCACCACCGCCTGGATGACCGGGTAGTTGCGGGTGAGCACCGCGTCCACGGTCAGCTTGCCGAAGCCCGGGATGACGAAGATCTGCTCCGTCACCACCGCGCCGCTGATGAGCGCGCCGAGCTGCAGGCCGAGCACGGTCACCACGGTCGTCAGGCTGTTGCGCAGCGCGTGCGCGCCCACCACCTTGGCCTCCGCCAGGCCCTTGGACCGGGCGGTGCGCACGTAGTCGGCCGACAGCGCGCCCAGCATCGCCGAGCGGGTCTGCCGCATGAGGATCGCCGCGAACCCGGTGCCCAGCACCAGCGCGGGGAGCAGCATGCGTTGCAGGTTCTGCCCCGGGTCCTCGGTGAACGGCACGTACCCCGAGGCGGGCAGCCAGCGCAGCGTCACCGCGAACAGCAGGATGCCGAGCAGCCCCAGCCAGAAGTGCGGCACCGACAGCCCGGCCAGGCCGAACCCGGTCGCCACGTAGTCGGCGAGCTTGCCGCGCCGTACCGAGGCCACGATGCCCGAGCCGACGCCCACGACGATCGCCACCAGCATGGCCAGCGCGGACAGCTCCAGCGTCACCGGCAGCCGCTCGGCGAGGATGTCGGCCACCGGGATCTGGTCCTGGGTGGACCGGCCGAGGTTGCCCGACAGCGTCTGGGCCACGTAGTCGACGTACTGGGCGGGCAGCGGCTTGTCCAGGCCGAACTCGTGCCGGATGGCCTCGACCACGGCGGGCGAGGCCTCCTCGCCGGCCATGACCACGGCCGGGTCGCCGGGCAGCGCCCTGACCCCCAGGAAGATCAGGACGCTGGCCACGAACAGCACGATCACCGCCGAGCCGCAGCGCCGAAGGATGAACCAGACCATCAGGCGACGAATCCGGCGGTGGCGAAGCGGGGCAGGCCGTCCTTGAAGTACTGGACGCCGGCGACGTTCTTGCTCATGCCCAGGTAGTACTTGTTGTGGTACAGGTACACGACGCCGCGGAGCTCGGCGGCCCGCTTCATGGCCTTGCTGTAGAGCTCGGCGCGCTCGGCGGTGTCCTGGGTGGCCGCCGCCTGCTTGATCGGCTCGTCGATGCCCGGGTCGGCCATGCCGGCGAAGTTGTTGCTGCCCTGGCTGGTGACCAGGTTCGTCAGGTTGCCGTCCGGGTCGACGCGGCCGGACCAGCCGCTCAGCATGGCCTGGAAGTCGCCGGACTTGCCCTGCTCCAGGGTGCTGACGAACTCGGCGGTCTCCACCGTGACGGCGAACCCGGCCTCCTTGGTCATCTGCTGGACGACCTGCGCGAGCCGCTGGTTGGTGGCGTCGTTGGGCGAGGTGAGCTTGACCGGGACGGGCGTCGGCACGCCGGACGCCTGCACGAGCTGCTTGGCCTTGGCCAGGTCGCGCTTGGGGCACTGCAGGTCGGGGGTGCGGTAGGCGCTGTCGACGGGCACCGGGAAGCAGTCGACCTCGTGCAGCCCGTTGTAGACGGTCTTGTTGATCTGCTCGCGGTCCAGGGCCAGCTCGAACGCCTCGCGCAGCTCGGGGCTCTTGGCCAGCGGGCTGTCGACGGGGCCGGCCTTCTCGGTGGAGCCGGTGGCGTTGCCGACGTTGATCTGCAGGCCGTAGTAGCCGAGGCCGCCGCCGGAGACGACCTTCAGGTTCGGGTCGGCCTGCACGCCCGCGACGGTGGTGGTGGCGAGCTGGTCGGCCACCTGGACGTCGCCGGACTTGAGGTTGGCGGCCCGCACGTTCGGGTCCACGATGATTTTGTATACGAGCTTGTCGAGCTTGACCTTGGCGGCGTCGTAGTAGTCCGGCGCCTTGTCCAGCACGATCTGGCTGCCCGAGGTCCGGGCGGAGAACTTGAACGGCCCGACGCACACGGGGGAGGCGCCGAAGTTGTCGCCCGCGCCGTCGAGCGCCTTCGGCGACATGATCATCCCGGCCCGGTCGGCGAGCTGCGCGGTCAGCGGCGTGAACGCGCGCTTCAGCGTGAGCTTCACGGTGGCCGCGTCGACGACCTCGACCTCGGAGATGGCCTCCAGGTCGGCCTGGCGGGAGGACTTCTCCCAGGTACGGTGCCGGTCCAGCGACTTCTTGACCGCCTCGGCGTCGAAGGGCGTGCCGTCGTTGAACTTCACGCCGTCACGCAGCTTGATCGTGACTTCCTTGCCGTCCTCGGAGACCTCCGGGAGGGCGGCGGCGAGCTGGGGGACCAGTTCGGACGCGGCGTCGATGTCGTAGAGCTTCTCGCACATGTTGGCGAAGACCTCGCGGCCGACGAGCGTGGTGGAGGTGCTCGGGTCGAGGGCGTCGGGGTCGGCGTTGAGCGCCACGTTCAGCGTGCCGCCGCTCTTCACGGCCCGGTTGTCCGCCGAGGCGTCGGCCACGGAGGGAGCAGCCGACGGACCGCTGGAACCGCCTCCGCCGCACGCTGTCAGTGCGAGGGGCAGCGCGGCGAGTGCCGCGACGATTCTGGGGGACGGTCTCATGGTGCCTCCGAGGGGAACGGGCAGTTCGGACACTGTATACAAGACCTAACATTGCAATTGCACGCTGTTAAGAGCGGTTGTTACCTGAGTGTTTTCTAATTGATTGCGTGCTTTGTCCTGTTAGCTCGCCCGACGGCCGTCAGGAACGACCGCCTGGCGGCCGCCACGTGCGCCACCGCCCTGGCCTGCGCCTCGTCCTCGTCACCCGCCGCGATCGCCTCGTACAGGCTCAGATGCTCCGACCACGAGTGCGGGCCGCGCGCCGCCGCCGTCTGGCTGAACACCCACTGCGCCCGCTGGAGCATGGGCGTCATCATCAGGTTGAGGTAGGAGTTGCCCGCCGCCTCGCCCACGGCCAGGTGGAAGGCGGTGTTGAGATCGGCCACCGCGTCCAGCCTGCCCTCGTCCACGGCCTGCCTGGCCTCCTCGAGCACCCGGCGCAACCGCTCGGCCGACGCCGTCGTGCGCTTGCGGGCCGCCAGCCGCGCCGCCAGCCCCTCGACGGCCATCCGCACGTCGAAGAGCTCGTCGCCCTCCTCGGCCGACAGCGTCGCCACGGTCGCCCCGAACCTCGGGACGACCTGGACGAATCCCTCGGCGGCCAGCACCCGGATGGACTCGCGCACCGGGTTGCGCGAGACCCCGAGCAGGGCGGCCAGCCGGTCCTCGACCAGCCGCTCGCCCTGCCCGAACTCGCCGGACATGATGCGCCGGCGAAGCTCTGCGGTGACCTCGTCGCGCAGGGTCCGGTGGGTTGCGCCGAGGGATACATCAGACATTAGGTGATTTATCGTATACAACCTTCTTCTTGTACCTGTACATGATCCCGAGCCCGGTCCCGTACATCGCCAGCCCCAGCGCGATCATCACGGCCGCCGTCGGGTAGCGCAGCCCCGGCGCCATGTGCGTGGCCAGGAACCAGCTGTGCCCGAGCTGCCCGTTGGCCACGAACACCGCCGCCAGGATGCCCTGCGGGATCAGCGGGATCGCCCCCAGCGACACACACGTGATCACCACCGCCCGCTGGACCTTCGGCATGTCGGGCAGCGCGAACGCCGACGACGCCTTTCCCTCGGCGGCAGGCCGGCGGCCGGTGCGCATCATGTGCAGCAGCTCCGGCCCCTGCGCCGCCAGCCGCCGCTCGGCCAGCGCGCCGAACCACCACAGGCACGCCGCCCCGGTCGCCACCCCCACCGCCACGCCCGGCCAGCCCCACAGCGCCGCCGCCACGCCCGCCGGCACCCCGGACGCCGCCACGAGCACCATCATCAGGTACGCCAGCCCGGTCAGCGCCCCGTCGTCCTCGCTCGTGCGCAGCGGGTTGCCGCCGCGCTTCTGCGGATCGGTGCCCGGCACCAGCGCGTACACCGACACCAGCGGCACCAGCCCCGCGCCGCCGCCGAGCAACGCCACCGACAGCGCCACGATCATCGGCCACGGGCCGCCGTTGACCGCCGTCAGCGCCACCACGAGCACCGCCGCGACCGGCGTCACCGTCACCAGCCACGCCAGCTGCCTGCCGCGCACGTCCGACGAGCCCGGCGTCATCACCGACAGCCAGAGCGCGGTGCCGTCGGCGCCGTAGAGGTTGGCCGTCATCGCCGCCGCCATCACGATGAAGATCGGCGCCGCCCACGGCAGCATCCCGGTCCACCCCAGCACCAGCGGCGCCGCCGCGAAGAACACCCCGTAGGCCAGCGCGAACGTGAGCTGATGGGTGCGCACCAGGTCCCGCGACCACGTCCGCAGCTCCTTGGCCAGCACCGCGTCCAGGGCCGTGGCCGCCCGCATCGGCCTGCGGCCCCGCGTCGACGCCCGCTCCGCCCCGGCCCGCCTCGACAGCAGCGCCGCCCACGCGCCCAGCAGCAGCGCGATCAGCACCGCCATCGCCGCCAGCGCCAGATAGTCGCCCTGGACGGCCAGCACCCCCCACCCGGACGGCAGGTAACGCACGATCGGCGGGATGCCCTCGGCCTGCCCGAGCGCGACCGCGAACACCCAGCCCTGCCCCAGGAACGCCAGGATCGCCCCGTTGACCAGCCCCGCGCCGATCGCCCCCACGCGCGAGCGCAACGCGATGCCCAGCACCCCCACCGCGACCCGCGACAGCAGCACGAACACGGCCAGTTGCAGCACCACCGCCGGCACCGCCACCAGCGCCGGCCCGGCCCCCTCCCGGACGCCGAGCACCACCAGCCCCGTCAGGGCCAGCAGGCTGACCGCCGGCGCCACCCCGACGAACGCCGACACCAGCAGCCCCGCCGCCAGCCGGTGCGGCGGCAGCCCCAGCAGCGAGAAGAACTCCGGCCGCAGCGTCTCGTCACCGCCGCCGGAGAAGACCGGGCCGATGATCCAGCCCAGCATCCACACCGCGAACGCGGCCGCCAGCCAGTCACCGTCGAGGAACGCCAGATAGATCGTGCCGGCCGCGAGCAGCGCGCCCACCGAACCCGCCGAGACCGCCATCGTCCCCCGCTGGCCGGTCAGCGAATGGCGCAGGATCGCCACCTTCATCCGCACCAGCGTCACCGCTACAGCCACGACAGCCCCTTCGTGCCGGTGGTGGCCGAGCCGACCAGCTCCACGAACCTGTCCTCCAGCGTCGCGTCGCCGCGCACCTCCTTGAGCGGCCCGGCCGCCGCCACCCGGCCCCCGTCGATCACCGCCACGTGGTCGCACAGCTGCTCCACCAGCGCCATCACGTGACTGGACAGCACGATCGAGCCGCCGCTCGCCACGAACCCGCGCAGGATCGTCTTGATCGTCGCCGCCGACACCGGGTCCACCGCCTCGAACGGCTCGTCCAGCACCAGCAGCTTCGGCCCGTGCAGCAGCGCCGTCGCCAGGCCGATCTTCTTGCGCATGCCCGTCGAGTACTCGACCACGAGCGTCTTCTCCGCCCCGTCGAGCTCCAGCACCGACAGCAGCTCCTCGGCCCGCGCCGCCACCACGTCCTTCTCCAGCCCGCGCAGCAGCCCCAGATAGGTGAGCACCTCCCGCCCGGTCAGCCGCTCCGGCATGGCCAGGCCGTCGGGCAGTACCCCCACCAGCCGTTTCGCCCCCGACGGGTCCGCCCACACGTCCGCGCCGAAGATCCGCGCGCTCCCGCCGTCGGGCCGGAGTAACCCCACCGCCATCGAGAGCGTGGTGGTCTTTCCCGCGCCGTTCTGCCCGACGAGCCCGTAGAACGATCCCTGCGGAACCGTCAGCTCGACGTGATCCACCGCGACCTTCTCGCCGAACGACTTCGTCAGACCGGCGATGTCCAGCGCCGCTGTCATGGCTGCCTCCTCGTGGCACGCGTGAAAAGGGTGACGAACTCGCGCGCGAGCCCGTCCAGATCGAGCTCCGGATCGTGAAGCAGGCGCGCCGGCACCGCGTCCACGGCGCCGCGGATCGCGATCGCCATGCTCCGCGAGTCGAAGTCGCGGAACTCCCCGGTCGACTTGCCCCACTCGAGCAGCCTGACCACGTCGTCGATCGCCGTCTCGTGCTGCTCCGCGTACGGGCCCGGCCCGCGATCGTCCTCGCCCCGGTTGTACGTGACGATCTCCACCAGCGCCAGCAGCGGCTTGCGGTGCAGGCGCATGAAGTCGAGATTGCTCTCGAAGTAGACCCGCAGCATGTCCGTGGCCGTGGGCTGCGCCAGGATGCGCGGCACCATCAGGTCCGTCGCCACCTTGGCGACCGAGTTCACGACCGCCTCCAGAAGCTGCCGCTTGCCGCCGAAGTGGTAGGAGATCACGCCGGTGCTGATGCCCGCCCGCTGGGCGATCCTCGCCATCGACGCCCGCGCGTACCCCTCCGAGGCGAGCACGTCGATCGCGCACTCGATGATCTGCGCCCGCCGTGCTTCCTCGATGAACGACCGGCCTTCTGACGGCACGGTCAAAACTTTAAACGGCCGTTCAGATTCTGGGAAGCCGCGGGATTTCCCGCCCTAGGGGAGCGACGACTCGATCAGCAGCCGGTGCGACTCCAGCAGACCCTCAGGAAGATCGTCCGGAGCGCACCAGCGGGCCTCCAGGATCTCCAGCGAGTTCAGCCGCAGCGTCCCCCCGCCCACGTAACGGGCCGCGTAGGCGATCTCGACCCGGAGCCGGAACCCGCTGCCCACCCGCACCACCTCGCCGACCTTCACCTCCAGGCCGGTCTCCTCCATGACCTCGCGGACCACCGTCTGCTCGAACGTCTCGCCCCGCTTCGCCCCGCCCGTCGGCAGACCCCACTGCCGCCCCTCCGGCCAGAACCGGTGCCGCAGCAGCAGCACGTTCCCGTCGGGGTCACGCACCACGCCGGTCACCCCGACGACGAACTTGGCCTGCGACAGATAGAGCAGCCGCCACTGCACCGGCCCGCTGATGCGACGCCAGAGCCCGGCCATCAGCTTCTTCACCGGCGTCCTCCTGACCACGTCCCGTTACGAGCAGCGTAGCGATCACGGACGCCGCGCGACGGCCATGTACGTTTCATCCGTCCACGCCCGGGCGGTCCCCGGTCACCCCAGGTCATCGACCCTGAGGCCGTCCACCACGGCACCACCCGGCCCCCGAGCGCTGGCCGGACGGCCGCCCCGCCGGTACCGTCCGGCCGGGCGCGCCGCATGCCCGCCGCGCCCCGGTCCCGGAGAACCCCCCGGACCCCGGACGAAGCCCCGCCTCTGGAGCCCGCATGCCAGCACGACGCTGGGCAGCCCCCGCCCTGCTCGCCCTGTCCCTGCTCGCCCCCTTCACCCCGGTCACCCCGGCCGCCGCGGCCGAGACCGCCCCTCCACCCCTGGAAGAGATCCGCGCGACCACCACCCAGGTCGCCTTCGGGCTGCGCCGCCCCACCGCCATCGCCGCCCCCGACGACGGGACCGGCCGGCTCCTCATCACCGAGAAACGCGGCACCGTACGCGTCTACCACCCGGACACCGGCCTCGCCCAGACCCCGATCATCGACATCACCGCCTCCGTCGACGAATCCGGCAACGAACGCGGCCTGCTCGGCATCGCCCTCGCCCCCGACTTCCCCCAGAGCCAGGACCTGTACCTCGCCTACACCGCGCTCCCCGACGGCGCCGTCACCCTCGCCCGCTACCGGCTCGACGACGCCCGCCTCGAACCCCTCCTCGCCCAGGAGCACGCCGAACACAGCAACCACAACGGCGGCCAGCTCACCTTCGGCACCGACGGCCACCTCTACTGGAGCATCGGCGACGGCGGCGGCGCCGGCGACCCCTTCGACTCCGGGCAGCGCCTCGACACCCTCCTCGGCAAGATCCTCCGCATCGACGTCAGCCGGACCTGCGGCGACCTGCCCTACTGCGTCCCCGACGACAACCCCTTCACCGGCGTCCCGGGCGCCCGGCCCGAGATCTGGATGTACGGGGGCCGCAACCCCTGGCGCTTCTCCGTCGACCACGCGGACGGCTCCCTGTGGATCGCCGACGTCGGCCAGGGCCGCTGGGAGGAGATCAACCACGTCAAACCCGGGCACCAGGCCGGCGCCAACCTCGGCTGGTCCTGCTACGAGGGCCTCGAAGTCTTCGACGAGACCCAGTGCCGCCCCGACGCCCAGTACACCCAGCCGATCTTCACCTACTCGCCCTACACCGGCGGCTGCGCCGTCATCGGCGGCCAGGTCTACCGCGGCCGCCAGTACGCCGACCTCGTCGGCGGCACCTACATCGCCACCGACTACTGCTCCTCCACCGTGTGGGCCCTGCGCGAGGACGGCGCCGGCGGCTACGACCAGGCCGAGATCGGCGAGATGCCCACCCAGGTCACCGCCTTCGGCAGCACCCCCCAAGGCGAGCTCTACGTCGTCAACGACCTCCCCGGCGGCCTGCACCGCGTCTCCTTCGCACGCGCACGGCCCACCTGCTCCATCAAGCCCGTCACCCAGGTCTGGGGCACCGGCATGACCGTCGACCTCACCATCACCAACCTCGCCGACACCCCGGTCGACGGCTGGACCCTCACCTTCCCCCTCACCCCCGGCCAGAAGATCATTTCCGACTGGAACACCACCCTCACCCAGGGCGGCGACATCGTCCAAGCGGTCAACGCCCCGCACAACCGCACCATCGCCCCCGGCGCCGCCGTCACCCTGGGCTACCTGGCCGGCCACACCGGCGACCCCACCCTCCCCACCCGCTTCACCCTCAACAACACCCCCTGCACAATCACCCCCTAACCCCCACGAAGTCCGGCCCCCCGGCCCAACGGAGTCCCGCACCCCGAGCCCAACGAAGGCCCCTCACCCCACCGGCGCCCGGCCCCCGAGCCCCGGGCGCCGGTGAGGCCCCCACGTCCGGGCGTGCCGCCATGTCTGGGCGTGCCGCCATGTCCGGGCGCGCCGCTACCTCGGGGTGCGCCGCCACCTTGGGGTGCGCCGCCACGTCGGGCCATGCCGCCACCCCCGGCGTGCCACCACCCCCGGGCGCGCCGTCACCAGGCGCGTCGCCACGTTCGGACGTGCCACCACCGCCCCGGGCGTGCGCGGTCTCCAGCCGTGCCACCCGTGCGGGCGTGCCGCGACCTCGGCGTGCCATCGCCACCAGGCGCGCCCCACCTTCGGGCACGCCCCGACCTCCGGACATACCGCCCTCCGGGGGCGTGCCCACCACCCCGCCGCCTGCCCCCACTACCTTGCGTGCCGCAACCCCGCGGGTCCCGTCACCTATGCGCCGCCCCCAGTGAGCGGCCGCCACCC